>DAIUCJ010000001.1:0-20057 GCA_036846225.1 Hylemonella sp.
ATAATAGCTGGCGAGTGATGGCAGGCCCGGCTGGCAGGCCGGTTCGGCCTGCATTCCGTGAAATCCGCCTCACAGATAGATTTTCTTGAGCAGGCGGATCAGGGTCTGGCGCTCTTCTTCGCTGAGGTGCGCGGTGGCCTCGGTTTCTAGCTCGGCGGCAGTCACCTCGGCCTGCTTGACCAGCTTGCGTCCGGCCGCAGTCAGGTGCAGGCCCATGGCGCGGCCGTCGTGCGGGTGGGGGCGGCGCGTGATCAGCTCGCGCCGCTGCAGCTGGTTGATCAGGCCCACCAGATTGGGCGGCTGGATGTTGAGCGCCGTGCACAGCTGGCGCGAGGTGATGCCTGGGTTGTGGGCGATCAGCGACAGCACCGAAAAATCGACCGGGCGCAGACCATAGACGGCCATGTGCCGCAAAAAGGCGTCGATGATCACCAGCGAGGCCCGCCGGGTGTTGTAGCCCATCAGGCTTTCGAGGAAGCGGGTGTCCACCTGCTCGACGGCTGCCGGGGCGGGCGTGGCGCGGGCGGACCGGGTGGTCTTCTTGTTCATGCCGCTGCAGGCGCCGCCTCCGCCGCGGCCGCAGCCGAAGCCGCGGCCTGCAACTGCTGGCGGATGATGCCGGTGTGCAGCTCGAAGGCCGGCAGCACCCAGGTGTGCAGGGCCTGGGCGGTTGCGGACCAGTCAGGCAGGCGGGCGTGCAGGCGCTGGCCGGCCCAACCCAGCAGAGCCAGCGCGGTGGCCTGCAGAAAGTCGTCGGCCACCCTGTAAGGCAGCTCGGCCTGCCGTGCCGCGGCCTGGGCCAGCTCGCGGGCCAGCTGGCGCAGGGCGGCGAGGCGCGTGCGCACCGGCGCGCCATCGGTTTCCTGCTCCAGCGCATCGATCAGCTGCGCCAGCGCGGCGCCGCCATCGGGCAGCACCTTGCGCACCAGCAGGTCGATGGCCTGGATTTCGTTGGTGCCCTCGTAGATCATGGTCACGCGGGCATCGCGCACGATCTGCTCGATGCCCCATTCGCGCACGTAGCCGTGGCCACCGAACACCTGCAGGCAGTCGCTGGCACCCAGAAAGCCCTGGCGCGTCCAGGCTGCTTTGAGCACCGGGGTCACCAGGCTGCACCAGCGCTGGGCGGCGGCCCGGCGTGCGGCATCCGGATGGTGTTTGGCCATGTCCAGTTCGATGGCGGTGCGATAGGCCAGCAGCCGCCCGCCGTCGATCCAGGCACGCTGGGTCTGCAGGATGCGCCGGATGGCCGGATGGTCCTGGATCGGGCTGGTGTCGCTGGCGCCGGGTGCGCGCAGCTGGCGCCGCTCGGCAGCATAGGCGCTGGCTTTCTGCCAGGCCGCATCCAGCAGACCGATGCCCTGCAGCCCCACGTGCAGGCGCGCGGCGTTCATCATCACGAACATGGCCTGCAGTCCGCGGTGGGGCTCGCCCACCAGCCAGCCAGTGGCGCCTTCGAAGCGCAGCACGCAGGTGGGGCTGCCGTGCAGGCCCATTTTTTCCTCGATGCGCTCGCAGTGGATGCCGTTGCGGCGGCCGTCGGGCAGGATTTTGGGGGCGAGCAACAGCGACAGCCCTTTGGAGCCCGGCGGTGCGTCGGGCAGGCGGGCCAGCACCAGGTGCACGATGTTGTCGGTCAGGTCGTGTTCGCCACCCGATATGAAGATCTTGGTGCCGCTCAAGGCGTAGCCGCCATCGGCCTGTGGCGTGGCCTTGGTGCGCACCAGGCCCAGGTCGCTGCCGGCCTGGGGCTCGGTCAGGCACATCGTGGCCAGCCACTCGCCGCTGGCGATTTTGGGCAGGTAGAGGGCTTTCAGCGATGCGCTGCCATGGTGCTTCAGGCATTCATAGGCGCCGTGCAGCAGGCCGGGGGCCATGGTCCAGGCGTGGTTGGCGGCCGACAGCCACTCGTACAGCACGGCTTCCAGCACCGTGGGCAGGCCCTGGCCTCCGTCCTCGGGGGCGCAGGCCAGGGCCGGCCAGCCGGCTTGCCAGAAAGCCTGGTAGGCATCCCGAAAGCCGGGCGGCATCGTCACCCGGCCCTGATCCCAGCGCGCGCCCGTTTCGTCGCCCGTGCGCTGCAGCGGGGCGACCTGCCCGGCCACGAAGCGGCCGGCCTCCTCCAGCACCTGCTGGATCAGGCTGCGGTCCACCTCGGCAAAGGGCGGCAGGGCCCCGAGCAGGGCCGGGGCATCCAAGCCCTCGAACAGGATGGCCTGGATGTCGTGCGGGCGCGGCTGGTAGTCCATCGTGGCTTCAGGATTCGGCGGTGAAGCCGATTTTTTTGATGAGAGGGCCCCAGTGCTTGGATTCGGATTCCTGCCAGCGCGCCATTTCCTCGGGCGTGGAGCCGTGGGGAATCAGGCCGACGACAGCCAGCGCATCGACCACGCTCTTGTCTTTGAGCGCTGCGTTGATGGCAGCATTGGCGGCCGCAATCACGTTCTTCGGTGTTTTGGCTGGTGCGTAAAAGCCGAACCATTCCTCAGTGGTCAACTCGGGAAAGCCAGATTCGGCAAAAGTCGGCACGTCTGGCACGTAGGGGGAACGCTTGGGGCCGGAAGTGGCCAGGATGCGCAGTTTTCCTGCCTTGGCATTGGCAATGAAGTCTCCATGCGGCGTGACCATGGCCGCGATCTGGCCGCCAACCAGGTCGGTGACGCCCGGAACAGAGCCGCGATAGGGGACGTGCTTGAGCTCGATCCCGCTGTTGATGCCCAACAGGGCTCCCAGGAAATGCGGCGTCGAACCTGCACCGGGCGAGCCGTAGCTGGCGTCTTTCGGGTTGGCTTTGGCCCAGGCCAGAAAGTCTTTGACTGTCTTGACGTTGGCCGGGACCAGGGGGCCGACGGCCAAGCCGTGCTGCATGATGGCGCCAATCGAGATGGGGGCGAAATCCTGTGGCGTGTAGTTGAGCTTGCTGTAGATGTACGGGTAGTTGGCCAGCGCGGAAACCTGGGCCAATGCAATGACCGACCCATCGGCAGGCGAGCTCTTCAGGATTTCCAGGGCAATCCGGCCGCCTGCGCCGGGCTTGTTTTCTACGACGGCAGGATTTTTGGTGTAAGCCGATCCAGCCAGCTTTTCTCCGACTCGGCGTGCGACGCTGTCACCGGAACTACCGGCGGGAAAACCGTAAAGGATCTTGACCTGATCGACTGTCTGGGCTCGGACGGCCCATGGTGCAAGTCCTCCGACTGCCGAGGCAGCGGCTGCAACTTGAAGGAATTGGCGGCGAAGCAGCATAGTAGTCTCCTCTGGTGGGGGGTGGAAAAACTTCAGCGCGGCGCCATGCGCAGCGCGCCGTCGATGCGGATCACCTCGCCATTGAGGTGTCCGTTGGTGACGATGTGGCAGGCTAGCTGGGCGAACTCCTCGGGCTGGCCCAGACGTTTCGGGAAGGGGATGGAGGCGGCCAGTGAGGCCTGCACCTCGGCTGGCAGCTCCTTCATCAGCGGGGTGGCAAACAGGCCGGGGGCGATGGTGCAGACACGGATGCCGTGCTGGGCCAGGTCGCGGGCCATGGGCAGCGTCATGCCCACCAGTCCGCCCTTGGATGCGCTGTAGGCCTGCTGGCCGATCTGGCCGTCGAACGCGGCCACCGAGGCGGTAAACAGCATCACGCCGCGTTCGCCGTCCTGCAGCGGCGGCAATTTCACGCATTCGGCCGCAAACAGGCGGCTGATGTTGTAGCTGCCGATCAGGTTGACGCGGATGACGCGCTCGAAATCTTCTAGCGGCGCGGGGCTGCCGTCCTTGCCCACGATGCGCCGGGCCGTGCCGATGCCGGCGATGTTCATCAGGATGCGCGCCGGGCCATGCGCGGCGGCAGCGCGCTGCAGCGCAGCCGTCACGCTGGCGGTGTCGGTGATGTCGCACGGGCAGGCCACGGCGCGGTCGTTGCCGTACTGGGCGTTGAGGTCGGCGGCCACCTGCTCGGCCTGCACGGCGTTGACGTCCAGCACCGCGACCCGTGCGCCCAGGCGCGCCAGCTCACGGGCGGTGGCTTCGCCCAGGCCCGAGGCGCCACCGGTGACCAGCGCGGCATGTCCTTCGATTTTCATGGCAGGTGCTTTCAGGTACGGGGTTGGAGGATGCCGGCCGCGGTGCCGTCGTGCAGGGCCTGCACCAGCGCGTCGCGGTGCTTGAGCACGGCACGTTGGTTGATCGATCCCTTGTCGGTGATTTCGCCACGGTCGATCGAGGGGGGCTCGTCCAGCAGCAGGGCGCGGGCGATGCGGTTGGCGCTGCCGGTGGCCTGCGCGGCCAGCTCGTCCAGCAAGGCCTGCATGCGGTCGCGCACCGGCTCGCTGGCCAGCACCGCCGACCACGGGGCATCCGCGCCCAGTCCGCTGAGGGTGCGGCAGGCGGGCGAGGGGAAGATCAGCGCGCCTACTTCCTTCTGGTTCAGCCCGGTCAGCACCACGTCCTGCACATAGGGGGCGCCGGCGACGATGATCTTGGCGCGCAGCGGACCGACGCTGACGAAGGTGCCGGTAGCCAGCTTGAAATCCTCGGCGATGCGCCCGTCGAAACGCAGCCCGCGGTGCGGGTTGGACGGGTCGATCCACAGCACGGCATCGCCGGTGCGGAAATAGCCTTCCTCGTCGAAGGCCTCGCGCGTGGCCTGCTCCGAACGCCAGTAGCCCGGCGTGACGTTGGGGCCGCGGTAGCGCACTTCGGTCTTGCCATCGACTTCGACCAGCTTGAGCGTGATGCCCGGAACCGGCACGCCGATGTCGCCGGCCTTCACATCCGGGCTGTTGGTGAACATGGCCGAGGGGCCGGACTCGGTCATGCCCAGGCCGGTGGCCATGACGATGCGCTCGCCGATTTCGGCTTCGGCGATGCGGTGCAGCGCGTCCCATACCGGCTGCGCCAGTCCAGCGCCGGCGTAGAAGAACAGGCGCACGCGCGACAGCAGGTTTTTGCGCAGCGCGGCATCGGTCTGCATGGCCTGCGCGATCATCTCGAAGCCGGTGGGCACGTTGAAGTACACCGTGGGGGCGATTTCGCGCAGATTGCGCAGCGTCTCGCCGATCAGCGCAGCCGTGGGCTTGCCATCGTCGATGTAGAGCGTGCCGCCATGCATCAGCGTCAGGCCCACGTTGTGGTTGCCGCCGAAGGTGTGGTTCCACGGCAGCCAGTCCACGATGACCGGCGGCGCCTCGGCCAGTGCCGGCAGCGACAGCGTGGTCTGTACCAGGTTGGCGCACCACATGCGGTGGGTGTTGATCACCGGCTTGGGCATCTTGGTCGAGCCCGAGGTGAACAGGAACTTGGCGATGGTGTCCGGCCGCACGGCGTGCATGGCGGCGTCCACGGCCGGGGTGGGCTCGGTCTGGCGCAGCGTCTCAAACGGCGTGGTGCTGCGCCCTTCGATCCGGCCCTGGCCCAGCACCACTTCGGTGGCGGGGGCGACGGTGGCGGTGATGGCGCGGCCGTAGCGCGCGCCGTCGGCGGCGTACACCAGCCCGGGCGTGAGCGTGTCCAGCACATGCCGCAGCTTGTCGTAATCCTGGCTGACCGTGGCATAGGCCGGCGACACCGGGCAGTAGGGCACGCCGGCGTAGATGCAGCCCAGCGCCAGCAGGGCGTGCTCCAGCGAGTTCTCGCTCAGGATCACCACCGGCCGCTCGGCGTTGAGGCCGCGGTCCAGCAGGGCCTGGGCGATGCGGCGCGCGCCGTCCAGCGCCTGCGCGTAGCTCAGGTGAATCCAGTCGCCGGTACGGCCGTCGCCCAGCTGCTGGCGCCGGGCCATGAAGCTGCGCTCGGGCACCGTCTCGGCCCAGTGCACGAGCAGGTCGCTCAGCCGGCGCGGATAGGCGCCCAGCGGCAGCTCGGCCTGCACGTAGCGCACGCCGGGTGCGCCGTCGCGCACGGTGACGCGGGTCACGCCGAAGGGGACGGGACGGTAGCGCGGGGAGGATGACGTCACGGTCTGGCTCATCGTTCGGGTCTGTCGTTGCACCGCGGGCGCGGGCTCAGTCCTTTTGCACCTTGGCGGCCTTGCCTTCGAGGAAGGCGCGCACCCGTGCCTTGGCCTCGGGGGCGCTCTGGGCGATGGCGGCCATCATGGCTTCGGTCAGGAAGCCCTGGTCGGCCGGCTGCTCGGCGATGCGCGGCAGCGCGTGGATCAGGGCGTAGTTGGTCAGCGGGGCGTTCTGGGCCACGCGGGCCGCCAGCTCCAGTGCCTTGTCCAGCGCCGCGCCCGGCGGCACCAGGTACTGGGCGAAGCCGACCCGCTCGCCCTCGGCGGCGCTGTACACGCGGCCGGTGAGCATCATGTCGGTCATGCGCGCCGCGCCGATCAGGCGCGGGATGCGCACCGCGCCGCCGCCGCCGACGAAGATGCCGCGCGAGCCCTCGGGCAGGGCGTAGAACGTGGTCTCGTCGGCCACGCGGATGTGGCAGGCCGCCGCCAGCTCCAGCCCCCCGCCGACCACGGCGCCGTGCAGGGCCGCGATCACCGGCACCGGGCCGAACTGCACGCACTCCAGCGCGGCGTGCCACATGCGCGAATGGTGCAGCCCGGCGCCGGCATCGCGTTCCTGCAGCTCGCTCAGGTCCAGGCCGGCGCAGAAATGTTCGCCTTCGCCGTGCAGCACGGCGGCGCGCACGCCTTCGGGCATGCGCTCGAATACGTCACGAATGGCCAGAATCAGCTCGTCGCTGAGGGCGTTGCGCTTGGCGGCGCGGGTCAGGCGGATGACGGCGATTTCCTGTTGCTCGCCGCGGCGTTCAAAGTGCAGGTCGGGGTGTTTCATGTTGCGTTCGTCGTTGGAATGGATTATGGTTATGTCGCATAACCAATTCAAGCTGCGGCGCGCGGCTTCTCTTCAGTGTTTACCCTAGGGTCTGCGCAGTGGGCCCGCAGACAGGAGACCGTCATGGACCATCAGAACCTCATCGCCATCGACATCCACACCCATGCGGAAGTCAGTTGCTGGAATCCGTTCGACAACTATGGGGAGGAATTCGACCGCGCGGCCGACAAGTACTTCCGCTCCAACCGGCGTCCGACGATTGCCGAAACCGTGGCCTATTACCGCGAACGCAAGATCGGCTTGGTGATGTTTACCGTCGACAGCGAGGCGCAGATCGGCCGGCGCCGCATCCCCAACGAGGAGATCGCCGAGGCGGCCAAGGCCAACAGCGACATGATGATCGCCTTTGCCAGCATCGACCCGCACAAGGGCAAGATGGGCGCGCGCGAGGCGCGCCGCCTGATCGCGGAGCATGGCGTCAAGGGCTTCAAATTCCATCCTACGGTGCAGGGCTATCACCCCTACGACAAGATGGCCTGGCCAATCTACGAAGTGATCGCCGAGCACAAGATGCCGGCCATCTTCCACACCGGGCACAGCGGCATCGGCAGTGGCATGCGCTGCGGCGGCGGCTTGCGGCTGGAGTACAGCAACCCCATGCACCTGGACGACGTGGCGATCGATTTTCCCGACATGCAGATCGTCATGGCCCATCCCAGCTGGCCCTGGCAGGACGAGGCCCTGTCGGTGGCCATGCACAAGCCCAATGTCTGGATCGACCTGTCGGGCTGGAGCCCGAAATATTTCCCCAAGCAGCTGGTGCAGTACGCCAACACCCTGCTGAAAGACCGCGTGCTGTTCGGCTCGGACTTCCCCCTGATCACGCCCGAGCGCTGGATGAAGGATGCCGAGGAAGCCGGCTTCAAGCCCGAGGTCATGCCCGGCATCCTCAAGGGCAATGCCGTCCGGCTGCTGGGGCTGGACTGAGTGGCTGGCGGGCTGCGGCGGTCTTGTCAGGCCGGTGGCGAGCTGCTAAGGTGCGCAGACTGATCCGACGCACAGGCCGACCGCATGATCACCAACTTCGAGCAGGTCCACAACTATTGCGAGCGCCTCGTTTTCGAGGAGGTGCTGCGCCGCTCGGCGGACTGGCCGCAGCTCACGCCCGAGCAGCTGGCCGACGTGGCCTGCGTGGCGCTCAACCGCCTGCCCGCGCGCTACGTGCGGCATGACGTCGATCTGGTGTTCTACCTGACCGAGGCCGAGCGCAACACCATCGAGCTGTCGCTGGAGGAAGCGCTGGACTACGCTTTTCGCCTGGTCAACGAACGCTCCAGCCACGGCAGGCCCTGAGCCCGGGCTTGAGCAGGCATGAAAAAGCGGCCCCGCGGGGCCGCTTTTCGCTGCTGCAACGGCGGGTCCGCGATCAGGCCGTGCCCCAGACTTCCTGGGCGGTCTCGACGACCAGCCGCAGCTTGGCGCGCTGGTCCTCCACTGCGATGGCGTTGCCGTGCACCGTGCTGGAAAAACCGCATTGCGGCGACAGGCACAGCTGGTCGAGCGAGACGTACTTGCTGGCTTCGTCGATGCGGCGCTTGAGCTCGTCCTTGGACTCCAGCTTGCCGAACTTGGTGGTCACCAGGCCCAGCACCACGATCTTGCCCTTGGGCAGGAAGCGCAGCGGGCGGAAGTCGCCCGAGCGCTCGTCGTCGTACTCCAGGAAATAGGCGTCCAGGTTCATTTCCGACAGCAGGGCCTCGGCCACCGGCTCGTAGTTGCCGGCCGCTGCGTGCGTGCTCTTGAAGTTGCCGCGGCACAGGTGGATGGCCAGCGTCATGCCGACCGGTTTCTGGGCGACCACTTTGTTGATGAACTTGGCGTAGCGGTGCGGCAGCTCGTTGGGGTCGTCACCGCGCTGGCGGGCGGCTTCGCGCATCTTCTCGTCGCACAGATAGGCCAGGTTGGTGTCGTCCATCTGCACATAGGTGCAGCCGGCTGCGGCCAGGCTGCGCAGCTCGTCGCCATAGGCCTTGGCCACGTCGTCGTAAAAGGAGGGTTCCAGCTCGGGGTAGTGCTCCTTGCTGATGCCGGCGCGCCCGCCGCGGAAGTGCAGCATGGTCGGCGAGGGGATGGTCACCTTGGCCACCGCGCCACGGCCCGGCGTGATCTGGCTCTTGAGGTATTCGAAATCGGCGCGCTGGATGTCCTTGACATGGCGGACCTTGTCCACCACCCGCATCACCGGCGGGGCCAGCTCCTGGGTGCCGTCGGGCTTGGTGATGGTCACCGGCACGTCGGTCTTGACGCCGCCCAGCTGCTCCAGAAAGTCGATGTGGAAGTAGGTGCGGCGGAACTCGCCGTCGGTGATGCTCTGCAGCCCCACGTCCTCCTGGAAGCGGACGATTTCGGTGATGGCGCGGTCTTCGACCTTGCGCAGCTCCTCGGCCGAGATTTCACCCTTGGCCTTGCGCTCGCGGGCCTCCAGCAGGTAGGCGGGGCGCAGGAAACTGCCGACGTGGTCGGCCCTAAACGGGGGGGTGGTGCGTAAGGTCATGGGGTTCTCCTGGGTCTGCCGGCAGCAAGGCGGGTAGAAGAGTCAGCGCCGGTCATTCAGGGTACGGATTATTAGCGAAGAAATCCGTGCCCGGACAGCTGCGGCGATGGGGGGCTGCCGCGCGGTGAGGATGCCGCGCCGGCGGCCCGGTGTTCGTTTATGCTGCCGATGGCTGCGGGTCCGTTATTTCATTTTGCTATATCTATCAGTCCGAAATTGGACTTGCGGCAGGCCCGTTTTGGGGCGAAAGTAACGCACCTTCGCGTGCGACGGCGGCCGGATTGCGCATGCGGGCGCGAGGCCATAACCACGATTAGGAGTCATTCGATGATGAACAAGCGAGTCTTTCTGGGCGCTTCGGTGCTGGCGGTGGCGGCCCTGTCCCCGCTGGCCGCACTGGCGGCCGAGCCGTTCAAGATCGGCCTGATCCTGCCCATGACCGGGCAGCAGGCTTCTACCGGGCGCCAGATCGAGGCGGCGGTCAAACTGTACATGGCGCAAAACGGTGACACGGTGGCCGGGCGCAAGGTGCAGCTGATCCTGAAGGACGACACCAGCGTGCCCGACGTCACCAAGCGTCTGGCCCAGGAACTGGTGGTCAATGACAAGGTGGATGTGCTGGCCGGCTTTGGCATCACGCCCTCGGCCATGGCCACGGCCCCGATCGCCACCCAGGCCAAGACGCCGATGGTGGTGATGGCGGCGGCCACCTCCAGCATCACGCTGGCCTCGCCCTACATCGTGCGCACCAGCTTCACGCTGCCGCAGGCTTCCGTCGCGATGGCCGACTGGGCTGCTTCCAAAGGCGGCATCAAGAAGGTCGTGACCATGGTCAGCGATTACGGCCCGGGCATCGACGCCGAGAAGTTCTTCCGTGACCGCTTCATCTTCAACGGTGGCACGGTGGTCGAATCGCTGCGCGTGCCGCTGCGCAACCCTGACTTCGCCCCCTTCCTGCAGAAAGTGCGCGACGTCAAGCCCGATGCGCTGTTCGTCTTTGTGCCCTCCGGCGCTGGCGCGGCCGTGATGAAGCAGTTCCTCGAGCGCGGCATGGACAAGGCCGGCATCAAGCTGATCGGTACCGGCGACCTGACCGACGACGACCAGCTCAACGACATGGGCGACGGTGCGATCGGCGTGGTCACCTCGCACCATTACTCGGCCCATCACCAGTCTGCCGCGAACAAGAAGTTCGTCGAGGCCTTCAAGAAGGCCAACAAGGGCATGCGTCCCAACTTCATGGCTGTGGGTGGCTATGACGGCATGCGCGTGATCTACGAAGCCCTCAAAGCCACCGGCGGCAAGGGCGGCGGCGATGCGCTGCTGGCGGCGATGAAAGGCCAGCTGTTCGAAAGCCCGCGCGGTCCGATGTTCATCGATGCTCAGACCCGTGACGTCGTGCACAACATCTACCTGCGCAAGGTCGAGCGTGTCGGCGGCGAGCTGCACAACGTGGAGTTCGACGTCATCAAGGACGTCAAGGACCCCGGCAAGACCAAGTGATGCAGCGGCCCATGGATGTCTCCGCATCGGAGGCGTCCATGGGCTTTTTTTTGTCCTGACCGGACCGGTTCCCTCTCATGTTGACGATTCTTTTCGACGGCATCGCCTACGGCATGCTGCTGTTCATCCTGGCGGTCGGCCTGTCGGTGACCATGGGGTTGATGAACTTCATCAACCTGGCCCACGGCGCTTTCGCCATGGTCGGCGGCTACATCACCGTGATCCTGATGCAGCGCCATGACGTGCCTTTCCTGCTGTGCCTGCCGATTGCCTTCATCGGGGTGGCGCTGCTGGGCGCCGTGCTGGAGCGCACGCTCTACCGTCCGCTGTACCACCGCCCCCATCTGGACCAGGTGCTGTTTTCCATCGGCCTGACCTTCATGGCGGTGGCGGCCATGGACTACTTCATGACCTCCAGCCAGCAGATCATCCAGCTGCCCGACTGGCTCAAGGGCCGCACCGAGATCGGCGAAGGCCCCTGGATGCTGGGCATGGGGCACTACCGGCTGTTCATCATCGCCATCTGCGCGGCGCTGACCATCGCCCTGCAGTACATCCTGTCGCACACCCGCTTCGGCAGCCGCCTGCGGGCGTCGGTGGATGACCAGCGCGTGGCCGCCGGCCTGGGCATCAATGTCAACGTGGTGTTCCTGCTGACCTTTGCGGTCGGCTCCGGCCTGGCCGGGCTGGGCGGGGCGTTGGGGGCCGAAGTGATGGGGCTGGATCCTCAGTTCCCGCTCAAGAACATGGTCTATTTCCTGATCGTGGTGGCCGTCGGCGGCACTTCCTCCATCACCGGGCCGCTGCTGGCGGCGCTGCTGTTGGGCATCGCCGACGTGGCCGGCAAGTATTTCATCCCGCGCTTTGGCGCTTTCATCGTCTATTTTCTGA
Organism: Hylemonella sp.; assembly: GCA_036846225.1. Lineage (GTDB taxonomy): Bacteria > Pseudomonadota > Gammaproteobacteria > Burkholderiales > Burkholderiaceae_C > Hylemonella. The sequence continues at coordinate 11,716 of DAIUCJ010000001.1, forward strand.
TGATCGTGATCCTGGTCTGGCGTCCGCAGGGCCTGTTCGTGCGCAAGGGGGGCAAGGCATGACGCCCGCTCATCAATCCCTGCAGCGCATGCGGCGCTGGCGGCTGTGGGAGCCGCTGTTCTGGCTGCTGGCGCTGGCTTCGCCCTGGGTGCTGGGGCAGTACGCGCTGATCATCAACGAGATCGCCATCACCGCGCTCTTTGCGATGTCGCTGGACCTGATCCTGGGCTATGCGGGCATTGTCTCGCTCGGTCATGGCGCTTTCTTCGGCATGGGGGCTTATGCGGCGGCTCTGCTGGCCAAGCACATCCACCCCGATCCGCTGGTCGGGCTGGCTTTCGGCATCGCCGTTTCCACCGCGCTGGGGGCGGTGAGCTCGCTGGGCATCCTGCGCGGCTCCGACCTCACGCGGCTGATGGTCACGGTCGGCGTGCTGATGATCCTGATGGAACTGGCCAACCAGATGGACTGGCTGACCGGCGGGGCCGACGGCCTGCAGGGCGTGGTCATGGGGCCGCTGCTGGGCGTGTTCGAATTCGACCTGTATGGCCGGGTGGCGGCCTGGTACTCGCTGTCGGTGCTGCTGGTGTTCTTCCTGCTGGCGCGGCGGCTGGTGCATTCGCCGCTGGGCTACACCCTCAAGGCCCTGCGGGACAACCGCCTGCGCGCCGGCGCCATCGGCATTCCGGTCACCGCCCGCCTGTTCACCGTCTATACCATCGCCGGCGGCATGGCCGGCGCGGCCGGGGCGCTGCTGGCGCAGACCACGAGCTTTGCCTCGGTGGAGTTCTTCGCCTTCGACCGTTCGGCCGATCTGGTGCTGCTGGTCGTCATCGGTGGCACGGGCTGGCTGTACGGCGGCGTCATCGGCGCCGTGATCTTCAAGCTGCTGCAGGACTGGATTTCCTCCATCACGCCGCAGTACTGGACTTTCTGGATCGGCCTGTTCCTCGTCGTGCTGATGCTGGTCGGCCGTGACCGCCTGATCCGCCCCTGGACCTGGTTTTCGAGGGGCAAGCAGCCATGAGTTCTTCCGAAATCGTTCTCTGCGCCCAGAACCTGGTCAAGCGCTTTGGCGGCATCACCGCCACCGGCAACGTCACGCTCAATCTGCACAAGGGCGCGCGCCATGCGCTGATCGGCCCCAACGGGGCGGGCAAGACCACGCTGATCAACCTGCTGACCGGCGTGCTGGAGCCTACCGAAGGCCGCATCCTGCTGGAAGGGCAGGACATCACCGGCCTGGCCCCGCATGAGCGCGTGCGCCGCGGCATGGTGCGGACTTTCCAGATCAATCAGCTGTTCGACAGCCTGACGCCGCTGGAGACGCTGGCGCTGACGGTGTCGCAGCATCTGGGGCTGGGCACGCGCTGGTGGCAGCCGCTGGGGCGCGATACCCGCGTCACCGACCGGTGCCAGCAGCTGCTGGAGCAGTTCCATCTGGCCGAAGTCATGGACCAGCCCACCCGCGTGTTGGCCTATGGCAAGCGCCGGCTGCTGGAAATCGCGATCGCGCTGGCCTGCGAGCCGCGCGTGCTGCTGCTGGACGAGCCGGTGGCCGGCGTGCCCGCCGGCGAGCGCGAGGAGCTGCTGCAGACCGTGGCGGCCCTGCCGGCCGATGTGTCGGTGCTACTGATCGAACATGACATGGATCTCGTTTTCAGCTTTGCCAAGCGGGTGACGGTGCTGGTCAACGGCACGGTGCTGACCGAAGGCGACCCGGATGCGATTGCCAACGACCCGCAGGTCAAGGCGGTCTATCTGGGCCACGGGGAGGAGTTGAGCCATGGCTGACTTTCTCCAGGTCGAAGGGTTGAGCGCCGGCTACGGCGAGGCCGTGGTGCTGCACGATGTGTCGCTCAGCCTGGCGCAGGGGCAGACGCTGGCGCTGCTGGGGCGCAACGGCACCGGCAAGACCACGTTCATGAATACGCTGGCCGGCGCGACCCGCCAGCACGGCGGCCGTATCCAGTTCGACGGCGTGGCCTTGCACCAGGTGCCGCTGCACCTGCGCGCGCAGACCGGCATCGGCTGGGTGCCGCAGGAGCGCAACATCTTCAAGTCGCTGACCGTGCACGAGAACCTCACGGCGGTGGCCCGTCCCGGGCCGTGGACGCCGGCGCGTGTGTACGAGCTCTTTCCCCGGCTGGCCGAGCGCAAGACCAATCTGGGTACGCAGCTGTCGGGCGGGGAGCAGCAGATGCTGGCCGTGGGCCGCGCGCTGGTGCTCAACCCCAAGCTGCTGTTGCTGGACGAGCCGCTGGAAGGGCTGGCGCCGATCATCGTGCAGGAGCTGCTGCGGGCCATCCGCCGCATCACGCGCGAGGAGGGACTGGCCGCCATCATCGTCGAGCAGCATCCGCAGGCCATCCTGGCCATCTCGGATGTGGCGGCGGTGCTGGACCGTGGCACCGTGGTGCACGCCAGCACGGCGCAGGCGCTGCTGGAGCAGCCGGCCCTGCTGGACCGCCTGCTGGGCGTGGCGCGCTGACAAATACACAAACGACGCGGCGCCGCAGGGCGCCGCGCCAGAACTGCGGAGTCGATCCATGAATCCGATGCTCAACCGCCGCCGCGCCGTCGCGCTGGCCGCTCTTGCGCTGGGTGCCGCCCGTCAGGTCTGGGCGCAGTCCTCGCAGCTCTTTCCTGCCCGGCCGCTGAAGATCGTCGTGCCGTTCGGGGCGGGCGGCGTGGCCGACCTGACCGCGCGTACCGTAGGTCAGAAGCTGGCGCAGCAGCTCGGCCAGCCGGTGGTCGTGGAGAACAAGCCCGGCGCTGGCGGGGTGGCGGCTTCCGACGCCGTGGCCAAGGCGGCGCCCGATGGCCACACGCTGCTGCTGATGTCCAACGCCAGCGCGGTGTCGGCCACGCTGTTCAAGTCGCTGCCTTACGACACGGTGCGCGATTTCACGCCCATCAGCACGCTGGGCTTTTTCGACATCGGGCTGGTCGTCGCGGCGGAATCGCGTTTCAGGACGCTGGCCGACGTGCTGGCCTATGCCCGCGCCAACCCCGGACGGTTGAACGTGGGCAGCATCAATATCGGCAGCACGCAGAACCTGGCGGCCGAGCTGTTCAAGACTCTTGCGGGTCTGGACATGCAGATCGTGCCCTTCAACGGCACGCCAGCCGTGGTCCATGCGCTGCGCGGCGGCCAGATCGACGTGGCGGTGGAAATCCTGGCGCCCATCATGGGGCAGATCCGGGCTGGGGCGTTGCGGGCGCTGCTGGTGGCCGATACCGAGCGCTCGGCCCTGCTGCCGCAGGTGCCCACCAGCCGCGAGGCCGGGCTGCCGCAGTTTCTGGTGTCGTCCTGGAATGCGCTGGCCGTGCCGGCGGCCACGCCACGGGCGGTGGTGGAGCGGTTGCACCGCGAGATCGTGGCGGCGGTGCAGGACCCGGAGGTCCAGCGGCGGCTGCGCGAGCTCAACATCGAGCCGCGCCCCCAGACACTGCAGCGCACGGCTGAATTCCTGCAGGAGGAAATCCGGCGCTGGGGCGAGGTGATCGTGCGGGCCAACATCCCGCGTCAGTGAGCACAGGAGGTGGAGCGATGGACGGTGACATCGGTCTGATCGGCTATGGCGAAGTGGGCAAGATCTTCAGCCGCGGCCTGAAGGCGGCCAGTGGCCGTGCGGTGCATGCCTGGGATCTGAAGTTCGCCGACCCGCACATCCGCGAGGCCGAAAGACGCCATGCGGCCGAACAGGGCATCGACGCCTGCGCCTCGGCGGCCGAGCTGTGCGCGCGCAGCGCGCTGATCATCTCGGCCGTCACCGCTTCCAACACCTTGGCTGTGGCGCAGGAAGCCGCGCGCCATATCCGTCCCGGAACCTACTTTCTGGATCTCAATTCCGCCTCGCCGGGCACCAAGGCCCAGTGCGCGGCGCTGATCGATGCGGCCGGTGCGCACTATGTCGAAGCCGGCGTCATGACCTCGGTGCCGCCCTATGGCATCCGGGTGCCGATGCTGCTGGGTGGCGCGCAGGCCGCCCAACTGGCATCGGTGCTTGCCGGCTGGGGCATGGATGCCAAGCCGGTGGCCGAGAAGATCGGCGTGGCCTCGGCGATCAAGATGTGCCGCAGCGTGATGATCAAGGGCCTGGAGGCGCTGGTCATCGAAAGCTACACCGCCGCGCGGGCCTACGGTGTGGAGGACCACATGATCCCCACCCTGTACGAAACCTTTCCTGGCATCGACTGGCACACGCAGGGGGCCTACTTCTTCAGCCGCGTGGCCCAGCACGGCAAGCGCCGCGCCGAGGAAATGCGCGAATCGGCCCACACCGTGGCCGAAGCCGGCTTCACGCCGACCATGGCCGCGGCGATTGCCGACAAGCACGACTGGGTGGCCCTGCAGGCCCGAGCCGGCGTGTTTGCCGGCTTGGGCAAGGAAGCCCGCTGGCAGGACTATGCGGACCGGCTGCTGGCGGCGCGCCAGCCGGAGTGAGTGAGGCCGGCTGCGTCGCCGCTTAACCGGGCTGGATGCGGCCGGCCTGCACCACCGGCTTCCAGCGCGCGATCTCGCGTGCGATCAGTTCGCCGAAAGCCTGCGGCGTAGCCGGCATGGCCAGCGCCCCCTCGGCGTGCAGGCGGCTCTTGAGCTCGGCCGACGCCAGCGCCTGGTTGATCTGCGCGTTGAGCCGACCCACGATGTCGGCCGGCGTGCCGGCCGGAGCGACGATGCCGTACCACTGGTCTGCCTCGAAACCGGGGTAGCCGCTCTCGGCCACCGTGGGCACGTCGGGCAGGATGTCCAGCCGTTGGCGGCTGGAGACGGCCAGCGCGCGCAGCTGCCCGGCCTTGACGTGGGCCTGCACGGCCGGCGCGCCGGTGAACATCAGCTGCAGCTGTCCGCCAAGCAGGTCGGTCACGGCCGGTGCCGTGCCCCGGTAGGGGACGTGGACCATGAAAGTGCCGGTCTGCAGTTTCAGGTATTCGGTGGCCAGGTGCGCGGCGCTGCCATTGCCGCCGCTGCCGTAGTTGAGCCGGCCCGGGTGGGCCCTGGCGTAGGCCAGCAGCTGCGCCAGCGTGCGTGCCGGCACCGACGGATGCACCACCAGCACATTGGGTACGTTGGCCACCCAGGCCACTGGCGCGAAATGCTGCAGCGGCTCATAGCCCAACCGGGGATAGAGCGAGGGAGCCACGGCCAGGTTGCCGATGTGGCCCATCAGCAGCGTGTGGCCGTCCGGGGCGGCCCGGGCCACCCGCTCTGCGCCCAGCGAGCCGCCGGCGCCCGGCACGTTGTCGATCACCACCGGCTGGCCCCAGGCTTCGTGCAGCTTCTGGGCAAGGGCCCGCCCCAGAATGTCGGAGGTGCCGCCGGGCGTGAACGGCACCACCAGCCGGATCGGGCGGGCGGGCCAGGTCTGGGCCCGCGCCGGCGCAAGCGCGCCCGGGGTAGCCAGTGTGGCCAAGGTGGTCAGCCAGCGGCGTCGGTTCAGCAGGTCCTGCATGGTCGAAAGCTTCCGGGGGGGATGGACAGGCGCAGCGGGGCCCCTACAGCGTGGCTTCGATCTGCCGGCGCAGCGCGGGGGTGAGCTCGGGCATCACGCCGAACCAGTGCGCGAAGGCCGGGCGGGCCTGGTTGAGCAGCATGCCTAGCCCATCTACCGTGGTGTGGCCGCGCGCGCGCGCCGCAGCCAGCAGCGGCGTCTGCAAAGGCACGTAGATGATGTCCGAGACCAGCGCGTGCGCGGGCAGGCGGTCCAGCGCCAGCTCCAGCGGCGGCTGCCCCTTCATGCCCAGGCTGGTGGTGTTGACCAGCAGCGCGCAGTCTTCCAGCGCGTCGGCGCGCTGCTCCCAGGGCACGGCGCGGATGGGCGCGCCGAATTCGGAGGCCAGGGCCTGGGCCTTGTCCAGGCTGCGGTTGCACAGGCGGATGTCCCGGGCGCCGCGCTCGGCCAGCGCCACCAGGATGGCGCGCGCCGCGCCGCCGGCGCCCAGCACGGTGATGGGGCCGGCATCGGCGCGCCAGTCGGGCCGGGCGTCCAGCAGGCTCTGGATGTAGCCATAGGCGTCGGTGTTGTAGCCGGTGAGCGTGCCGTCGCGTTCGACGACCACGGTGTTGATCGCGCCGATGCGTGCGGCCAGCGGGTCGATGCGGTCCATCAGCGGCATGGCCGCCACTTTGTGCGGGATGGTGATGTTGCAGCCGGCAAAGCCCAGCGCGCGCAGTCCGCGCACCGCATCGGCCAGCCGCTCGGGCTGCACCGGCAGCAACACATAGTGGCCGTTGAGGCCGTACTGGCCGATCCAGTGGTTGTGGATCGCAGGCGAGCGCGAATGCGCCACGGGCCAGCCCATGACGCCGGCGAGAATGTAGGGACGTTCGGGGTTCATGTCGGTTCGTTCTCAGGTGCGGGAGGGGCGCGTTCGCAGCACCTCGGCGGCGACTTGCTGGATCAGCTCGATCATGGCCTGCTGGGTCATCGTGGTGGTGCGGCCCGCTGCCGTGGCCAGGGCCAGGCGGCTGAGCAGGCGCGGTTTCGTGATCGGCCGCAGCTGATAGACCTCGGGTCGGCTGGCCATGGCCACCGAATAGCGCGGCAGGATGGCGTAGCCGGCTCCGTCGGCCACCAGGTCCAGGATGGCGGTGACGCCGTCGATCTCCAGGCTGATGCTCGGCTTGCAGCCGATGGCGGCCATTTCCGTTTCCACCACCATGCGGATGGCGTTGGGCCGGCTGGGGATCACCAGCGGCAGCGCGCTGACCTCGCGCAGCGCGATGGCCGGCGCGCTGGCGCGGCCCTGCGCCGGCCGCGGGCCGATGAGCAGCAGCTCTTCGTCCATCAGCGGGCGGGTGTCCAGCTCCGGGCTGGCAGGGGGGTTGTAGAGCAGGGCGATGTCCAGCCGGCCGGTCTGCAGCCCCTCGAGCATGGAGATCGTCAGCCCTTCGCTGATCGACAGCGCCGCATTGGGCAGACGTTTGCGAAAGGCGTGCGTCAGCGGTACCGTCAGCATCTTGGCGATGCTGGGCGGCAGGCCCAGGGCCACGCGGCCGGCCAGGGCGCCCCGCACCCGGCCCAGGTCCTCGCGGGCGCGTTCGACCTGGTGCAGGATGCCGCGGCCATGCTCCAGCAGCAGCTTGCCGGCTTCGGTGACGGTGACGCCACGGCCGTTGCGCAGCAGCAGGTTCTGGCGCAGCTCCACCTCCAGCAGGCGCACCTGCCGGCTCAAGGCCGGCTGGGCGATGTTGAGCACGCCGGCGGCACGGGTGAAGCTGCCGAGCTCGGCCACGCGGACGAAGTATTCGAGCTGCTTCAGGTCCATGATTTGCTGGATAGCTTGCCGGGCATTATGCCGAATTGCGATACCTGCTAGTGAGGGGCATGCATTGGCGCGGCGGCATTCCGTGTTCACAATCCCGACTCCATGCAATCCCCGGCATTCCCCGGCATGACCAGCGACATCCGAGGCATTTCCTCCATGGCCACCCGCCTGGTGCTGGCCGAGCTGCTTGCGCACTGGCAGCAGCGCACGGGCCGGCAGGTGCAGATCGAGTCGGTCGGCGGCGTCGATGCCGCCCGGCGCGTGGCCGCCGGCGAGCCCTTCGACGTGGTGTTTCTGGCATCGGACGCGATCGACCGGCTCATCGCCGCCGGCCATGTGCAGGCCGGCAGCCGGGTGGATCTGGCGCGCTCCGGGGTGGCGGTGGCCGTGCGCGAAGGCGCGCTTCGGCCGGACATCGCCACCGAAGCGGCGCTGCGCGCGGCCGTGCTGGGCGCGCGCAGCCTGGGCTATTCCACCGGCCCCAGCGGGGTGGCGCTGGCGCAGCTGTTCGTGCGCTGGGGCATTGCCGAGCAGATCAAGAGCCGCATCGTCACCCCGCCGCCGGGCGTGCCAGTGGGCAGCCTGGTGGCCAGCGGGGAAGTGGAGCTGGGCTTTCAGCAGCTCAGCGAGCTGCTGCCGCTGCCGGGCATCACCGTGCTGGGCCCCCTGCCGGAGGCGGTCCAGATCGTCACGATTTTCTCAGGTGGGGTCTGCGCTCGCGCGCGGCAGCCCGACGCCGTGCGCGAGCTGCTGGCTGCCCTGGCCGCGCCCGAGACGGCCGCGATCAAGCGGCGCCATGGCATGGAGCCGGCCTGAGCACACTGCACCGCATTGCGGAGAACTTCCATGAACAAGCAACCACTGATCATCGACTGCCATGGACACTTCACCACGGCGCCCAAGCAGCTGGAAGCCTGGCGCAACCAGCAGATCGCCGGCATCAAGGATCCGGCTCTCAGCCCCAAAGCCAGCGACCTGCAGATCAGCGACGACGAGCTGCGCGAGGCCATCGAGACCAACCAGCTCAGGCTGATGAAGGAGCGCGGCTCCGACATCACGATCTTCAG
>DAIUCJ010000001.1:20157-190696 GCA_036846225.1 Hylemonella sp.
ACCAGCTGCAATGCGTGCTTTCACACCACCGGCGCGCACTACCTGAATGCCGACACCACGGCGGTGATGCAACTGATCCAGGGCGACCTGTTCAAGGATTTCCCGACGCTGAAGTTCGTCATTCCGCACGGCGGCGGCGCCGCTCCCTACCACTGGGGGCGCTTCCGCGGCCTGGCGCAGGAAATGAAAAAGCCCCTGCTGACCGAGCATCTGCTGAAGAACATCTACTTCGACACCTGCGTCTATCACCAGCCGGGCATCGACCTGCTGACCCGCGTGATCCCGGTGGACAACATCCTGTTTGCCTCCGAGATGATCGGCGCGGTGCGCGGCATCGACCCCGAAACCGGCGCCTATTACGACGACACCAAGCGCTACATCCAGGCCACGCCGCACCTGAACGACGAGCAGCGCTACAAGGTCTATGAGGGCAATGCCCGCCGGGTGTACAGCCGGCTGGACGCGGCCCTCAAGGCCAAGGGCCGGTAAACCCCGATTCAAGCGGACCATCCACACAGCGAGGAATCCACCATGAGCGTCAATGCACCCCTGGGCGTCGTCAAGCGCAATATCGTGCGCGCCGACAAGGCCGCCGTCGAGAAGCTGGGCCGTTTCGGCGTGGCCACCGTGCACGAGGCCCAGGGCCGCATCGGGCTGATGAAGCCCTACATGCGGCCGATCTACGGCGACGTGCACGTGGCCGGCCCGGCGGTCACCGTGCTGCTGCATCCCGGCGACAACTGGATGCTGCACGTCGTGGCCGAGCAGATCCAGCCTGGCGACATCGTCGTCGCGGCCTGCTCGGCCGACAACACCGACGGCTTTTTCGGCGACCTGCTGGCCACCAGCTTCAAGGCCCGCGGCGCCAAGGCGCTGATCATCGACGGCGGCTGCCGCGACGTGCGCGAGCTCAAGGCCATGGGCTTTCCGGTCTGGAGCCGCGCCATCAGCGCCAAAGGAACGATCAAGGCCACGCTGGGCTCGGTCAACATTCCGGTGGTCTGCGCCGGCATGATCGTCAACCCCGGCGACGTCATCGTGGCCGATGACGATGGCGTGGTCGTCGTCAACGCCGCCGACGCGCAGAAAGTGGCCGATGCCGCCGAGGCGCGCGAGGCCAACGAAGGCGAAAAGCGCGCCAAGCTGGCCGCCGGCGTGCTGGGGCTGGACATGTACAAGTTCCGCGAGCCGCTGGAAAAGCTCGGGCTGAAGTACATCGACTGAGGCGACGGAAAATCCATGACCGCGCTGCGCAGCCTCCTGACCGGCCTGGCCCTGGTGGCGGCCGTGCTGCTCGCCGGCTGCGCCAGCCGGCCGCCGCAGTCGGCCGCGCCGCTGGCGCCCACGGCGGCCGTGCGCCAGACGCTAGCGCCCGGCGGCGTGCTGCGCGTCGGCGTGCAGGCCCGCAACCCGTATTCGATGCAGGCCGATGGCCGCGGGGGCTATACGGGGCTGGCCTATGACCTCGGCACCGAACTGGCCCGCTGGCTGGGCGTTACGCTCGAAGTCGTGGAGTTCGGCAGCGCGGCGCGGGTGCTGGAGGCCGTCAGAAACGAAGACGTGGACCTGACACTGGCTACCGTGGCCGATGCCCGACGCCTGGACCTCGATGCCACGCTGCCGCTGCTGCAGGCTCCGCAGGGGGCGCTGGCCCTGGTCGTCCCCCGGGGACGGCAGGCCGGCATGGCCTATCTGAGCCGCTACGCGCTGACCGTGCGGCGCGACGGCACTCTGCAGGCAGCCATCGACCGCGCCGGCCTGGCCGGCACGGTCGAGTCGGCCCGTCACTGAACCGAACGCCAGCGCTATGAAAAGCTCGTGCGCGAGGCCGGCATCCAGCCCGATAGACCCTTGATCCCGACGGGCGCCCATTCATTCAAACCACGAAACCTGGAACTTCATGAGCAAACCGACCACAGGTCCGTTCGAGAAAACCCCGGGGTGGCTGGACTGGTACAGCCATCCGAGCAAGCCCCGTTTCCAGCTACCGGCCGGGGCGGTGGATGCGCACTGCCATGTCTTCGGGCCAGGCGAAAAGTTTCCTTACGCGCCGGAGCGCAAGTACACGCCCTGTGACGCCAGCAAGGAACAGCTCTTCGCCCTGCGCGATCACCTGGGCTTTGCGCGCAACGTGATCGTGCAGGCCACCTGCCACGGCGCCGACAACCGCGCGCTGGTCGATGCCTGCCTGGCTTCCGGCGGCAAGGCCCGCGGGGTGGCTACCGTGCGCCGCAGCGTCACCGATGAAGAACTGCAGTCCCTGCACGCTGCCGGCGTGCGTGGGGTGCGCTTCAACTTCGTCAAGCGGCTGGTGGATTTCACCCCGAAGGACGAGCTGATGGAGATTGCCGGCCGCATCGCCCAACTGGGCTGGCATGTGGTGATCTATTTCGAGGCCCAGGATCTACCCGAGCTGTGGGACTTCTTCACCGCCTTGCCGACCACCGTGGTCGTCGATCACATGGGCCGCCCCGATGTGCGCAAGCCCCTGGACGGCCCCGAGTTCGAGCTGTTTGTGCGGTTCATGCGCGAGCACGAGAACGTCTGGAGCAAGGTCAGCTGCCCGGAGCGGCTGTCCTACAGCGGCCCGCCGGCGTTGCACGGCGAGCAGGCCGCCTACCGCGACGTGGTGCCCTTTGCGCGGCGCATCGTCGAGACCTTCCCCGACCGCGTGCTCTGGGGCACCGACTGGCCGCACCCGAACCTGAAGGACCACATGCCCGATGACGGGCTGCTGGTGGACTTCATTCCCCATATCGCCCCCACGGCCGAGCTGCAGAGAAAGCTGCTGGTGGACAATCCGATGCGGCTGTACTGGCCGGAAGAAATGAAGTGAAGGAGCCTGACATGGCACTGGACAAACCCTACAAGGACATTCCCGGAACGGTCATCTTCGATGCCGAGCAGTCGCGCAAGGGCTACTGGCTGAACCAGTTCTGCATGTCGCTGATGAAGGCCGACAACCGCGAACGCTTCAAGGCCGATCCGCGCCGCTATCTGGACGAGTGGCCGATGAGCGAGGAGCAGAAACAGGCCGTGCTGGAGGCGGACCTGAACCGCTGCATCCAGCTGGGTGGCAACATCTATTTCCTGGCCAAGCTGGGGGCCACGCTGGGCAAGAGCTTCCAGCAGATGGCCGGCTCGATGACCGGCATGACCGAAGAGGAATACCGCGACATGATGCTCAAGGGCGGGCGCTCGATCGAAGGCAACCGCTATCTGGGCGAAAACGGCTCGGCCCAGCCGCAGAACCAGCCACAGGGCCACGGCACCGGCAAGCTCATTTAAGGAACACCCATGGCCAAGATCACCGCATCCGTCTATACCTCGCACGTGCCGGCCATCGGCGCGGCCATCGACCTGGGCAAGACCGCCGAGCCCTACTGGGCTCCGCTGTTCAAGGGCTACGAGTTTTCCAAGGAGTGGTTCCGTCAGCACAAGCCGGACGTCATCTTTCTCGTCTACAACGACCACGCCACCGCCTTCAGCCTGGAGCTGATTCCCACCTTCGCCATCGGCACCGCGGCCGAGTACAAGCCGGCCGACGAGGGCTGGGGGCCGCGCCCGGTGCCGGTGGTCAAGGGTCATCCGGAACTGGCCTCGCACATCGCGCAGTCGGTGATCCAGGAGGATTTCGACCTGACCATCGTCAACAAGATGGACGTGGACCACGGCCTGACCGTGCCGCTGTCGCTGGTGTGCGGCACGCCGCCGCAGGACCATTTCGAGTGGCCCTGCGCGGTGATTCCCTTCGCGGTCAACGTCGTGCAGTATCCGGTGCCGTCGGGGCGGCGCTGCTTCCAACTGGGGCAGGCCATCCGCCGGGCCATCGAGTCGTACGACGAGCCGCTGAACGTGCAGATCTGGGGCACCGGCGGCATGAGCCACCAGCTGCAGGGACCGCGGGCGGGGCTGATCAACAAGGAATGGGACAACGCCTTCCTGGATCAGCTCATCGCCGATCCGGCCGGCCTGGCGCAAAAGCCGCACATCGAGTACGTGCGCGAAGCCGGCAGCGAAGGCATCGAGCTGGTGATGTGGCTGATCGCCCGCGGTGCGATGAGCGACGTGGCCGGCTCCGGCAAGCCGCCGAAGGTGGCGCACCGCTTCTACCATGTGCCCGCGTCCAACACGGCCGTCGGGCACCTGATCCTCGAAAACCAGTGAACCAACCGTGATTCCGCCGTCGGTCCCCGCCAGGCGCAGCGCCGCGCCCGCAGCGGGGCAGACGGCCCAGCAGGAGAAATGACATGACGATCAAAGTCGCGCTTGCCGGCGCCGGTGCCTTTGGCATCAAGCACCTGGACGGCATCCAAAACATTCCGGACGTGCAAGTGGTGTCGCTGATCAGCCGCGATCTGGCCAAGACCCAGGAAGTGGCCGACAAGTACGGCATCCCGCACGTCACCACTGATCTGGCCGAGAGCCTGAAGATCAAGGAGGTCGATGCCGTCATCCTGTGCACGCCCACGCAGCTGCACGCCGCGCAGGCCAAGGCCTGCCTGGAGGCGGGCAAGCACGTGCAGGTGGAGATCCCGCTGTGCGACGTGCTCAAGGAGGGCGAGGAAGTCGTGGCGCTGCAGAAGCAGACCGGGCTGGTGGCGATGTGCGGCCATACCCGCCGCTTCAATCCCAGCCACCAGTGGGTGCGCCAGCGCATCCTGGCCGGGCAGTACCACATCCAGCAAATGGATGTGCAGACCTATTTCTTCCGGCGCACCAACATGAACGCGCTGGGGCAGCCGCGCAGTTGGACCGACCACCTGCTGTGGCACCACGCCGCCCATACGGTGGACCTGTTCGCCTACCAGACGCGCAGCCCCATCGTGCAGGCCAACGCCATCCAGGGGCCGATTCACCCCGAGCTCAAGATCGCGATGGACATGAGCATCCAGCTCAAGGCGACCAACGGCGCCATCTGCACGCTGTCGCTGAGCTTCAACAACGACGGGCCGCTGGGCACCTTCTTCCGCTACATCGGCGACACCGGCACCTACATCGCCCGCTACGACGACCTGGTGCAGTCGCACAGCAAGGGGCCGGAGACGCCGATCGACGTGTCGGGGGTGGATGTGTCGATGAACGGCATCGAGCTGCAGGACCGCGAATTCTTCGCCGCCATCCGCGAGGGGCGCGAGCCCAATGCCAGCGTGGCCCAGGTCCTGCCCTGCTACCAGGTGCTGCACCGGCTGGAGCAGCAGCTCAACGCCGGCTGATCCACGGGGCTGCACGCATGCAGGAGCGCTCCCTCGGCCCGTTCCGGGTTTCCGCGCTGGCCTATGGCTGCATGGGCCTGAGCTATGCCTACGGCGTGCCTCCGTCGCCCGAGCACGGCGCGCGCGTGCTGCACGCGGCGCTGGATGCCGGCATCACGCATTTCGACACCGCGGCGCTCTATGGCTTCGGCGCCAACGAGGAGTTGGTCGGTCGCGTGCTGCGGCCTTACCGCAGCGAGATCGTGCTGGCCAGCAAGGGCGGCATGGCCGGTGTCGATGTCGCCGGCGACGGCCGGCTGGTGCGGGTGATCGACGGCCGGCCCGAAGCCATCCGCCGCAACTGCGAAGACAGCCTGCGCCGGTTGGGCACCGACGTGATCGACCTGTACTACCTGCACCGCTGGGACAAGAAGGTGCCGATCGAAGACAGCGTGGGGGCGCTCGCCCGGCTGGTCGAGCGTGGCCATGTGCGCGCCATCGGTCTGTCCGAGGTGTCGGCCGCCACGATCCGCAAGGCGCATGCGGTGCATCCGATCGCGGCCGTGCAGACCGAGTATTCGCTGTGGACCCGCAATCCGGAAATCGCGGTGCTGCAGACCTGCCGTGAGCTGGGCATCGCCTTCGTGGCTTTCAGCCCGGTGGCACGCGGCTTTCTCAGCGGCCGTCTGCGCGACGTGACGGCGCTGGACCCGAAAGACATCCGCCGCGGCATGCCGCGCTTCGAGCCGGCCAACTACGCGGCCAATCTGGCGCTGCTGCCTGCTTTCGAGGCGGTGGCGCAGGCAGCGGGGTGCACGCCGGCGCAGCTTGCGCTGGCCTGGCTGCTGCACAGAGGCGAGCACATCATTCCCCTGTTCGGCACGACCAGCCTGGAGCACCTGGCCGAGAACATGGCCGCCGCCCAGGTGCGGCTGACGCCCGACCTGATGGCGCAGGCCGAGGCCGTCATCAACCACCGCACCGTCACGGGCAACCGCTACAGCGAGCAGAGCAACCGCGAAGTTGATACCGAGGTGTTCGCGTCATGAGCCGGCGCACGCTGATGCTTTTGCCGGGCCTGAACTGCGATGCCGCCGTCTGGGCCCCGCAGGTGGCGGCCCTGCAGGACGTGGCCGACTGCCGGATTCCGGCCTGGGGCCTGCGCGATACGCTGACGGCCATGGCCGAGCAGGTGCTGCAGGAGGCGCCGCCCGGCCCGTTCTGCCTGGCCGGCCACTCGATGGGCGGCCGGGTTGCGCTGGAGGTGCTGCGGCTGGCTCCTGAGCGGGTCGAGCGGCTGGCCTTGCTGAGTACGGGCACGCATCCCCTGGCCGCGGGCGAGGCCGGTGAGAAGGAAAAGGCAGGCCGCATGGCCCTGCTCAAGATCGCGCAAGAGCAGGGTATGCGCGCGATGGCGTCCGAATGGGCCAAGGGCATGGTGCATCCGCGCCGCGTCGGCGGGCCGGTGTATGCCCAGGTGCTGGACATGTTCGACCGTGGCAGCGCCCAGCAGTACGCCGCCCAGATCCACGCCTTGCTGCATCGGCCCGATGCCGGCGCCTTGCTGCGCACGATCCGCTGTCCGACCTTGGTGCTGACCGGGCGCGACGACGGCTGGAGCACCCCGGCCCAGCACGAAGCCATGGCCGCAGCCATACCCGGCGCCCGACTGGTCCTCGTCGAGGACTGTGGCCATATGTGCACGCTGGAGCAACCGCAGGCGGTCAGCCAGGCCCTGCGGGACTGGCTGCAGGCTTGAGCACAAGCCTGGGCGGGGCCGCTGCTCAGACCGGCGAGCCCGCAGGAGCCGGCTGGCGCTTGAGCACCAGCCGGGTGGGCGCCAGCCGCAATTTGTCGGCCTCCACTGCGTGGCCCAACTCGCTCAGGAAGACTTTCAGGTGCTCGCGGCTGACCACCACGTGACTCACGGTATAGCTCTGGCCGTTGTACTGCACTCGCGTGCCGGGCCGAAACAGCGGCAGGTGCACGATGGTGGGGTCGCGCGGCGCGGGCGCGTCTGGCGCGCTGGAGCCGGCCTCGGAGTCGGGGTGGACGGTGTCGTCTTTCACGGTGACGGTTCGATCGCAAGGCCCGCTCAGGCCGGCCGGTGGGGGCGCAGCAGCGGCGCGCGCGGCGGGCTCACAGGGTCAGACGGGGAAAGCCGGCAAGATACCACAGCACGAAGATTGCGATCAGCACCGGCAGGGCCACCCCCAGAAAGGTGATGGCAGTCAGCGCGAAAGCCCACAGCTGGGACAGCCAGTCCTTCAGCAGCACCCGCAGGTCCACGTTCCAGAAGTGTTCTTCTGGCCGGCGCACGGGCGGTTTGGGCGGGGTGGGGGTGGCCATGGTCGGTAGCTGGGAAGCGGCGGCGCGTCCTGCGGCCGAATGTAACGCCAAACCCCGGGGGCGAAAAGGCGAAAGAGCGCCCTCTCATCCGGTTATTTGCGCAGGCTGCCCCCGGGGATGCGACCAGCAGGTCAGAACAGGTCGAAGGTGTGGACCTGGAAATGCCCGGCCCGGCGGTCGGCAAAGTAGCGCAGCAGCGTTTCCCGCACGGTGCGGAATGCCAACTCGTCCCAGGGGATTTCGTCCTCGGCGTAGAGCCGCGCGGCCATGGTTTCGGCGCCCGGGGCGAAGCGGTCGCTCAGCAGCCGGGCCCGGTAGAACAGATGCACCTGCCCGACGCGGGCCACGCTGATCACCGAGAACAGCCCTTCCATTTCGAACCGGGCGCCGGCTTCCTCGTCGGTCTCGCGGGCAGCGCCCTGGGCCACGGTTTCCCCCAGTTCCAGAAAGCCGGCCGGCAGGGTCCATTTGCCCTTGCGCGGCTCGATGTTGCGCTGGCACAGCAGGATTTTGTCGCCCCAGTAGGGAATCGTGCCCACCACATTGAGCGGGTTTTCGTAGTGGATGGTGCTGCAGGCCGGGCAAACGGCGCGTTCACGGGTATCGCCGTCGTCGGGAACGCGATAGACCACGGCCACGCCGCAGTTGCGGCAGTGTTTGATCGGGCTGGGCAGCATGGCAGGGCAGTGGGAATTTCCGCCGCAAGTGTAGGTGAAGCTCCGGCCTATGATGAGGGCCATGGATGCGCGCGGGCTGTGGCAGACGCTGGCCGATGCGGTGCTGGCTCTGCATTTTGGCGTGGTGCTGTTCGTCGTGGGCGGTGCGCTGGCCGTCGGGCTGGGCTGCTGGCGCGGCTGGGCTTGGGTGCGCGCGCCCTTGTGGCGCTGGGCGCATCTGCTGGCCATCGGGGTGGTGGTGCTGCAGTCCTGGCTGGGCCAGCACTGCCCGCTGACGCTGCTGGAGCTGTGGCTGCGCCAGCAGGCCCGCCTGCAGCAGCCGCTGTACCGTCGCTCCTTCATCGAGCACTGGGTCCAGCAATGGCTGTATTACGAGGCGCCGGCCTGGGTCTTCGCGCTGGCCTATACGCTCTTTGCGCTGTTGGTGCTGGGCCTGTGGTGGCGCTGCCCGCCGCGCCGCTGGGGGGGGCGCCCAGACCGCCCAGCCCGGGCGGGCCGTCAGTTTGACGCAAGCAGGGACTCCATAATTATGAATTCAAATTCTGGACGCGAGGAGAGCCTGGATGAGCCGCTATGCCGAATTCCACCGCCGTTCGATCACCGAGCGTGACGCTTTCTGGGCCGAGCAGGCCGCGCTGATCGATTGGCAGACGCCGCCGAAGCAGATCTGCGATTACAGCAACCCGCCATTTGCGCGCTGGTTCGTCGGCGGCACGACCAATCTGTGCCACAACGCGGTCGACCGGCACTTGCGGGACCGGGCCGAGCAGCCCGCGCTGATTTACGTCAGCACCGAGACGAACGAAGAGCGGGTCTATACCTTCCGCGAACTCCATGCCGAGGTGCAGCGCATGGCCGCGGTGTTGCAGTCGCTGGGCGTGCAGAAGGGCGACCGGGTGCTGATCTACATGCCCATGATTCCCGAGGCCGCTTTCGCCATGCTGGCGTGTGTGCGCATCGGTGCTATTCACTCGGTGGTGTTTGGCGGCTTTGCCTCGGTTTCGCTGGCGACCCGCATCGAAGACGCCGAGCCCAAGGTCATCGTCAGCGCCGATGCCGGTTTGCGCGGCGGCAAGGTGGTGCCGTACAAGCCGCTGCTGGACGAGGCGATCCGCCTGTCGCGCCACAAGCCGCAGTCCGTGCTGCTGGTGGACCGCCAGCTCGCGCCGATGGAGCGGGTACAGGGGCGGGACCTGCTGTGGGCGCCGCTGCGCCAGCAGCATATGGACGATCAGGTCCCCTGTGCCTGGGTCGATGCCACGCACCCGAGCTACACCCTCTACACCAGTGGTACCACCGGCAAGCCCAAAGGCGTGCAGCGCGACACCGGCGGCTATGCCGTGGCGCTGGCCGCCAGCATGAAGTACATCTATGAGGGCCGTCCCGGCGAAACCTATTTCTCTACCAGCGACATCGGCTGGGTGGTGGGACACAGCTACATCATCTACGGCCCGCTGATCGCCGGCATGGCCACCATCATGTACGAGGGGCTGCCGATCCGGCCTGACGCCGGCATCTGGTGGAGCCTGGTCGAAAAATACAGGGTCACGCGCATGTTTTCGGCGCCCACCGCCGTGCGCGTGCTCAAGAAGCAGGACCCGGCCTACCTGAAGAAGTACGACCTGTCCAGCTTGAAGGCGCTGTACCTCGCAGGCGAGCCGCTGGACGAGCCGACCGCGCAGTGGATCAGCCAGGGCTTGGGTGTGCCCATCATCGACAACTACTGGCAGACCGAAACCGGCTGGCCCATTCTGACCATCGCCAACGGGGTGGAGAAGGCGCCCAGCAAGTTCGGCAGCCCCGGGGTGCCGATGTACGGCTATGACGTGAAGCTGATCGACGAGAGCACCGGCGAGGAGCTCAAGGGCGCGAACCAGAAGGGGGTGGTGGCCATCGAGGGGCCGCTGCCGCCAGGCTGCATGCAGACGGTGTGGCGTGACGACGCGCGCTTCGTCAACACCTACTGGAAAAGCATTCCGGGCCGGCTGATCTACAGCACCTTCGACTGGGGCATCCGCGACGAAGACGGTTACTACTTCATTTTGGGGCGTACCGACGACGTGATCAATGTGGCCGGCCACCGGCTGGGTACGCGCGAGATCGAGGAGTGCATCGCCAGCCACCCGAACATCGCCGAGGTGGCCGTGGTCGGCGTGGCCGATTCTCTCAAGGGGCAGGTGGCGATGGCCTTTGCCGTCGCCAAGGATGCGGGCGCCCTGGGCGATGCCCAGGCGCGGCTGGCGCTGGAAGGGGAGATCATGAAGCTGGTGGACAGCCAGCTCGGCGCCGTGGCGCGGCCCTCGCGCGTGTTCTTCGTCAACCTCTTGCCCAAGACGCGCAGTGGCAAGCTGTTGCGCCGCGCGCTGCAGGCCGTGGCCGAAGGGCGCGATCCGGGCGACCTGACCACGCTGGACGATCCCAGCGCCCTGCAGCAGGTGCGCGACCTGGTCGGCGGCAAAGCATAAGCGGTCACGCATGCTTGCATAAGATCTTTTGCGGTGTCACCGTTTCGGTGGCACAATCGCGTCCGTACTGAGGGGGCGGCGTCAGCCGCTCCCGGGCCCTTCCCAGCCACAGTCGCATCCGCCAACCGGTTCAGCCGTGTCGCGGAAGGTTTCTCAACCAGCTAGAAGTTTCCTGCAGGGAAACGGAGGTCAGCGCATATGAGCGAGTCCAAGGCCGCGGCGTCTGTCTATCAGACCTACCGCGACAATTCCTATCTGTTCGGGGGCAATGCTCCGTACGTCGAGGAGATGTACGAGAACTACCTCACCAACCCCGGCAGCGTTCCCGACAACTGGCGCGAGTATTTCGACGCCCTGCAGCACGTGCCGGCGGTCGATGGCAGCAATGCGCGCGACATCCCGCACCTGCCGGTGATCAACGCCTTTGCCGAGCGGGCCAAGGCCGGCGTGACCCAGGTGGTCATGGCCACCGGCGCGGATTCCGAGATGGGGCGCAAGCGCACGGCGGTGCAGCAGCTGATCGCGGCCTACCGCAACGTCGGGCAGCGCTGGGCCGATCTGGATCCGCTCAAGCGCACCGAGCGCCCCGCCATTCCCGAGCTGGAGCCCTCGTTCTATGGCTTCACCGATGCCGATCTGGAGACGGTGTTCAACACCAGCAACACCTTTTTCGGCAAGGACTCGATGTCGCTGCGCGAGCTGCTCAATGCGCTGCGCGAAACCTACTGCGGCACCATCGGCGCGGAGTTTCAGTACATCACCAACCAGGCGCAGAAGCGCTGGTGGCAGCAAAAGCTCGAGAGCATCCGCAGCAAGCCCAACTTCACCGCCGAGCGCAAGAAGCAGATCCTGGAGCGCCTGACCGCAGCCGAGGGGCTGGAGCGCTACCTGCATACCAAGTACGTGGGCCAGAAGCGCTTCTCGCTCGAAGGCGGCGAGAGCTTCATCGCGGCAATGGACGAGCTGATCCAGCAAGCCGGCGCCAAGGGCGTGCAGGAAATCGTCATTGGCATGGCCCACCGCGGCCGCCTGAACGTGCTGGTCAACGTGCTGGGCAAGATGCCCAAGGACCTGTTCGCCGAGTTCGAACACACGGCGCCTGAAGACCTGCCCGCGGGCGACGTCAAGTACCACCAGGGTTTCAGCTCGGACATCGCCACCCCGGGCGGTCCGGTGCACATTTCGCTGGCCTTCAACCCTTCGCATCTGGAAATCGTCAACCCCGTGGTCGAAGGCTCGGTGCGCGCCCGCATGGACCGCCGCGGCGACAAGCTGGGCAAGCAGGTGCTGCCAGTGCTGGTCCATGGCGATGCGGCCTTTGCCGGTCAGGGCGTGAACCAGGAAACGCTGGCGCTGTCGGAGACCCGTGGCTACACGACCGGCGGCACGGTGCACCTGATCATCAACAACCAGATCGGCTTTACCACCTCCGATCCGCGCGACCTGCGCTCCACGCTGTACTGCACCGACATCGTCAAGTGCATCGAGGCGCCGGTGCTGCACGTCAATGGCGATGACCCCGAAGCCGTGGTGCTGGCCGTGCAGCTGGCGCTGGAATTCCGCATGGAGTTCCGCAAGGACGTGGTGGTGGACATCGTCTGCTTCCGCAAGCTGGGTCATAACGAGCAGGACACCCCCAGCCTGACCCAGCCGCTGATGTACAAGAAGATCGCCGCCCATCCGGGCACGCGCAAGCTCTACGGCGACAAGCTGGTCACGCAGGGCATCCTGCCGCCGGACGGGCCGGAGGAGATGGTCAAGACCTACCGCGCGGCGATGGACGCCGGCCGCCACACGGTCGATCCGGTGCTGACCAACTTCAAGAGCAAGTACTCGGTGGACTGGTCGCCCTACCTGAAGCAGAAGTGGACCGACGCGGCCGACACCGCCATTCCGCTGACCGAGTGGAAGCGGCTGGCCGAGCGCATCACCACGATTCCGGCCTCGATCACCCCGCACCAACTGGTCAAGAAGGTGCTGGACGACCGCGCCGCGATGGGGCGCGGCGAGATCCCGGTGGACTGGGGCATGGGCGAGCACATGGCTTTTGCGTCGCTGGTGGCCAGCGGCTACGGCGTGCGGCTGTCGGGCGAGGACTCCGGGCGCGGCACCTTTACGCACCGCCATGCCGTCATCCACGACCAGAACCGCGAGAAGTGGGACGAGGGCACCTACATCCCGCTGCAGAACGTTAGCGAGAACCAGGCGCCGTTTACCGTCATCGACTCCATCCTGTCCGAAGAGGCGGTGCTGGCCTTCGAATACGGCTACGCCTCGAATGACCCGAACACCCTGGTGATCTGGGAAGCCCAGTTCGGCGACTTCGCCAACGGCGCGCAGGTGGTCATCGACCAGTTCATCGCTTCCGGCGAGGTCAAATGGGGGCGGCTCAACGGCGTGACGCTGATGCTGCCGCATGGCTACGAAGGGCAGGGGCCGGAGCACAGCTCGGCGCGCGTGGAGCGCTTCATGCAGCTGGCCGCCGAGACCAATATGCAGCTGGTGCAGCCCACCACGGCCAGCCAGATCTTCCACGTGCTGCGCCGCCAGATGATTCGCAACCTGCGTAAACCGCTGATCATCTTCACGCCCAAGTCGCTGCTGCGCAACAAGGACGCCACCTCGCCGCTGACCGAGTTCACCAAGGGCGGCTTCCAGACCGTGCTGGGCGAGCAGAAGGACATCAAGGCCGAGAAGGTCAAGCGGGTGATCTGCTGCTCGGGCAAGGTCTATTACGACCTGGTCAAGAAGCGCGAGGAAAAAGGCGCCGACGACGTGGCCATCATCCGCATCGAGCAGCTCTATCCGTTCCCGCACAAGGTCTTCGCGGCGGAGCTGAAGAAGTATCCCCACGCCACCGAGATCGTCTGGTGCCAGGACGAGCCGCAGAACCAGGGCGCCTGGTTCTTCATTCAGCACCACATCCACGAGAACATGCTGGAGGGGCAGAAGCTCGGCTACGCCGGCCGGGCGGCATCGGCCTCGCCCGCTGTCGGCTACGCCCACCTGCATCAGGAGCAGCAGAAAGCCCTGGTGGAGGCGGCTTTCGCCAAGCTCAAGGGCTTTGTGCTGACCAAATGAACCCGCGGGCGCTGTGCGCCTGGGCTGCAGTGCCGCTGCCCAGCGCCGCCCGCATCACGCTCACACTCAAACGGACGAATTTCAAATGGCTATCGTAGAAGTGAAGGTTCCGCAGCTGTCCGAATCCGTGGCCGAAGCCACGCTGCTGCAGTGGAAGAAGAAGGTCGGCGAGACGGTTGCTGCCGACGAAATCCTGATCGACATCGAGACCGACAAGGTCGTGCTGGAGGTGCCGGCGCCGGCAGCCGGCGTGCTGGCCGAGATCGTGGTCGGCGACGGCGGCACCGTGACCTCCGGGCAGGTCATCGCCCGCGTGGACACCGAAGGCAAGGTCGCCGCAGCTGCGCCGGCACCGGCCACGGCTGCCGCGCCGGTCGCAGCGCCTGCTGCTGAGGCCCCTGCTCCTGCTGCGGCCAAGGCAGGCGTGGCCATGCCGGCGGCGGCCAAGCTCATGGCCGATCACAACCTGCCGGCCGGTTCGGTGCCCGGCACCGGCAAGGATGGCCGCGTGACCAAGGGCGATGTGCTGGCCGCCGTGGCTTCTGGCGCGCCCGCCGGGGCCGCGGCTGCGCCGGCTGCCATCCCGACCGGCGTGCCGACCAAGGCCTTGCCGCAGGTGGCCGCACCGGTGCCGGCCCTGCATCTGGGCGACCGCCCCGAGCAGCGCGTGCCGATGACCCGCCTGCGCGCGCGCGTGGCCGAGCGTCTGCTGCAGTCGCAGGCCACCAACGCCATCCTGACCACGTTCAACGAGGTCAACATGGCGCCGGTGATGGACATGCGCAAGAAATTCCAGGAGAAGTTCGAGAAGGAGCATGGCGTCAAGCTGGGCTTCATGAGCTTTTTCGTCAAGGCGGCCGTGCATGCGCTCAAGAAGTACCCGATCCTCAACGCCTCGGTGGACGGCAACGACATCGTCTATCACGGCTACTTCGACATCGGCATCGCCGTGGGCTCGCCGCGCGGCCTGGTCGTGCCCATCCTGCGCAATGCCGACCAGATGAGCTTTGCCGAGATCGAGAAAAAGATCGCCGAGTTCGGCCAGAAGGCCAAGGACGGCAAGCTCGGCCTGGAGGAGCTGACCGGCGGCACTTTCTCGATTTCCAATGGCGGCGTGTTCGGGTCCATGCTGTCCACCCCCATCATCAACCCGCCGCAATCGGCCATTCTGGGGGTGCACGCCACCAAGGAGCGTCCGGTGGTGGAAAACGGTCAGATCGTCATCCGTCCGATCAACTACCTGGCGCTGAGCTATGACCACCGCATCATCGACGGCCGCGAGGCCGTGCTGGGGCTGGTGGCGATGAAAGAGGCGCTGGAAGATCCGGCGCGCCTGCTCTTCGACATCTGAGACCGCGTTCTGCCGCCGCCGCCACCATGTCTTTGGCCGACGAACTGCTGAAACTGCAGGAACTGCGTGAGCGTGGCGTACTCAGCGACGCCGAGTTCGCGCAGGCCAAGGCGCGGGTGCTGCAGGCAGGCCAGGAGCCTGCCGCCACGCCGCCGGCTGCCGTGCAGGCGATCAACCGGCTGCGCCGCAGCAGCACCGACCGCTGGCTCGGCGGCGTGTGCGGCGGGCTGGCCCGCCTGAGCGGGCTGGAGAGTTGGGTCTGGCGCCTGATCTTCGCGGTGCTGGCCTGCTTCGGCGGCTTTGGCGTCCTCGTCTATCTGCTGCTGTGGATTTTCGTGCCGCGTGAGTGAACGCGGCTGATTCAGGATACATCCCCATCATGTCCTCATCTTTCGACCTCATCGTCATCGGCGCCGGCCCCGGCGGCTACATCGCGGCCATCCGCGCCGCCCAGCTCGGCTTCAACGTAGCCTGCATCGATGCCTGGAAAAACGGCCAGGGCGGTCCGGCGCCGGGCGGCACCTGCACCAATGTGGGTTGCATCCCGTCCAAGGCGCTGCTGCAGTCGTCCGAATACTTCGAGCATGCAGGCAAGCATTTCGGCGAGCATGGCATCTCCGTCTCCGGCCTGAAGCTGGACGTGGCCAAGATGATTGCCCGCAAGGATGCCGTCGTGAAGCAGAACAACGACGGCATCCTGTACCTGTTCAAGAAGAACAAGGTCACGTTCTTCCACGGTCTGGGCTCGTTCGTGCGGGCCGTCGAGGGGGGATACGAAATCAAGGTTTCGGGCAGCACCGAAGCCACCCTGGTGGGCAAGCAGGTGATCGTGGCCACCGGTTCGGCGCCGCGCGCCCTGCCCGGGGTTGCGTTCGACGAGGAGCGCATCCTCTCCAATGACGGGGCCCTGCGCATCGGGGTCGTGCCCAAGCGTCTGGGCGTGATCGGCTCCGGGGTGATTGGGCTGGAGATGGGGTCGGTGTGGCGCCGCCTGGGCGCCGATGTGACCATTCTGGAGGGTCTGCCGGTGTTTCTGGGGGCGGCCGACGAGCAGATCGCCCGCGAAGCCCGCAAGGCTTTCGACAAGCAGGGCTTGAAGATCGAGCTGGGCGTCAAGGTGGGCGAGGTCAAGACTTCGTCCAAGGGCGTCAGCGTCGCCTACACCAACGCCAAGGGCGAGGCCCAGACGCTGGAGGTGGACAAGCTCATTGTTTCGATCGGGCGGGTGCCCTACACCCAGGGCCTGAACGCCGAGGCCGTGGGCCTGAAGCTCGACGAGCGCGGCGCCATCGTGGTCGATGAGCAGTGCCGCACCAATCTGCCGGGCGTGTGGGCCGTCGGCGACGTGGTGCGCGGCCCCATGCTGGCGCACAAGGCCGAGGAGGAGGGCGTGGCCGTGGCCGAACGCATCGCCGGCCAGCACGGGCACGTGAACTTCCAGACCATCCCCTGGGTCATCTACACCAGCCCGGAGATCGCATGGGTCGGCCGCACCGAGCAGCAGCTCAAGGCCGACGGCGTGGCTTACAAGGCGGGGACCTTTCCGTTTCTGGCCAACGGCCGCGCGCGCGCGCTGGGCGATACGACCGGGCTGGTCAAGATCCTGGCCGATGCCCAGACCGACGAGGTGCTGGGAGTGCACATTGTGGGCCCGATGGCCAGCGAGCTGATCGCCGAGGCCGTGATGGCGATGGAGTTCAGGGCCAGCGCCGAGGATATCGCGCGCATCTGCCACGCCCATCCCAGCCTGTCGGAGGCCACCAAGGAAGCCGCGCTGGCCGTGGACAAGCGCACCCTGAACTTCTGATGCGTCCAGCTTGACTTCCGTACGCGAAGCCTACGAAGCGGAACTGAAGGCGCGGGGTTACCAGAGCGACCCCGCGCAGCTGCGCGCCGTCGCCGCGCTGGATCGCTGCGCCCGTGAATGGGCCGAATACAAGCAGAAGCGCTCCAACCGGCTCAAGAAGCTGATCAACCACCCCGACATCCCCAAGGGGGTGTACATGTACGGCGGGGTCGGGCGCGGCAAGAGCTTCCTGATGGACTGCTTCTTCCAGGCCGTGCCGCTGGTGCGCAAGACGCGGCTGCACTTTCACGAGTTCATGCGCGAGGTGCATCGCGAGCTGGCCGAACTGCAGGGGACGGTCAATCCGCTGGATGTGCTGGCCGAGCGCGTGGCCCTGAAGTACAAGCTGATCTGCTTCGACGAGTTCCATGTGGCCGATGTCACCGACGCCATGATCCTGCACCGGCTGCTGGCCGGTCTGTTCCGGCATGGGGTCGGGCTGGTGGCGACGTCCAACTTCCGGCCTGACGATCTGTACCCCAACGGGCTGCACCGCGACCGCATCCTGCCGGCCATCGGCCTGCTCAACCAGGAGATGGAGGTGGTCAATGTCGATCATGGCATCGATTACCGCCGCCGCACGCTGGAGCAGATGCAGACTTACTACACGCCGCTCGGGCCAGAGGCCGACGCTGCGATGGAGGCTGCGTTCAGCCGCCTAGCCGAGGCCCGCGACGAAGACCCGGTGCTGCACATCGAGGCGCGGGAGATCCGGGCCCGGCGCAAGGCCGGCGGCGTGGTCTGGTTCGACTTCAAGACCCTGTGCGGGGGGCCGCGCTCGCAGAACGACTATCTGGAAATCGCCTCGCAGTTTCACACGGTGTTCCTGAGCGATGTGCCGGCGATGTCGGTGCGCATGGCCTCCGAGGCGCGGCGCTTCACCTGGCTGGTCGATGTGCTGTACGACCGGCGCGTCAAGCTCATCCTGTCGGCGCAGGTGCCGCCGGAGCAGCTCTACACCGAAGGACCCCTGGCCCACGAATTTCCGCGTACAGTCTCGCGTCTGAACGAAATGCAGTCGCGCGCCTTCCTGGAGCAGGAGCGGCGCGTCGTCGATACCCGTCTGACATGAGAGCGCTTCTGATTCTGTGCGCCGGTTTGATGGCCGTGACGGCCTGGGCCCAGCAGTCCACCGGCTACAGCGCCGAGGCGGATGCCGCGCAGCGCCAGCGCATCGCGGCCGAGCGCGCGCAGGCGCAGCAGCGCTTCGCCCAGGAGGAGGCCGACTGCTACCAGCGCTTCGCGGTCAACGACTGCCTGCGCGAGGTGCGCAAGCGCCGGCGCGTGGTGCTGGAGGAACTGCGGCGGCAGGAGCTGATCCTCAACGACCAGCGCCGCGCCGCGCTGGCCGCGCAGCGCCAGCAGGAGGCCGAGGCACGCCAGGCCGAACGCGACAGCGCCGCCGCCCAGGCCGCGCGCGAGCAGGCCCTGCGCGAGCATGAGGAGCGCCAGCAGCGGGCCCGGGAGAGAGAGGCGCAGATCCAGGGCCGCGCCGCTGCCCCGGCCGCACCGCAGGCACCGGCCAGCCAGCCGCAGGCGCCGGCTTCGGCTGCGGCGGCCGAGGCCGCCCGGCGGCAGGAGCTGCAGCGTGCCTACGAGGCGCGGCAGCGCGAGGCCGAGCAGCGCCGCCAGCAGCGCCAGCGCGAGCTGCAGGAGCGCGGGCCCCGCACGGGCCAGCCGCTGCCCGTGCCGCCGTAAAGGGCGGTCATTTGCTGCCCAGCGGCTCGAGCTTGACGATGACCAGCGACAGGTTGTCGCCGCCACCGTGGGCCCGGCTACGGGCTTTCTCGATCAGGAATTCCGACGCCTCGCGTGCCGACAGGCTGGACAGCACCGAGCCCAGTTCGTCGGTGCTGAAGTAGTGCCAGACGCCGTCGCTGCAGGCCAGCAGGATATCGCCCGGGCGCAGCTGCGGGATGAAATGGGCGTCCTGGGGCGGGTCGCTTTCGGTGCCCAGGCAGCCCATCAGGATGTTGGACTGCGGGTGGACGGCGGCTTCCTCTTCGGTGAGCTCGCCCCGGTTGACCAGGGTCTGGACGTAGGAGTGGTCCAGCGTGCGCTTGACCAGCCGGTTGGCGTGAAAGTGGTAGATGCGCGAGTCACCGGCATGCACCCAGTGGCAGTCGCCGGCCGGGTTGATCAGGAAGGCGGCGATCGTGCTGTGCGGCTCCTGCTCGGCCGAGATGGCCGTCAGCTTGATGACGATGTGGGCCTCCTGCACCAGCTGGGCCAGCATCGCGGCGGCGTCGTCGGTTTCGGGCGCGTAGCGCTCGAACAGCTGTCGGGCGGTGAGCATGACCTGGTCGGAAGCCTTGCGCCCACCGCTGCGTCCGCCCATGCCGTCGGCCACCACGGCCAGCAGACAGCCGTGGACCCGCGGGTGGGTGAACAGGGCGACCTGGTCCTGCTGGTATTCGCGATCTCCCTTGTGGATGCCGGTGGCGGCACTGATGCGGTAGCCTTTGCTCATGGTGCTTGCCCTGTCGGGTGGGGCGAACGGATGGTCGCCAAGCCCTATTATCACGGCCCTATGAGCATGATGTGGCTGAGGCCTGCTAAACGGATACCCCGGCATGAGCCTGCGTGAGGAGGTGCAGGCTGCCTTTGCCCCGCAGGGGCTGCTGGCGCGCGCCGTGCATGATTTCCGTCCGCGCCCGGGGCAGACCGAGATGGCGCTGGCCGTGGCCGATGCGATCGCCAGCCATGACGCGCTGGTGGTGGAGGCGGGCACCGGTGTCGGCAAGACCTACGCCTATCTGGTGCCAGCGCTGCTCAGCGGCCAGCGCGTGCTGCTGTCCACGGCCACCAAGACCCTGCAGGATCAGCTCCACGGGCGCGATCTGCCGCGCCTGATCCGCGCGCTGGGCCTGCCGGTGCGCACCGCCTTGCTCAAGGGGCGGGGCAGCTACCTGTGTCTGCACCGGCTGGCGCTGGCCCGTGAGGCCGCGGCGGACCATGGGCCGGCGGTGCAGCATGCGCTGGCACGCATCGCGCAGTGGGCCCAGGGCACGCGCAGCGGCGATCTGGCCGAGCTGCCCGGCCTGGACGAACGTTCGCCCGCCCTGGCCCTGGCGACATCCACCCGCGACAACTGCCTGGGCAGCAACTGCCCGCGCTGGCGTGACTGCCACGTCAACCTGGCCCGGCGCGAGGCGCTGGGCGCGGACGTGGTGGTGATCAACCACCATCTCTTTTTCGCCGATTGGGCGGTGCGCGAATCCGGCGTGGCCGAGCTGCTGCCCAGCGTGCAGACGGTGATCTTCGACGAGGCGCACCAGCTCAACGAAACGGGGGTGCAGTTTCTGGGGCAGCAGCTGTCCGGCGCGCAGGTGCTGGATTTCGTGCGCGATCTGCAGGCCGTGGGTCTGCAGCAGGCGCGTGGGCTGGGGCCGTGGCAGGAGTTGGCTGCCGCGGTGGAGCGGGCAGTGCGCGAGCTGCGCCTGTGCGCCGGGCGCAAACCGGCCGCAGGGGCACGCCTGGCCTGGCATGGCCCGGCGCCCGAACGGGTCGATGCCGGGGCCTGGCAGGCCGCGCTGCAGGCGCTGGCGGCGGCGTGCGCGGCAGCGGCGCAGGCGCTGGAGGCGGTGCATGAACTCGGCCCGGATCTGCAGCGCCTGGCCGAACGCGCGCGTAGCTTGCAGGGGCTGGCCGAACGCTTCGGCCGTGAGGGCGCAGGCGATGGTGTGCGCTGGGTGGAGTTGGGCGCGACGGGCATGCAGCTGCGGCTGGTGGAGTCCCCACTGGACATCGCTATCGCCATGCAGGCGCGCCTGCTGCCTGCGCCGGCGCAGCAGGGCAGCGGCAGGGCCCGGGCATGGATTTTTACCTCGGCCACGCTGGGCGAGGACGAGCGCCTGAGCTGGTTCACCGAACCCTGCGGCCTGCAGCAGGCCCGGGTGCTGCGGGTGGACAGTCCGTTCGACTACGCCCGCCAGGCCGCCCTGTACGTGCCGCGCCCTTTTCCCCAGCCGGGATCGGCCGGCCATACCGCAGCGGTGGCTGCGCTGGTGGCCCAGCTGGCCCAGGGGTTGGGGGGGCGCACCCTGGTGTTGACGACGACCCTGCGCGCGCTGCGCGAACTGGGCGAGCGCCTGCCGGCCCTGCTGCCCGCCGGGATGGAGCTGCTGTGCCAGGGGCAGGGCAGCAAGGCCGAGCTGCTGCAGCGCTTCCGCACGGCTGGCAGCCACGCGGGGCAGGGGGCGGTGCTGGTGGCCTCGGCCTCCTTCTGGGAGGGGGTGGACGTGCCGGGCGAAGCCCTGCAACTGGTCGTGATCGACAAGCTGCCCTTTCCTCCGCCCAACGATCCGCTGGTACAGGCCCGCAGCCAGCGTCTGACGCAGGCCGGCCGCAGCGCGTTTGGCGACTACCACCTGCCGGAGGCGGCCGTGGCCCTGAAGCAGGGGGCCGGGCGGCTGATCCGCAGCGAAACCGACCGGGGCCTGCTGGTCATTTGCGACAGCCGGCTCGATACGATGGGCTATGGCCGCAGGCTGCAGGCGGCCCTGCCGCCGATGCAGCGGCTGCAGACACCGCAGCAGGTGCAGGCCTGGCTGGCCGCGCTCACCACAGCTTCCACCACGGACGGCTGTTGAGGGGCTGGTTGCCGGCGGCGGTCAGGTAGCGGCTGTTCGGAAAGTTGGTCTGCAGCACGCGGCGCGTGTCGTCGCGCAGCTGCGGCAGCTGCAGGGCGTCGTAGCTTTGCATCAGAAGGTACAGCGCCTCTTCCAGCGCCGGGGCATCGCGGTAGTCCTCGATGGCCTGCTGGGCCCGGTTGATCGCGGCCACATAGGCGCCGCGGCTGTAGTAGTAGCGCGCCACATGGACTTCGTACAGGGCCAGCGAGTTGACGATGTAGTTCATGCGCGCCCGCGCATCTTCGGCGTAGCGGGAGTCGGGAAAGCGCGTGACCAGTTCCTTGAATGCAGCGAACGATTCCTTGGCGGCCTGCTGGTCGCGCTCGGCCAGGTCCTGGTTGAACCAGCGGGCCAACAGGCCCATGCTTTCGTTGAAATTCACCAGCCCCTTGAGGTAGAGCGCGTAATCGATGGCCGGGCTGGCCGGATGCAGGCGCATGAAGCGGTCCAGCGTGGCCACGGCCTGGGCGCGCTCTTCGGCCTTGTAATGGGCATAGGCTTTTTCCAGCTGGGCCTGCTGGGCGAGCGGGGTGCCGGCGGCGCGTCCTTCCAGTTTTTCGAGCAGGGCGATGCCCTTGGCGTACTGCAGGTTGTAGATTTCCTCTTTGGCCTGGGCGTAGATTTCCTGCGGGCTCATGCGGTCGGTCTGGTCGACCGTTTTGCTGGCGCAGCCGGCCAGCACGGCCGCCAGCGCCAGGGTGAGAGAGACGGCCGATAATGAGGCGCTGCGCATCGGGGACCACCGCTTTGAAGGATCAACGGGAAATTATATCGACCGCCCCTGCGGCGGAAGACTGGGAGGAAGAGGGGGCGATCGACGAAAGCGCCGCCCCGGAGCTGCGCAGTTGGCGGGTGGACGAGCGCAGCCACGCGATGCGGCTGGACCGGGCGCTGGCCGAGCAGGTGCCTGAGTTTTCCCGCAGCTACCTGCAGCAGCTCATCGAGGCCGGAGCGGTGCAGCTGGACGGGCAGGTGGTGCGCAAACCAGCGCACAGGGTGCGTGCCGGCCAGCAAGGGGTGGTTGAGCTGCGGCCCACACCCCAAAGCCAGGCCTTCATCCCCGAGCGCATGGCGCTGGACATCGTGTACCAAGACGCGCACCTGCTCGTGATCAACAAGCCGGCCGGCCTGGTGGTACATCCGGCCGCAGGCAACTGGCGCGGCACGCTGCTCAATGGCTTGCTCGCGTTCGATTCCCAGGCGATGCAGCTGCCGCGTGCTGGCATCGTGCACCGGCTGGACAAGGACACCAGCGGGCTGATGCTGGTGGCGCGCACGCGGGTGGCGATGGAAGCGCTGGTGCGCATGATCGCCGCGCGCACGGTCAGCCGGCAATATTTGGCGCTGGCCCATGGGCGCTGGCAGGGGCCGCCGCGGCGCGAGGTGGAGGCGGCGATCGGCCGCGATCCGCGCACGCGCCTGCGCATGGCCGTGCTCGATGCGCAGCGCCATCCGGCCAAACCGGCGCGCACCAGCTTCGAGCTGCTGCACAATGCCGCCAGCGGCTGTGTGCTGCGCTGCACCCTGCACACCGGCCGGACCCACCAGATCCGGGTGCATGCGGCGCACATTGGGCATCCTCTGCTGGGCGATACGCTGTATGGCGGCGCAGCAGTGGCCGGGCTGCGGCGCCAGGCCCTGCACGCCTGGCGTCTGGCGCTGCCCCATCCGGTCGATGGACGTGAGCTGGTTTTCCAGGTCGCGCCGCCGGCGGACTGGCTGGCGGCTTTGCAGGCCTGGGGGGTGGGCTACAATGACCTGCCTGTCGGGCCCGGTTCGGGGTCCGATATCCTGGCCGCAGCAGGCTGAGCGCCGCGCGGCCTTCCCCCGCCGATCCGGCCGGCCTTTTGCCTGCGCACTGCACGAGGACTGGCCTGCCTTGCCGCCTCATCCCCCATCGGGACGACGCGGGTTTAGCCCGGATTCAACGAGAACATGAATACGACCGAAGCCAAGCGCATCCTGGAGACGGCGCTGCTGTGCACGCAGCAGCCGCTGCCGGTGCGCGATCTGCGGCTGCTGTTCGACGATGCCCTGGGGGCCGACACCGTCAAGCTGCTGCTGGAGGAACTGCGACAGGAATGGACCGGCCGAGGCGTCGAACTGGTGTGCGTGGCCAGCGGCTGGCGCTTCCAGAGCCGTCCGGAGATGCGCAGCTACCTCGACCGGCTGCACCCGGAAAAGCCGCCGCGCTATTCGCGCGCCACGCTGGAAACCCTGGCCATCATCGCCTACCGGCAGCCGGTGACGCGCGGCGATATGGAAGACATCCGGGGCGTGACCATCAGCTCGCTGATCCTCAAGCAACTGGAAGACCGTGGCTGGATCGAAGTCATCGGTCACCGCGAAGCGCCGGGCCGTCCCGCCCTGTATGCGACGACCAAGCAGTTTCTCGATGACCTGGGGCTGGCCTCGCTGGACCAGTTGCCGGTGCTGGAGTCGCCCGCGCAGGGGGCCGAGGCACTGGGCGCGCTGGAGGACGTGGCCGTGGCCGCGGTCGCTGCGACCGACGCCACGCCCGAGTTGCCGCTGGCTGCGCCGGCTTCGGGCGGTGGCGACGAGGAGCCTTTCATCCTGAGCGGGGAGCCGTCATGAGCGCCACGACGGGTCCGGATCCGCAAAACGGTGGCGTGCCGGCGGCGGCGGATGCGCCGGCGCTGCAGGGTGCCGCCTCGCAGCCGGCCGCGCCGGTGCGCGACGCGGCGGAGGATGCGCGGCAGCGCTTTGCGGCGGTCGTCTCCGGCGCTTTCGATGCCGAAGAGCAGGCCGATCCATCCATGCCGGCCAAGCGTGTGCTCAACGCCCAGCCCGAAACGCCCAAGCTGCACAAGGTGCTGGCGCAGGCCGGCATGGGGTCGCGGCTGGAGATGGAGCAGCTCATCCTGGAAGGGCGCATCTCGGTCAACAACGAGCCGGCCCACATCGGCCAGCGCATCCAGTATGGCGACCAGATCAAGGTCAACGGCAAGCTCATCAAGGTGCGCATCGAGCCGCCGCGGCCGCGGGTGATTGCCTACCACAAGCCCGCTGGCGAGGTCGTCACGCACGACGATCCGCAGAACCGCCCCACCGTGTTTCGCAAGCTGCCCAAGCTGGCCCAGGGCAAATGGCAGTCGGTCGGACGGCTGGACCTCAATACCGAAGGCCTGCTGCTATTTACCAATTCCGGCGAACTGGCCAACCGGCTGATGCATCCGCGCTTCGGCCTGGAGCGCGAATACGCGGTGCGGGTGCTGGGGTCGCTGTCGGCGGAAGAAAAGCAGCGTTTGCTCGATGGCATCGAGCTCGACGATGGCCCGGCGCGTTTCCTGTCGATCGAGGAAGGCGGCGGTGAGGGCGCCAACTGCTGGTACCGCGTGACCCTGACCGAAGGCCGCAACCGCGAGGTGCGCCGCCTGTTCGAGGCGCTCGGGCACGCCGTCAGCCGGCTGATCCGCATCCGTTACGGTGTCATGGTGCTGCCGCGCGGGCTGCGCCGTGGCAGTTGGGTCGAGCTGGATGAGCCCGAGGTCCGGGCGCTGCTGCAGGCAGCCGGCCTGCAGCCGGCGCAACGGCAGGGCGGCAAGCAGGGCAAAGGGCGCAGCGGTGGGTCCCGCCCTGGCGGTGCCGGGCAGGCGGGCCGTGCCCGGGACGGGCGCGGCAAGGCTGGCGCGCGCGCAGGCGCGCCGGCGGCCCAGCCCGATCCGATGCAGACTTCACTCGGCTATATCGGCGCCGACGGGCTGCGGCGCCAGCGTCCCCCGGAGCGCCAGCGCGGCACCAAGGGTAAGCGGCGCGGGCGCTGAACAAGACAGCCGCGCGCATCCTGTGCCGGCCGCGCTCCGCGCCCGGTACAGCGCGGCGGCCCATGGTTACAATAGCTGGCTTTGCCCGGCTGACGGGCTCGTTTTTTTGCCATCACAGCCAATTCAGGACTTTCACATGGCCATCCAGCGCACCCTTTCCATCATCAAACCCGATGCCGTCGCCAAGAACGTGATCGGCCAGATCTATGCCCGTTTCGAGGCCGCCGGCCTCAAGATCGTCGCGGCCAAGATGATCCATCTCTCGCGCGCCGAAGCTGAAGCCTTCTACGCCGTGCACAGGGAGCGGCCCTTCTTCAAGGATCTGGTGGATTTCATGATTTCCGGCCCTGTGATGGTGCAGGTGCTCGAAGGTGAGAACGCCATCCAGAAAAACCGCGACCTGATGGGGGCCACCGACCCGAAGAAGGCCGAAAAGGGCACGATCCGGGCCGATTTCGCCGACAGCATCGACGCCAATGCGGTGCACGGCTCCGATGCGCCCGAAACCGCAGCCGTGGAAGTGGCGTTCTTCTTCCCCGGTATGCACATCTACAGCCGCTGAGCCGGCGCACGCCTGATGACGGTCAACCTGCTCGATTTCGATCTCGAGGGTCTGGCCGCTTTTTGCGCAGAGCTGGGTGAGAAGCGTTTTCGCGCCACCCAGCTGTTTCGCTGGATCCACCAGAAAGGTGCGACCCGCTTCGACCAGATGAGCGATCTGGCCCGCTCGCTGCGCGACAAGCTCGGCGGCGTCGCGCGCATCCAGGGCCTGCCGGTCTTGAGCCAGCAGATCTCGGCCGACGGCACGATCAAATGGCTGTTCGACGTCGGTGACGGCAATGCGGTGGAGTCGGTTTTCATTCCCGAGGACGACAGGGGCACGCTGTGCGTGTCGTCGCAGGCCGGGTGTGCGGTGGGCTGTCGTTTCTGCTCCACCGGCCACCAGGGCTTCAGCCGCAACCTGACGACCGGCGAAATCATCGCGCAGCTCTGGTTTGCCGAACATTTCCTGCGCAGGCATTTGCAGCGCAATGAGCGCGTGATCACCAATGTGGTGATGATGGGCATGGGCGAGCCGTTGCAGAACTACGGCGCGTTGGTGCCGGCGCTGCGCGTGATGCTCGACGACCATGCCTACGGCATCTCGCGCCGCCGGCTGACGGTGTCCACTTCCGGGGTGGTGCCGATGATGGACCGGCTGGCGCAGGACTGTCCGGTGGCGCTGGCCGTTTCGCTGCATGCACCCGACGATGCGCTGCGCGACGAACTGGTGCCGCTGAACCGCAAATACCCGATCGCCGAGCTCATGCAGGCCTGCCAGCGCTATTTGCAGCATGCGCCGCGCGACTTCATCACCTTCGAGTACTGCATGCTCGACGGGGTCAATGACCAGCCGCAGCACGCGCAGCAGCTGGTGGCCCTGATGCGTCGCTATGCCACTGGCGGGGTCTGGTGCAAGCTCAACCTGATCCCGTTCAATCCCTTTCCGGCCTCGGGGCTGCGGCGCTCACCACCTGAACGCGTGCAGGCTTTCGCAAAAATCCTGCTCGATGCTGGTATCGTCACGACTGTGCGCAAGACGCGCGGCGACGACATCGACGCGGCCTGCGGCCAGCTGGCCGGCGACGTCAAGGATCGCACGGGGGTGCAGGCCCGCATGGCGCGGCAGCGCCGGGTGATCCGGCTCGCTGCGCAGGGGGTGGCGAACAAAACGCAGGAGGTCTGAAGAATGGAGGCGATTGGGGGCAGTGTGCAGGCCGTGCGGCGCGGATTGCTGGCGCTGGCCTGGGCTATCGTTGTCGCGGTCGGCCTGTCTGGCTGCGGCACCACGCCGCCCGGGGACGACATTCCGACTGCCTCTGACGAATCCGAGGCACGCAAGCGGGCTCGCATCCGGCTGCAGCTGGCGGTGGGCTATTTCGAGCAGGGCAAGACCACCGTGGCGCTGGACGAAGTCAAGCAGGCCCTGGCGGTCGATCCGGCTTTCGTCGATGCCTACAACCTGCGCGGCCTGATCTACACCCAGCTCAACGATGCGCGGCTGGCCGAGGAGAGCTTCCGGCGGGCGCTTGCGCTCAACCCCAACGACCCCAATGTGCTGCACAACTACGGCTGGATGCTGTGCCTGAACAAGCGCTACGCTGAAGGGGTGCAGACGTTCGATAAGGCCCTGGCGGTGCCTACTTACGGCGAGCGGGCCAAGACCTGGCTGACCCGCGGGCTGTGCCAGATCCGTGCGGGCCAGCTGCGCGAGGCCGAGGAAAGCCTGGCGCATTCGATGGAGTTCGACGCCCGCAACCCGATTACCGGCTACAACCTGGCACTGCTGCTGTACCAGCGCGGGGATCTGGAGCGCGCGCAGTTCTACATCCGCCGCGTCAACAACGGCGAGTTCGCCAACGCCGAGACGCTGTGGCTGGGTATCAAGATCGAGCACCGCTTGGGCAACCGGGTGGCGCGCGACCAGCTGGGCACCCAGTTGCGCAACCGCTTCCCCCAGTCGCCGGAGCTGGCCTTGTATGACCGCGGGGCGTTCTATGAGTGAGCAAGCCGCCAACGACAGCCAGGGCGTGTCGGCGGAGGCCGAGCAGCCCACCCAGCCGCCGGCGGCCGGCAGTGCCGGTGCCCTGCTGCGGCAGGCCCGCGAGGCCGCCGGCGTGGACATTGCCACGCTGGCGCAGGCGCTGAAGGTGTCGGTGAAAAAGCTCGAGGCGCTGGAGCAGGACCGCTACGAGCAACTGCCCGACGCCGTGTTCGCCCGCGCGCTGGCTTCCAGCGTCTGTCGCTCGCTGCGGATCGATCCGGCACCGGTGCTGGCCTGCTTGCCCCAGGTGGCTGCGCCGCGGCTCAGCCACGACGACGCCGGGCTCAATACCCCTTTCCATACGCCGGCGGATCTGGCCCAAGTGCCGTTTTGGGACCGGCTGTCACGCCCCATGGTGCTGGCGGCGCTGGCCGTGTTGCTGGGTGCGCTGGTCATCATCCTGTTTCCCTCGCGCGAGCAGCGGGCCGAGATCGGGGCCATCGTCAGCCAGGCCACGGCGCTGCCGCCTGCTGCCTCCGTGCCAGCGGTGGCGGTCGTTGCGGTGCCGCCACCACTGCCCCCGGCCTCCGCCACGCCGCCGGACAGCCCGCCAGCGACGGCGACGGCGATGGCGGCGCCTACCGCCGCTGCCGCCCCCCCGATGAGCCCGGCTGCGCCAGTTCAGGGCCAGGTTCGCGCAGCCGGCGATGCGGCGCAGACCGAGACAGACGCTGCGGGGCGCCGCAAACTGGCGGCGACCGGGCTGGTGGTGTTCAAGACCCGCGAGCCCTCGTGGATCGAGGTCGTGGACGCGCAGGGCACTGTACAGATCAGCCGCGTGCTGGAGCCGGGCGAACCGGCCGGGGTGACGGGCACGCCGCCCTTGAGCGTTGTCATCGGCCGCGCCGAAGTGACCGAGGTGCAGGTGCGCGGCAAGCCCTACGATTTGGCACCGGTGACCCGCCAGGGCGTGGCCCGCTTCGAGGTGAAATAGTGGCTGACCAGGATCGTCAGGCAATCGAGCCGGCGGCCCCGCGGCCGCGCCGCAGCCGCCAAGCGCGGGTGGTCTGGGGCGACCATGTCGTGACCATCGGTGGCGATGCGCCGGTGCGGGTGCAGTCGATGACCAACACCGACACGGTGGATGTCATCGGCACGGCCATCCAGGTCAAGGAGCTGGCCCAGGCCGGATCGGAGCTGGTGCGCATCACCGTCAACACGCCCGAAGCCGCTCAGGCGGTACCGCACATCCGCGAACAGCTCGACCGCATGGGCGTGATGGTGCCGCTGGTGGGTGATTTCCACTACAACGGCCATACGCTGCTCACGCAATACCCGGCCTGCGCCGAGGCGCTGTCTAAGTACCGGATCAACCCCGGCAACGTCGGCAAGGGCGACAAGCGAGACCGCCAGTTCGGCCAGATGATCGAGGCCGCGCTCAAATGGAACAGGCCGGTGCGCATCGGTGTGAACTGGGGCAGCCTGGACCAGGAGCTGCTGGCAGGACTGATGGATGAGAACGCCCGGCGTGCCCGGCCCTGGGATGCGAAGTCGGTCATGTACGAGGCGCTGGTCAGCTCGGCCCTGGATTCGGCCCGCATGGCCTGCGAGCTGGGCATGGCGCCGGAGCAGGTGCTGCTGTCGTGCAAGGTTTCCGGTGTGCAGGATCTGATCACCGTCTACCGCGAGCTGGCCCGTCGCTGCGACCACCCGCTGCACCTGGGGCTGACCGAAGCCGGCATGGGCACCAAGGGCACGGTCGCCTCCACCGCGGCGCTGGCCATTCTGCTGCAGGAAGGCATAGGCGACACGATCCGCGTTTCGCTGACGCCGCAGCCGGGCGAGCCGCGCACCCAGGAAGTGGTGGTGGCCACCGAAATCCTGCAGGCGCTGGGGCTGCGCGTCTTCGTGCCCAGTGTCACGGCCTGTCCGGGCTGCGGGCGCACCACCAGCACCACCTTCCAGGAGCTGGCCAAGCAGATCGACGATTTCCTGCGCCAGCAGATGCCGCGGTGGCGCCAACGTTATCCGGGGGTGGAAAGCCTGAAGGTGGCCGTGATGGGCTGCATCGTCAATGGGCCGGGCGAGAGCAAGCACGCCGACATCGGCATCAGCCTGCCCGGTACCGGCGAGGCCCCGGCCGCGCCGGTGTTCATCGATGGCGAGAAACGCCTGACGCTGCGCGGCGGCGACATTGCGGCCGAGTTCCAGAAGATCGTCGAAAACTACATAGAAAACCGCTTCGGTACCGGGCGCTGAACTTGCCGGGGCCGCCTGTGCGCGGCCGCTGCCGCCAGCGCCGGATGCCCAACACCCAAGCTGCGATGACTGCCAAACTGCTTGCCGTCAAAGGCATGAATGACATCCTGCCGCCGGAATCGGCGCGCTGGGAATGGTTCGAAGACCAGGTGCGCACCCTGATGGCGCGGTATGCCTACCGCAATATCCGCACGCCCATCGTCGAGCCCACGCCGCTGTTCGTGCGCGGCCTGGGCGAGGTGACCGACATCGTCGAGAAGGAGATGTACTCCTTCGAGGACCGGCTCAACGGCGAGCAGCTGACCCTGCGGCCCGAATGCACGGCCGGCGTGGTGCGGGCCGTCGTCGAGCACAACCTGCTGTATGACGGCGGCAAGCGCTACTACTACATGGGCCCGATGTTCCGGCACGAGCGGCCGCAGCGCGGCCGCTACCGCCAGTTCCACCAGGTCGGCGCCGAGGCGCTGGGTTTCGCCGGCGCCGAAATCGACGCCGAGATGATTCTGCTGGCCGATGCGCTGTGGAAGCAGCTCGGTCTGCGCGACGTGCAACTGCAGCTCAACAGCCTGGGGCAGCCGGCGGAGCGGCGTGCCCACCGCGCGGCCCTGATTGCCTACTTCGAGCGGCACGCCGACCAACTGGACGAAGATGCCCGGCGGCGCCTGCACAGCAATCCCCTGCGCATCCTCGATACCAAGAACCCGGCGATGCAGGAGCTGGTGGAGGCCGCTCCGAAGCTGCTGGACTATCTGGGCGAGGCATCGCTGGCGCATTTCGCCCAGGTGCGCGCCATGCTCGAGGCGGCGGGGGTGGCCTACACCATCAATCCGCGCCTGGTGCGCGGCATGGACTATTACAACCTGACGGTGTTCGAGTTCGTCACCACGCGCCTGGGGGCGCAGGGCACGATCTGCGGCGGCGGGCGCTACGACTACCTGATCGAGCAGATCGGCGGCAAGCCGGCACCGGCGGTCGGCTGGGCCTTGGGGGTCGAGCGGGTGCTGGAGCTGCTGAAAGAGCAGGGCGCGGCGCCGGCGGCGGCCGTGCCCGATGCCTATGCCATCGTGCCCGAAGCGGCGGCGCTGCCCACGGTGCTGCAGTGCCTGCAGCGCATCCGCGCCGCCGGTGTGTGCGTGCAAATGCATGCCGGCAGCGGCGAGGGCATGGGCAGCATGAAGTCGCAGTTCCGCCGCGCCGATGCCAGCGGGGCCCGCTATGCGCTGATTTTCGGGGCCGACGAACTGGCCCGCGGCGTCGTGACCATCAAAGCCCTGCGCGACGGCATCGGCGCGCAGCGCAGCGAGCCGCTGGCGGCCGTGGCCGACTGGGCGCCACGCCTACAATCCTGAATTCCCTGGCGCAATCCCCCTCATGGCACATCTCGATCTCGAAGAACAGGAACAGCTTGACCGCGTCAAGCACTTTTGGAAGCAGTACGGCGGCCTGATCACCTGGGCGCTGGTGCTGCTGCTGGCGGTTTACGCCGGCTACAACGGCTGGCAGTACTGGCAGCGCAAGCAGGCCGTGCAGGCCACGGCGTTGTACGAGGAGCTGGAGCGGGTGGCCGCCAGTGGGGATGCGGCGCGGCTGGACCGTGTGCTGGCCGACATGCGGGAGCGCTTCGGGCGCACCCTGCAGGCCCAGCAGGCGGGCTTGCTGGCCGCTTCCGTGCACGCTGCCGCGGGCCGCGAGGATGCGGCGCGTGCGGCGTTGCAATGGGTAGCGGAGCAGGGATCCGACGAGGCTTACCGCGCGCTGGCCCGGTTACGCCTGGCCGGCCTGCTGCTGGACGCCAAGGCTTATGGCGATGCGCTCAAGCTGTTGGATCAGGACTATCCGCCGGAGTTCGCGGCGCTGGTGGCCGACCGGCGCGGTGACGTGCTGCTGGCGCAGGGCCGCAGGGACGAAGCCGCCGCGCTGTACCAGAAGGCCTGGGCCGGTCTGCCGGCCGACCACAGCTACCGCCGGGTGGTGGACATCAAGCTGGCCGCGCTGGGCCGCAAGCCGCAGGCGGAGGAGCGCAAGTGAGACCGGCGCAAATCCTGCCCAGTGCGCGCCGCTGGCGCGTGGCGGCCACGCTGGGGTTGGCCCTGCTGCTGGCGGCATGCAGCAGCGGTTCGCGCCGGCCCGATCCGGCGCCGCTGCCGCCCGATCCGGCGCGCCTGCAGGTGCGCGAAGCCTGGAGCCTGACGTTCGGCCCGATGGATCTGGCGCTGTCGCTGCGCGCAGTCGAACGGCGCGTGGCGCTGGCCAGCCGCGACGGCCAGGTGGCTCTGCTCGACGCGCAGACCGGCCAGACGCTGTGGCGCGTGGCCCTGGAGCAGCCGCTGCTGGCCGGTGCCGGCCACGATGGGCAGACGGTTGCCGTCGTGACCCGCGACAACGAGCTGGTGGCCTTGCGCGACGGCAGGGAGTCTTGGCGCCAGCGCCTGAATGCCGCGTCCTACACGGCGCCGCTGGTGGCCGGGGCGCGGGTGTTCGTGCTGGGCGCGGACCGCAGCATCTCGGCCTTCGACGGCGCAAGCGGGCGGCGCTTGTGGACGCAGACCCGCAGTGGCGAGCCGCTGGTGCTGCGTGAGCCGGGCCTGTTGATGGCCGTGGGCGACACGCTGGTGGCCGGCATCGGGGCTCGCCTGACCGGCCTGCAGCCGGGCAATGGGGCGGCGCGCTGGGAGGTGCCGGTGGCCACGCCGCGCGGCACCAACGATGTGGAACGCCTGGTCGATCTGGTGGCCGGGGTGGCGCGGCAGGGCGACGAAGTCTGCGTGCGGGCTTTCCAGTCCGCTGTGGCCTGCGTCGATGCCGGGCGCGGTGTCCTGCTGTGGAGCCGGGCGGCCTCCGGCGCCTCCGGGCTGGCGGGCGACGGGCAGCTGGTGTTCGGAACGGAATTCGACGGCACGTTGCAGGCCTGGCGGCGCCGCGACGGCGAGCGTGCCTGGAGCATGACCCAGCTGCGCTTCCATCGCCTGGGCACGCCGGTGCTGGCTGGCGGCTGGCTGGTGGTGGGCGACGAATCCGGTCGGCTGCACTTTTTCTCTCCTGCCGACGGCGCCTTGCAGACACGGGTGCAACTCGATGGCACGGCGATTGCCGCAGCGCCGGTGCTGGCGGGCGACACGCTGGTGGCTGTGACGCGCGGCGGGCGGGTGGTCGGCCTGCGCACCCCATGAGTGCGGACGGGCGCGGCCGATGAAACCCGTACTGGCTTTGGTGGGGCGGCCCAACGTCGGCAAGTCCACCCTGTTCAACCGCCTGACCAAGACGCGTGACGCCATCGTCGCCGATCTGGCCGGCCTGACCCGTGACCGGCACTACGGCAACGGGCGGCTGGGCGCGCGCTCTTTCATCGTCATCGACACCGGGGGCTTCGAGCCTACGGCCGAAAGCGGGATTTACCGGGAGATGGCCAAGCAGACCCGCCAGGCCGTGGCCGAGGCCGACGTGGTGATCTTCGTCGTCGATGCCCGTGCCGGCCTGTCGGCGCAGGACCACGACATCGCCGACTACCTGCGGCGTCTGGGCAAGCCCTGCGTGCTGGCGGCCAACAAGGCCGAAGGCATGCAGGAAGGAGCCCAATTGGCCGAGTTCTACGAACTGGGGCTGGGCGAAGTGCACCCGGTGTCGGCTGCCCATGGCCAGGGCGTGCGCTCGCTGGTGGAACGCGCGCTGGCCACGCTCCCACCGGCTCCCGAGGAGGGCGAGGAAGAAGAGGCTGCGCCAGCGGGCGTGATCCGGCTCGCGGTGGCCGGACGGCCCAACGTCGGCAAGTCCACGCTGATCAACACCTGGCTGGGCGAGGAGCGGCTGGTCGCTTTCGACATGCCCGGCACCACGCGCGATGCCATCGTCGTGCCTTTCGAGCGCAATGGCCAGCGCTTCGAGCTGATCGACACCGCAGGGCTGCGGCGCAAGGGTCGGGTGTTCGAAGCGGTGGAGAAGTTCTCCGTGGTCAAGACCTTGCAGGCCATCGAGTCGGCCGATGTCGTGCTGCTGCTGCTGGACGCCACCCAGGGCGTGACCGATCAGGATGCCCACATCGCCGGGTACATCCTCGAGTCGGGTCGGGCCGTGGTGCTGGCCATCAACAAATGGGATGCGGTGGATGAGTACCAGCGGCAGCTGCTGCGCCGCTCGGTGGAGTCACGGCTGGCTTTCCTGAAGTTCGCCGATCTGCATTTCATCTCCGCGGCCAAGCGCCAGGGGCTGGCGCCGCTGTGGCAGTCCATTACCCGGGCCTATCGCTCGGCCCACACCAAGATGCCCACGCCGGTGCTGACCCGTCTGCTGCAGCAGGCCGTGCAGTTCCAGGCCCCCAAGAAAGCGGGCATGTTCCGCCCCAAGATGCGTTACGCGCACCAGGGCGGCATGAACCCGCCGGTCATCGTGATCCATGGCAATTCGCTGGAGCATGTGCCCGACTCCTACCGCCGGTATCTGGAAGGCTGGTTTCGCAAGGAGTTCAAGCTCGTGGGCACGCCGCTGCGCATCGAGTTCAAGACCACGGCCAATCCGTATGCCGAACGCGAAGGGCGCTGAAAAACGGCCACCCCGGGCCTTTTCCGCTTCCGGCGCATGCTTTTGTCAAGCACTTCCGCGCCCACTGTGGTAAGGTGGCGACTTCTTCATCATTTTTGAACACGGAGCATATCGTGAGCAACAACAAAGGCCAGCTGCTGCAAGACCCCTTCCTGAACACCCTGCGTCGCGAGCACGTGCCGGTGTCCATCTACCTGGTCAACGGGATCAAGCTGCAAGGCCAGATCGAATCGTTCGACCAGTATGTGGTGCTGCTGCGCAACACCGTGACCCAGATGGTGTACAAGCACGCCATCTCCACCATCGTTCCGGGGCGCGCCGTCAACTTCAGCGTCGGCGCCGAGAGCGAAGGCGGCGCCGGCGCGTAAGCGGCGCCTGCCGGGCCGGTGACAGCCGGCTCGGGCCTTGTGTGGACACTCTGCTCTCTTGGCTGAAACCGCTGCGTTGACTCCGGCATCTTCCGAGCAGGCCGCGGCCGTGCTGGTCGGGGTCGATTTCGGCCTGCCGCATTTCGACAGCGAACTGCAGGAGCTGGGCCAGTTGGCCGAGACGGCGGGCCTGCATCCGGTTGCCCGCATCACCTGCAAGCGCAAGGCGCCCGATGCGGCGCTTTTCGTCGGCAGCGGCAAGGCCGAGGAGATCCGGCAACTGGCCCAGCAGACCGGTGCAACCGAAATCCTGTTCGACCAGGCTCTGAGTCCGGCGCAGCAGCGCAACCTGGAGCGGGCGCTGGAGCGTCCGGTCAATGACCGCACCTTGCTGATCCTGCAGATCTTTGCCCAGCGCGCGCGCAGCCACGAGGGCAAGCTGCAGGTCGAGCTGGCGCGGCTGCAGTACTTGAGCACGCGCCTGGTGCGGCGCTGGACGCACCTGGAGCGCCAGACCGGCGGCGCCGGCCTGCGGGGCGGCCCGGGTGAAAAGCAGATCGAGCTGGACCGGCGCATGATCGCCGAGGCCATCCAGCGCACCAAGGAGCGGCTGCGCAAGGTCAAGCGGCAGCGCCAGACGCAGCGGCGGCTGCGCGAGCGGCGCGATGCCTACACGATTTCGCTGGTCGGCTACACCAACGCCGGCAAGTCCACCCTGTTCAACGCGCTGGTCAAGGCGCGCGCCTATGCGGCCGACCAGCTCTTCGCCACGCTCGATACCACGACCCGCCAGCTCTATCTGGGCGAGGCGCAGCGCAGCGTCTCGCTGTCGGATACCGTGGGCTTCATCCGCGACCTGCCGCACGGCCTGATCGATGCGTTCGAGGCCACGCTGCAGGAAGCGGTGGACGCCGACTTGCTGCTGCACGTGGTCGATGCCGCCAATCCGCATTACCCGGAGCAGATCGCCGAAGTCCAGCGCGTGCTGGCCGACATCGGGGCCGATCACATCGAGCAGATCCTGGTGTTCAACAAGCTCGATGCCCTGGAGCCGGCGCAGCGGCCTCAGCGGCTGCTCGATCATTACGGCCTGGACGGCCAGCAGGTGCGC
The DNA here is from genome assembly GCA_036846225.1 of Hylemonella sp. Taxonomy (GTDB): domain Bacteria; phylum Pseudomonadota; class Gammaproteobacteria; order Burkholderiales; family Burkholderiaceae_C; genus Hylemonella. The sequence continues at coordinate 56,339 of DAIUCJ010000001.1, forward strand.
CGCGTCTATGTCAGCGCGCGCAGCGGTGAGGGGCTGGAGCAGCTGCGCCAGCTGCTGGCCGAGCGGGTGCTGGCCTCCCGTCCCGAGCAGGGGAGTGATTTCCCGGACAATCACGCAGGGGCGGCCTGATTCGGCACAATGCGTGCCTTCGGCGCCGCGCCGTCACCAGACCAGAGATCCGACAATGAAACTGCATGCACGAGCCATCCGCTGGGCCAGCGCCTTGCCCCTGCCCGGCCGTCTGCGCGGGATGTTCAATCTGAACGATCCGCGCTGGGGGCGGGGGGAGGACACGCCCCCGGACTCCCGACCGGAGCAGCCGCCGCGTCCCGATGCCGAGCCGGGCCATGGCGGCCAGCGCGGGTCGCGCCCGGGTGCCACCCAGGGGCCGCCGGATCTGGACGAAATCTGGCGTGATTTCAACCGCAAGCTCGCTGGCCTGTTCGGCGGCGGTCGCGGAGGGCGCGGGGGCGGCAACGGCGGCCGCCAGCCGGACATGAAGAGCGCCGGCGTGGGGGTAGGTCTGATTGCGGCGATTGCCGTGCTGATCTGGCTGGGAACGGGCTTTTTCATCGTGCAGGAAGGCCAGCAAGCGGTGATCACCCAGTTCGGGCGTTACCACTCCACCGTGGGGGCGGGCTTCAACTGGCGGCTGCCCTATCCGATCCAGCGCCATGAAATGGTGTTCGTCACCCAGATCCGCTCGGTGGACATCGGTCGCGACGTCATCATCAAGGCCACCGGCCTGCGCGAGTCGGCCATGCTGACCGAGGACGAGAACATCGTCGAGATCAAGTTTGCCGTGCAGTACCGCCTCAACGATGCGCGCGCTTTCCTGTTCGAGAGCCGCAACCCCACCGACGCCGTGGTGCAGGCCGCCGAGACGGCGGTGCGCGAGGTGGTGGGCAAGATGAAGATGGACGCGGCCCTGTCGGAGGAGCGTGACCAGATCGCGCCGCGCGTGCGCAAGCTGATGCAGGACATCCTGGACCGTTACAAGGTCGGCATCGAGGTCGTCGGCATCAACCTGCAGCAAGGTGGCGTGCGTCCGCCCGAGCAGGTCCAGGCGGCGTTCGACGACGTGCTCAAGGCCGGCCAGGAGCGCGAACGCCTCAAGAACGAGGCACAGGCCTACGCGAATGACGTCGTCCCCCGCGCCATCGGTACCGCCTCCCGGCTGAAGGAGGAAGCCCAGGCCTACAAGGCGCGCATCGTCGCGCAGGCCCAAGGCGATGCTCAGCGTTTCCGTCTGGTGCTGGGCGAATACCAGAAGGCCCCGCAGGTGACCCGCGATCGTCTGTACTTGGAGGCGATGCAGCAGATCTACAGCAACGTCACCAAGGTCATGGTCGAGTCGCGGCAGGGCTCCAACCTGCTGTACCTGCCGCTGGACAAGCTGATGCAGCTGGGCGACGACACGGCTGCCCCTGCGCTGATGCAGGGCGGCAGCTCGGCGGCGCCGCAGACCGGCGCGCCCGCCGCCCCAGCCGTCTCCGATGCGCGCTCGCGCCAGAACCTGCGCTCGCGTGAGCGCGAAACCCGCTAAGGAAAGCCCGCCATGAACCGCATCGGTTTCATCCTCAGTTCGCTGCTGGTGGCCCTGGCTCTGGCCAGCTCCATGCTGTTCGTCGTCGATCAGCGCCAGTTCGGCGTGGTCTATGCGCTCGGCCAGATCAAGGAAGTCATCACCGAGCCGGGGCTGCACGTCAAGCTGCCGCCGCCGTTCCAGAACGTGAACTACATCGACAAGCGCCTGCTGACGCTGGACAGCACCGACACCGAACCCATGCTGACTGCCGAGAAGCAGCGCGTGGTGATCGACTGGTATGTGCGCTGGCGCATCACCGATCCAACCGAATACATCCGCAACGTCGGCCTCAACGAAGCGGCTGGGGCCAGCCAGCTCAACCGCGTGGTGCGCAACGCCTTTCAGGAGGAAATCAACAAGCGCACGGTCAGGGAACTGCTGTCGGTCAAGCGCGAGGCGCTGATGGCCGATGTGAAGGAAGAGGTTCTCAAGGCCGTGCGCGGCGAAAAGCCCTGGGGCATCGACGTGGTGGACGTGCGCATCACTCGCGTCGATTACGTGGAGTCGATCACCGAGTCGGTGTTTCGCCGCATGGAGGCCGAGCGCAAGCGGGTGGCCAACGAACTGCGCTCCACCGGCGCGGCCGAGGGCGAGAAAATCCGTGCCGATGCCGACCGTCAGCGCGAAGTCACCGTGGCCAATGCCTACCGCGAGGCCCAGAAGATCAAGGGCGAGGGCGATGCCGAGGCGGCCCGCATCTACGCCGAAGCCTTTGGCCGCGATCCGCAGTTCGCCCAGTTCTACCGCAGCCTAGAAGCCTACAAGGCCAGCTTCGCGAACAAGAGCGACGTGATGGTGCTGGACCCCAACGGCAGCGAGTTCTTCAAGGTCTTCCGCGGTTCGGCTCCGGCCGCCCCCCGCAAGTAAGCGCGCAGGCCGGTGGCGATGGATGCGCTGTGGCAGGCGCTGGCCTGGGTGCTGGTGATCGAGGGGCTGCTGCCCCTGCTGTCGCCGGCGCGGTGGCGGCGCATGTTCAGCCAGATCCTGCAGCTCGATGACGGACAGATCCGCTTTCTGGGGCTGTGCAGTGTGGCCATCGGCCTGCTCGCGCTCTGGTGGATGCAGCCCTGAGTGCGGCCCGGGCGGGTGCCGCGGCGGCGCCGGTGGGCCAGCCGGTAAAATCGCATTTTTAACAGCGCTGCCTCATGCCCATGTCTGCCTGGCTTTTGCCGGATCACATCGCCGATGTCTTGCCGTCGGAGGCGCGGCACATCGAAGAACTGCGCCGCGACCTGCTCGATGCGGCCCGAGGCTACGGCTATGAGCTGGTCATGCCGCCGCTGGTCGAATACCTGCAGTCGCTGCTGACGGGGACCGGCCAGTCCCTGAACCTGCAAACCTTCAAGCTGGTCGATCAGCTCTCCGGGCGCTCCATGGGCCTGCGTGCGGACACCACGCCGCAGGTGGCGCGCATCGATGCCCATTTGCTCAATCGTCGCGGCGTGGCCCGCCTGTGCTATTGCGGGCCCGTCGTGCACACCCGTCCCGCTAGCCCACACGCGACCCGCGAGCCTCTGCAGTTCGGCGCCGAAATCTATGGCCATGCCGGCCCCGAGGCGGATCTGGAAGTCCTGCAGCTGGCGCTGGACTGCCTGAAGGCGGCGCGGCTGCCGCAGCACACGGTGGATCTGGCGGATGTGCGCATCGTCACCGCCTTGCTGCAGGGCGCCGGTGCCGACGAGCCCACCCGTGACGAGGTGCTGGCCGCCCTGGCCGCCAAGGACGTGCCCGCGTTGAAGGCCCTGACCCGCGACTTTCCTGCGGCATCGCGGCAGGGGCTGCTGGCGCTGCCCCGCTTCTACGGCGATCTGGCGGTGCTGGACGAGGCGCAGCGGGTGCTGCCGGACCTGCCCGGCGTGCAAGCGGCGCTGGACGGGCTACGCTGGCTGGCCCGCCATCTGCAGGACACGGCGCTGGGCTTTGATCTGTCCGATCTGCGCGGCTATGCCTATTACAGCGGGATGCGCTTTGCCATCTACGCCCCCGGCGTCGGCGACGCGCTGCTGCGGGGCGGCCGCTACGATGAAGTCGGCGCCGTGTTCGGACGTAAGCGCCCGGCCGTGGGGTTCAGCCTGGATCTCAAGACCCTGGTCGGCGTCGTTCCAGCGCGGCCGCTGCGCGCGGCCATCCGGGCGCCCTGGGGCGAGTCCGCCTCGCTGCGCGCGGCCATCGCGCGTCTGCGCGAGCAGGGTGAGACCGTGGTCTGCGTGCTGCCAGGCCACGAGAGCGAGATCGACGAATTCCATTGCGACCGCGAGCTCATCCAGGTCGGCGACCACTGGGTCGTGCAGGCCGTCTGAGCGCCTGCTGCCGGGCGCATCCTCCAACCGAGTACATCTGACATGAACACAACCAAAGGACGCAATGTCGTCGTCGTGGGCACCCAGTGGGGTGATGAGGGTAAGGGCAAGCTGGTGGACTGGCTGACCGAAAGCGCCCAGGGCGTGGTGCGCTTCCAGGGTGGACACAATGCCGGCCACACGCTGGTGATCAATGGCGTCAAGACCGCGCTGCACCTCATCCCCAGCGGCATCATGCGCGCCGGCGTCAAGTGCTACATCGGCAACGGCGTGGTGCTGTCGGCGGCCAAGCTGTTCGAGGAGATCGAGGGGCTGGAGCGCGCCGGCGTGGAGGTGCGCTCGCGCCTGCGCATCAGCGAAGCCTGTCCGCTGATCCTGCCGTTTCACGCGGCGCTGGACGTGGCGCGCGAGGCCGCACGCGAGCAGGGTGGCAGCGAGAAGATCGGCACCACCGGTCGCGGCATCGGCCCGGCTTATGAGGACAAAATCGCCCGCCGCGCGCTGCGCGTGCAGGATCTGAAGTATCCCGAGCGTTTTGCCGCCAAGCTCAAGGAACTGCTGGCGCTGCACAACCACGTGTTGACGACCCTGCTCGGCTCCCGCTCGTTCACTTTTCCCGAGGCGCTGCGGCCTTACATCTTGGATGGCGAAGTCCAGTTCGAGCCGGTGTACGCCGAAGCCATGCGCCACGCCGAGCAGCTCAGGCCGATGATGGCTGATGTGTCGCGCGAGCTCAACGAGGCCCACCGCAACGGACAGAACCTGCTGTTCGAAGGGGCCCAGGGGACGCTGCTGGACATCGACCATGGCACCTATCCGTATGTGACATCGAGCAACTGCGTGGCCGGCAATGCCGCGGCGGGCTCCGGGGTCGGCCCCGGTCTGCTGCACTATGTGCTCGGCATCACCAAGGCCTACTGCACGCGGGTGGGCGGCGGGCCGTTTCCGACCGAGCTGGAATGGGACAAGCCGGGCACGCCGGGCTATCACATGAGCACCGTCGGCGCCGAGCGTGGCACCACCACCGGGCGCGCGCGCCGCTGTGGTTGGTTCGATGCGGCGCTGCTCAAGCGCTCGGCCCAGGTCAATGGCCTGTCGGGCCTGTGCATCACCAAGCTGGACGTGCTCGACGGCCTGCCCGAGCTCAAGCTGTGCACGGCCTATGAGCTGGACGGAGAGGTGATCGACATCCTGCCCATGGGGGCCGACGAGATCGCCCGCTGCAAGCCGATCTACGAGACCTTGCCCGGCTGGAGCGAGAGCACGGTGGGCGTGACGCAGTACGACAAGCTGCCCATCAATGCGCGGCTGTACCTGCAGCGCATCGAGCAGGTCACGGGGGTGCCGATCCACATCATCTCCACCAGCCCCGATCGCGATCACACGATCATGATGCAGCACCCCTATGTGGCATAGGCTGCGTCGCCGACGAAGCCCCACCTGCACCACCCCGAAAGGCCGCGGATGTTGACCGAAGATGGCAAGCACCTCTACGTGAGCTACGTGGAGTACCACAACCTGATCGAGCAGCTCGCCATCCAGATCTACCAGTCCGGCTGGACGTTCGACACCATCTTGTGCCTGGCCCGTGGCGGCATGCGGCCGGGCGACATCCTCTCGCGCATTTTCGAGAAGCCGCTGGCCATCATGTCCACCAGTTCCTATCGGGCGCAGGCGGGCACGGTGCAGGGGCATCTGGACATAGCCAAGTACATCACCACGCCGCAGGGCGAGATCGCCGGGCGTGTGCTGCTGGTCGATGACCTGGCCGACTCGGGCCACACGCTGCAGGAGGTGGTGCGGCTGCTGCGCGAGCGCTACCCCGCGATCACCGAGCTGCGCACCGCGGTGATCTGGACCAAGGCCCAGTCCACCTTCCGGCCCGACTATTCGGTCGAGTACCTGCCGACCAACCCCTGGATCCACCAGCCCTTCGAGAGTTACGACCGCCTGCGGCCGCAGGAGCTGCTGGCCAAGTGGAAGGCGTGAGCGCGTTGCGAGGCAGGGCATGGACGACAAGACCACCGGCCTGATCCACCACCCTTACGTGCCGCCCGCGGGCTTTGCCGCCCCGCAGCCCGGCGTGTTCAAGGCCTCCACCGTGATCTTTCCCAGCGTGGCGGTCATGCGGGCGCGCCAATGGAAGGACAGGAGCGGCTACACCTACGGCCTGCACGGCACACCCACCACCTATCTGCTGGAAGAGCGCCTGGCCACGCTCGAAGGCGCCGGCCAGTGTCTGCTGGTGCCCAGCGGGCTGGCGGCGATTGCGACCGTGGCGCTGTCGCTGCTCAACAGCGGCGACGAGGTCCTGATTCCGGACAACGCCTATGGCCCCACCAAGGCCTTGGCCCAGGGCGAACTGCAGCACTGGGGGATCAGCCACCAGATCTACGACCCGCTGGATGCGCAGGATCTGGCGCGCCGGCTGGGCCCGCGAACCCGGCTGGTCTGGCTGGAAGCGGCGGGCTCGGTCACGCTGGAGTTCCCGGACCTGCGCGAGCTGGTCCGGCTGTGCCGCGCGGCCGGGGTGCGCACCGCGCTGGACAACACCTGGGGCGCCGGTCTGGCTTTCTGCGCCTTCGATCTGGGGCAGGGGTTGGGCGTGGACATCTCGGTGCATGCGCTGACCAAATACCCCAGCGGTGGCGGCGATGTGCTGATGGGCTGCATCGCCACGCGCGATCAGGCCCTGCACCTGCAGCTCAAGCACACCCACATGCGGCTGGGGCTGGGGGTGGGAGCCAATGACGTGGAGGCGGTGCTGCGTTCGCTGCCCAGTCTGGCCCTGCGCTACGCGGCGCACGACCGCACGGCGCGCGCGCTGGCGCAGTGGTGCCGCGCGCAGCCGGTCTTCGCCCAGGTCCTGCACCCGGCGCTGCCCGATGCGCCGGGGCACGCGCACTGGCGGGCCCTGTGCGGCGAAGGGGTGGGTAAGGCGGCCGGGCTGTTCAGCGTCATCGTCGATGCCCGCTATTCGCAGGCGCAGGTCGATGCCTTCTGCGACGCGCTGCAGCTTTTCAAGCTGGGCTACAGCTGGGGCGGACCGATGAGCCTGGCCGTGCCCTATGACCTGGCGGGCATGCGCCAGCGATGGCCCGCCCATCTGGCACGGGGCACCCTGGTGCGGTTTTCCACCGGGCTGGAGGACGAGGCCGATCTGCGTGCCGATCTGCAGCAGGCCCTGCGCAGGGCCTTCGGCCCGGAAGCGGTACGGGCCTGAGCAGGATCCTCTGGCCTGGTGCCGGGCCGGGCTCGGTGTTTTCCTGAGTAGGCAGCGGCCCGGGCGGCCCGCTAGGCTAGGGCCATGCAGAGCATGAGCACCGCCCAGCCCCCTTCGGCCGACCCGCGCCTGGACGCCGCGCCACCGCAGGGGGGACAGCCGTCTTCCCAGGCTCCCGAGCCCTATGTGCCACCGCCGCCGGTGGGTCCGCGCCGCGAGATCGTCACCCTGGGCTTTGCCGATCCGCTGCGCTGGCTGGCCCGGGGCTGGCGCGATCTGCGGGCCGAAATCGGCATCGGCCTTTTTTACGGCATGTGCTTCTGGGCGATGGCGCTGACGCTGGCGGCCGTTTTCAGGTACATGCCCGAGTACACCATGTCCATGGTTTCCGGCTGCCTGCTGGTCGGGCCTTTTCTGGCCATGGGGCTGTACGAGGTGAGCCGTCGCCGCGAACAGGGGATCGAGCCGGATCTGGCGTCCTCGCTGCTGTGCTGGGACCAGCACATCGGCAGCATGGGGCTGCTGGTGCTGGTGCTGATCGTGCTGGAACTGCTCTGGGGGCGGGCTTCGCTGGTGGTGTTCGCGGTGTTCTTCAACACCGGCATGCCTTCGACGGCCGGGGTGCTGGAGGCGGTGTTCAACCCGGAGAACTGGGAGTTCGTCGCCGTCTATCTGGCAGTGGGCGGGGTGTTCGCCGGCCTGGTGTTTGCCACTTCGGTCGTCTCGATCCCGATGATCCTGGACCGCGACACCGATGCGATTTCCGCGTCGCTGACCAGCATGCAGGTCTTTTTCAGCAACCTGCCGGTGCTGCTGTGGTGGGGGGCGCTGATCACCATGCTGGTGGGGCTGGCCCTGCTGCCCTGGGGGCTGGGGCTGCTGCTGATCGGCCCCTGGCTGGGGCACGCCACATGGCATGCCTATCGCGGTTCGGTGCGCTGGCTGGACTGAACCTGGAAACGGCAGTTGCCCCCACGCTTTCGGTAGTGGGCAGCATGGTTGGGGCGGGACGGTCCCCGTGTGCCGGATCGCCTGGGGCCCCGCTGGGGGCCGCAGGGCTGCGCTAAGATTCCTGCATGTCCGCCGCCATACTGCAGTGCCATCGGCTGGTCAAGCGCTACGGCACGGCTGTGGCCGTCGATGAGCTGAGCTTCGAGATCCGCCCCGGCGAATGCCTGGGTCTGATCGGCCCCAACGGCGCGGGCAAGACCACCACCTTGCGCATGTGCCTGGGCCAGACGGTGCCCGACAGCGGCGAGGTTCGGGCCTTTGGCCTGCGCATGCCCGACGATGCCGCCGCGATCAAGGCGCGGCTGGGCGTGGTGACCCAGTTCGACTCGCTGGACCCCGACTTCACCTGCGCCGAGAATCTGCTGGTCTATGGCCGTTATTTCGGTCTGCGCGATGCCCACATCCGCGCCCGCATTCCGGCGCTGCTGGAGTTTGCGGCGCTCGCGCACAAGGCCGGGGCCAAGCCCGGGGAGCTGTCCGGCGGCATGCGCCGCCGCCTGAGCCTGGCGCGCGCGCTGGTCAACGACCCCGACTTGCTGCTGCTGGACGAGCCGACCACGGGCCTGGATCCGCAGGCCCGTCACCTGATGTGGGAGCGGCTGCAGCAGTTGCTGCAGCAGGGCAAGTCCATCCTGCTGACCACCCACTTCATGGACGAGGCCGAGCGTCTGTGCGACCGGCTGCTGGTCATCGACCATGGGCGCCGGATCGCCGAGGGCACGCCCCGCGAGCTGATCGCGCAGCATCTGGAGGCGGAAGTGGTGGAGGTCTATGGAGCCGATGCGCAGGTTCTGAGCCAGGGCCCGCTGCGTGCGCTGGCCAGCCGGGTGGAAGTCAGCGGCGAAACGGCGTTCTTCTACACCGCCGACGCCTCCGCCCTGCTGCAGGCGCTCGCGGGCGAGCATGCGCTGCGCAGTCTGCACCGTCCGGCCAATCTGGAAGACCTGTTCCTCAAGCTGACGGGCCGGCAGATCCGGCAGGAGGGCTGATGATGCACCCGTCGCTGCGCTGGTGGCCGGTTTTCCTGCGCAACCTGCTGGTGTGGCGCAAGCTGGCCATTCCCAGCCTGGTGGCCCATATCGCCGAGCCGCTGATGTGGCTGGTGGCCTTCGGCTATGGCGTGGGGGCGCTGGTGGGCACGGTGCCGCTGCACGGCCAGCCCGTTCCTTACATCCTGTATCTGGCCAGCGGCTCGATCTGCATGAGCGCGATGAATGCGGCCACTTTCGAGGCGCTGTACTCGGCTTTCTCGCGCATGCACGTGCAAAAGACCTGGGACGGCATCATGAACACCCCGGTGGGCCTGCGCGACGTGCTGCTGGCCGAGATGCTATGGGCGGCTTTCAAGTCGCTGTTTTCGGTGACCGCCATCCTTGGCGTGATGCTGGCATTGGGCATCAGCCGCAGCCCCATGCTGGCGCTGGCGCTGCCCGCGCTGCTGCTGGCGGGGGTCACTTTCAGCTGCATGGCCCTGATCTTCAATGCGCTGGCCAAGGGCTACGACTTCTTCACCTACTACTTCACCCTGGGCCTGACGCCGATGATGTTTCTCAGCGGCGTGTTCTTTCCGCGCGACAGCCTGCCGCCGTGGCTGCAGCAGCTGTCGGACTGGCTGCCCCTGACCCAGGCGGTGGAGCTGGTGCGCCCGCTCTTTCTGGGGCAGTGGCCGGCGGATGCCTTGCGGCGTCTGGCCGTGCTGGCCGCCTATGCCGTTGTGGCCTGGGTCATTGCGCTGGCGCTGACGCGGCGGCGCTTCCGGCGGTGAAGACGGCCTGCAGGCGGTGCCGCTTGGGTGGCAGGCCGTCCAGCCGCTGCACCGCGAAGCCCAGCTCCTGCAGCCGCGCGCGCACGGCGCCAGCCACGCACCAGCTGGCCAGCCGGGTGCCGGGCCGGCACAGCCGAGCCACCGCAGCCAGCGTGGGGGCGGACCACATCGCCGGGTTGCGTGCCGGGCTGAAGCCATCCAGATAGACCGCATCCACCGGCCCGCCCAGCTGCGCCAGCATCGGCAGGACTTCGCCGACTGCCAGCGTCAAGGTGACCTGGCCACCGTCGAACGCCAGCGTCTGCAGGCCCGGCTGGATGCGCTGCCAGGCGCCGGCCAGCTCGCGGGCGGCTGTTGCGATGGCGTCGCGCAGCGCCGTCTCGTGTGCATCGCCCGCATGCAGGCTGTGGGCGGCGCGCTCGATGTCGGCGGCCTGCACCGGGTAGGCCTCGACCGAGACGAAGTGCAAATGCGCGCAGCGGCGGGGATCGGCGCGCCAGGCGGCCCAGGTGGCCAGGAAGTTCAGCCCCAGGCCAAAGCCCGTTTCCAGGATCGTGTGGCCGGCGCGGCCCTGCCAGCCCTGTGGCAGCCCGCAGCCTGCCAGAAAGACCGTGCGGGCCTGTGCCAGCGCGCCGCTGCGGCTGTGATAGACGTCGCCAAAGCGCGGGCTGTAGGGCGCGCCCTCGGCGTCCCAGCAGAGGACCGCCTGCGCGGTGGCGCTAGAGTTCGGACTGTGATGCATCGACAAGTCTGCGCCCGGGTGATCCGCTATTGTGCAGTGGCGGTCCTGGGTGTGCTTGCCTGCGCGCTGGCGCTGGCCCAGGCGGTCGTGGAGCCGCGGCACCGGCTTGCCCCACAAGCCGGTGCGCCGCCGCGTCTGGCGCTCACGCTCGATGCCTGCGGCGGCGGCTTCGACGAGGCCTTATTCGATTTCCTGCTGCGCGAGCGCATTCCCGCCACGCTGTTCGTGACGGCGCGCTGGATCCGGCGCCATCCCGCAGCCGTTGCGCGCATCCGGGCCGAGCCGGAGCTGTTCCAGGTCGAAAACCACGGCGCCCAACATGTGCCGGCCGTCATCGGCGCCGGCCGCAGCGTTTATGGCCTGGCCGGCATGGCAGACTGGGCCCAGCTGCGCGCGGAAGTGCAGGGCGGGGCCCAGGCCATCACCGCAGCCTTTGGTGTTGCGCCGCGCTGGTATCGGGGGGCCACCGCCGTCTATGACCGCGCGGCGCTGCCGTTCATCGAGGGGCTGGGATACCGGGTGGCGGGCTATACGCTCAATGCCGATGCCGGGGCCACGCTGCTACGCGAGGCCATTGCGCAGCGGCTGCGGCAGGCCAGCGACGGCGATGTCATCATTGCCCATCTGAACAAGCCCGGCTCCGGCACGGCGGCGGGTCTGGCGGCCGGCCTGTTCGCCTTGCGCCAGCGCGGATTCGTTTTCGTGCGGCTGGACCAGGCCGACTTGCAGCCCCAGCCATCTGATGTGCGCCCCCGACGATGAGTCCACCCGATCATTTCACCCCCGTGGCCCTGGATCATGCCTACCGTCTGCTCAACCATGGGCCGACGGTGCTCGTTTCGTCCGCCCATGCCGGACGTCAGAACGTGATGGCCGCCGCCTGGGCCTGCGCGCTGGATTTCGCACCGCCGAAGGTGACGGTGGTCATCGACAAGGCCACCGCCACCCGCGCGCTGGTGCAGGCCAGCGGCTGCTTTGCCCTGAACGTGCCGGGGCGTGCGCTGGCGGCGCAGACCGTTGGGGTCGGCACAGACAGCGCGCGGGACGTGCCGGACAAGCTGCAGCGCCATGGCGTGCGGCTGTTCACTGCCGAGCCTGCGGCGGTGCCGCTGGTGCACGGCTGTGTGGCTTGGCTGGCCTGCCGGCTCATCGACGAGCCGCACAACCAGCAGGTGTACGACCTTTTCATCGGCGAGGTCATCGCGGCCTGGGCGGACGCGCGGGTCTTCCGCGCAGGGCGCTGGCACTTCGAGGATGCGCCGGATGCCCTGCGCACCCTGCACTATGTGGGCGGCGGCCGCTTTTACGCGATTGGCGAGCCGGTGCAGGTGCCGCAGTAGGATGCCACCCACTGGCATCATACCGATTCCATGAGCTGGCTCCTGACGAAATATCTGATCACGGCCGCACTGGTCGTGCTGGTGTCCGAGGTCGCCAGGCGCAGCGATCGCCTTGGCGGCCTCATCGCGGCCTTGCCGCTGGTGACGCTGCTGACCCTAGTCTGGCTGCATGTGGAGCGCCAGCCCATGGAGAAACTGGCCAATCATGCGTGGTACACATTCTGGTATGTGCTGCCCACGCTGCCGATGTTTCTGCTGTTTCCTTGGCTGCTGCAGCGTCTGGGGTTTTGGATGGCCCTGCTGGCAGCCGCGCTGTTGACGGTGTTGCTGTTCGGGCTGTGGGCGCTGCTGCTGCGCCGCTTCGGCATCGAGCTGCTTTAGCAGGATGGCCCGTCAGGGATTTTGCAGCTGCTCCAGCGTGCGCAGCTGGGTCTGCTCCAGCGTGCGCAGCTGCTCGCGGGTCTGCAGCAGCGTCTGCTCCTGCGCGCGCAACTGCTGCAGGGTTTGCAGATGCAGCTGCTCCTGGCTCTGCAGCTGGGTGCGGGTGGCCTGTCCCAGCGTCTCCGCGTTCCTGAGCTGCTCGCGCACCTGGTTGAGCATCTGTTCCTGGGCCCGGATCTGCTCGCGGGTCTGGGTCAGCAGCTGATCCTGCACCCGCAGCTGTTCCCGGGTGCTGGCCAGTTGCTGGGTCTGGTTCTGGATCTGCATCTGGCTGTTGGGCGCCAAGCTGCGCTGCGGCTCGGCCGGGCGCGGGACCGGCTGTGCCTGCGACGGCCCGGCCGGCGCCGGTGTGAGCGGGCCGGGTGTTGCGCCGCCACCCGCCGCCGCGCCCGCACCGCCGCGCGCACCGGCTGGCACGGCCACCGCGCACAGACTCAGGGTCAGTATTGTTGCCAGCAGGGAAGGGCGAGATCGTTGCATGCGGTCCTCCTGATCGGGGCGTGATGAAACCTGTTTCAGTATGCAGCGAGGCGGCGCACCCTTGTTGAGCTGGGTCAAGGGATCTGTTGTGGCGCAGTGGCACTCCGGCAGGGATGAGGGGCGAAAGGAGGGATCAGGCTCCCAGCGGCGGCGCATCCAGCAACTGCCGGGCCAGCTCGCGCATCGCGTCCATCGAGCGGTCGCGCGGCTGCAGCTGGGGCGCCTGCCCATAGTGCCGGAAGTTGCGCGCCATTGACTGGCGATAGACAGGGTCGTAGTGGGAGAGCAGCAGGTCCTGCACGACTTCGGATATGCGGCCGCTGCGGACCCTGGCTTTCCAGTCCTCGACCACCTGCCGGCCCCGCAGTTCGGTCAGCGCATCCAGCCGGCGGCAAAAGGCTTCGGTATCCCGTACGAAGTGATCGTAGTCTTCCAGCAGCAGGGCGACGCGCTGCGCATCCGGCAGGACGAGTTCCAGGCAGGGGGCTGCGCGCATGGCGCCGATCAGGGCGTCGGGCACGGCCACGTTGCCCACCTTCTTGCTCTCGCTTTCCACATAGACCGGGCGCTGGGGGTCGAGCCGGCGCAGCGCATCCCAGATGCGGGTGTCGAACTGCTTCTGGCTGGGCTGCGTCTGGCCGGGCAGTGCGCCGAGCACGGAGCTGCGGTGCTGGGCCAGGGCTTCCAGGTCCAGCACCTGGGCGCCGGCTTCGCGCAGCGCCTGCAGCAGCCGCGTCTTGCCGGAGCCGGTGGTGCCGCAGATCACGCGCAGCTGCAGCGGCGCCACGCGCAGCGGGATGTCCAGCAGCAGCGCCTGGCGGAAGGCTTTGTAACCCCCTTCGATCAACGTGACGTGAAAACCGATTTCGCTCAGGATCAGGCCGAGCGAACCGCTGCGCTTGCCCCCGCGCCAGCAGTAGGCCAGCGGCTTCCAGCCCTTGGGCTGGTCCAGCACGTGGCGCTCGATGTGGGCGGCGATGTTGCGCGCGGCGATCGCCGCGCCGCGCTTCTTGGCTTCGAAGGGGCTGACTTGCTTGTACAGGGTGCCGATGGCCTGCCGCTCGGCATCGTTCAGCGTGGGCCAGTTGACCGCGCCGGGCAGGCGGTCCTCGGCGTATTCGCTTTCGCTGCGCGCGTCGATGACGGTGTCGTATGCATCCAGCCGCTGCAGGGCCTGGGCGGCGGTGATGGTGTGCAGGGGCATCAGAGCAGCTTTTTGAGTTCGGGCCAGACGTTGTCCAGCAGGCGCGGCTGGGCCTGGGCATTGGGGTGGATGCGGTCGCTCTGGAACCAGCGCACGGGGTCGCCGTCATCGGCGACGCCGCGCAGGAAAAACGGCACCAGAGCGACCTTTTCGCTGCGCGCCACTTCGGCATACAGCGCTGCGAAGCGGCGGGTGTAGTCGGGCCCGTAATTGGGCGGGACCTGCATGCCCAGCAGCAGCACCCGCGCGCCCGATGCCTTGGCCTGCTGCGTCATCCACTGCAGATTGGCGCGGGTTGCTTCCAGCGACAGGCCGCGCAGCGCATCGTTGCCGCCCAGTTCGATCAGCACGTGCGTGGGGCGGTGCTGGGCCAGCAGCGCCGGCAGACGGGAGCGCCCGCCGAATGTGGTTTCGCCGCTGATGCTGGCATTGACCACGCGCACGTCCAGCTTCTCGCGCGCCAGCCGCTGCTCCAGCAGCGCCACCCAGCCGCTGCCGCGCGGCAGGCCGTATTCGGCGCTGAGCGAGTCGCCCAGCACCAGCACGGTGCGCGGCGCGGCCTGCGCCAGCGAAAACCCCAGCGCGGCCAGCAGACCCAGGGCCGCGCTAAAGTAGCGCCGCAAGAAAGAAAAACGCATGTCAGAACCCATACTCAGCGTCGAGCATGTCTATAAATCCGTGACCGACTCGACCGGCACACTCGACATTTTGCGCGATATCGATTTCCAGGTCCCCGCCGGGCAGAGTGTGGCCATCGTGGGCGCTTCGGGCTCAGGCAAGAGCACGCTGCTGTCCATCATGGCCGGACTGGACACGCCGACGCGGGGCACGGTGCGCCTGGCCGGGCAGGACCTGTTCGCGCTGGACGAGGACGCGCGCGCGGCGCTGCGGGCGCAGCAAGTGGGCTTCGTGTTTCAGAGCTTTCAGCTGCTGGCGCACCTGACGGCGCTGGAAAACGTCATGCTGCCGCTGGAGCTGGCCGGCCGCCGCGATGCGCGCAAGGCCGCCAGCGAGATGCTGCAGCGGGTGGGCCTGTCGCAGCGGCTGCACCATCTGCCTCGCGTGCTGTCCGGGGGCGAGCAGCAGCGCGTGGCGCTGGCGCGGGCCTTCGTCGTGCGCCCCGCCGTGCTGCTGGCCGACGAGCCCACCGGCAGCCTGGACTATGCGACCGGCGAGACCGTGATGGCCTTGATGTTCGAGCTCAACCGCGAGCAGGGCACGACGCTGGTGCTGGTCACGCACGATGCCCAGATCGCCCGCCGCTGCGAGCGGCAGATCACGATGGAAGCCGGCCGCGCCCACGGCTGAAGCGCGCCCGCGCCGCCGGCGCAGGCCGTAGGTGTTTACCCGCTTGGGAGGTTTCCCCGATGCGCGGGCAGCGCCGTTCTGGTTAAGCTCATCCGCTGATGTGTGCTTGCTCTCAGGGAGTGCATCGATGAACGAAATGCGCATGGCGCGCCGCACCTTTGCCTCGGCCATCGTGGCGGGCGCTGCCACGGTGGCCGCGCCGGTTCTGCGTGCCCAAAGCCGGCCTGAAAAGAACCGCATCGGCATAGCCGTCGGCGGCAAGGCCTCTTTTTACTACCTGCCGCTGACCATCGCCGAGCAGCTGGGCTATTTCAAGGCCGAGGGGCTGGAGGTGGAAATCAGTGACTTTGCCGGCGGCGCGCGCGCGCTGCAGGCAGTGGTGGGCGGTTCGGCCGACGTGGTCAGCGGGGCTTACGAGCACACCATCAACCTGCAGAACAAGGGGCAGCTCTTTCAGGCCTTTGTGCTGCAGGGGCGCGCGCCGCAGATCGCGCTGGGCGTATCGACCAAGACGCTGCCGTCCTACAAGTCGGTGGCCGATCTGCGCGGCAAGAAGATCGGCGTCACTGCGCCGGGTTCGTCCACCAACATGATGGCCAACCTGGTGCTGGCGCGCGCCGGGCTCAAGGCCAGCGACGTCAGCTTCATCGGGGTGGGGACCTCAGCCGGCGCCCTGGCGGCGGTGCGCGCGGGCCAGATCGACGCCATCTGCAACATCGATCCGGTCATGACCATGCTGGAACAAAAGGGCGATGTGCGCATCGTCTTCGACACCCGCACGCTCAAGGGCACGCGCGAGGTCTTTGGCGGCCCGATGCCGGCGGCCTGTCTGTATGCGCCGCTGGAGTTCGTGCAGAAGCACCCGGCGACGGCCCAGGCCCTGACCAACGCCATCGTCCACGCCCTCAAGTGGCTGCAGACCGCCGGTCCCAGCGACATCATCAAAACCGTGCCCGAAGCCTATCTGCTGGGCGATCGCGGCCTGTATCTGGCGTCTTTCGAGAAGGTGCGCGAGGCCATCGCGCTCGACGGCGTGTTCCCGGAGGACGGTCCGCGGACCGCGCTGCGCGCGCTGGCCAGTTTCGATGCCACGCTCAAGGCCGACAGGATCGACCTGGCCAAGACCTACACCAACGAATTCGCCTTGCGCGCCAAGGCCCGTTTCAAGGCCTGACGCAGAGCCGCCCCCGTGCACGCGCTGGAGCTGCTGGACATCACCTGCACCTTTGCCGCGCCAGCCGGCGGCGCGGCCTACACCGCGGTGGCCGGGGCCACGCTGC
Organism: Hylemonella sp.; assembly: GCA_036846225.1. GTDB lineage: Bacteria > Pseudomonadota > Gammaproteobacteria > Burkholderiales > Burkholderiaceae_C > Hylemonella. The sequence continues at coordinate 73,021 of DAIUCJ010000001.1, forward strand.
GGGTGGCCGAGGGCGAGTTCGTCTCGGTTGTCGGCCCCACCGGCTGCGGCAAATCCACGCTGCTGAACGTGGCCGCCGGCCTGCTGGCGCCCAGCGCCGGGCAGGTGCGCGTCTTCGGCGAAGCCTTGCAGGGGCTCAACCGCCGCGCGGGCTACATGTTCCAGGCCGACGCCCTGCTGCCCTGGCGCAGCGCGCTGGACAACGTGATGCTGGGCTTGCAGTACCGCGGCCTGCCCGACGGGCAGGCCCGCGCGCAGGCGCAGCAGTGGCTGGCGCGGGTGGGGCTGGCGGGCTTTGGCGACCGCTACCCGCACCAGCTCTCGGGCGGCATGCGCAAGCGCACCGCACTGGCGCAGACGCTGGCCCTGGACCCGGACATCATTCTGATGGACGAGCCATTCAGCGCGCTGGACATCCAGACCCGCCAGCTGATGGAAAACGAAGTGCTGGAGCTGTGGAGCGACCGCCGCAAGGCGGTGCTGTTCATCACCCATGACCTGGACGAGGCCATCGCGATGAGCGACCGGGTGGTGGTGCTGTCGGCCGGGCCGGCCACGCGGCCCATAGGCGAGTTCGTCATCGATCTACCACGGCCCCGCAATGTGGCCGAGGTGCGTCATGCGGCGCGTTTCGTGGAACTGCACACCCGCATCTGGGACGTGCTGCGCGAAGAGGTGCTCAAGGGTTACCGGCAGCAGCTCGGGAGGGCCGCATGAACGGCGTGTGGCGGCGGTTGCGGCCGCAGGCGGGCAATCTGTGGCTGTGGCGTCTGGCGGTGCTGCTGGCCGTGCTGTTGCTGTGGCAGCTGGCCTCGCGCGATGCCAAGCTGGCCTTCTTCCTGGGCGAGCCCCTCGTGGTGGCTGGCCGCATCTGGTCCTGGTTCATGCCCTGGGGTCTGCCGTCCAGTGCCCTCTTTCCCGATGGGCTGCCAGGCAACGCCGACATCTATCTGCACCTGGGCGTGACGCTGCTGGAGACCTTTCTGGCCTTCGGCATCGGCACGGTGCTGGGACTGGGCGGTGGCTTGTGGCTGGGCCTGTCGCCACTGGCCAGCGCCATCCTCGATCCCTACATCAAGGCCGCCAACGCCATGCCGCGGGTGATCCTGGCGCCGATCTTCGCGCTGTGGTTCGGGCTGGGCATCTGGAGCAAGGTGGCGCTGGCGGTGACGCTGGTGTTTTTCATCGTCTTCTTCAACGTCTATCAGGGGGTGCGCGAGGTCAGCCCTGTGGTGCTGGCCAATGCCCGCATGCTGGGGGCCAGCCGTCGCCAGCTGCTGCGCACGGTCTATCTGCCCAGCGCGACGGCCTGGGTGTTCTCCAGTCTGCACACCTCGGTCGGGCTGGCTTTCGTCGGCGCGGTGGTAGGTGAGTACCTGGGCTCGGCCCGTGGCGTGGGCTACCTGATCCTGCAGGCCGAGGGCACGTTCGATGTGAACACCGTGTTCGCCGGCATCGCGGTGCTGACGGCATTTGCACTGCTGCTGGACGCCGCGGTGGGCCGGCTGGAGCGCCGGCTGCTGAAATGGCAGCCTCGCGCCGGCGAGACCGAAAAGCTCTGACCGCTGCGCGGGGCAGGGCTTTCAGCGCCGGGCCACGCGAGTGGGGGCGCGCGGCGGTGCGTCGGCGGCGGGGCGCACCGGAACCCAGCGGTGGATCACGATGGTCTGGCCCGGCTTGAAGCTGGCCGATACCGGCACGTTGTTCCACTCCGCCACCTTGGCGGCTGCCAGGCCATGGCGCCGCGCCACGCTGGCGACCGTGTCTTTTTTGCCAGCCTTCAGGACGATGCGGCGCAGCACCGTCTCTGGCACCAGGGCAAGCTGCCCGTGGTCGGCGATGCGCTCGGCCACATCCTGCTCCAGCCCCGGCGGGCGGGGCACCAGCAGCGTGGAGCCGGCGCGGATGATCATGTGGCTGGGGATGCCGTTGGCCGCGCGCAGCTCGGCTTCGCTCATTTTCAGCCGCCTGGCGGCTTCGGCGGTTTTCATCGTGGTGGGAGCGACCCACACCGTCCAGCTCGACAGGCGCGTGCCCGCATAGGCCTGCAGGTTGCGCTGGAAGGTCTCCGCGTTGTCCCAGGGCAGCAGGATCTGCGGCGTGCCGGCAGCCAGGATCACCGGGCGGTGCAGCGAGGGGTTGAGCGCCTTGAAGTCTTCCAGCGACACCTCAGCCAGCTTGGCCGCCAGCGCCACGTCGATGTCACGGGTGATCGTGACCGTCTCGAAGAACGGATGGTTGTCGATGACCGGCAGGCGCACCCCGAAGCGCTGCGGATCGGCCACGATGTTCTTCATGGCCTGCAGCTTGGGGATGTAGTAGCGCGTCTCCATCGGCATGGTCAGGTCCAGGTAGCCCGTGCCCAGGCCGCGGCGGCGGTTTTTCTCGATCGCGCGGCCCACGCTGCCTTCGCCCCAGTTGTAGGACGCCAGCGCCAGATGCCAGTCGCCAAACATGCCATAAAGCTTTTCTAGATAGTCCAGCGCGGCGCGGGTGGAGGCCAGCACGTCGCGGCGGTCGTCGCGGAAGGCGTTTTGCTTGAGCTGGTAGAGCTTGCCGGTGCTGGGGATGAACTGCCACATGCCGGCGGCCCGGGCGCGCGAATAGGCCTGGGGGTTGAAGGCGCTTTCGATGAAGGGCAGCAGGGCCAGTTCGGTGGGCAGGCCGCGCAGCTCGATTTCCTCGACGATGTGAAACAGGTACTTGCGGGCCCGCGAGGCCATCAGCTCCAGCTCGGCCGGGCGGGCGGCGTACCACTTTTCACGGTCGGCCACCAGCGGGCTGTCCAGGTCGGGCATCGCAAAGCCGCGGCGGATGCGCTCCCACAGGTCGGCCGGTGGCGTCAGGGGGGCGACGCTGCGGTCGGCCGCTGGCTGCGGCTGCAGCTCGCTCATCGCGCCGGTGGGCAGTACGGGCCGCGCGGCGGCAGCAGGCGGCGTAGCGATTGCCGGGGCAGTGGCATCGGCTTGGGCTGTCGGCGCAGGGGCGGCGATTGCTGGGGAGGCTGGGGCCGGGGCGCTCGTGGCCTCATGGCCGGGCAGGCTGGCGCAGGCGGCCAGCAGCAGCGGCAGGCAGGCAGCGGCGAGCAGACGCAGGGATTTCATCGGAACTGGTTCTTCCATTCGCGCAGGGCCGCGAACACCTCGACTTCGCTGAGGGCGTCGGGGCTGCGGGCCTGCACCGCCGCGCGCACGGCGGGCTGGCGCGAGCGCAGAAAGGGGTTGATCTGCCGCTCCAGCCCCAGGGTGGAGGGTAGGGTGGGCCGCATCTGCGCGCGCAGGGCTTCGCAGTGCTGGCGGTGCGCGGCAATGGCCGGGTTGTCCGGTTCGACCGCCTGGGCAAAGCGCAGGTTGGAGAGGGTGTATTCGTGGGCGCAGCAGACCCGGGTGGCGTCGGGCAGGGTCGCGAGTTTGTCCAGCGAGGCCAGCATCTGGGCCGGCGTGCCTTCGAACAGGCGGCCGCAGCCGGCGCTAAAGAGCGTGTCGCCGCAAAAAAGCAGCGGCTGCCCACCCGCATCCGGGCAGTACCAGGCAATGTGGCCGGCAGTGTGGCCTGGCACGTTCAGCACCTGCCAGCGCAGACCCAGCAGCTGCAGCGTGTCGCCCTCGTCCATGCGCTGCACCGGCTCCGGCAGCGATTCGCCGGCCGGGCCATAGACCGGCGCCGCGGTGGCCGCGCGCAAGGCGTCGATGCCACCGACATGGTCGGCATGGTGGTGGGTGACTAGAATGGCCGCCAGCTGCAGCGCCTGTTCCTGCAGGGCCTGCAGGACCGGGGTTTCGTCTCCGGGATCGACTACCAGGGCCTGGCGCCCGTCGTGCAGCATCCAGATGTAGTTGTCGTCGAGAGCCGGCAGGGGTACGAGGGTCATGGGTGACGGGATTATAGGTTTGCAGCAGTGGTTCGAAACCCCCCCAGGACGCTATGTGCTGGGCTGGGAGCGGCAGGTCTATGAGGCGGCCGTGGCCGACATCTTCGGCTACCACGCGCTGCAGCTGGGCCTGCCGGGCTTCGATGCCCTGGCGGCCAACCGCATGCCGCACCGCTGGCTGGCATCCACCTACGCCGCCGGCGCCACGGTGGCCCTGCGTACCGACTATGCGGCGCTGCCGTTTCCGCAGGACAGCCTGGATCTGGTGGCGCTGCCCCATACGCTGGACAGCCATGCCAATCCGCATGGGGTGCTGCGCGAAGTCGCGCGGGTGCTGCTGCCGGGCGGCCGCGTCGTGCTCAGCGGCTTCAGCCCGGCCAGCCTGTGGGGGCTGCGGCAGCGGCGCGAGCGCTGGTGCCATCGCCTGCGCATGGGCACGCCGCTGCTGCCGCCGGAGCTGGATTTCATAGGCCTGCTGCGGCTGCGGGATTGGCTGCATCTGCTGGACTTCGAGATCGAAGTGGTGCGACACGGCTGCTTCAGGCCGCTGCTGGGCAGCGAGGCCTGGCTGCAGCGCTGGCGCTGGCTCGATGCGGTGGGGCCGCGCTGGTGGCCTTTCTTCGGCGCGGTGTATTTCGTGGTCGCGGTCAAGCGCGTGCACGGCATGCGGTTGCTGGAGCCTGCGTGGAAGAGGATGGGGCAGGCGCAGGCGGTGTCCGCGCCGCTGGTGCGGCGCAGCGGCGACAATCCGGCCTCTTTTTTCCAGGAACACAGCGAGTGAACAAGGTCGAGATCTATACCGACGGCGCCTGCAAGGGCAATCCCGGGCCGGGTGGCTGGGGGGTTCTGCTGAAGGCCGGCGCCGTCGAGAAGGAGCTGTTCGGTGGCGAGCGCGAAACCACCAACAATCGGATGGAGCTGCTGGCGGTCATCCGCGCGCTCGAAGCGCTCAAGCGGCCATGCCACGTGATCCTGCACGCCGACAGCCAGTACGTGCTCAAGGGCATCACCGAATGGCTGGACGGCTGGAAGGCCAAGGGGTGGAAGACGGCGTCCCGGCAGCCCGTCAAGAACGTGGACCTGTGGCAGCGGCTGGATGAGCTGGTGAGCCGCTCGGGCCACCGCATCGACTGGCGCTGGGTCAAGGGCCATGACGGCGATCCGGGCAACGAACGGGCCGATGCCCTGGCCAACCGTGGCGTCGCGCAGGCCATGGGGCGCGATGCCGGTTTGTAAAGCTTGCGCAAAGCACGCCGCCGGCAGCGCCGTCTGCGTGATAACGTGCATGCGGCCGTCCTGGCGGGCTGTTACATTTGCCTGAAGGGCCGGCCTGGCTGCTGTGGCCGTCCGGCTCTACCACGGCATATTTCCCGTTCATGGCAGCCAGACTCGTTTACACGGCGATCGCCGTCGCCGGCATCGCGGCCGCATCTGGTGCGGCCTGGTGGTATCAGCAGCGTCCGGTGGGGGCGCCGGCTGCGGGCGCCTCAGGCGCCGCGGCGGCGGTAGCGCCTGGTGGCGGCCCAGGGGCCGCAGCGCGGGCGGTTACGGTGGAGGTCGCGCGGGTGCAGGTGCTGCGCCTGAGCGATGAGGCCCAGGCGGTGGGCAGTCTGCGCTCGCGCCAGGGCGTGGTGCTGCGCCCTGAGGTCAGCGGCCGGGTGACGGGCCTGTATTTCCGCGACGGCGAGCGTGTGCGCAAGGGGCAGCTGCTGGTGCAGCTGGACGACCAGCTGCCGCTGGCGCAGGTCAAGCAGGCCCAGGCCGAGCTGGCGATTGCCCAGGCCAACCACCGGCGCAACCAGGAGCTGCTGGCGCAGAACTTCGTCAGCCAGCGCGCGGTGGACGAAAGCGCCGCCAATGTGGAGGTGGCCCAGGCCAAGCTGGCGCTGGCGCAGGCCACGGCGGCGCGGCTGAAGATTTACGCGCCTTTTGACGGGATTGCGGGCATCCGCAACGTCAACGTCGGTGACTATCTGAAGGACGGCACCGACATCGTCAACATCGAGGACATCGACACGGTGTATGTGGACTACCGGCTGCCCGAGCGCTACCAGAACCGGGTGCGCGCCGGACAGCTGGCCTCGGTGGAGCTGGACGCCCTGCCCGGGCGGCGCTTCGAGGCGCGGGTGCAGGCCGTCGATCCGCTGATCGACGCCAATGGTCGCTCCATCGGCGTGCGCGCCAGCATCGTCAACCGCGAGCTGCTGCTGCGTCCAGGCATGTTCGCGCGGGTGAACACGGTGTTCGGCGTGCGCGAGCGTGCCCGCGTGCTGCCGGAGGAGGCCATCGTGCCGCAGGGGGGCAAGACCTATGTGATCCGGCTGGTGCCCGGGCCCGACGGCGCGTTGGTGTCGCAGCGGGTGGCGGTGAAGCTGGGCCTGCGGCGTCCCGGGCAGGTCGAAATCCTCGAGGGCGTGCAGGAGGGCGACACCGTGGTCACCGCCGGCCAGCAGCGGCTGCAGCGCGATGGCACCGCCGTGCAGGTGCTGGAGCTCAGGCGCGCGGCCGGCTGAGCCGGTCTGCAGGGAGTGGCCATGCAGTTGCCTGAGATTGCCATCCGTCGCCCCGTTTTCGCCACGGTGCTGTCGCTGCTGGTGCTGCTGGTCGGCGCCGTCAGCTTCAGCCGCCTGCCGGTGCGCGAGTATCCGAAGATCGACGAGCCGGTGGTCACCGTCACCGTGCGCTATGCGGGCGCTTCGGCCGAGGTGGTGGAGTCGCAGGTGGCCAAGCCGCTGGAGGACTCGATTGCCGGCATCGACGGGGTCGATGTGATCACCTCGATCTCTCGCGCCGAGCAGGCCCAGATCACGGTGCGCTTCCGGCTGGAAAAGGATGCCGATGCCGCCGCCGCCGAGGTGCGCGACCGCACCGCCCGGGTGCGCAACCGGCTGCCGCAGGCCATCGAGGAGCCGGTGATCGCCAAGGTCGAGGCCGACGCCTTTCCGGTGATCTGGCTGGCCTTCTCCAGCGACACCCACAGCGCTCTGCAGATCAACGAACTGGTCAACCGCATCGCCAAGCCGCGCCTGCAGACCGTCACGGGCGCGGCCGACGTGCGCATCTTCGGCGAGCGCAAGTATGCGATGCGGGTATGGCTGGATCCGGACCGGCTGGCGGCCTACCGGCTGACCGTGCAGGATGCCGAGGATGCGCTGCGCCGCAGCAACCTGGAGGTGCCGGCCGGTCGCATCGAGAGCACGCAGCGCGAGTTCTCCGTCACCTCCAACACCGACCTGCGCACCCCGCAGCAGTTCGGCGAGATCGTGGTGAAAACGGTCAACGGCTTTCCGGTCAAGCTGCGCGACGTGGCCCGCATCGAAGAAGGCGCGGCCGAGGAGCGCACGGCGGTGCGGCTGAACGGCCGTCCTGCCATTTCGGCGGGAGTGATCCGCCAGGCCACGGCCAATCCGCTGGAACTGAGCCGCGGCGTGCGCGCCATGCTGCTGCGGCTGCAGGCCGACATGCCGCCGGGCATCACGATCAGCGTGGCCAACGACAACTCGGTGTTCATCGACCGTTCGGTCAAAAACGTGTTCAAGACCATCGTCGAGGCGGTGGTCCTGGTGGCGCTGGTGATCTTCGTTTTTCTGCGCACGCTGCGGGCTTCCATCATTCCCATCGCCACGATACCGGTCAGCCTGATCGGCACGTTTGCGCTGATGGCGCTGGCGGGCTTCACGATCAACACGCTGACGCTGCTGGCGCTGGTGCTGGCCATCGGGCTGGTGGTGGACGACGCCATCGTGGTGCTGGAAAACATCTACCGCCACATCGAGGAAGGACAGGATCCGTTCAGCGCGGCCATCCGCGGCGCGCGCGAAGTGGGGTTTGCCGTCGTGGCCATGACGCTGACGCTGGCGGCCGTCTATGCGCCGCTGGCCTTTACGCCGGGGCGCACCGGGCGGCTGTTCGTGGAGTTCGCGCTGGCGTTGGCCGGCGCGGTGCTGGTTTCGGGCTTCGTCGCGCTGACGCTGTCGCCGATGATGTGTTCCAAGCTGCTGCGGCACAACCCCAACCCCTGGTTTTTCGACCGCTGGATGGAGCGTGGCCTCAGCCGGCTGAGCGCCGCCTACGAGGCCGTGCTGCGCCGCACGCTGCAGATGCGCTGGCTGGTGCTGCTGGTGATGGCCGGCGTGGCCGTGGCGATCGGGGCCATCCTGCCGGGCATGAAGCGCGAGCTCGCGCCGCTGGAGGACCGGGGCGTGATCCTGAACATCGTCAACGCGCCCGATGGCGCGACGATGGAGTACACCGAGCGCTATGCGCGTGCGATCGAGGACATCGGCGCCAGCTACCCGGAGTTCGACCGGATTTTCGTCGTCACCGGCAACCCCACGGTCAGCACCTCCAATGTGTTTTTCCGCGCGGTGGACTGGGAGCAACGCCAGCGCAGCACCCTGCAGCTGGCGCGCGAAATCCAGCCGCGCATCAACGCGCTGCCTGGCGTGTCGGCCTTTCCGATCACGCCGCCGTCGCTGGGGCAGGGTTTCCGCGAGCGGCCGGTGAATTTCGTCATCCTGACCTCCGACAGCTACGAAAACCTGAACCGGGTGACCCGCCAGTTCCTGGATGAGATCGCGAAGAATCCGGGCTTTCTGACGCCGGACGTGGACCTGCGGCTGAACAAGCCCGAGCTGAAGATCGACGTCAACCGCGAGAAGGCGGCCGATCTGGGCGTCAGCGTCGAAGTGGTGGCGCGCGCCATCGAGACCATGCTGGGCGGGCGGCCGGTGACGCGCTACAAGAAGGACGGCGACCAGTACGACGTGATCGTGCAGACGCAGTCGGCCGGGCGCGACACGCCGGATGACATCGAGCGCATCTTCGTGCGCGGGCGCGGCGATGCGATGATTCCGCTGTCGTCGCTGGTGACGGTGCGCGAGTCGGTGGCGCCGCGCGAGCTCAACCATTTCGGCCAGCGGCGGGCCGTCACCATCACCGCCAACCTGGCGCCCGACTACTCGCTGGGGCAGGCGCTGGACTTTCTGGACGGCGTGGCGCGGCGCGTGTTGCAGCCCGGCTACACCACCGACATCAACGGCACCTCGCGCGAATTCCGCAACTCGCAGGGGTCGCTGGCTATCGTCTTCGCGCTGGCGCTGCTGTTCATCTTTCTGGTGCTGGCCGCGCAGTTCGAGAGCTTCATCGATCCCCTGGTCATCATGCTGTCGGTGCCGCTGTCGATGATCGGGGCGCTGCTGGCGCTCAAGCTCAGCAATGGCTCGCTGAACGTGTACTCGCAGATCGGCCTGATCACGCTGGTGGGGCTGATCACCAAGCACGGCATCCTGATCGTCGAATTCGCCAACCAGATGCGCGGGCAGGGCGTAGAGCTGCGCGAGGCCGTGGTGCGTGCCTCCAGCCTGCGGCTGCGCCCCATCCTGATGACCACCGGCGCCATGGTGCTGGGGGCCGTGCCGCTGGCGTTGGCCAGCGGCGCCGGAGCGGAAAGCCGCATCCAGATCGGCTGGGTCATCGTCGGCGGCATGACGCTGGGCACGCTGCTGACCCTTTTCGTCGTGCCCACGATGTACACGCTGCTGGCGCGCCGGCAGGTGCCAGGAGCCGACCGCCGGTCCCTCAGCCCGGCCGCAGAAGGTCCTGCGCCCCACTGAAGCGGTGCGTGCCTGTCCTCCAGCCACCTGGTATCGCAGCCATGGACACCGTGCCCGCGCCCTCCGACGCCGGGCTGAGCTCGCAGGAGGCAGCCCGCCGGCTCAGCGCCGAAGGCCCCAACGTGCTGCCCGGGCAGGGTGGGCGCAGCGGGCTGGACATCGTGCGCGAGACGGTGCGCGATCCCATGTTCCTGCTGCTGCTGGCCGCCGCCGGCATCTACCTGCTGCTGGGCGAACTGCGCGAGAGCCTGGGCCTGGCGCTGATGGTGCTCGTGGTCATCGGCCTGACGCTGTACCAGGAAGGGCGCACCGAGCGGGCGCTGCGCGCGCTGCGGGATCTGGCCAGTCCGCGGGCGCGGGTGCTGCGCGATGGGGTGGTACGCAGCATCGCCGGGCGCGAGCTGGTGCGCGGCGACGTCCTGCTGCTGGCCGAGGGCGACCGGGTGGCCGCCGATGCCGAGCTCATCGGCGGCGGACCGCTGGAGGTGGACGAGTCGCTGCTGACCGGCGAATCGGTGCCTGTGCTCAAGCAGGTGCGCGCCGCGGCGGCCGAGCGCACCGTGTACGCCGGCACGCTGATCGTGCAGGGGCAGGCCCAGGCGCGCGTCGTGGCCACCGGCGCGCAGACCGAGATGGGGCGCATCGGCCGGGCCCTGCAGACGCTGGAGCAGGAAGAGTCGCCTCTGCGGCAGCAGACCGCGGCGCTGGTGCGCCGCCTGGTCTGGCTGGGGCTGGCCCTGTGCCTGGCGGTGGTGCTGGTGCAGGGGGCGCTGCGTGGCGACTGGTGGCAGGCCCTGCTGGCCGGCATCGCGCTGGCCATCGCGATGCTGCCGGAGGAGTTCACCGTCGTGCTCACCGTGCTGCCGGCGCTGGGGGCCTGGCGGCTGTCGCGCCAGCGGGTGCTGACGCGGCGCATCGCCGCCGTCGAGACACTGGGCGCGGTGTCGGTGCTGTGCGTGGACAAGACCGGCACGCTCACGCTCAACCGCATGCGGGTGGCCTGCCTGCATGCCGGCGGGCAGGAACTGGCTGTGCCGCCAGCGGGCCTGACACAGCTGCCCGAGGACTGGCACCCACTGGTCGAATACGCGATTCTGGCCAGCCGGATCGACCCCTACGATCCGATGGAGCGCGCCTTTCACGAGCTGGGGCAGGCCACGCTGGGCGGCACCGGGCATCTGCATGGCGACTGGACGCTGCTGCGCGAATACGCGCTGACGCCCGAGCTGCGGGCCATGGCCCATGTCTGGCGCGGCCAGGACGGGCAGGCCTGCGTGGTGGCGGCCAAGGGCGCGCCCGAGGCCATCGTCGATCTGTGCCACCTGGATGCGGCGCAGCGCCAGGCGGTGGATGCGGCAGCGCAGGCCATGGCGGCGCGCGGTCTGCGCGTGCTGGCCGTGGCACAGGCCCGGTATGACGGTCCGCCCTGGCCACAGCAGGAGCACGACTTCGACTTCCGCTATGTGGGCCTGTTGGGGCTGGAAGATCCGCTGCGATCCGAAGTGCCGGCGGCGGTGGCCGAATGCCACGCAGCCGGCGTGCGGGTGGTGATGATCACCGGAGACCACCCGGTGACGGCGCGCGCGGTGGCCGCCCAGGCCGGCCTGCCCGCAGCGGAGGTGCTGACCGGCGATGAGCTGCAGCAGCTGGATGAGGCCGCTTTGGCACAGCGGCTGCAGCGCGTGAGCATCTGCGCGCGCATCGCGCCGGCGCAGAAGCTGCGCATCGTGCAGGCGCTGCAGGCCACGGGGGCCGTGGTGGCGATGACCGGCGACGGCGTGAACGATGCGCCGGCCCTGCGCGCCGCCCATGTGGGCATAGCCATGGGCGGACGGGGGACGGACGTGGCGCGCGAGGCCGCCGACATCGTGCTGGTGGACGACGACTTTGCTTCCATCGTGCGCGCCATCCGCCAGGGCCGGCGCATCCAGGCCAATCTGCGCAAGGCCATGGCCTACATCATGGCGGTGCATGTCCCCATCGCCGGGCTGGCGCTGCTGCCGCTGCTGTTGGGCTGGCCCATCGTGCTGTACCCGATGCACATCGCGCTGCTGGAACTGCTGATCGACCCGGCCTGCGCGCTGGTGTTCGAGGCCGAGCCGGCCGAGGCCGATGCGATGGCGCAACCGCCACGCGACCCCCGGCTGCCGCTGTTCGGGGCTGCCGACATGGCGCAGGCCCTGCTGCAGGGGCTGGGGGTGCTGCTGGTGGTGGCGCTGCTGCTGGCCTGGGGCCAGGCGGTGCTGGACGAGCCCCGCGCCCGGGCCCTGGCTTTCGTCGCGCTGGTGCTGGGCAATCTGGTGCTGCTGTACCTGAACGCGGCCACCCGGGCGGGGTCGTGGCGCCCGTGGCCAGCGCCCAACCCGATGCGCCGGGTGGTGCTGGCCTTGACCTTGGTGCTGCTGCTGGCGGTCCTGGGATGGGCGCCGCTGCGGGAGGTGCTGCGCTTGGCGCCGCTGCTGCCGGCGCCGCTGCTGCTGCCGCTGGCCGCAGGACTGGCCTGGCTGGCGGGCTGGGGGCTGTGGCGCCAGCTGCGGCCTGATGCCACCGGGCGGTAGCCGAGGGTTAGCAGGCTGTTGCAAAACTGCTGCGGTAGGCCATCTGCGGCGTTGCGCGGTGCTCGCTTCCTCGCCTATCTGATCGATATGTCTCGGTCGCTGCGCGCCGTGCGCCTTGCATCTGGCCATCCTCGCGACGTTTTTCAACGGCCTGCTAGACGACGCCTTCGAACATCATCACATCGACTTCGTCGCCGGCGGCCACATCGCCCTGGTCGTGGTGCAGCACGATCAGGCCATTGGCCTGCACCATGGAGCTGAGCACGCCCGAACCCTGGTTGCCGGTGGTGCGCACCTGTAGCCGGCCATCGGGCCCTGCGCTGACGATGCCGCGCTGGTACTCGGTGCGCCCCGGCTTTTTGCGCAGGGCTTCCAGGCTGCGCGCGCGCAGCAGCGGCGGGGCTTCGGCGGCGCAGCCCATCATCCGCAGCAGCGCGGGGCGCACGAAGGCCAGAAAGGTCACCATCACCGCCACGGGGTTGCCGGGCAGGCCGAAGAGGATGCAGGGGCGGCCGTCGGCGTCGATGCGGCCGACCGCCATGGGGCGCCCCGGCCGCATGGCGATGCGCCAGAAAACGACGTCACCGAGCTGTTTCATCATGGCTTTGGTGTGGTCCGCTTCGCCTACGCTGACGCCGCCGCTGGTGATGATGGCATCGGCCTGGGCGGCTGCTGTGCGGAAGGTTGCTTCCAGCCGGGCCGGGTCGTCGCGGACGACGCCGTAGTCCAGCACCTCCACGCCGAGGCGGCGCAGCAGCCCGAATACCGTGTAGCGGTTGCTGTCGTACACCGCGCCTTCGCGGGGCGGCTCACCCAAGCTGAGGATTTCGTCGCCGGTCGAAAAATAAGCTACCTTCAGACGCCGGCGCACCGGCACGCGGGCGATGCCCAGGCTGGCGGCCAGTCCCAGGGCGGCCGGGCGCAGCAGGCTGCCGGCACGCAGGGCCGGCGCACCCTGGCGCACGTCTTCGCCAGTGAGGCGCCGGTTGTCGCCGGGCTGCAGCAGGCCGGGCGGGATGATGACGTGGTCCCCCTCGCGCTGCACCAGCTCCTGCGGCGCCACGGTATCGAGCCCTGCGGGCATGATGGCGCCGGTCATGATGCGCAGGCACTCGCCTGCTGCGACCTGGCCGCGCCAAGCCTGGCCGGCCAGTGCGGTGTCCGGCAGCACCCGCAGCCGCAGCGGCTCGCCCGCACGCAGCTGCGCGCCGGCAAAGGCATAGCCGTCCATGGCCGAGTTGTCATGCGGCGGCACGTTCAGCGGCGAGACCAGATCGCGGGCCAGCACGCGGTCCAGCGCATCGAACAGGGGCAAATCCTCGGTCTGCGCCACCGGCTCGACCAAGCGGTCCAGAAAGGCATGCACGTCGGCCGCCTTCAGGGCGTTCGGGTCGTAGCCTTGAAGCTCGGCGGCGATACGTTGCAGCGACTTCATCCGCCCGCGTCCTCCAGCTGCTTGAGCTCGGCCAGCGTGTTGGCGTTGGCGAAAGCCAGCGGGTCATCGCCCGGCGCATCGAAAGGCACCAGCACCGTATGGTGCTGCGCGGTCCAGGCGTCGATCTTGCGGCCGCCCTGCTGGGTAAAGCGCGTCAGGCTCTCCAGCAGCCCTACCCGCAGCAGGCAGAACACGGGCTGGGGGCGCACCTGCAGGCGCCCATGTTCGTCCGGTTCGGGGGCGGCGGCCATGGCGATGTCGGCCTGCTCGCGCAGCAGGGCGGCGCCCAGACGCGCCACCAGATCCAGCGGAAAGCGCGGGGTGTCGCACGGCACGGTGACGAGGTAGGGGGTCTCGCAGCGCTCCAGCCCGGTCAGAAAGCCTGCCAGCGGGCCGGCATGATCCGGCAGCACGTCGGGCCAGACTTCCACGCCGAACGATTCGTAGGCGGCCAGGTTGCGGTTGGCGTTGATCATCACCGAGCCGACCTGGCGTTGCAGCCGCAGCAGCGCGCGCAGCGCCAGCGGCATGCCCAGGAAGTTCTGCAGGCCCTTGTCGGCTCCGCCCATGCGGCTGCCGCGGCCGCCGGCGAGGATGAGGCCGGTGATCTCGTGTTCAGGGATCGTGCTCATGGTGTTCATGGGAGGATGCCGTCGGCCCGACAGGGTCAACCCCCGATGTAGCTCATCTCGACCCGCGGCGCGCGGCGCGGGCCATGCTCGGGCGGCTGCATCCCGCGCAGCTCGGAGTAGCGGTCCTCGCGGCCCGACCAGATGTGGCCGATGGCCGAGGCGATATCCGCATCGCTGGCGCCGCCGCGCAGCAGGCTGCGCAGGTCATAGCCCTGGGAGGCGAACAGGCACAGGTACAGGCGCCCTTCGGTGGACAGACGCGCGCGGTTGCAGTCGCCGCAGAAAGCCTGGGTGACGCTGCTGATGACGCCGATTTCGCCCAGCGCCGGGTCGTGGCGGCCGTCGGCGCCGGCATAGCCCCAGCGCTCGGCCGTCTCGCCGGGAGCGCTGGGCTGCAGTTGCACCAGCGGCAGCTCGGCGTGGATCAGCTTGACGACTTCGGCCGAGGGCAACACTTCGTCCATGCGCCAGCCGTTGGTCGTGCCCACGTCCATGTACTCGATGAAGCGCAGCACCATGCCCGAGCCGCGGAAATGGCGCGCCATCGGCAGGATCTGGTGCTCGTTGGTGCCACGCTTGACCACCATGTTGATCTTGATCGGCCCGAGACCGGCTTCGCGCGCCGCCGCGATGCCTTCGAGCACCGCGGCCACCGGAAAGTCCACGTCGTTCATGCGGCGGAATACCGCATCGTCCAGTCCGTCCAGGCTGACGGTCACGCGCTGCAGGCCCGCTTCGCGCAGCGAACGGGCCTTGCGCGCCAGCAGCGAGCCGTTGGTCGTCAGCGTCAGGTCCAGCGGCTCGCCCTCGACGGTGCGCAGCGCCGCGAGCTGCTCGATCAGGATTTCGATGTTCTTGCGCAGCAGCGGCTCGCCGCCGGTCAGGCGGATCTTGCGCACGCCATGGGCGACGAACAGTCTGGCCAGCCGGGTGATTTCCTCGAAGCTGAGCAGGGCGCTGTGCGGCAGGTAGGCATAGTCCTTGTCGAAGATTTCCTTGGGCATGCAGTAGCTGCAGCGGAAATTGCAGCGGTCGGTCACGCTGATGCGCAGGTCGCGCAGCGGCCGGCCCAGGCGGTCGCCCAGCAGGCCGGTGGCGGCCATGCGCGTGGCCGGCGCGAAAGCGGCTGCCGGAGCGCTGAGCGTGGGGATGCGCTGGTCCACCAGGGGGATGACGCGTTCGGACATGCCCTGTATTGTGGCCCAGCGCCGATACCCCTGGCCGCAAGGCAGAATCCGGGCGGGGAGCCCCTCAACATACTCTGCGGATATTTCCATGCCCTTGCCCCGCCGCCTCAGCCTCGTGTCCCTGCTGGCCCTGCTGGATGCCACCGTTTCGGCGCAGACCGTGGCCACCGTGACCGAAAAAGACTATCTGGCCGACGTGCCGGTGGTGCTGTCGGTCTCGCGGCTGCCGCAGCGCCTGGACGAAACCCCGGGGGCGGTGACTCTGATCGACCGCGACATGATCCGCCTCTTAGGCGCGCGCGACGTGGCCGACCTGCTGCGCTTGGTGCCGGGTTTCCGGGTCAGCAGCTCCTTCGAGAGCAACACCCCGATGGGCAGCTACCACGCCGCCCTGGGCGACTTCAATGCCCAGCTGCAGGTGCTGGTGGACGGGCGTTCGGTGTATTCGCCGTTTCTCAATGGCGCCACCGGGCCGGGGCTGCAGACCGTGGCGCTGGAGGACATCGATCACATCGAGGTGCACCGCGGTTCCAACTCGGCCACCTACGGCGCCCGCTCATTCCTGGGGACGATCAACATCGTCACCCGCAGCGCCGCCGACAGCCAGGGCACGGCCTGGGCCCTGCGCGGCGGCGACAACCAGATCCAGGACATCTACCTGCGGCATGGCTGGGGCGACGAGCGCGCGGCCTACCGGCTCAGCGCCGACCAGCGCGCCGACCGGGGGCTGGCCGGCAGCAGCGGGCCCGACCGGGTCGGGCGCGTCAATTTCCGTGGCGATTTGCAGCTGGCCGGCGGCGACCAGCTGGAGCTGCGGCTGGGGCAGTCGGTCATCAGCTCGGGAGTGGGCTTTGCCGGCGAATACGGCAACGCGCCGCGCACCCGCACCATCGAAACCAACCACCTGCAGCTGGACTGGCGCCGCAATCTCGGCGTCGATGAGGACCTCAGCGTGCAGTACGCCTACATGCAGGAGCGCACGCAGGACTTTTTCCGCTTCTGGGACCCGAGCCCCTGGTACAGCGCGTACTACGGCGGCCCGATCGATTTCGGCGGGCAGGGCAGCAGCCACAGCCTGCTGCTGACCCACACCACCCGCTGGGGGGGCGACCTGCGCCTGGCCTGGGGCGGCGAATGGCGGCGTGAAGGGCTGGTGGCCTCGCCCCGGTTCGATACGCTGGCCGAGCGCGTGACCGAGTTCACCCGCGTGTTCGTCAACGCCGAATGGCGGCTGCACCCGACGCTGGTCCTCAATGCAGGCGGGACGTACGAGGACAGCTCTATCAGCAGCGATGTGTTTTCGCCTCGGGCCATGCTGAACTGGCATGTCCAGCCGGGGCACACGCTGCGCTATGGCCTGTCGCAAGCCCACCGCACGCCGGGCTTTTTCGAGCAGTACGCCAAGATCGTTTACCGCGATCTGGTGACTGGCGCGCCCTTGCTGACGACCTACCAGGCCACCGGCCGGCTGCAGCCCGAGTACATCCTGGCGCGCGAGTTGGGCTATCTGGGGTACTGGGGGGGCGGAACCGAGGTGGACGTGCGCGTCTTCGAGGAGGGCATCAGCGGCCTGATCAAGGAGGCGCAGGACGCGCCCAATCTGCCCAAGTACTTCATCAACGGGGAGGACTACACCATCCGGGGCGCCGAGCTGCAGATCAGGTGGCGGCCCTGGCGCGATGCGCAGCTGCATCTGGCGCACAGTTACACGGAAAGCACCAAGAGCCTGTCCGATGCGGCCTGGCAGACGCCGGTGGCGATCACGGGGTTGTTGTTCGCGCAGCGCCTGCCGACCCAGCTGGAGCTGAGCCTGGCGCATTACCAGATGGACTCCACCCAGTACCCTTCGCGCTCGGCGCGCGCGCCGGCCCTGCACCGCACCGACCTGCGCCTGGCCAAGGGCGGGCTGCGCGTGGCCGGAAGCCCGGCTGAGCTGGCGTTGGTGGTGCAGAACCTGGGACCGGACTATCCGGATGTCATGCCCGAGCTCACTTTCCGGCGCCAGGCTTATCTGGCGCTGCGCGTGGGGCTGTAAGCGGCCGGCTTCATCATGCGCGCCCGCCTGTACCTCCTGTTGGTGACGCTGCTGGCGGCGCTGCTGCCGGCGCGGGGGCAGGCGGTCGTCGTCGTGCTGAGCGAGCGCAGCGCCTACTACGAAGAGGCCGCGCAGGCTTTCAAGGCCGAGCTGGGGCGCGAGGGGGGCGGGGAGCCGGCCCTGATCGAACCGGCCGCGCTGCAGCCGGGCCGCGTGCCGGCGTCGCGCCTGTATGTGGCGCTGGGCACCGAAGCCTGCGCCGCCACCGTGCGCCTGGCCGGCTCCACGCCGGTGCTGTGCACGCTGCTGCCGCGGGCCAGCTTCGAGCGGGTGCTGCTCGACAGCGGGCGCCGCGCATCGGCCACGCTCAGCGCCATCTATCTGAACCAGTCCCCGGCCCGGCAGCTGGATCTGGTGCGCCTAGCCCTGCCGCAGGCACGGCGCATTGGCATGCTCTGGGCGGCCGACAACCAGGGCAGCCGGCCGCAGTGGGAAGCCGCGGCGCAGGCGCGGGGGTTGCGGGTGGTTGGCGCCACCGTGGCGCCGCAGGAGCCGGTGTTCAACGGCCTGCGCCGGGTCCTGGAGGAGTCCGATGTGCTGCTGGCCGTGGCCAGCCCGCAGATCTACAACGCCCAGACCATCCAGAACATTCTGCTGGCTTCGTTTCGCGCCCGCGTGCCCATGCTGGCTTTCTCGCCTGCCTATGTGCGCGCCGGCGCCGTGCTGGCCATCTACGCCACGCCGGCCCAGCTGGGACAGCAGGCGGCCGCCTGGGCGCGTGCGGCGCTGCAAGGGCAGGGGCTGCCGGCGCCGCAGTATCCGGCGGGGTTTGAAATCCAGGTCAACGAACATGTGGCGCGCTCGCTGGGCCTGCAACTGGATGCAGCGATCCTGGGCGAACGGTTGCGCCGTCTGGAGCAGGGCTCATGAGGCTGTTCGATATCCGTGACCGCATGCTGCTGGCCGCCCTGTTGCCGGTGACGCTGGTGGCCGTGCTGCTGTCGTCGGTTTTCCTGTCAGGGCGCTATGCCGACCTGGACGAGGCCCATCAGCAACGCGCCCGCCTGCTGGCGCGCCAGCTGGCCAGCGCCAGTGAGTACGGCCTGTTTGCAGCCAATGTCGCCAATCTGCAGGCCATCGCCCACGGCGCGTTGCGGCTGTCCGATGTGCGCGCGGTCCGTATCCTGGGTGCCGAAGGCCAGGTGCTGGCCAGCGTGGGCACGCCCGCCGTCTCCACGCTGCCGGCGCTGGGCGCGCAGGAGCAGCAGTGGATCGACCGTGCCAGCGGCCACGAAGTGCTGGTGCAGCCGGTGCTGCCGCAGCCGCTGGGGCTGGAAACCACTTTCGACGAAGGAGAGGTTCCGGCCGTCGCCTCGCCGCAGACCGTGCCGCTGGGGCATGTGGTGCTGGAGGTGTCGCGCACGGCCCTGGTGTCGCGCGGGCATGACATGCTGATGATCGGACTGGGGGTCACGCTGCTGGGGCTGGTATTCGGCGGCGTGCTGGCGGTGCGCATTGGGCAGGGGGTGATCCGTCCCATCCTGCGCGTGTCCGAGATGATCGAGCGCATCGGCCGGGGCGAGCTGTCGGTGCGCGGCGTGGTTCTGCCCAACGATCCCCTGCGCGATCTGCAGCAGGGGCTGAACCAGATGGCCGAGCACCTGCAGCAGGGGCGAGACGAGCTGGAGCGCCGCGTCGCGCTGGCCACGGCCGAGCTGCGTGCCAAGAAGGAGGAGGCCGAGACGGCCACGCAGGCGAAGTCGCGGTTTCTGGCCGCAGCCAGCCACGACCTGCGCCAGCCCATCCATGCGCTGGGCATGTTCGTCGCCCGTCTGGCGCAGCTGCCGCATGACCGCGAAACCCGCCAGCTCATCGGCAACCTGGAAGACTCGGTACGGGCCATGCAGGACCTGCTGGACGCCCTGCTCGACATCTCGCGGCTGGACGCCGACGCCGTGCGGGTCCATCGGCAGCCTTTTGCACTGGATGCGCTGTTCGAGCAGTTGCGCAGCGCCCTGCAGCCGGTGGCCGCGGACAAGGGGCTGCGCCTGCGCATCCGGCCCTGCCATCTGCACGTGATGAGCGACCCCTCGCTGCTGCACCGCATTCTGCTGAACCTGCTGAGCAATGCCCTGCGCTACACCGTCCAGGGTGGCGTGCTGATGGGCTGCCGGCGCAGCCGCGGCGGTACGCACGTCTGGATCGAGATCTGGGACACGGGCGTGGGCATCGCCCCGGAGCATCAGCGCGACATCTTTCGCGAGTTCTACCAGATCGGCAACCCCGAGCGGGACCGCAGCAAGGGGCTGGGGCTGGGGCTGAACATCGTGGACCGCACGGCGCGGCTGCTGGGCCATGAGCTGCAGCTGTGCTCGCTGCCGGGGCGGGGCACACGGTTCCGGCTGGAAGTGCCGCTGAGCACGGCGGGCGAGCTGGCCGCCCAGCCGGCGACAGCCGAGAGCGCCCTCGTGGTGGATGACGTGCGGGGCCTGCGGGTGCTGGTGATCGAAGACGACGAGCAGTCGGCGCTGGCCTTGCGGGGGCTGCTGGAGTCCTGGGGCTGCGTGGTGGGGGTGGTCGGCGGCTGGGGGGCGGCGCAGGATGCGGTACAGCGCGGCTTCGCGCCCGATCTGGTGATCAGCGACTACCGCCTGCGTGATGGCGATTCCGGCCTGCTCGTCGTGCAGCGCCTGCGCGAGCGGCTCGGCCCCGAACTGCCGGCCTGCCTGCTCAGCGGCGATACCGACCCGGCGCTCATCCAGGTCTGCCGCGAGGCCGGCTTGCCTTTGCTGCACAAGCCGGTGCGTCCTGCCAAGCTGCGTACCCTGATGCGTCGGCTGGTCCGCCGGGTCTGAGCGGGTGCTCGGCCGGTCAGTTCGCCGGGTCGGCCACCGTGCGGCCGCGGTCCGAGGGCCTGGCCAGCGGGCGGGGGTGGTAGCCGTGGCGGCTCGCCGCCGCCACGGCCTGGGTGCGTGAAGTCACGCCGAAGCTGCGCAGGATGCTGCTGACGTGGTTCTTGACGGTCTCCTCGGACAGCCCCAGGATGCGGCTGATGTCCTTGTTCGAATAGCCGTCCAGCAGATATTGCAGGACTTCCTGCTGCCGTGGCGTCAGCACCGGGCGCTCAGGCTGCGAGGGCAGGGCAGACGGCGCAGAGGGCAGCGGCAGGTTGGCCGGGGGGATGCCACCAGCCAGCACCAGCCGGGTGACCGACAGCAGCTCCTCGCTCATGCCGGATTTGGTCAGAAAGGCCGCGGCGCCCTTGGCCAGGACCTGCTGCATGACCCGGGGGTTGACCGAACCCGACAGCACGATGATGGGCAGCTCCGGCCAGCGGTGCGCGAACACATCCAGCGCCTGCAGGCCGTCCAGATCGGGCAGGTGATAGTCCAGCAGCACCAAGTCCAGATCGGGGTGCTGCTCCGCTGCCTCGAAAGCGCGTGCGCAGGAGGCCGCTTCCAGGACCTGGACGTCTCCGCCCAGGCCGCGCAGCACCTGGCGCAAGCCTTCGCGGATCAGCGCATGGTCATCGACGACGAGAATCTTCAAGGCACACGGGGTCGGGGTGGGGGAAGATCAGCATGGTAGCCAGGCTGTCAAGGCCGGGGCTGTGCAGGGGCAAATCAGGCGTGGTCAGCGCAGCGGGCTGGGCACGGTGGTAGCGAAATCGTCGTCCACTTCATGGAACTTGCGGGTACTGGGAGGAAGGTCGAACTTGCGCGCGGCCTGGCTCCAGTAATCGGGCTGCGGCAGGCTGGTGTAGGGATAGCCGCAGTCCGGCGCATAGGCCCACACGATGCGGACGTCTCCTGCCTCTGCTGCGGCCGGTCCGCCTGGCTGCAGGGCCAGCAGGATCTGCTGCTGCAGCAGCGGGGCGAAGCGCATCAGGGCTTCATTCCACTTCTGCACCGTCAACTGGATCTGGTAGGCGTCGCGGGACTGTCCGGGCTGCGGGCGCAGGCTGATCTGGCTGCTGATCCACTCCGCCGGAATACCCTGCCTGCGCAGGGTGTCGCGCACCACGATGCGCAGAAACTCGCGGTAAGAGGCCGCGTCCGGCGATGGGGCGTTACGCGGCGCTGCCGCTGCAGGGGCGTCAGGCGCTGGCTGGACCGGCGCTGCGCGGGTGGCTTTGAGGAAATCGAACACGGCGTAACCCTCCAGGGCTGAGACTGGCTGCATACCCGTCCCCGATGTCGTCCCGGGGTTGACCACCAACGATGGCCCGCAGTGTAAGGCAAAGGCGACGGGGCGTCCGCCAGCCGCAGCCAGCAAAAAGCCCGCCTGGCGGCGGGCTCGCCAGCGCAAGAGGGCAAGCGGTGGTCAGCCGCCGTGCAGCTTCATCATCAGGGGCACGATCAGCAGCGCCACGATGTTGATGATCTTGATCAGGGGGTTGACGGCCGGGCCGGCGGTGTCTTTGTAGGGGTCGCCGACGGTGTCGCCGGTGACGGCCGCCTTGTGGGCTTCGCTGCCCTTGCCGCCATGGTGGCCGTCCTCGATGTACTTCTTGGCGTTGTCCCAGGCCCCGCCGCCGGTGCACATCGAAATGGCGACAAACAGGCCCGTGACGATGGTGCCCATCAGCAGCCCGCCCAGTGCCGCCGGCCCCAGGATCAGGCCGACCAGGATGGGCGCGATCACCGGCAGCAGCGAGGGAATCATCATTTCCTTGATGGCTGCGCTGGTCAGCATGTCCACCGCGGTGTCGTACTCGGGCTTGCCGGATCCGTCCATGATGCCCTTGATGGTCTGGAACTGGCGGCGGACTTCGACGACGACCGAGCCGGCGGCGCGTCCGACGGCTTCCATGGCCATGGCGCCGAACAGATAGGGGATGAGGCCACCGATCAGCAGGCCAATGATCACCATCGGGTTGCTCAGATCGAAGCTGATGACCTGGCCTACCGATTCCAGCTTGTGGGTGTAATCGGCAAACAGCACCAGCGAGGCCAGGCCCGCCGAGCCGATGGCATAACCCTTGGTGACGGCCTTGGTCGTGTTGCCCACGGCGTCCAGGGGGTCGGTGATGTCGCGCACCGAGGAGGGCAGCTCGGCCATTTCGGCGATGCCACCGGCGTTGTCGGTGATGGGGCCGTAGGCGTCCAGCGCGACGATGATGCCGGCCATGCTCAGCATCGACATGGCTGCTACGGCCACGCCGTAGAGACCGGCGAGCTGGTAGGCCAGCCAGATGGCGGCGCAGACGAAGAGCGCAGGCCAGGCGGTCGAACGCATCGACACGCCCAGGCCGGCGATGATGTTGGTGCCGTGGCCGGTGGTGGAAGCCTGGGCGATGTGCCGCACCGGCGCATACTGCGTGCCGGTGTAGTACTCGGTGATCCAGACCATCGCGGCAGTCAGCGCCAGCCCGACGACCGTGGCGCCGAACAGGCGCATCTGGCTGCCGCTGGCAGCTACCGCGTCATCGGGGATCAGCCACAGCGTGACGAAGAAGAAGGCGACCAGCGACAGCAGGCCGGAGACGGCCAGGCCCTTGTAGAGGGCGGGCATCACGTTGCGCATGCCGGGCTGGGCCTTGACGAAGAAGCAGCCGATGATGGAGGCGATGATGGACACCGCGCCAAGCGCCAGCGGATAGACGACGGCGCTGGTACCGGCTCCGGAAACCAACAGCGCGCCCAGCACCATGGTCGCGATCAGCGTCACGGCATAGGTTTCGAACAGGTCGGCCGCCATGCCGGCGCAGTCGCCGACGTTGTCGCCGACGTTGTCGGCAATCACCGCCGGGTTGCGCGGGTCGTCTTCCGGAATGCCGGCTTCCACCTTGCCCACCAGGTCGGCGCCGACGTCGGCGCCCTTGGTGAAGATGCCGCCGCCCAGGCGGGCGAAGATGGAAATCAGCGAGGAGCCGAAGGCAAAGCCGATCAGCGGATTGAGCAGCTTGGCCAGGCTGGTGGACGGATTCAGGTTGCCGTTGCCGACCAGGAACCAGTAAAACACCGTCACGCCCAGCAGGCCCAGGCCCACGACCAGCATGCCGGTGATGGCCCCCCCGCGGAAGGCCACGTCCAGCGCCGGGCCGATGCCCTGGGTGGCGGCCTGGGCGGTGCGCACGTTCGCGCGCACCGACACGTTCATGCCGATGAAGCCGCAGGCGCCGGACAAGACGGCGCCGATCACGAAGCCGACAGCGGTGTTGCCATCCAGGAAGATGGCGATCAGGATCGCCAGCACGATGCCCACGATGGCGATGGTCTTGTACTGGCGGGCCAGGTAGGCGGCGGCGCCGGTCTGGATGGCGGCCGCGATTTCCTGCATGCGGGCATTGCCCGCGTCTTGCGAGAGGATCCAACTGCGCGCCCAGAAGCCGTAGCCGACGGCCACCAGGCCGCAGACGAGCGCCAGGATCAGCGCTGAATTGCCGGTCATATCTGTCTCTCCTGTTGTTGTGTCGCGAAGAGGTGGCAACGCAGCGTGGGGGCGATGCCACCGGTGCGTTGCTTCCTCGTCGGGCCGGACCTGCGGGCAGGTCCGAACAGGACGATTGGCCAACGGGCGCAATGTAGCCTGAAACGGCGGCCTTGCGGCAGGCTGTCAGGGTCGAGCAAGTAAAATCAGGGTTAATCCCAATCCCTTTTTTGACTGACTGCAACACCAAAGGACGCCGATGTCGCTCGACAACGTTACCCCCGGCAAAAATGCCCCGGATGCCTTCAACGTCATCATCGAAATCCCGATGAATGCCGATCCGATCAAGTACGAAGTGGACAAGGAAACCGGGGCCATCTTCGTGGACCGCTTCATGAGCACGGCCATGCACTACCCGACCAACTACGGGTACGTGCCCAAGACCATCTCGGGCGACGGCGATCCGGTGGACGTGCTGGTCATCACCCCCGTGCCGCTGATCCCGGGCGTGGTGGTGCCGTGCCGACCCATCGGCATCCTGCGCATGCAGGACGAAGCCGGGGAAGACGGCAAGGTTCTGGCCGTACCGATCGACAAGGTCCTGTCGCTGTACACCCAGTGGCAAAAGCCCGAAGACCTCAACCCCATGCGCCTGCGCACCATCGAGCACTTCTTCGAGCACTACAAGGATCTGGAGAAGGGCAAATGGGTCAAGGTGCTGGGCTGGGAAGGGCCGGATGCCGCCCGCAAGGAGATCCTGGACGGCATCGCCAACTACAACAAGAAATCGGGCTGAGATCCGGTGCCGGCATGCAGGGCCTGGCGGGCTCGCCCGCCAGGCCTTTTTGCCAAATGGCGGCCCGGCCAGCGGCCCGCCCGTGTATCATGGCTTGCCGCCGCCTTGGCGGCGCAGCCGCGCACACCGCCGCAGGAGTCCCGACCATGCAGACCGCCACGCCCGTCCGCCCTGCTGCCGCCAGCAGCGCCACGCATTCGGGGCAATACCTCACCTTGCGCCTGGGCAAGGAAGAGTACGCCATCGACATCCTGCGCGTGCAGGAAATCCGCTCCTATGAGGAGCCGACCCGCATGGTCAATGCCCCGGCTTTCGTCAAAGGCGTGGTCAACCTGCGGGGGGTCATCGTGCCCATCATCGACCTGCGCGTCAAGCTGGCTCTGGCCCAGGTCGAGTACAACGCGTTCACCGTCGTTATCATCCTCAACGTGCAAGGCACGGTCGTGGGGGTGGTGGTGGATTCGGTGTCGGACGTGGTCACGCTGACGGACGACATGATCAAGCCCGCTCCCCAGTTCGATGCCGCGCTGGACGCGCGCTTCATCACCGGGCTGGCCAACGTGGGCGAACGCATGCTCATCGTCATCAACATGGACGCCTTGCTCAGCAGCGCCGAGCTGGGCCTGCTGGCTTCGACCACCGGGTAAGCCGCTTCAGTCGGCGCTGCGCAGCGGGCTGTGCTGCGCCAGCAGCGCCAGATAGTCGTCGATTGCGGCTTCCTCGCGGGCCAGTGAGCGGCCGACGGCGCTGGCCAGTTCCGGATGCGCCAGCCAGTGGGCGCTGGGCGTGACGACGGGCAGCAGCGCGCGCGCCAGCTTGTGCTCGCCCTGGGCGCCGCCTTCGAAGCGGCTGTAGCGGTGCTCGATGCACCATTGCAGCGGGCTGTAATAGCACAGCTCGAAGTGCAGGCAGTCCACCCGTTCCAGCGCGCCCCAATAGCGGCCCCAGGCAACGGGCAGGCCATGTGGCTGGCCGATGGCCACCAGGCTGCTGGCTATGGGGCGGCCGGCGCGCTCGGCGATGAACAGCAGCCAGTGCGCCGCCTGGGTGCGGTCCAGCTCGATGAAGAAGCTGCGCTGCAGATAGGGCGGATTGCCGTGCTCCAGATAGGTGCGCACGTAGCAGCGATAGAAAAAATCCCAGTCGTCGGGCGTGATTGCGGCAGCCTCGCGGACTGTCACGGTCACGCCGGCTTCGCGGACTTTGCGGCGCTCCTGCCGGATCTTCTTGCGCTTGTCCTGCGTCAAGGCGGCGAGGAAGTCGTCGAAGTCCCGATAGGGCTGCGGGCTGCGGTTGTGCCAGTGGAATTGCACGGTGGGGCGCTGCATCAGGCCTGCGTCGGCGCAGGTCTGCAGGTCGGCGGCATCGCCAAACAGCAGATGCAGCGAAGACAGGCCCTGGGCCGCACACCACTGGCGAGCGGCTTCGATCAGCGCGGCGCGGCTGTGCGGGCTGTCGGCCAGCAGACGCGAGCCTGGCACGGGCGTGAAGGGCACGGCGATCACGGCCTTGGGGAAGTAAGGCAGGCCGGCACGGGCGTGAGCCTGGGCCCAGCCCCAATCGAACACGTATTCGCCGCGCGAATGCGACTTCAGGTAGAGCGGACAGGCGGCTCGCAAGCGACCGGCCGGATCGAGCAGGGCCAGGTAGCGCGGCGTCCAGCCGGTGCCCGGCCCGGCGCTGCCGCTGCGGTGCAGGGCGGCCAGATAGGCGTGCGCCATGAAGGGGGTGGGCTGCGCCTGCAGCGCCAGCAGCGCGTCCCATGCCGCGGCATCCAGGGCCAGCGGGTCTTCCAGCACCCGAATGACATAATCGCCGCTGCCTGCAACCGATACCCGTGCGCCTGCTTCGCTTCCCATGACACTTTCCATCTGCGTGGCCCAGCTCAATTTCGTGGTCGGCGACCTGGAGGGGAATGCCCGCAGGATCATCGAGGCGGCCCGTCAGGCCCATGCCGCAGGCGCGCGCCTGCTGCTGACCCCGGAGCTGTCGATCTGCGGCTACGCGGCCGAGGATCTGTTCCTGCGGCCGGTTTTCCTGGCCGCCTGCGATGATGCCTTGCGCACGGTAACCCGTGAGCTGGCCGGGTTGAAGGACATGACGGTCGTCGTCGGCCATCCGTTGGCCGCGCCTGCGGGCCAGCCGCGCAGCCGTTCGGTGGCGGTGCCGCCGTGCTACAACGCCGCCAGCGTGCTGCGCGAAGGGCAGGTGGTGGCCACCTATGCCAAGCGTGAGCTGCCGAACTACCAGGTGTTTGACGAGCGGCGCTACTTCCGCCCCGGGCAGGATGTCTGTGTGTTCGAAGCTGGCGCCGCCGGCGCGCGGGTCCGGGTGGGCCTGCTGATCTGCGAGGACGCCTGGTACGAGCAGCCCGCCTTGCAGACCCGCGCTGCCGGAGCCGAGCTGCTGGCCGTCATCAATGCCTCGCCGTTTCATGCCGGCAAGGGCATGGAGCGCGAGCAGACCATGCGCGAGCGGGTGCAGTCCTGCGGCCTGCCGCTGGTCTATGCTCATCTGGTCGGCGGGCAGGACGAAATCGTCTTCGAGGGGCATTCTTTTGCCCTGGACGCCCAGGGGCAGGTGGCGGCGCGTGCGCCCAGCTTCGTCGAGGATCTGTTCACCGTGGAGGTGCAGCCGTCGGCCAGCGGGCTGGCCCTGCGCGGCCCCGTCGCTGCGCCGCGCCCGCTGGAGGCCGACCTGTGGGACGCGCTGGTGCTGGGGGTGCGCGATTACGTGGAGAAGAACGGCTTTCCCGGGGCGATCATCGGCCTGTCCGGCGGCATCGACTCGGCGCTGGTGCTGGCCATCGCCGTGGACGCGCTGGGGCCGCAGCGGGTGCGCGCGGTCATGATGCCTTCGCCCTATACGGCCGACATCAGCTGGATCGATGCGCGCGAAATGGCGCAGCGCCTGGGGGTGCGGTATGACGAAATCCCGATCGCCGCCATTTTCGACACGTTCCGTGCCACGCTGGCGCAGGAGTTCGCCGGTCTGTCCGAAGACGCCACCGAAGAAAACATCCAGGCCCGCATCCGCGGCACCCTGCTGATGGCCCTGTCCAACAAATCAGGGCGCATCGTGCTGACCACCGGCAACAAGTCCGAGATGGCCACCGGCTACTGCACCCTGTATGGCGACATGGCCGGCGGTTTTGCCGTTATCAAGGACGTGGTCAAGACCATGGTCTATCGCCTGGCCCGCTGGCGCAACGCGCATGACCCCTATGGGCGTGGCCAGTGCCCGATTCCCGAGCGCATCATCACGCGTGCGCCCAGCGCCGAGCTGCGGCCCAATCAGAAGGATCAGGACAGCCTGCCGCCGTACGAGGTGCTCGACCCCATCCTGCAGGCCTATATGGAAGACGATGAGAGCATCGAGGCCATCGTCGCCAAGGGTTATGCGCGCAGCGACGTGGAGCGGGTGACCCGGCTGATCAAGCTCAACGAATACAAGCGGCGGCAGGCGCCGGTGGGCATCCGGGTAACGCACCGCAGTTTCGGCAAGGATTGGCGTTATCCTATTACCAGCAAGTTCAGGGCCTAAGGGGCGCCATGCCGCCGCCGGCCTGTCTCAGCAAAGGAATGCATGCCATGAAACAGATTACCGCCGTGATCAAGCCGTTCAAGCTGGAGGAGGTCCGCGAGGCGCTGGCCGAATGTGGCGTGACCGGCTTGACCGTGACCGAAGTCAAGGGCTTCGGCCGCCAGAAAGGGCATACCGAGCTGTACCGCGGGGCCGAGTACGTGGTGGATTTTCTGCCCAAGGTCAAGGTCGAAGTGGTGGTCAAGGATGATGACGTGGATCGCTGCGTGGACGCCATCGTCAAGGCCGCCCGTACCGGCAAGATCGGCGACGGCAAGATCTTCGTCACGGCCGTCGAGCGTGTCGTGCGCATCCGCACGGGCGAGCTGGACGACGCAGCCGTCTGACCCTGACGCGGGGAGCCGCCCTGTGCCGGATGCGGCTGGCCGCGCTGGGGGTAGCCTCAGATCTGGTCGAGGCGGGCTGCCGGCGTGAGGCCGGCAGCCTGGACCAGATGGCGCAGCAGGGCTTGGACGTCGTCATCGACGGCCAGCAGCTCCATCTGCCAGTCGTTCATGAACTGCTCCGCCACGGCTGCGCGCAGGAAGGCCAGCAGGCCATCGTAGTAGCCGCCGCTGTTGAGCAGACCCACGGGCTTGCCGTGGTAGCCCAGCTGGCGCCAGGTCCAGACTTCGAACAGCTCTTCCAGCGTGCCGATGCCGCCGGGCAGCGCCAGAAACGCGTCGGCGCGCTCGGCCATCAGGCGCTTGCGCGCATGCATGGTATCGACGATATGCAGTTCGGTGCAGGCGCGATAGGCCCATTCCCGTTCCACCAGCGCCTGCGGGATCACGCCGACCACCCGGCCGCCAGCCTGCAGCGTGGCTTCGGCAACGGTGCCCATCAGGCCGGCGCGGCCTCCGCCATAGACCAGCTGCCCGCCATGACGGCCGATCCACAGGCCGACTTCGCGGGCGATGGCGGCGTGGCGCGGATCCGCGCCGGGGCGTGAGCCGCAATACACGCACAGGGAAAAATTCGGCTTCATCCGATCCAGCGGTGGTAGATGGCGGCCAGCCAGATGCCGGCGCACAGCAGCAGGCTCAGCAGTACGGCGGCGCTGCCCATGTCCTTGGCGCGCTTGGACAGATCGTGCCACTCAGGGCCGATGCGGTCGATGGCTGTTTCGATGCCGGTGTTGAGCAGTTCGACGATCATGACGAACAGCACCGAGCCGGCCAAAAGCGCGGTCTCGACCCAGCTGTTACCCAGCCAGACCGCCAGCGGCAGCATGACCAGCGCGGCCAGGGCCTCTTGCCTAAAGGCCGTTTCGTACCAGCCGGCACGCAGGCCTTCGATCGAGTACCCCAGGGCGTGCCAGATCCGGCTCAGGCCACGACGGTGTTTTTGCGGATTGCTCGGTGCAGGGGACTCATCAGCCATGCGCCGATTGTCCATGAGTTCCGTGACCGCCGGACGGCAGCGCACGGGCATCGATCAGGCGGGTGCCGGCCAACTCGTCGTGCCAGAACTGGCGTTGGGGGTGCAGGCGGGCGGCGCCGGCCCAGATCACGATCCACGCCAGCAGCAGACCCAGCGCGACCGGGCCGTGCAGCTCTAGGGCCGCAGCGGCTGTCAGCGGCGGCAGAAACCACAGCCAGCTCAGCAGATAGCGCCGCAGCGCCCGGCCCTGGGTCAGCGGCCGGCCCAGCCGGTCCACGACCCGGATATGCCAGGTCTTCATCGCCAGCGTCTGGCCCCGGGCCCAGAACCAGGTGAAATAAATGCCCAGTACGACGAACAGGAACGCCTGCTGCAGGTGCCGGTTGTCCAGCGCATGGCGGGTCTGGCTCAGGGAACTGAACAGATAGCCGGCGATGAACACCACCCCGAACAGCAGCATCCCTTCATAGAGCCAGCAGGCCATGCGCCGCCACACACCCGGCGTCGAAGGCAGGGGCGCATGGTTTTGATTCTCGGCTGCGTGCGCGGGCACCGTGTTCACTCGGCCGGATCGTCTTCGTAAGGCGAAGCCTCGGGGGCCGGGCGAGCCGGTTGCGGCAGCAGGGTGGGAAAAGCGACAGGCAACGCGGTATCGCCCCCGCGCGGGCCGGCTGCAGCGGCCAGCTTGGGTTTGGCCACCGGCTTGATCGCGGGCGCTGCGGTCGGCTTGGCGCCGGCCTGGGCCGCCAGGCGCCGCTTTTCCTCGGCGCTCAGCGCCTGATAGGCCTCCCATTCCGCGCTGCGCTGCTGGCGTGGCACAGCGTGGATTTGCTGGTAGCTCTGCCGGGCCTGCGCCCGCTGCTGCTGGGGCAGGGTGATCCACTGCGTCATGCGTTCATGCAGCTTGGCCTGCTCTTGGGGAGACAGCGAGGGGTAATTGCGCGAAATCGAGAGCCACTTGCGCTTGCGCTCCTCGGTCAGCTGCGACCAGTAGGGCGCCAGCGGCTGCAGGGCCTGCTGCTGGGCGGCGGTCAGCTCCTTCCACAGCGGACGCGCCTCGATCCGGGGTTCCGCGGCCGGGGCGCCATGGGGGTGGCGGGGGGCGCTTCCATGGGCACGCTGCAGGTTGCGGGTCGTGACGGTCTGGCCCGCTGTCCCTTCCGAGGGGGCCGCCAGCGTGTCTTGTGCGGCAGCAGCCAGCAGCACGCCACACAGCGTGAGCAGCAGAGGCAGGCGACGCAGAGGGCTGGACATCATCGATCCTGGTTCAGCTTGGCCAGACGGTTTTTCAGGAACTGCGCGAAGCCGGGGTCGGTATAGGCATCCGGAGGCAGGTCGTCGGTCAGGATGGCCTCGTCGATCTCGGCCATTTCCCGGGCCAGATCATCGGTTCCCATGATCTGGATGGCTATGAGTCCGGCGATCAGCGCAGCCAGCGGCAGCAGGGCCATCAGGCGCTGCCACCACCGGCCGGTTTCGCCGGCTCCGTCCCAGCCGGCTGCGCCGGCGGCAACCAGCTGCAAAGCGGGAGCCTGCTGAAGGCGGGCCTGCCGGTGCATGGTCAAGGCTTGCTGACGTGCGATGCGCAGACGCTCGGTGATGTCGTGGTGCAGCTCTTCGGTGGACGCATCCAGGCAGGCCGCGATCCGGCGGCCGATGCGATCTTCTACTTCATTCTCGAAGGCTATCGATTCTGCTTTTTTCATAGATTTATCCCCTTGGCCCGGAGTGCCTTGCTCAAGGCCTGGATGGCGCGCGAGCAATGCGTCTTGACGCTGCCTTCCGAGCAGCCCATGGCCGCTGCCGTCTCGGCGACATCCAATTCTTCCCAGTAACGCATCAGAAAGGCTTCCCGTTGACGGGCAGGCAGGGCCTGGATTTCCGCCTCGATCTCACGCAAGATCTGGGCCCGCTGGGTCGTTTTTTCGACACTTTCGACCTGCGCCTGCTCCCCAGACTGGTCCAGCCCTTCCAGCAGGTCGAATTCGCTGTCGGCTGCGTCCGATTCGAAGTCGCCCAGGTTGGAGAACAGGGCGCTGCGCGTCTTCTGGCGCCGGAACCAGTCCAGCGTGGTGTTCGAGAGGATGCGCTGAAACAGCATCGGCAGCTCGTCCACCGGCTTGTGGCCGTAGTGCTCCACCAGCTTCATCATGCTGTCCTGCACGATGTCCAGGGCGGCTTCCTCGTCGCGGACGTGGTAGACGGAACGCTTGAAAGCGCGTTTTTCCACGCTTTTGAGAAAGTCCGACAGTTCTTTTTCGGTGGCCAAGGGGGGATGAAGCGGTCGAAATCGGCAGGGCGCTCGCCTG
The DNA here is from genome assembly GCA_036846225.1 of Hylemonella sp. Classification (GTDB taxonomy): domain Bacteria; phylum Pseudomonadota; class Gammaproteobacteria; order Burkholderiales; family Burkholderiaceae_C; genus Hylemonella. The sequence continues at coordinate 104,795 of DAIUCJ010000001.1, forward strand.
CGGTGGGCGCAAATTATGGCATTCGTGGCCGAAATTTCGGGTGCCGTTCGCCGCGCGGGTTGCTGCGGTGCGATAATGGCGCCTGCATCTACAACGCAAACGGGTCACGGTTCGGCGCGGCAGACCATGGCGCCCATGGCCTTGACCTTAAGTTCCGACACGGCGTCACAAGCGCTGGTGAAGGGGCACCCTAGGTTTTTCGTCAGAGAAATTCGCAAAGGTTGATCATGGAAATTTCCAAGGCCGAAATCACCTCGGCAGCGGCTGCATCGGCCGCCGGCACCGAGGAACTGCGTGGCGCCGAGATTCTCGTCAAGGCATTGCAGGCCGAGGGCGTGAAATACGTCTGGGGCTATCCCGGCGGCGCCGTCCTCCACATCTACGACGCACTCTACAAGCAGGACTCGATCCAGCACATCCTGGTGCGGCATGAGCAGGCCGCAGTCCATGCGGCCGACGGCTACGCCCGTGCCACGGGCGATGTGGGGGTGGCGCTGGTCACGTCGGGGCCGGGGGTCACCAATGCCGTGACGGGCATTGCGACCGCCTACATGGACAGCATTCCGATGGTGATCATCACCGGGCAGGTGCCGACGGCCGCGATCGGCCTGGATGCTTTCCAGGAGTGCGACACCGTGGGCATCACACGCCCGATCGTCAAGCACAACTTCCTGGTCAAGGATGCGCGCGACCTGGCCGAAACGATGAAAAAGGCCTTTCATATCGCGCGCAGCGGGCGGCCGGGGCCGGTGGTGGTGGACATCCCCAAGGACGTGTCGTTCAAGAAGGTGCCGTACCACGGCTACCCGGCGACCCTGACGATGCGCTCGTACAACCCGGTGCGCAAAGGGCACGCCGGGCAGATCCGCAAGGCCCTGCAACTGCTGCTGACAGCCAAACGCCCCTACATCTACACCGGTGGCGGCGTGCTGATGAGCGAAGCCACCGCCGAACTGCGCGCGCTGGTGGACCTGCTGGGCTACCCGGTGACCAACACGCTGATGGGGCTGGGCGCCTATCCGGCCACCGACCCGAAGTTCCTGGGCATGCTGGGCATGCACGGCACCATCGAGGCCAACAATGCGATGCAGCATTGCGACGTGCTGCTGGCGGTGGGGGCGCGGTTCGATGACCGCGTCATAGGCAATCCCAAGCACTTCGCGCAGAACGAGCGCAAGATCATTCACATCGACATCGATCCCTCCAGCATCTCCAAGCGCGTGAAGGTGGACATTCCGATCGTCGGCGATGTCAAGGACGTGCTGACCGAAATGCTGGCGATGATCAAGGACAGCCCCTTGCGCCCGGATCCGGCCGCCCTGAATGCATGGTGGGAGACCATCGAAGGCTGGCGCAAGCGCGATTGCCTGAAATACGACCGTGCCAACACCGAGGTGATCAAGCCCCAATACGTCATCGAAACGCTGTGGAACATGACGCGTGATGACGATGTGTACATCACCTCCGATGTGGGGCAGCACCAGATGTGGGCGGCGCAGTACTACAAGTTCAACGCGCCGCGTCGCTGGCTCAACTCCGGCGGCTTGGGCACGATGGGCGTGGGCATTCCCTATGCAATGGGGGTCAAGCTGGCCCGGCCGCAAAGCGAGGTGTTTTGCATCACCGGCGAAGGGTCGGTGCAGATGTGCATCCAGGAACTGTCCACCTGCCTGCAGTACAACACCCCGATCAAGATCCTGTCTCTGAACAACCGGTATCTCGGCATGGTGCGCCAGTGGCAGCAGATCGAGTACTCCGGGCGCTACAGCCACAGCTACATGGACGCCCTGCCCAATTTCGTGAAGCTGGCCGAGGCCTACGGGCACGTGGGCATGCTGATCGAGCGTCCCCAGGATGTGGAGCCGGCGCTGCGCGAGGCGCGCAAGCTCAAGGACCGCACGGTGTTCCTCGATTTCCGCACCGATCCCACCGAGAACGTATTCCCGATGGTGCAGGCCGGCAAGGGCATCACCGAAATGCTGCTGGGTTCCGAGGACCTGTAAGGCTCCGCAGGAACCATAGCCGCGATCCCAGACGAATCTATTGACCGCCAAGCCCGGCCGTTACCGCGGCCGGGGGAGGGCGGCGAAAAGAGGAATCGAACATGAAACACATCATTGCCGTTCTCCTGGAGAACGAACCCGGCGCGCTGTCGCGCGTGGTGGGGCTGTTTTCGGCCCGCGGGTACAACATCGAGTCGCTGACCGTGGCGCCCACCGAGGACCCCAGTCTTTCGCGCATGACCATCCAGACCACCGGCTCCGATGACGTGATCGAGCAGATCACCAAGCATCTGAACCGGCTGATCGAGGTCGTCAAGGTCGTGGACTTGACCGAAGGCGCCTACATCGAGCGTGAGCTCATGATGGTCAAGGTACGCGCCGTCGGCAAGGAGCGCGAGGAGATGAAGCGCATGGCCGACATCTTCCGCGGCCGTATCATCGACGTCACCGACAAGAGCTACACCATCGAAATGACGGGCGACCAGTCCAAGAACGATGCCTTCCTGGAGGCCATCGATCGCGGCGCCATTCTGGAGACGGTGCGAACCGGCAGCAGCGGCATTGGCCGCGGCGAGCGCATCCTGCGCGTTTGAACACGAGTTTTACCCTAGGAGAAAAGAAGTGAAAGTTTTCTACGACAAGGACTGTGACCTGAGCCTGATCAAGGGCAAGACCGTGGCCATCATCGGCTACGGCAGCCAGGGCCACGCCCACGCCCAGAACCTGAACGACAGCGGCGTCAAGGTCGTGGTGGGCCTGCGCAAGGGTGGCGCCTCGTGGGACAAGGTCGGCAAGGCCGGTCTGACCGTGATGGAGGTCAACGATGCGGTCAAGGCCGCCGACGTGGTCATGATCCTGCTGCCCGACGAGCAGATTGCCGAGGTCTACAAGAACAACGTCGAGCCTCACATCAAGCAGGGTGCCTCGCTGGCTTTTGCCCACGGCTTCAACGTGCACTACAACCAGGTCGTTCCGCGCGCGGATCTGGACGTCTGGATGGTCGCGCCCAAGGCGCCTGGACACACCGTACGCTCCACCTATCTGCAAGGCGGAGGCGTGCCCCATCTGGTGGCGGTGCACCAGGATCGCAGCGGCAAGGCCCGGGATCTGGCGCTGTCCTATGCGATGGCCAACGGCGGCGGCAAGGCCGGCATCATCGAGACGACTTTCAAGGAAGAGACGGAGACCGACCTGTTTGGCGAGCAGGCCGTGCTGTGCGGTGGCGCCGTCGAGCTGATCAAGATGGGCTACGAGACGCTGGTCGAGGCCGGTTATGCCCCCGAGATGGCCTATTTCGAATGCCTGCACGAGCTCAAGCTCATCGTGGACCTGATCTACGAAGGCGGCATCGCCAACATGAACTACTCGATTTCCAACAATGCGGAATTCGGTGAGTACGTCACCGGCCCCGAGGTCATCAACGAGCAGTCGCGCGCCGCCATGCGCAACGCACTCAAGCGCATCCAGAACGGCGACTACGCCAAGATGTTCATTCTGGAGGGCCGCACCGGCTACCCCAGCATGACGGCTCGCCGTCGCATCACGGCCGAGCACAGCATCGAAAAAGTCGGTGCGCAGCTGCGCGCGATGATGCCCTGGATCGCGAAGAACAAGCTGGTCGATCAGTCGCGCAACTGATCGTTTGCCTCCGGCATGCTCTGTGACAAGGCCACCCCGGTGGCCTTGTTTTTTGGCCGGTGTCCTGCTGGCTTACACTAGCCGGATGAAACCAAGGATACTCCGCAGGACCGAGGCGCTGCGCGCGTGGGGACAGCATGCATGACGGTGACGATCTGACTTCGGGGCCGGCCGATACCGCCGTGGTGATACGCAAGCGGCGCAAGGGCATCTACGTGCTGCCCAACCTGTTCACGCTGGCTGCGCTGTTCGGTGGGTTTTATGCCATCGTGATGGCGATGAACGCCCGCTTCGAGCTGGCGGCCATCGGCGTGTTTTGCGCCATGGTGCTCGACAGCCTCGACGGCCGGGTGGCCCGCATGACCAACACGCAGAGCGCTTTCGGCGAGCAGATGGATTCGCTGTCGGACATGGTGTCGTTCGGGGCGGCGCCGGCACTGATTGCCTACGAATGGGCCCTGCGTGGCCTGGGGCGCTGGGGCTGGGTTGCGGCATTCGTCTATTGCGCCTGTGCAGCGCTGCGCTTGGCGCGATTCAATGTCAATACCGGCGTCGTGGACAAGCGCTATTTCCAGGGACTGCCTTCCCCGGCTGCTGCGGCCCTGGTGACCGGGTTTATCTGGCTGATGACCGATTTCGGGGTCAGCGGTCCATCGGTGGCCTGGATCATGTTTGCGCTGGCGCTTTATGCCGGATTGACCATGGTGAGCAATGTGCCGTTCTACAGCTTCAAGGATCTGAGCCTCAAGCGCAGCGTGCCGTTCGCCGTGGTGATCCTGATCGTGCTGGGCATTGCGGTGGTGACCATCGATCCGGCTTCGGTGCTGTTCGGGGTCTTCGTGGTCTATGGCGTCAGCGGCTATGTGGTCTATGTGGCCCGCAAGCTCAAGGGGCAGCCGGTTAGCGTGATCAGCACCTCGACCGACGAGCCCGACGAGCGGGGGCTGCATCACTGAGCCCGGCTCAGCTAAGGACGGCATAGGATTTCTCTATTGCCTTGCGTTCCGTTTGTGTTACATTGACCGACATGAAACGCTTTGTGCTAGCCCTACTGCTTGCCAGCCTGAACGGGCGGTGTCGGTAGCGCGCGCGCATTTCTACCCAAGGCCCGTATGCACCCGCAGCGGGCCTTTTGTTTTGGTGACCAGGCTGTGGGCGCCCACCTGAACAGGAGCAACAAATGGCTGACAAACTGATCATTTTCGATACCACCTTGCGTGATGGCGAGCAATCGCCCGGCGCCTCGATGACCAAGGACGAGAAGCTGCGCATCGCCCGCCAGCTCGAGCGGCTCAGGGTGGACGTGATCGAGGCGGGTTTTGCCGCCAGCTCCAATGGCGACTTCGAGGCGGTGCAGGCTATCGCCAATGCGATCAAGGATTCGACGGTCTGCTCCCTGGCCCGCGCCAACGACCGGGACATTTCGCGTGCGGCCGAGGCGCTCAAGGGCGCCAACCGTGCCCGCATCCACACCTTCATCGCTACTTCGCCGCTGCACATGGAAAAGAAGCTGCGCATGACGCCCGAGCAGGTGCTGGAACAGGCCCGCCTGGCTGTGCGCTTTGCCCGCAACCATGTGGCCGATGTGGAATTCAGCCCCGAGGACGGCTACCGCAGCGAAATCGATTTCCTCTGCCGGGTGCTGGAGGCGGTGATCGACGAGGGCGCGACCACCATCAACGTGCCGGATACCGTCGGCTACGCGATTCCCGAGCTGTACGGCAACTTTATCCGGACCCTGCGAGAGCGCATTCCCAACTCCGACAAGGCCATCTGGTCGGTGCACTGCCACAACGATCTGGGCATGGCCGTGGCCAATTCGCTGGCGGGGGTGAAGATCGGCGGCGCCCGTCAGGTCGAGTGCACCATCAATGGCTTGGGCGAGCGGGCGGGCAACTGCAGCCTGGAGGAGGTGGTCATGGCCGTGAAGACCCGGCGCGACTATTTCGGGCTGGAGGTCGGGATCGACACGACGCAAATCGTGCCGGCCAGCCGCATGGTCAGCCAGACCACCGGCTTCGTGGTGCAGCCGAACAAAGCGGTGGTCGGCGCCAACGCCTTTGCCCATGCCTCGGGCATCCACCAGGACGGCGTGCTCAAGGCCCGCGACACCTACGAAATCATGCGGGCCGAGGATGTGGGCTGGACGGCCAACAAGATCGTGCTGGGCAAGCTGTCGGGGCGCAATGCGTTCAAGCAGCGCCTGCAGGAGCTGGGCATCGAAATGGATTCCGAAACCGAGCTCAATGCGGCATTTGCCAAATTCAAGGAACTGGCCGACCGCAAGAGCGAGATTTTCGACGAAGACATTCTGGCCCTGGTCAGCGACGAGAGCGTCACCAGTGAAAAAGAGCAGTACGGCTTCGTCTCGCTGGCGCAGCACAGCGAAACCGGCGAACGCCCGCATGCCCGTATCGTCTTCACTGTCGATGGCAAGGAGATGCACGGCGAATCCGATGGCAACGGCCCCGTCGATGCATCCCTCAAGGCCATCGAATCGCTGGTTCACAGTGGCGCCGAAATGGTGCTGTATTCGGTCAACGCCATCAGCGGCTCGACCGAAAGCCAGGGGGAGGTGACGGTGCGCCTGCAGCATGGCGGGCGCATCGTCAACGGGGTCGGCGCCGACCCGGACATCGTTGTGGCTTCGGCCAAGGCCTACCTGAGCGCCCTCAACAAGCTGCACAGCAAGGCCGATCGCGTGGCGGCACAGGGCTGGACGCCCTGACAAATGTAAGTCTTTGTTGAGAAAAGCAACACAAGTCCTTGATTGATCAGCTTATTTTCGGTATAACCTCGCTGCGGCCGAGGCCATCGGCCGGTCTTTTTTCCGTCATCAACGCGGCAGGGTTGCATCGGTGAGCAGATCAGTTTTCATCCGGGCGCTAGGGGTCATCGTCGCCGTGCTGTCGCTGGCCGTGACCACCGCAGCGCAGGCCACAGGTGGCACAGGCAGCAGCCGTGCGTCAAACGACCGGCAGGCGATCAAGAAAGCCAGCGAAGTCAAACGCAAGGCCTATGCCCAGTCGGCGCGCCGTCCGGCGGCGCATTTCGCCCGGCCGGTGCGCCCCTCCGAGGGCATGAAAGCCGGCCTGCATGGCGTTGCCGACCCGCTGGCGTTGCGCTCCAGCGTGGCTTTCGTCGTCGATCAGGACACGCAGGAGGTGCTCTTCAGCAAGAATGAAGATGCCGTCCTGCCCATCGCCTCCCTCACCAAGCTGATGACGGCCTTGCTCATCAGCGAGGCCGGGCTTGCGCTGGATGAGATGATCACCATCACACAGGACGACGTGGACACGGAGAAGTTCAGCAGCTCGCGTCTGCGCGTGGGCACGACGCTCAGCCGCGGAGAGCTGATGCATCTGGCGCTGATGTCCAGCGAAAACCGGGCGGCGCATGCGTTGGGCCGCACCTACCCGGGGGGGCTGCAGGTTTTCGTCGAAATGATGAACGCCAAGGCGCAGATGCTGGGCATGAACGACACCCGCTTCGTGGAGCCCACCGGGCTGTCGAGCAAGAACCGCTCCAGCGCCCGCGACCTGGCCGTGCTGGTGGACGTGGCATCCGAAGATCCCTTGCTGCGGGAGTATTCCACTTCGCCCAGCTACCAAGTCGCGGTCGGTCGGCGCAAGCTACAGTTCAACAACACCAACCGGCTGGTTCACAACCCGCGCTGGGAAATCGGCCTGCAGAAAACCGGCTACATTTCCGAGGCCGGGCAGTGCCTGGTCATGCAGGCCAAGGTGGCGGGCCGCAAGCTCATCATGGTATTTCTCGATTCGGCCGGCAAGCTCAGCCGCTTGGCCGATGCCGAGCGGGTGCGGCGCTGGGTGGAAACCTCCCTGCCGGCACGCGCCGGGCAGGCCCTGCCGCTGACGCGTGACGATCACGGCGCTGCCGCCGTCGCGGGCCTCATCTGAGCCGGGGGTGACGGCATCGTCACACCCCTGGCAGCGCAGGCGGGGAACGAGGAGCGTCCGTCTGCCGGCAGGGATTCAGCGTCTGTGCGCTTCGGGCCGGTAGCCCAGCATCCTCGATATTTCTTCAGCCACGGCCTGCAGCTTGGGAAGCCATTCCCTGTCCAGTCGGCCTGTGGGAGCGGAGATCGAAAGCCCCGCGACCAGCTTGCCCTGGTCGTCATGAATACCGGCAGCCATGCAGTGCACGCCGAGTTCCAGTTCTTCGTCGTCGTGCGCCACACCGTACTGGCGCACCTTGGCCAGTTCGCGCTCGAGCACCGGCAACTGGGTGATGCTGTTCTTGGTATGCCCGGCCAGCCCGGTGCGGGTGGCATAGGCGCGCACGCGCTGCGGGTCGTCCGCAGCCAGAAACAGTTTGCCAACCGAAGTCAAATGCAGCGGGGCACGTCCGCCGATGGCGCGCACCACCTGCATGCCGGAGCGCTCGCTATAGGCCCGCTCGATATAGACGATCTCGTCGCCCTGGCGCACGCTCAGATTGACCGGCTGCTGGATCTGGCGATGCAGCTCGCGCATGGGGGCGATGGCGGCGTCGCGTACGTTCAGCCGGGCCTTGACCAGATTGCCCAGCTCCAGCAGTCGCAGGCCCAGCCGGTAGGTGCCAGGCTGCGGGCGGTCCACGAACCGTCCACTGGCCAGGTCATTGAGAATGCGGTGGGCCGTGGAGGGATGCAGGCCGGCCTTCTCGCTGATTTCCTTCAAGGTCAATGCCTCTTCCCGGGAGGCCAGGACGTCCATCAGGGTGAACATGCGCTCGATCACCTGCACGGTGGGCGTGCTGACGGCGTCCGGATCTTTTTTCTTCATCGTGGGTACTCCTGTCCCACGGAATTTTATCTCGTGAAATCAGGATGGTGTTCTACCACGCCTCGGTTGTGGCGTCGGGAGCGACCCAGCGCCCGCTCCGGAGGATTTCATACGGACGAAAGCGCGCTTTGTAGCTCATCTTGGGGCTGGCCTGGATCCAGTAGCCCAGATAGACATAGGGCAGCCCCAGGATGCGCGCCTGCTCGATCTGCCACAGGATGCCATAGGTGCCGAAACTGGCGGCGGCATCCGGGTCGTAAAACGTATAGACGGCCGACAGGCCGTCGTCGAGCACGTCCAGTACCGAGACCATGCGCAGCGGCCCATCGTCACCAGCTGCCGGCTCACGGAACTCCACCAGGCGCGAGTTCACGCGGCTTTGCAGCAGGAACTGGGTGTACTGATCGATGCTGTCGTGATCCATGCCACCGCCGGCGTGACGGCCATTTTGGTAGCGCAGATACAGCGCGTAGTGCTCCGGCACATAGCACAGGCGCAGAATGCGCGCCTGCAGATGCTGGTGCTGTTTCCAGGCGCGCCGCTGGCTGCGGTTGGGCTGGAAATCGGATACCCGCACGCGCAGGGGCACGCAGGCCTGGCAGCCGTCGCAGTGGGGGCGGTAGGTGAACATGCCGCTGCGCCGAAAGCCCTGGGTTACCAGCTCGCTGTAAGTGGCGTTGTTGATCAGATGGCTGGGGGTGGCCACCTGCGAGCGGGCCAGCCGCCCTTGCAGGTAGCTGCAGGGATAGGGCGCGGTGGCGTAGAACTGCAGGCTTTGCAGCGGCAGGTCTTTCAGGTGCGTCACGGCGTCTGCGGCACGGCGTACAGATGGCGCCAGTATAGGGGGTCGAAGCGCCAGTGTGGGGAGGCTTGCCGCTGGGCCGCGGTGATATGGCGCAGAAACTGCGCCCGCGGGATTTCGTGCGCACCCAGCGAGGCCAGGTGTCGAGTGTTTTGCTGGCAGTCGATCAGGCCGATGCCATGGTGAAGGCAGAAGGCCACCAGCGCAGCCAGCGCGATCTTGGAGGCATCGGTGCTGCGGGCAAACATCGATTCGCCATACACGGCCTTGCCCAGGGCCACGCAGTAAAGCCCGCCGGCCAAGTGGCCGTCGATCCAGGTTTCCACGCTGTGCGCATAACCGGCGTGATGCAGGGCGATGTACGCCTGCCGCATCTGCGGCACGATCCAGGTGCCATCCTGCCCCGGCCGGGGGCTGTGGGCGCAGGCTTCGATCACCTGTTCAAAAGCCGAGTCGAAGCGGATGGCGCACTGGGGGCTGAGTTCGAAACGGCGCAGGGTTTTGCGCAGCGAGCGATGCAGGCGAAAGCGCGCGGGCTCCAGCACCATACGCGGGTCCGGGCTCCACCACAGAATGGGCTGGCCTGGGCTGAACCATGGGAAGATGCCCTGGGCATAAGCCTGGCGCAGCGTGGCCACGTCCAGACTCCCGCCTGCGGCCAGCAGGCCGGGGGCGGCGCTATCGTATCCCCAGGCCTGTTCAACCGGCGGGAAGGCGTCGCCGGGTTGCAGCCAGGGCAGGGCAAACGACTGGGGGCGCATGGCATGCACGAAAGCAGGATGGCGACAGGCTGTTGCAGCGGGGCACCGCTAGAATAGCGGGTTCGTCGGGGCGTAGCGCAGTCTGGTAGCGCATCTGCTTTGGGAGCAGAGGGTCGTACGTTCGAATCGTATCGCCCCGACCATCACCAGTTGGGTTGTTCGCGCTGTCGCAGTGCTCGGCGGACGCCGGGAGTCCAGACCGTGGCGGCGCAAATCCACAAGCGAGGGTGGCGATGAAACCGGTGATCCTTACTGCTTTTATGGTGGCACTCTCTCTTCATGGGCCTGCGCAGGCCGAAGAGGAAAGCTTCGCGCGCAAGGTCGGTCGCGGACTGGAAAAAGGCGCGCAAGCAACCGCGCGCGGCATCGAAAAAGGGGCGGATGCCACGGCCCGTGGGGTCAACAAGGCCGTCGATGCGACCGCCCGGGGCATGGAGAAGGCCGATGCCTGGGTCAGCGACAAGCTGCACCTGAAGACCCGTGGGGCCAGCGGACCGGCCGATCCGCATAAGAGCAGTCCCTGAGGCAGCTCCTTGAATCGCCGGGCTCTGCTGCGCTGCCTGGGAGGGGCCTGGCAGCGCCGCGAGCCAGGTTATTTACGGCCGTAAATGAAGTCCTGCACCACGGCGTGGAAGCGTTCGGGCGCTTCCAGATGCGGCACGTGGCCGACATGGTTGAATTCTTTCAGCACGGAGCCCGCGATGCGCTGCTGCGTCAGCCGCCCAAGCTGGGGGAAATTGCCCAGCGCACGCACGGCGTCGGCAGGGGCGAAGCGTCGTCCGAAGACGGTGCGGTCCTGCTGGCCAATCACCAGCAGCGTGGGCACGGACAGCTTGGGTAGCTCATCGTAGATCGGCCCTTCGTAAATCATCTGGTAGGTCAGGGCCGAGATCAGCGCATAACGCGGATAGTCGCCGCTGAGCTGGAGGCGGGCGAACTGCTCGACGAAGCGCTCGTATTCCGGTTTCCAGTTCGCGAAATAGGAGCGGACGAAGCTGCGGTAACTGGCCGCCGTCTGGGCCATTTCCAGGCGGACCAGTTGGGCCGTCTCCTGCGGCGGAATCACCGGGCGGTAGTCTTCCAGGCCCAGCGGGTTTTCCAGCACCAGTGCCACAACCCGCTGGGGATAGCGGCGGGCGAAATGCACGGCCAGCATGCCGCCCATGCTGTTGCCGATGATCACGGCCCGCTCGATGCGCAGATGGTCGAGCAGGCGGGCCGTGTTGTCCGCCAGGGTGGCGAAGGTGTAGCGGATTTCGGGCTTGGAGGATTTGCCAAAGCCGATCTGATCGGGCGCGATGACTCGGTAGCCGTAGCCCGACATCGCTTTGAGGGTGAGAGCCCAATAGTCGGAGCTGAAGTTCTTGCCGTGCAGCAGCACGATGGTCTGTCCGTTGGGAACTTCCGGCCGCACATCCATGTAAGCCATGCGCACCGGCCGGCCTTCCAACTCGAATTGCAGCATCTGGACCGGATAGGGGTACGGCCAGTTCTCCAGCGCCGTGCCCAGCGGCTCGGCCGCCGCGTAGCTGGGGGCGGCATCCTGGGCCTGCGCAGGCAGGGTCAGCCCGCAGACCAGCAGCAGCGGCAGCAGGAAGCGGACGGTAAGAAGTCGCGTCATGCTCAGCGGGCCTCGTCGATCATCAGCGTGGTTTTCTCATCGACTTCACGGGCCACCTGGGCCAGCGCGGGATCCTGCGAGAGCATGGCCAGCATATCGGTCGGCTTGATCATCCCGATCAGCGTCTGGCCGCCCTGGGTGTAAACCGAAATGCGGCACGGCAGCGCCATGTTCAGGCGCATGTCGCTGGCCAGCACGCGTGCGGCCTGAGCCGGGTTGCAGACTTCGAAGACGCGGCATTGTTCGCTGAAGTTCTGGCCCTTACTGCGCAGGGTCTGTCCGATGTCGTGCACATGCAAAACGCCAAAGCCATGGCGCTTGACGGCGGCATCGAGATCCGAGCAGGCCTGCTCGAAAGTTTTGGTGCTGGTGACGGCGTAGTACATGTCCGTTCGGTGGCAAACCGGAAATTTTGAGGTGTACGCCATTCTGCCGGATTGGATGCCGTTTGCTATTGCGGTCAGGCAGACAGAAGCTCCCTGTGGTGCGTTGGGGGATGTGGCGAAATGCAGACATCTCCTCGAGAGATATTTACAAAAAATATCCAATAGTTACTATTGGTAACAAAACGCGGCACCAATAGCTTTTCGCAGGAAGGGCCGCGAGGGCGCATGGCATGCGAAGCATGGGTGATCCAGGGGGGCGTCATGACGAAAGCGGGGGATTGCCTAGCCAACGGTGATAACGCGTGGGGGTACGTCTGCAGGTTGCTGTTCTCAGCGCTACTGATCGCAGCAGGAGGTGGCGTTCGTGGGCAGACGATGCCAGATCCGGCGCGTTTGCGCGAACAACTGAACGTGCCGCCTGCGACAAGCAGCACTAACAGCCTGCCGGAAATGACGGGCAACCCTACGGCCGGCGTGCCTGCGGGATTGCAAGCCATTCGAGTATGGCTGCAAGACATCTCGATTGAAGGGAACACAGCACTGACCGCCGCGGATCTGGAGAGGGCGTTTGCTGCCTATCGGGGGCGCGAAGTCACGGGAACAGAAATCTTTGCGCTGGCGCAGTCACTGACGACACAGTACCGCAATGCTGGCTATTTCCTGTCCACCGTCGTTGTTCCACCTCAGTCGCTGGCGCAAGGGCGGTTGACACTGAGGGTTATCGAGGGTTATGTCAGCGAAGTGTTCATCGAAGCTGACGAGAAGCTTCGACCATTTCTTGTACAGATTGGTGAGCGCATTCGTCACAGCAGGCCACTGCGTGCCGATGTGCTGGAGCGCTATCTGCTGACAGCGCAGGAGGTTCCAGGCCTGCAACTGCGCAGCGTGCTGACCCCGTCGAAAGCTCCAGGCGCGGCCGATTTGACTCTGGTGGCTCGCCTCAGGCGCCTGGAAGGCCAGGTATCGCTGGACAACTATGGAACCCGTTATCTGGGCCCTAACCAGGTGAGCGTGGGGCTGGCACTTAACCAAGTCCTGACGCCTACCGATCAGCTGCGCTATTTGGGGGCGGGAAGTGGCGATACCGAGATGTCGTACCACCAGCTGACGTATTCGAAGCTACTAGATGAACAGGGATGGCGACTGGGGGCCACCCTGTTTCAAGCCCGAACGCAGCCAGGCGACACATTGGCTATACAAGACATCCGTGGACGCGCGGACGGAGTATCGCTGCAGTTGAGCTATCCGCTGCAACGGACGCGTCATCAGAGTGCCTGGATCCGTTTGGCTTTTGACAGTACCGACATCGATACCGATGTACTGGGTGTGCGCACCGTCGAGGATCGAATACGCGTGTTGCGTTTGGGGTGGAGCTGGCAGCGGTTCGATCGCTGGGATGGGTCTAACAGCCTTGATGTGGATTACAGCCAGGGGGTAGGAGGGACGAGCCGCTCCGATCTGCTTAAAAGTCGGGTGGGCGCTGATGGGCTTTTCAGCAAATGGACTTTCGAGTACACGCGTCAGCAACCCCTGGCCGATGGCTGGAGCCTTCATGCGGGAGTAGCTGGACAGTGGACGGGTGACACACCATTGCTGTCATCCGAACAGTTTGCCTTGGGCGGGCGACGTTATGGCCGCGCTTATGAGCCGGCCGAGCTGGTAGGAGACCGGGCTCTGGCATTGCGTCTGGAATCGCGGCGCAATGGCCGCGGATCATGGCCCGGACTGCAGGCATATCAGGGCTACGTCTTCTACGACCTGGGGCAGGTGACGCAGCTTGGGGTGCTGGCAGCCGATGCGCCGGCTACCCGCAGTTTGGCATCCGCCGGGGTGGGAGTGCGTCTTTCCTTGTTTGCGCAGATTACGGCGCAACTGGAAGCGGCTTGGCCTCTGACACGCCCACTGTCCAGCGCAGGCGAGCAAGGCAAGGCGGCCCGCCTGCTGGGGGCTCTGAGTATGCGCTTTTGAGGGGAAGGTAATTATGTGGACGTACAACAGTTCGAGATGGTGGAATGCGCCGGTCTGTGTGCTGCGGGTCGTTCCGGTGGTACTGATCTGTTGCGGTGCAATGGCCCAGCCCATCAATCCGAGTTTGGCTGGTCTGCCGATGGGCGGAGTCGTGACTTCGGGCTCTATCACTGCGGCGCTAACGCCCGATCGGCTTACTCTGACGCAGAGTGGTTCACGTGCCATCATCGACTGGCAGTCTTTTCACATCGGAGCGGGCAAGACAGTGGAGTATGTCCAGCCCAGCGCGACAGCAGCGGTACTCAACCGGGTGGGTGCCACGGCGCCGATGTCCGATATCCATGGAAGTTTGATCGCCAACGGCACGGTTCTGCTGGTGAATCCGAATGGCGTACTTTTCCATCAGGGGGCGTACATCAACGTCGGCTCGCTGATCGTGACGACCGGGCGGGTCGATGCCGACGCGTTTCAGTCGGGAGGGAGCTTTGGCATCGATGGAGTGGGCACGGGCAGCATCACGAACCATGGCACGCTGACAGCCAATGATGCGGGGTTGGTGGCGTTGGTGGCTCCTTCTGTCCACAATCACGGCGCGATCACAGCCACGACCGGTCGCATTGCTCTGGCAGGAGCGGACCGGGCGACGGTGTCATTCAACGGTGGGCTGTACGAGCTGGCTGTGCCCGCAGGAGCGCAAGGCATTGGGGCAGCGTTGGTCAATGCGGCAGATGCCAGGCTGGAAGGCGGACAGATTTTGCTAAGTACTGGCGATGCCGCGCAACTGGTTTCCGGGGTGGTGAATCTGAGCGGCATCCAACAGGCGAGTCAGGCGATTGTGGTGGACGGGCATACGGTTCTGCTTGGGTCGGATCTGGTGGCGCCGGTCATCTCTGGCGCCGCCGCTTCGGTTACCGTGCAACCCGGCGCATCGATCCAGGATGCCGTGGCCATCGCCCGAGCAGGTGCGGTTGGTACCGGGGCGATCGTGACCTTACAGCCAGGTACATACCTTGAGCAGGTGATACTGAACAAAGCCTATCTGACGCTGCAGGGGCAGCCAGGGGCGCGGTTGCTGGTACCGGATGGAGCCCAGGTCAATGGGCTATCCATACAAGCCTATGGTGTGACGGTGCAGGGACTGGAAATTGCCGGTCCGCTGGACGCCCCCTACTCCATCTATTACACGACGCCACGCAATAACATCAGCCGTGGTATTGCGGTGGCCGATGGTGTGCAGGATTTCGTCATCCGGGACAATCATCTACATGATTTGCGCAATGGCATTCTGATTCACGGCCGAAACAGCAGTGGCAGTATCAGCGGCAACCTGATCGACAACACGAAAAGTGGCATTTCGGTGCAATACACCGATGGAGCAGGCATCGCGATTGCCGGCAATTATGAAGGTTTAGTTGGCAATGAATGGGGACTAAACC
The DNA here is from genome assembly GCA_036846225.1 of Hylemonella sp. GTDB lineage: Bacteria > Pseudomonadota > Gammaproteobacteria > Burkholderiales > Burkholderiaceae_C > Hylemonella. The sequence goes on from DAIUCJ010000001.1 coordinate 120,197, forward strand.
TTCATCTGAACGGCCATTTGAATGGATCCGGGCAGATCGTTGGAAACAGTCCGCCTATTGCTGCTGCTCCCACGCCGGCATGGCAGCAGGGTCTGCTGGCTTTGAGTGCCGCCAACCAAGGCTGGGCTGTACAGGACCAGGGCTATGCCACATCGAATCGCACGCGGGTTTATGTTTCTCCGGCGGGCAGCGTTGGCAACCAGGGCAGCCTGCTGACGCCGCTAGGTTCGGTGCAAGCGGGCGTACAGGCCGTGGTGACTGGCGGAACGGTTTACATGCTGCCCGGGACCTATACGCATGGCAGTACCCTGACCATTGACAAGCCCCTGACGCTGGCTGGCAGTGGGCAGACTACCACGCTCATCGACGCACGAGGGGTCGGCGGTGGCTATGGAATGCACATCAGCGCCGATGACGTCACATTGCGAGATTTCACGCTGTACGGACCAACCGGCAATTACCCTTCAGCTTATGGCATCAAAGTCGCTCCGGAGGGAGGGGGCGGCGCACGGCTGCACCGTTTCACGATTGAACGGGTTACCAGCCGGGGAGCTGGCAGGGCCGAACTGGATCTGAATGGGGTCGTGGGGGCAGTCATAGACAGCGTGCTGCTCGACGGTGCGCCGGTGGGCAATGACGGCGGGGTGACGCAGGGTGCTGGTTTGCAGATCACCGACAGCGCGCAGGTGACGGTGCGCAACACTGTGACGCGTAACAACGCTTGGGGTGGTGTGGCGCTGTATCAGGCTAATCGCCATTACAACCAGCAGGTGGATGGAATCCGGCTGGAGGCCAGTAACGGCTATGGAGAGATCAACCCTGTGTACCTGCAGGACGAGTCCGCCCTGCATGACTTTGGCGGTTTGCAGATCGAGGGGTTCAGCTACGCCGTTCGCAATACCACCACGACGGCCAGTGGGCAGTACACATGGTTGCAGCCTACCCGTCAGAGGGCCATTGATTTCGCCGTCAATTTGCCCGGGTCGCAAGCCAGTACCGTGCAAGGCTGGAACGGAAGCGCGGCGACCGCCGACTTCGTGGTTGGCGTCGGGCAGCTTGATGGCGGGGGAACCCAGGCCTTGTCGCTGGCGGCAGCCTTGGCTCGCTCGCCTGCTGGTGCGGTCATCACGGTGGATCCAGGGCAATACGACGAGGACGTCGCCATCAGCGGAGTGCGTGATGTGTATTTCGGTGAGACGTGGTTGCGCTCGCTGACGGTTGGCCCGGCTGCAGATGGCAGCGGCATCGGCGGGCAGGTGGTGGTGCAGGGTGGGGGAGACATTCGCATCCAGGGCGGCGTTCGGTTACTGGCAGACACCACGCTGGTCACCGATGGCGGCGATATCATATTCACGGGAGGGATCCAGCGTGCCTCAAGCGCGCCTGCGGCGCTGACGCTGCGGGCCGGGTCGGGCCTGCAGTGGGGCGATGTCAGCCTGACAGCTGGCGGCACCGCCGCACAGCCTCTTGGAGATCTGACAGTGGCCGCAAGGCGTGTCAGCCTGGCCGATACGCTGTGGGTGCAGCGGTTTCATATCGAAGGACAAGGCGATGTGTCCCTGAGCAGTCATACGTTGAGGGCCGCAGGCGCGGATATCAGCACACTGGTGGCTGCTGGAACCGTGAGTGGTTCTATTGTCAGTGGGGGCGGTGTCGAAGTGCTCAGTGCTGGGGATGTGCAGGCCAGCGTAACGGCCCAGGACATGGCCAGGCTGTCGGGCCGTAACGTCACTGCCACTATCTCTGCCGGCACGGTCGCCGTGACGGCTACACAGACCGTCGATGTGCAGGTTCAAGCCGATGCTCTGGTGGCATTGTCCGCAGAGGTGGTGCGAGGGAGCGTCAGCGCACCGATCCTGACGGCCCATTCGACCGGTTCGGTGGATCTCACGCTGGATGTGGGGCGTGCCGATGTCCAGGCGGCGACGACCGCGATGGTGACGGGGCGGGCCGATCAGCTCGGGGTGGACGCGCCGCGCGCTCAGGTGCGTGGTGCATTCGGGCGGGTGGATAACACGGGCAGCGGAATCATTGATGCCAACGGCCGAATCGTTCCGAATGAGACGGCTCAGCAAGCGATTGATCGCTTGCGCATGCTACAGCCGAGGGACTCCACAGGCGATGCGCCAGAGCAGATCCATCTGAGCGATGCAAAGGAGCATGAGCAGGCCACGGTCCAGGAGGAAGGACGTCATGACGGTGGGGACGCGATACGCCTGCGCGCACTGTCTGTGACCCGGAGTACGGTCGGCCAGGCGGCGGAACTGTTGCAGCAGCAGCGGGCGGTCGAAATTGATCTAGACCCGGGGCGGTAATCGGGCGCTGCAGCGGAGGGCTAATAGCTGGGGTAATGTGCCGTTTCGCTGCGGGGTGGCAGGCCGGCGCTGGATGATGCGGTTACAAGAGCAACCCGCCGTGCTCCGTCGAAGCGTCGGCTCCAGTACCTGACGCGCATGTCCTCGATGCGCACCACCGCACCCGGTCGCGGGGAGTGGATGAACTTGTGGTCTCCCACGTAGATGCCGACATGGCTGTAGGCGCGACGCTGGGTGTTGAAGAAGACCAGATCGCCCGGCTGGAGCGTGTCGCGGTCGATCACGTGGGTGGCTGCCGCCTGCTGGGCGGCCAGCCTGGGCAGGGTGATGCCCAGGTTCTGTTCGTACACGGCACGTACGAAACCGCTGCAGTCGTAGCCGCCATCGAAGTCGTTGCCGCCGCGGCGGTAGGGTACGCCCAGCGCGCCCATCGCGGCGACCACCAGTTGGGACAGGCGGTCGGCAGAAGAAGTGTTGGCAGAGGGCGCGAAGGGGCCGGTCAGGCTGTCGTTGGTGGCTTCGGCCAGCGCAGGCTGCCCGCTGGGCGCCGGTGCCGTGGTTGCCGGTGCGAGCAGGCCACGGGCAGCCAGGAAGCGGTCCAGTGCGTCCGCGTCCTGTGCCGCTGCGGGCGCAACGGCCCAGGCGCACAGCAGGGTAAGGGTGAGCCCGTATCGCATAAGCCGTTAGGATAGGGCGTGGCGCAGCGGCCTGTCAATGAAAGTGGTTTCTGGAAAGTTTTGACAAGTCGTTGATTTAAGACACTATTTACGGAGCGAATCAATGTTCAGGGCACTGGTGCTGGATAACAGCGGCGGATTTTCGGCCAAGGTGCAGCAGGTGGACGAAGCCCGGCTGCCGCCTGGCGACGTCACCGTGGCGGTGCAGTACTCCACGCTGAATTACAAGGACGCGCTGGCCATCTGCAACAAAAGCCCGGTGGTACGGCAGTGGCCGATGGTGGCTGGCATCGACGGTGCGGGCACGGTGCTCGAATCCAGCCATCCGGACTGGCGGGTCGGCGATGCGGTGGTGCTCAATGGCTGGGGCGTGGGCGAGACGCACTGGGGCTGTCTGGCCGAAAAGGCCCGGCTCAAGGGGGACTGGCTGGTGCGCCTGCCCGCTGCCTTTACCGCCCGCCAGGCCATGGCCATCGGCACCGCCGGCTACACCGCGATGCTGTGCGTGCTGGCATTGGAAGACCATGGCGTGCGCCCCGGCGACGGGGAAGTGCTGGTGACGGGCGCCACCGGCGGCGTGGGCAGTGTGGCCGTGGCGCTGCTGGGGCGGTTGGGTTATGCGGTCGTGGCTGCAACGGGCAAATCCGGCGAGGCGGCCTATTTGCAGGCGCTGGGCGCGGCGCGGGTGATCGACCGGGCCGAACTGTCGCAGCCGGGCAAGCCGCTGCAGAAAGAGCGCTGGGCCGCGGTGGTCGATGCCGTGGGCTCGCACACGCTGGCCAACGCGCTGGCGCAGACCCGCTATGGCGGCATTGTGGCCGCCTGCGGTCTGGCACAAGGGGCGGATCTGCCCGCCACCGTGATGCCCTTCATCCTGCGCGGCGTCACGCTGGCGGGCATCGACTCGGTCATGGCACCGTTGCAGCGGCGGCAGCGGGCCTGGGAGCGGCTGGCGCGCGATCTGGATCCGCAGCTGCTCGAACGCATGATCGAGGAAATCCCGCTGGAGGCAGCCACCGAGAAGGCCGTGCAGCTGCTGGCCGCTCAGGTGCGCGGCCGCATCGTGGTGCGCATCGCTGCCTGAGCCCAGCCCGGAAGAAGGACATTGATCATGCTGCTCGATCGCGACGACTCCCAGCTGCTGCTGGTCGATTACCAAACGCGGCTGATGCCGGCCATCCATGAGGCATCCAGCGTGCTGGCCAATGCGCAGCGGCTGGTCCGCCTGGCCGGGCTGTTCCAGGTGCCGCTGTGGGTGACCGAGGAAAACCCGGCTGGCCTGGGCGGTACGGTCGAAGAACTGCAGACCCTGGTGCAGCAGGCCGGCGGCAAGACCTTTGCCAAGATGAGCTTCAGCGCCGTGGCCGCGGGGCTGCTGCAGGTGCTGTCCCCGCCGGCGCCTGCTCCCAAAGGCAACGCGCGCAGCCTGCCCAAGCACTTGCAGAAGCCCCCCAAGGCACAGCCGCAGCGCCACACCATCGTCATGGCCGGTTGCGAGGCGCATGTGTGCCTGCTGCAGACCGCGCTGGATCTGCTGGAGCAGGACTTCGACGTCTGGGTGGTGACCGATGCGAGCAGCTCGCGCAGCGAGCGCAACCGCGACGCAGCCTTCGACCGCCTGGCTGCGGCCGGAGCGGAACTGGTGACCACCGAGATGGTGGCGTTCGAATGGCTGCGCACGGCCGACGATCCGGCGTTCGCGCAGGTTCTGGAATGGGTCAAATCCGCCAATTGAGCCGTCGCCCCACCGGGTGGGTGCGCGTGGGCTTCGTGGCCTTGCTGGGGTGGGCACTGGGCCCGCAGGCCGTGCCGGTGGCCGGTGCGGCCGATGGAGCCGATGCGGCACGGGCGCCCTCCATCAGCGCCGATGGCACCCAGGTGCACGATCCGCGCAGCCAGCTCGTCTGGGCTCGCTGTGTCGAGGGGATGCAGTGGAATGGCCGCACTTGCGCCGGGCAGCCGGAGCTGCTGACGCACGGTGAAGCCCTGGCGCGAGCGGCCGAGCGGGCCCGCGCCGAAGGGCTGCCGTGGCGTCTGCCGCGGGTGGCCGAGCTACGGCGCTGGGCGGCCCGCAACGGCCGCTATCCGCCCGAGACGGCGGCCCTCTTTCCCGCCGCCCCGCTGGATTGGTACTGGACGCTGACCGCCGCCATCGATACCCGCGCCGTCAACCCCTACCACTACGACAACATCCAGCAAGGCCGCACTGGCGCGGCCACGCTGGGCGTGCAGCAGGGGTGGGCGCTGAACATGGCCAGTGGCGAGGCCCAGGGCGACGTGTCGCGCCGTTCGCGGCTGGTGGTGCGTCTGGTTGCCGCCTCGCCTGCGGCCGTGCGGTAACTGGCAGTGCGGTGAAAAGGTCAGGCAACTCCTACTGCACGAAGCGGTTGCCGCGCGACAGTATGGTGAGCTCCACCCAGTTGCTGCCATGGCGCTGGCCAGGGCCATAGTTGAGCACAAAGCCTTTCAGGTCCACCCGCCCCAAGCCGGCCATCGCTTGCAGCAGGCTTTCGCGGCTAACCCGGGGGCCGGCCTTGCGCAGCGCTTCGACCAGTACCTTGGCCGCGATGCACGATTCCAGCGTGGTGTAGTTCAAGCGTGCGCCGTTGTAGGCCTGCAGTGCCTCGGCGCAGTCCTTGACCACAGGCACCGCAATCTGGTTGGACGCCCGCGGTGAGGGCATGACCTGGGCCACGACGGTACCGCGGGCCAGCGGGCCGACCGATTCGGCCAATTCGTCCGGATTCACGAACGACAGTGCCGCCACCGGTACGGGGTTGCCCTTGTCATTGGACAGCTTGAGAAATTCGCCCACCACGTTGAACTGGGTGGTGGCCAGTACGTAGTGGGGGGCGTCCCTGACGATTTCATCCACCAGCGCCGGCGTCAGCGCCGTTCCGCCGCGCTTGACGGCCACCGCACGGGGGCGTTCGCCCCCTGTTTCGGCGAAGGCGCTGGCCACGGCTTCGTAGTTGCTGCGTCCCACCTCGTCGTCGTAATGCAGCACCACGGTCTTGGTGGCGCCGACCATGCGCTTGGACTCGATGATCTTGCGCGCCTCATCCGTGTAGGAGGCACGGATCGTATAGACGTTGGGATGGTTGCGCAGGCTCAGCGAACCGCTGAACGGCGCGAAAAACAGCATGTTGTGCTGCGTCACCAGCGGCAGGGCATCGATGCTGTTGGTGGCCGAATTGTAGCCGAACAGGGCCAGCGCGCCGTGCTGGCTGATCAACTGCTGGGTGTTTTCCGCCGCGCGCTGGCGGTTGTTGGCGTTGTCCAGTGTCACCAGCTGGATCTTGCGTCCCAGCTGGTTGCTGGCATTGACGCGCGCGAAGATGGCCATGGCCCCGTCCCGCATGTCGCGGCCGATGTCGGCGTTGCTGCCGCTAAGCGGAACGGACTGGCCGATCACGATGTCCTGGGCCCAGGCGCCGATTGGCGCGATGACGGTGAGCAGGGCTGCGAGCAAAAAGGCGCCGGGTTGCATGGTGTCTCCTCCTGGGTTGGCGGGGATCAATCGCCAGTGCCGTTACGGTTACGGTCTGTTGATCCTGTTGCGATCCATTCTAGAAATGGTCCGCTGTATTGCGAGACGGTATGCCCCTGCAAGACTGTGATGGTTTGTTACTCTTTTCGAGCAAATGCGAATGTCTGAAATAGCGAGTGAATGGAGGTATCCATTTGTGAGCGGATGCCGTGCCCGGCAGTCGGCGCGCAGGGGCGCTGCGCCGCTCAGCGGGGCTGCCAGCGGCGCTGGCGGTACCACGCCGTCTGCGCCAGCCGCAGCATCGGCCAGTCGCCTGGCGTGTCGCCGTAGGCGTGCAGTTCCACGGCGGCCGCTGCGCCGTATTCCGCTGCCAGCCATGCCTGCAGGCGGCGCACTTTTTCCTCGCCATGGCAGTTGGGCGTGGCCAGACGGCCGCTGTAGCGGCCCTCGGCCACTTCCAGCTCGGTGCACAGCACGGCGTCCACGCCCAGGGCCGTGCCCACCAGGTGCATGTAACAGCTGGTCGAGGCCGTGACGAGCACGCAACGATGGCCGGCGCGCTGATGGCGCAGCAGCTCGGCCATGCCCCAGGGCCGCCACTGGGCGGGCAGTTCCTGCTGCACGAAAGCCTGGGCGCAGTGCAGCACCTCGGCTGCGCTGCGGCCGGCCAGCGCGGCGCGCAGCAGCGCGGCCTTGGCGCGGTGGTTGCTGATCAGGCGCACGGCATAGCCGGCCAGCCAGGGGCTGCACCGCAGCAGCACCGCCAGCAGGCGCGGCCAGCCCAGCAGGCGGCGCAAAAAGGGCAGCAGGGTGTCGCGCTGGGTCAGCGTGCCGTCGAAGTCGAAAGCGGCCACGACGGGCCGCGCCTGCGCGTGCCCCACGCCTTCGGGGCTCATGGTCGAGGGCAGCGGACCTGGCCGCAGTAGCGCACGCAGAAGGGGCAGCCCGTCATCGGCAGCCACTCGGGGATGGCGTAGTAGCGCTCGAAGATGTCCCGCAGCACACCCTGGCGGTAGGCTTCGTAGTGGAAGCGGCGGCCTTCGACCACGTGGAAGGTCACTCCGTCCTGCACGAAGCGCAGCGCCTGCACGCTATCGAAATAGGAGCGGTATGCATCGAGCGGCGGCGGCTCGCCGTCCGAAACGATGATGCGGATGTCGCGCCCCTCGTAACGCGAGAAGTCCACCAGCAGGTCGTCTTGCCGGGCATGGAACTTGCCCGGCCCGAACACCGGCACGTACTGGCCGATGGTGTAGCCATAGACGGCCGCCGGTGCGTAGGCGTCGGCCATCAGCACCGTATCGGGCGTGCGCACCTGCTGCAGCAGCTCGGCGGTGCGAAAGCTGCGCACCATGCTGTAGTAGCGCGGCTTGTCCTGCCAGTCCGGCAGGCTCGTCATCGCGATGCCGGCGACCGCCAGCACGTGCAGCGCAGTGAAGGCGGCCAGCCCCCAGGCGGCGCGGCGCAGGGCATCGGCCGGCAAGGCCAGCGCAAAGACCGCGAACACAAAGGGATAGAAGGCCAGCACCCAGTGCAGCCCGATGACTTTTTTGAACGCCAGCAGCGCAAAGAACGCGAACGGCACCCCCAGCAGCACGGCCAGCAGCCGCTGGCTGCACGCAGCCTGCCGCAGGGCCTGCCGGTGCCGGTAGCCCAGCCACAGCAGGGCCGGCGTCAGCAGATAGGCCAGCATGCCGAGGTAGCCCAGCGGCTTGCTCCAGGCGAAGGCGGCGTCCTGGTTACGGTTGATGGCGTTGAACATGATGTTGGGCCAGCCATGCCCCATGTTCCACCACAGATTGATCAGCGGCCCCGGCAGCGCGGCCAGCGCGATCAGCAACAGACCGCCCCAGCGCTCGCGCCGGTACAGCGCGAAGTACGCCAGATACGCCAGCCCCAGCACGACCGAGAAGTACTTGGACAGAAACGCACAGCCGATGGCCACGCCCGACAGCGCGTACAGCCCGGCCGCGTGGCCATCCAGGGCCGGGCGCTGTTCGGCGCGCAGCAGCAGCGCCACCGACAGCATGGACCAGAAGATCAGCGGCGTGTCGGTCGTGATCAGCGTGTTGAGCCAGTTGATCGGCGCCAGCCAGAAAAGCAGCACGGCCCAGGCGGCGCGCTCACGCCCGAGCGGGCGCAGCGCCCAGCCCAGCAGCGCGCCCACGGCCAGCGGCAGCAGCACCGCCGGCAGGCGGATGGCCCAGGTCGCTTCGCCCAAGAGCTGGCGCATCAGCCAGATCAGCCAGCCCACCATCGGCGGATGGTCGTAATAGCCCCAGTCCGGATAGACACCCCACCAGTAGAAAAAGGCTTCGTCGCCGGTGATGGGCAGCGCCACGCTGATCCACAGGCGCAGCGCCAGCGATGCCAGGGCCGTCAGCAGCAGCCAGCGGATCAGGGGAAAGGAAGAGGCGGGAGCAGAAGGCGGCATGGAAAGGCAGTCAGCGCAGCGCAATGTCGCGGCGCAGCGCCGCACTATAAAACAGCGCGACCGCGCCGACGGCCACCGCCAGCCACAGCGTCAGCAGCCGCGCCAGCACCGTCAGCAGCAGGGCCAAAGGCCATGGCACGCCGGCCAGCACCAGCAGCGCGGTCAGCAGGGCTTCGGTGCCGCCCAGCCCGGCCGGCAGCAGCGACAGAGCCCCGCCCACCATGGCCAGCGCGTACAGGCCGGTGGCCAGCGCGGGCGACAGGGCCAGCCCCAGCTCGCGGGCCAGCAGCCAGACGGCCAGCCCCTGCGCGGCCCAGGCCAGCAGGGTCAGGCCCAGCCAGCGCCCGGGCTGCTGGGCCAGGCTGCCCGCGGCGCCGCGCAGCCAGGGCAGCCGCTGCAGCAACTGCGCGCGCAGGCGCCACAGCAGCGCGGCCGCGAGCAGCCCGATCAGCAGGATGCTGGCGATGAAGGCCGGCAGCCAGGGCGGCGCGAGCGGATGCCGCCACAGCCAGGGCAGGGCGGGCAGCGCCAGCAGCAGCAGGGCCAGCAGGTCGGCCAGCCGCTCGGCCCCGAAGATCGCCACGCTGGCGCCCGCCCCCAGCGGCGGGCGCAGCAGCAGGCCACGCACGGCCTCGCCCACATTGCCCGGCGTCGGCGTGAAGGTGTAGCCGGCCAGATACAGGCGCAGCCCCTGGGCCGCAGGCAGGGCCCGGCCATGCAGCGCCATCCACAGCCGCCAGCGCTGGCCGCGCAGCAGGTAGCTGAGCAGGCACAGACCGGCGGCCAGCAGCCCCGCGGGGGAGCCCAGCGCGGTGGCCACGCGGGCCCAAGGGGCGTCGCTGCCCAGTAGCAGGGCCAGCGCATAAAGCGTGGCCGCGCCCGCGATGGCCAGCAACAGGGGCTTGAGCGGCAGCTTCAAGGCCCGGGCCATAGGAAGACCAGCAGCCAGCCGGCGCCGGCCGCCAGAATCCAGGGGTCGCGCAGCAGGTCGCGCGTGACGTCCTCGCCGCGACCGCGGTGGACCTGGTAGGCGTAGCGCAGCAGGCCGAAGACCACCAGCGGCACGGTGTAGATCAGCCGCGCGCCGTGCATCTGCTGCGCCTCCGGGCTGGAGGCGTACAGGCCGTAGGTGATGACCGTGGCCGTCATCGTGGCGGCGATGTAGGTGTCCAGCAGCGCGGCGGGGTAGTGCTCCAGCACCGCGCGCTGCTGCGCCGGCTCATGGAACGTCTCGGCCTTGCGCTTGGAAAAGCCGAGGAACAGCGCGATGAACAGACCCGTGAGCAGCAGCCAGCGCGACGGTGTAATGCCCACGGCCACTGTGCCGGCCAGCAGGCGCAGCATGAAGCCGCTGGCGATCAGCGACACATCGACCACCGGCACGTGCTTGAGGCGCCAGCTGTAGGCCAGGTTCAGCGCCACATACAGGGCCAGCAGCATCAGCAGCCGCGGGTTGTCCCATGCCAGCGCCAGTGCGGCCAGCGCGAGCGCCAGCGCGGTGCCCAGGGCCGCAGCGGGCTGCACCGCGCCGCTGGCCAGCGGGCGCAGGCGCTTGTGCGGGTGCAGCGCATCGGCGGCGCGGTCACGCCAGTCGTTCAGGATATAGACCAGGCTGGCGGCCGCGCAGAAAGCCGCAAAGGCCTGCAGCACGCGCAGCCACAGCCCGGCATCGCTCCAGCTGTGGCTGAACAGCAGGCCGGCGAACACGAAGCCGTTCTTGACCCACTGATGGGGCCGCAGCAGGCGCAGCAGGGCCGGCAGCGGCTTCATGCGCGGCGCACGGCGGGGCCGTGCCGGTAGAAAAAGTTCAGCACCAACCAGACCAGGCCGCTGCTGCCCAAGGTGATGGGCAGGGCCCACAGGGCGTCGCTGAGCCAGTGCGCCCCGACCGCGATGCGCGCCAGCGACACCACGCCGCCGGCCAGCAGGCCGAACGCGATCCAGCGCCAGCGCCGCCGCGGATCCAGCAGCATCAGCGAGACGAAGAAAAAGCCGCAGGCCACGTGTCCACTGGTGAAGGCGCAGTTGTCGCTGCACTGCTGCGCCTGCTCGAACGCCGGGGTGAAGCGGCGGTCGCCGCCGAACTCCACCACGTCGAAGGGCCTGGCGCGCAGCGTGTGCTCCTTGACCGCCCAGGTCACGAAGCCCGGCCCCAGCGTCAGCGACAGGCCCACGAAGGCCAGCGCCAGGCCCAGGCGCTGCCAGCGCCGCAGCAGGCTGACGACGATCCAGCCGGCGATGCACAGCATGGCCAGGCCGCGAAAGACGTCGGGCGTGTATTCGTTGACCCACTCCACCCAGGCCCAGTCGGCCGGGTGCGGGCGCGGCTGCCCCTGCAGGAAAAAGCGCGCCACGGCCAGATCCAGCCCGGGCCAGAGCACCGGCAGCATGGCCACGGCCAGGGAAGCGCCCAGCACGAGCAGAAAGACAGTACGGTTGGCAAGCGGGGCGCGGGTCATGCGCATCCGATTGTAGAGGGCGAGGCGCAGGATCAGGCGTCGGCCAGGACGATGCGCGCCAGCATGTCCACCACGCGGGCATCTTCGCCGATGGCCGCGCGCAGGGTGAAGCGCACGCCCGGATGGCGCTGGCGCAACTGCTGCACCAGCACCGGCAGGTCTTCGCGGGCGTGCCGGCCTACGCCCAGGAACATGGGCACGATGGTGATGTCGGCAAGGCCTTCTTGCACCATGGCGGCGGCGCAGGTGGGCAGGTCGGGCTCCATCAGCTCCAGGTAGGCGCAGGCCACCCGCACCTGCGGCTGCAGCTCGGCAGCGCGCGCGGCCACGGCTTGCATGGGCGCGCGCCACTGCGGGTCACGCGAGCCGTGGGCGAAGAGGATGAGGCCGCGCGGCGGAACCGGATCGGACATGGGGCAGCTACCTCCGCAGCACCAGCCAGCCAAAGGCCGTCAGCGAAATGACCATATAGATCATGCTGGGCGCGGCCGCTGCCAGCCAGGGGGTCCACTGGCGCAGCTCGCCGATGTAGCCGAAGACGTTGTTGAGAAAGAAAAAGCTGATGCCGGCCATGACGCCGCCGAACACGTAGAGCGACACTCCTTCGCTGCGGAAATGCAGATAGGCGAAAGGCAGCGCCATGACGACCATGACCAGACACGACAGCGGGTAGAACACCTTCTTCCAGAATTCGATTTCATAGCGCTCGGCCGACTGGGCATTGGCCTTGAGGTGGCGGATGTACTGGAACAGGTCGATCGTGCTCATGCGCTCGGGCTTGAGCACCGCAGCCGAAATCATCTCGGCGGTGATGCCGGTGGGCCAGCGGTAGTGCGCCAGCTGCGTGCGCTCGACGCGGGCGGCCTCATCGCCACGGCCGGGGAATTCGGTGCGCTCGGCCTGCTCCAGTTCCCAGGCGTCGTCTTCGGCAAAGCGCGCGCGCGGCGCGTGCGTCATCGACACCAGCGCGTTCTGGTTGTCGAACTCGAAGATGCGCACGTTTTGCATGCTGCCGTCCGGCGCCAGCGAGCCGATGTTGACGGCAAACTGCGCGTAAGGCTCGCGCTCGCGCAGCCACGCGCCGGTCTGGCCCACCGTCAGGTTGCCGGTGTAGCGGGCCTTGAGCAGCTGGGCGGTGCGGTCGGCCCAGGGCGCCAGGTAGTCGCCGACGACGAAGGTCAGCAGCGCGAAGGTGAAGCCGGCTGTCAGCAGCATGTGCAGCGCGCGCCAGGGCCCCAGCCCGCTGGTGCGCAGGATGGTGAACTCCGAGCTCTGCGCCAGCCGCGCCATCACGTAAATGGTGCCGATCAGCACGGTGATGGGCAGCAGTTCGTACAGGTGGTTGGGCACCAGCAGCGCCACATAGGCCGCCGCCTGCGGGATCTGGTAGCCCCCGCCGGGGCCGGGGCGGCCAACCGAGGACAGCTGATCGACGAAGTCGAAAAAGGCGAACAGCCCCAGAAAGGCCAGCGTGACGAAGGCCACCGCCGCGAAGACTTCGGCATGGATGAGGCGGCGCGCGGTTCTCATGCCGTGCGGGGAGCCGGGCGCCGCAGAGCGGGACGCCAGTTGAAATGCCGCTGCAGCAGCCACAGCAGCCCCAGCGCCAGCATGCCGCCATGCAGCAGCAGATTGAAGCTGGCAAAGCCGACCTTGCTGCTGGCGATCCAGTTCTGCCCGAGCATCAGCAGGTTCACATAGACCTGGAACAGCAGCAGCGCGAACAGCAGGTTGCCGGTGCGCCCCACGCGCGGGTTCACGCGCGTGGCCGCCAGCGCCAGGACCACGAGATTGAACGCCGCCAGCACATAGCCGATACGGATGGAAAGCTCACCCAGATTCCAGGGCGTGGGGGTGCGCAGCAGCTCCAGCGTGGGCAACGAGACCAGCGGCAGCTCGACGCGCTGGCCGATCGGATCGTGCGCCACGCGCAGGCGGTAGCGCTCGAATTCGCCGATTCTCACTTCGTTGCGCCCGGGCGTGATTTCCAGGCGCTGGCCGTTTTCCAGCACCAGGTAGCGGTCGCCGCCTTCCGATTCGGTATAGCCGCTGCGCGCGGCGGTCACCGTCTCGCGGCCGCCTTCGTTCGTGGCCACGAAAATATTGCGTGCCCGCAGCTCGTTGCCGGGGTCCTTCTCCACGAAGAACACCCGCGTGCCGCCACCGGCTTCCTGGAACTGCCCGGGTTGCACGCGCTCCAGGTCGCCGCGACTCTCGTACTGGGTGCGCAGGGTTTCGATCTGGCGCTGCGCCCAGGGCAGGGCCAGCAGCGCCACCGCGGCGATGGCCAGCAGCACCGGCCAGGCAAAGCGCAGCAGGGGCTTGAGCAGCCGCAGCAGCCCCAGCCCGCTGGCCAGCCAGATCACCATCTCGCTGTCGGCGTACAGGCGCGTCAGCGTCATCACGCAGGCCACGAACAGGCTCATGGCCATGATGTTGGGCATCAGGGTCAGCACCGAGTAGCCCATGACGAGCATCACGTCCGACGGGTTGAAGCTGCCGCGCGAAGCCATGCCCAGGGTGCGGATCAGCGTCATGGTCATCACCACCGTGACCAGCACGATCAGGGTGGCGCCAAAGCTGCGCGCCAGCTCCTTGCGCAAAGAGGAATCGAATAACATTGCCTGGCAGGAAAGGCGCCATTATGAACTTTGAACTCAAATCCCTGGACCTCGAAGCCGCCGCCGCCCAGGCCGCCGATGCGCTCGTCGTGCTGGTGCCTGCGGACTGCAAGCCCGGCAAGGGGGCGCTGGCCACGCTGATCGCCCAGGCCCTCAAGACCGGCGATCTGGCCACCGAAGCAGGCAAGCTGCTCACGCTGTACCGCCCCGCCCAGGCGCACGCGCCCCGGGTGGTGCTGGCCGGCGCCGGCGACGGCAGCGCCCCGCAGGTGCGCAAGGCCGTGCATGCCGCGCTGGGCGCGCTGCGCATCGGCGCTGCGACGGTGCGCAAGCTGGTGCTGGGCTTTGCCGCCGCGCCGGCCGAGGCGGCGCTGCGCGCCGCCGTGCTGGCCGTGGCCGACGGCAGCTACGTCTATACGACCACCCAATCCAAGCCCCAGCCCCGACAGCTGCAGCGCGTGACACTGGCCGTGCCGCAGGCCGATGAAGCCCTGCGCCAGGCCTGCGAGCAGGCGGCAGCCGCCGTGGCCGGCATCGAGCTGGCCAAGGAGTGGGCCAACCGCCCGGCCAACCACGCCACCCCGCGCCATCTGGCCGAGGCCGCGCGCGCGCTGGCGCGGCATCCGCGCGTACGCTGCCAGGTGCTGGGCCCGCGCGAAGTCGCGCGCCTGAAGATGGGCGCCTTCATGGCCGTGGCCCAGGGCTCGGAAGAGCCGCTGCGCTTCATCGTGCTGCAGTACCAGGGCGCGGGCAAGGACGTGCCGCCTACCGTGCTGGTGGGCAAGGGCATCTCCTTCGACACCGGTGGCATCTCCATCAAGCCGGCGGCCGAGATGGACGAAATGAAATTCGACATGTCCGGCGCCGCCAGCGTGCTGGGCGTCTTCGATGCGCTGGGCCGCCTGCAGCCCGCGCTCAACGTCGTGGGCCTGATTCCCACCTGCGAGAACATGCCCGACGGCCGCGCCGTCAAGCCCGGCGACGTGGTCACCAGCATGAGCGGGCAAACCATCGAAATCCTCAACACCGATGCCGAGGGGCGCCTCATCCTGTGCGACGCGCTGAGCTATGCCGAGCGTTTCAAGCCGCGCGCGGTGGTGGACATCGCCACGCTCACCGGCGCCTGCGTGATCGCGCTGGGCCATGTGCGCAGCGGCCTGTTCAGCACCGACGACGCGCTGGCGCAGCAGCTGCTGGCCGCTGGCGAGGCCGCGCAGGATCCGGCCTGGCGCATGCCGCTGGACGATGAATACGCCGAAGGCCTGAAAACCAGTTTTGCCGACGTGGCCAACGTGGCCGGGCGGGCCGCCGGCGCGGTGACCGCCGCCAAATTCCTGCAGCGCTTTGCCGGGAAATTTCCCTGGGCGCATCTGGACATCGCCGGCACCGCGTGGAAAAGCGGCGCGGCCAAAGGCGCCACCGGCCGGCCGGTCGGCCTGCTGCTGCACTACCTGCTGGCGCAGGCCCAGCCACCGGCCGGCGGCCGCGCGCGTCGCGCAGCCCGCTCCCGCGCGGCTTGACGCACAGCCGCCATGCCCGAGCTGGCCTTCCACTTCAACGCGCCGGACAAGCTGGTTTATGCCTGCCGGCTGCTGCGCAAGGCCGTGGCCGCGGGCGCGCGGGTGGTGGTCACGGCCGAGGCCGAGGCGCTCGCGCGGCTCGACACTCTGCTGTGGACCTTCTCGCAGACCGATTTCATTCCACATGCCCGGCTGGGGGCGGCAGCGGAAGTGGTGGCCGCCTCGCCGGTGGTGCTGGCCGAAGCGGCCGACGCGCCGGGCCTGCCCCATCACGAGGTGCTGGTCAACCTGGGGCCGTCCTGGCCCGAGGGTTTCGAGCAATACCGGCGCGTCATCGAAGTCGTCGGCCAGGACGAAACCGACCGCCAGCAGGCCCGTGCTCGCTGGAAGCGCTACAGCGCGCTGGGCCATGCCATCGAGAAGCACGACCTGAACCTTCACGCCTGAGGGATCGAACGGTCATGGACACCTCCCAACCGCCCAAAGCTCCTCCCAAGCGCTTGCTGCGTGCCGTGCCCACGCTCACCGAGGTGGTCGATGCCGCCTCGCTGCCGCCGCTGGCCGCAGCGGCGGCCGACGCCCAGGCCCAGCTGGTCGAGCAGCTGCTCAAGGAGCTGGAGCCGGCCATCGAGGCGCGGGTGGAGATGCAGCTGCAGCGCGCCATCAGCGAGCTGGTGCGCGAGCAGGTGCAGCTGCTGCTGCCGCGCATCCGGCAGAAGGTCGATGCCGCCGCCCGCAAGGCCGTGGCCCAGGCGGTGGCCGCGCGGTTGCAAAGCGGCGACGAAACGCCACCGTGACGCCCGGGGGAATGCGGGCTTGGGGCTGTTTTGCGCTACGCTTGCTGCGTCCGTCCCACCGGATACCGACAGACCAAAACAACCTGGAGATACCCCCATGTCTAGCAAACGGATGCAACACCTGCTGGCCGTCACCGCGGCCGTCGCGCTGCTGGCTGCCTGCGGCAAGAAGGAGGAAGCCGCGCCTGCAGCCGCACCGGCGCTGCCGGTGGTCAAGATCGGCCATGTCGGCCCGATCAGCGGCCCCATCGCCCATCTGGGCAAAGACAACGAACTCGGCGCGCGCATGGCCATCGACGAGCTCAACGCCGCCGGCGTGACCATCGGCGGGCAGAAAGTCAAACTGGAGCTGATGGCCGAGGACGACGCCGCCGATCCCAAGCAGGGCACGGCGGTGGCGCAGAAACTGGTGGACGCCAAAGTGGCCGGCGTCATCGGCCACCTGAACTCCGGCACCACGATTCCGGCCTCCAAGATCTACAGCGACGCCGGCATTCCGCAGATCTCGCCCTCGGCCACCAACCCCAAATACACCCGCCAGGGCTTCAAGACGGCTTTCCGCGTCGTGGCCGACGACGTGCACCTGGGCAGCACGCTGGGCAAATACGCGGTCGAAACCCTCAAGGCGAAGAACATCGCCGTGATCGACGACCGCACCGCCTACGGCCAGGGCGTGGCCGAGGAATTCACCAAGGCCGCCGAAGCCGCCGGCGCGAAGATCGTTGCCAAGGAATTCACCCACGACAAGGCCACCGACTTCAACGCCATCCTCACCAGCATCAAGGGCAAGAAGCCGGACGTCGTCTTCTTCGGCGGCATGGACGCGGTGGGCGGCCCCATGCTCAAGCAGATGAAAGCGCTGGGCATCAACGCCAAGTTCATGGGCGGTGACGGCATCTGCACGGCCGAGCTCGTCAAGCTCGCGGGCGACGCCATCGGTGAAGAGCAGGTCTTCTGCGCCGAAGCTGGCGGCGTCGAAGGCGAGGCCAAGGCCGCGATGGACAAGTTCCGCGCCGACTTCAAGGCCAAGTTCAACGTCGATGTGCAGCTCTACGCACCCTATGTGTACGACGCCACCAAGGTCATGGTCGCCGCCATGGTCCAGGCCGGCTCGGCCGACCCGGCCAAATACCTGCCGGTGCTGGCTGCCACCTCCGACTACAAGGGCGTCACCGGCCCCATCACCTTCGACGAGAAGGGCGACATCAAGAACGGCGCGCTCACGCTGTTCACCTACAAGGGCGGCAAGCGCGAGCAGCTGGCGGTGATCCGCTGAGCAGCCCCGGGCAGCCAGGCTCTGCCCCGCCAGCGCGGGCGCTGGCGGGGCAGGGCGGCACCGCCGCGGCCCAAGCCGGCCCGGCGCGTCGCGCCGAGGGTTTCAACCGCATCGCCCTTGCGCTGTGGACACGTCAACCGACACAGGGGAAACACCCGTGAGACTCGACCTCGGCTCTTTCGAAAAAGCCCTCGCCGCACTGGACAAGTCGCTGGCGCGCGCTGCTGCCGCCCCCGCGGACGAGGAGCTGCGCGACGCCACCATCCAGCGCTTCGAGTTCACCTTCGAGCTCGCGTGGAAGATGCTCAAGCGCCGGCTCGAGCTGGACCTGCCCAACGCGCACGAGGTCGATGGCATGAGCTACCGCACCCTCATCCGTGTGGGGGCCGAGCAGGGGCTGATCGATCCCGATGCCGTGACGGCATGGTTTCTTTACCGTGACAAGCACAACATCACTTCGCACACTTACGATACGGCCAAGGCGGCTGAGGTTGCTGCCATCGTGCCGGCATTTGCGCAACACGCGCGGGCTCTGCTGCGGCAGCTGCAAGCCAGGGGGGCGCACGATGCTTGAGCTCACGCCCGACCAGCTGGCCACCGTGCGCCGCATACTGGCCGCCCACGCGCCGGGGCGCGAAGTGCGCGTCTTCGGCTCGCGCGCCACGGGCCGGGCCAGGCCGCACTCCGACCTGGACCTGCTCATCCTAGGCGCGCCGCTGGACGCAGCCGTGCGTTCCGATCTCATTGCCGCCTTTGAAGAAAGCGATCTGCCATTCCGGGTGGACATCATCCACTGGCAGGAAGCGCCCGCCGCCATGCTAGCGCGCATCGAGCGCGAGGCCGAACCATTAGTGTGTTGTCCCGCAAATAACTGGCATTAGTCTTGCGTGCCAGTGCGGTATCTTGGGAACGGAGATACCGCGATGAGAACGGGCAGACCGAAGGCCGAACTGCTGCTGTCGGACAAGGAGCGTGTGCAGCTTCAGTCCTTTGCGCGCAGTCGATCCCGCGTAGCCGGCTGCATCAGCCGCGGCCGTGCTTGGCGATCAGCGCCTTGGCCGTTTCCAGCAGTTTCTTGCCGTCGAAGCCGCGTTTGTTCATGTCGGCCACCCACTCGTCATCGACCTCGCTGGACCGTTTGACGAATTCGGCTGCTTCGGCCTGGCTCAGCGTGTAGATGGTGTTGCCGCGCTCCACCGAGGGCTTGCGGCCCGGCATGTCATTGGCCTGCTGCTGCTTGCCCAGCCAGGCGGAAGTCGCCATGCCGGAGTTGGCGTCGATGACTTTCTTGAGGTCGGGCGCCAGCGATTCGTAGCGGGCCTTGTTCATCGTCATCACGAAGGTGGTGGTGTACAGGCCCGTATGGCCGGCGGGAAACTCGGTGTGGAAGCGGGTCAGCTCATGCACCTTGACGGAGGGAACCACTTCCCATGGGATCACGCAGGCGTCGATGGTGCCTTTGGACAGGGCATCCGGAATCTGGGGCAGCGGCATGCCCACCGGGGTGGCGCCGACGGCCTGCAGCAGCTTGGTGACCTGGCGGGTGGGGCCGCGCACCTTCATGCCCTTGAGGTCGGCCGGGCTCTTGATCAGCTTGTCCTTGGAGTGGAACATGCCCGGGCCATGCACATGCAGCGCCAGTACGTGGGTGTCCTTGAACTCGTCGGGAGCCATGGTCTGCACGTACTCCCAGTAGGCTTTGGAGGTGGCTTCGGCATTGTTCAGCATGAAAGGCAGCTCGAACACTTCCACCCGGGGAAAGCGCCCGGCGGTATTGCCCGGCAGGGTCCAGACGATGTCCACCACGCCGTCACGGGCCTGGTCGTACAGCTGCACGGGGGTGCCGCCCAGCTGCATGGCCGGATAGGCCTCGAAGCGGATGCGGCCGTTGGATTCCTTTTCGACCTTTTCCATCCAGGGTTTGTGCATGTTCAGCCAGACCAGCGACATCGGTGCCATGAAGGTGTGGAACTTGAGCGTGACGCTCTGCTGGGCCAGGCCCAGCGTAGGCGCGCCCAGCACGGCAGCGGCGGCGGTGGATTTGAGCAGGGTGCGGCGGTGCATCATCGAAGGCTCCTACAGACGACGGAAGTGGCGCGACGGTAACCGAAAAGACGCGGTGGCCCGCATGGGGCTAACCCGCAAGCGGCAGCGCGCAGGCCGCGCCATGGCGGGCGCATCAGCCCACGTACCGGACCAGCCACAGCGACAGCGGCGGAAACAGCAGCAGCAGCACGGTGCGGACCACGTCGCTGGCCAGGAAGGGCAGCACGCCCCGGTAGCTTTCGGCAATGGGCACGTCCTTGGCGATGCCGTTGACGACATAGACGTTCAGCCCCACCGGCGGGGCCAGCAGGCCGAAGCCGACGGTCATCAGCACCATGATGCCGAACCAGATGGCCACCGATTCCTTGGGCAGGCCGAAGTCCAGGCCCATGACCAGGGGGAAGAAGATCGGGATGGTCAGCAGGATCATGGACAGCTCGTCCATCACGGCGCCCAGCACCACGTACAGCAGCAGGATGGCCGCGACGACCAGCAGCGGCGGCAGCCCCCAGCCGCCGACCAGGCTGGCCAGCTGGGCCGGCACCTGGGTGAGGGTGAGCGCGGCGTTCATCACGTCCGCGCCGATGAAGATCATGAAGATCATCGCGGCGCCTTCGGCGGTGGCCAGAAAGCAGTGCCGGATCTTGGCCCAGTTCAGCTCGCCCTTGATCAGGGCCACGAGGAAGGTGGCCGCCGTGCCCACGGCCGCGCCTTCGGTGGGGGTGAACAGCCCGCCATAGATGCCGCCAAAGACCAGCAGGAAGATCAGCGCAATGGGCAGCACGGCCAGCACCGCAGCGGCATTGAGGCGCTCGGTCACCGTGTCGTGCTGCGGGGCCTGGCCCGGCACCAGCCGCACGTAAAGGGCGATGGCGATCAGGTAGCCGCCCATCGCGATCAGCCCAGGCACCATGGCGGCGGCGAAGAGCTTGGCGATGTTCTGCTCGGTCAGGATGGCGTAGATGACCAGCGGCACCGACGGCGGGATCAGGATGCCCAGCGTGCCGCCGGCGGCCAGCGTGCCGGTGGCCAGGCGGCCGGAGTAGCCATGGCGCTTCATCTCGGGCAGCGCCACCGAGGTGATGGTGGCGGCGGTGGCCACCGAGGAGCCGCAGATGGCGCCAAAGGCAGCGCTGGCCAGCACCGAGGCCATGGCCAGTCCGCCGCGCACCCGCGCCATCAGGGCGCTGGCGAAGGCGAACAGGCCGCGCGACAGCCCGCCCTGGGTGGCGAAGTGGCCCATCAGGATGAACAGTGGAATCACCGACAGGTCGTAGCTGGCGAAGCGGGCGTAAGCCTGGGTGTTCAGGAAATTGGCCAGCGGCAGCCAGCCGGCCTGCAGCAGGTAGCCGGCGCTGCCGGCGGCGAACATGGCGATGGCGATGGGGATGCGCACCGCCATCAGCAGCAGCATGAGGCCGAAGATCAGCAGGGTCAGCGTCAGCGGAGTCATGCGGCCTCGCGGGTACGCAAGCCGCTGGCCGCCTGCCACAAGCCGATGAGGGCCGTCAGCGCCAGCGCCGGCACCATGAAGGCATAGACGATCCACTCCGGAAAGCCCAGCATCATCGTGGCCGACTGGGTGCGCCAGGCGCTCAGGCCCCCCAGGGTGGTGCGCCAGGTCAGCAGGGCCATCACCAGGGCCAGCAGCAGCGCGCCCAGCCTATCCAGCGCCGCGATGGCGCGGCCGCCGGCGCGGGCGGTGAAGAAGTCCACGATGATGTTGCCGCGCCGCAGCTGGCACCAGGGCAGGAACAGGGCGATCGCGGCTCCTGCGGCCACGCCGGTCAGCTCGAAGTCGCCGACCAGCGTGGCGCCGGTGGTGTTGCGGCCGATCAGGCTGGCGCAGGTCATCAGCGTGATGACGGTCAGCAGCAGCCCGGCCAGGATGGCGCAGAACGCGGCCGCCTTGCCCAACAGTCTGTCGATCATGGGCCGCGATTCTATGGGCAAGCCTGGATGGTCAGACCACTTGCAGGCGGATCGGCGTTAGGCCGCTGACGCCGCCTTCGAGCACATCGCCCCGCACCACGGCGGCCACGCCTTCGGGCGTGCCGGTGTAGATCAGGTCACCGGGCTTGAGCTCCCAAGCGGCGGTCAGGTGTTCGATGATCTCGCCGATGTTCCAGATCAGCTTGCTGACCGTGCTGCGCTGGCGCTCCTGGCCATTGACCCGCAGCCAGATCTCGGCCTGCTCCACATCTGGAACCTGGGCGGCCGGGGTGATGGCGCCGATCGGGGCGGCCTCATCGAAGGTCTTGCCGATGCACCAGGGTCGCCCGAGTTTCTTCTGCTCGCCCTGCAGGTCGCGCCGGGTCATGTCCAGCCCCACCGCGTAGCCCCAGATGTGCTTGCGGGCATCGGCCGCCTTGATGTTGCGCCCACCTACGCCGATGGCGGCCACCAGTTCGATTTCGTGGTGCAGATCCTGGGTCAGGCTGGGGTAGTGCAGCTGCGCGGTCTGCCCCGGTTCGACGACCAGGCAGGTGTCGGCCGGCTTGATGAAGAAGAACGGCGGCTCGCGGCCGGTAAAGCCCATTTCCTGCGCGTGGGCGACATAGTTGCGGCCCACGCAGTAGATGCGGTTGACCGGAAAGCGGTCGTTGCTGCCGACCACGGGCACGGATACCGGCGCCGGCGCGGGGATGACGTAACTCATGCGAGCCTTTCTTCCTTGTGGATGCCCAGGGCCTGCTGGACCGGGCGGTCTGAAAAACTGAACAGCACGCAGCCCGCTGCGGACTGCAGCCGCAGCGTCTGCCAGGACGGCACGACGAAGTGGTCGCGCGCGCCGAAGTCGAATCGTAGCGGGCCGCCCGGGCCGTCGATGTACGCAGTACCCGTACCCTCGACCACGCTGTACACCGCGCCGTCGGTCTGGCGCCAGGGCCGTCCGTCGAAACCCGCAGGCAGCCGCTGCAAAAAGGGTTGCAGCGTGGGCAGCGGCGCCGCCCCGGTCAGCGGGTTGAGGTAGCGCAGCTTGTAGCCTTCCCAGGCGTCCGGCTCGGTCGTGCGGGCCAGTGTGTCCAGCGCGGCCCGGCTGTGCTCGTAGGGGTAGCGGAACACCGGCGAGGCCGCCGCGCAGGCGGCGGTGCCGCGCACCGGCGCCATGTTGTGGCCGTAGCGGGCCTGGCTGGTTCCTTCGGGGCGGCTCTGCGGCTGCGACTGGTACGAACCGTTCTCGGCAAAGCCCGCTTCGAAGAAGCGGACCAGCGGGATGTCCAGCCCATCGAGCCAGACCACCGGCTGATCCGTCTCGTTGCCATGGTCGTGCCAAGTCCAGCCGGGCGTGAGAATCAGGTCGCCTGGGTGCATGGTGCAGCGTTCGCCATCGACCGCGGTGTAGGCGCCCGCGCCTTCGACGACGAAGCGCAGCGCGCTCTGGGTGTGGCGGTGGCTGGGGGCGATCTCGCCGGGCAGGATGAGCTGCAGGCCCGCGTAGAGCGACGGCGTGATGGCCGACTGCCCGCGCAGCGCCGGGTTTTCCAGGATCAGGACGCGGCGTACCGCTTCGGCGGCGCTGATCACTTCCCCGGCCCGCTGCAGAAACGGTCGCACCTGCGCGTAGGGCCAGTGCGCGGCCACGCAGCACGAGCGCGGCTGCGGCGGCACCAGGGCGTGCAGCACCTCCCACAGCGGGGTGAGATGGTGCGGGTCCATCGCGCGGTAGAGGGCCTGTCGCACCGCGTCGTCCGGGCCGGTCGAGGGGAGAGGGGACATGGCGGCTCCTGCGGAGGGTGATGCGATAAGTGTACATATCGTTTCCGCAGGCGGCCCCGGGGTTTTCCCGCCCGGCAGGAGGGCAGGCAACGGGGGCGAACTACACTTCGGCGCTGCCACCGCTGACGCACCCCAACTGCCGCATGTCCAAGAGCTTTCACTTCCAGCAGGCCCCCGGGCATCTGATCCGGCGGGCCCAGCAACTGGCCGTGGCGATCTTTCTGGAGGAAACCCAGGGCTTCGACATCACCCCCGTTCAGTTCGCGATCCTGAGCGCCCTGCTGGAAACCCCCGGGGTGGACCAGGTCACGCTGGCGGGCCGGGTGGCTTTCGATGCGGCGACCTCCGGCTCGGTGA
Source organism: Hylemonella sp. (assembly GCA_036846225.1). GTDB lineage: Bacteria > Pseudomonadota > Gammaproteobacteria > Burkholderiales > Burkholderiaceae_C > Hylemonella. Next base: position 143,909 of record DAIUCJ010000001.1, read on the forward strand.
TCGGACGGCTGGAGGCCAAGGGGCTGCTACGCCGCGCGGCGGACCCCGACGACCGGCGCCGCAAGCTGCTGTGGGCCACCCCCGAAGGGGAGCAGACCGTGCGCCAGATGCGCCGGCACGTGATGCGCGCGCAGGAGCGGATCCTGGAGCCACTGGGCGCCGAAGAGCGTGCGCTCTTCATGCAACTGCTGGCCCGGCTGGTGGCCGGGCATGAAGCCCCGTCCGCCTGAGGGGCTGGGCCGTCCGTGCGAGGGCGGCGGGGTAGCCAGGGGCTCAGTCAGACTTGGTCAGCAGCGTGAAGTGCTCCACCACCGGCGGGGCGGCGAAGTAGGGGCCGACGATGGCGCGCCACTGGGTGAAAGCCGGCGACTGCCGGAAATGGACGGTGTGGTCTTCCAGCGTGTCCCAGAAAATCATCAGGATGTAGCGGTCCGGGTGCTCGATGCCCTTGTTGACCTTGTGTCCGCGCCAGCCCCGCGCCTGCCGGATGATGGTGTCCAGTCCGCGCTGGATGGCCGCTTCGAAGGCTTCGTGCTGGTCCGGGTGGATGCGGATGTCGGCAATTTCGAGAATCATCGGCAGTCTCCTGTGCTGAAGGTGTGGGACTGCATTGTCCAGCAGGATCCGGCGGGAGCCTGGGGGCTGCCGGGCGGCTTGGGTTTTCCGGTTTATGCTTGCAGCCACAACAACAAGACCGCCGCGCCATGAAGCTCTACAACTATTTCCGTTCCTCGGCCTCTTTCCGCGTGCGCATCGCGCTGGCGCTCAAGGGCCTGAGCTATGAGTACATTTCGGTGCATCTGGCCCGCGGGGACCAGCGGCTGCCCGGCTATGCCAGCATCTCGGCCGACCAGCTGGTGCCGCTGCTCGAAGTCGATGGCGAACGGCTGTCGCAGTCCATGGCCATCATCGAATACCTGGATGAAACCCACCCCGAGCCGCCCCTGCTGCCGGCCGATGCGCTGGGCCGTGCCCGGGTGCGTGCGCTGGCGCAGATGATCGCCTGCGACATCCATCCGCTGAACAACCTGCGGGTACTCAAATACCTTACGCGCGAGCTGGGCGTGAGCGAGCCGGCCAAGGACGGCTGGTACCGGCACTGGGTCCGCACCGGGCTGGAAGCCTTCGAGCGGCAGCTGGGCTGGCTGGCCGACTGCCGCGCAAAGGCGGGGCTGCAGCCTTCCACCTACTGCTGGGGCGATGCCCCCACGCTGGCCGACTGCTGCCTGGTGCCGCAGATCTTCAACGCCCGGCGCTTCAGCGTCGATCTGCAGGGGCTGCCGCGCACGATGGCGGTGTTCGACACCTGCATGCGGCATCCGGCCTTCGTGCAGGCGCAGCCGTCCAACTGCCCGGATCACGAAGCCTGAAGGCCCGTGCATCCGGACTGGATCGTTCCCCAGTGGCCGGCGACGGTGCGGGCCATCTGTACCACCCGCGCGGGCGGTCAGTCGCAGCCGCCCTATGACAGCCTGAACCTGGGCGACCATGTGGGCGACGATGCCCTGCGGGTGGCCGGCAACCGGGCCGCGCTGGCCCGCGCGATCGGCGCGCAGCCGGTTTTTCTGCAGCAGGTGCACGGCCAGGGCGTGGTCGAGCTGGAGGCAACCACCCGCCAGGCCGTCGTGGCGGATGCGGCCTACACCCGCCAGTCCGGTTTGGCCTGCACGGTCATGGTGGCCGACTGCCTGCCCCTGTTGTGGACCGACAGCCGTGGCAGCGTGGTGGCAGCCGCCCATGCCGGCTGGCGCGGGCTGGCCGGTACACGGGGCGTGGGCGTGCTGGAGGCGCTGGTGCAGGCCCTGCAGGTGCCGCCGGCTGATCTGATGGTGTGGCTCGGGCCGTGCATAGGCCCCGATGCCTTCGAGGTGGGCGACGAGGTCAAGGTGGCGTTCGAGGCCGGCCAGCCCGCAGCCGCGGCGTGTTTTCGGCCGCTGGCCGCAGGCAAATGGCTGGCCGATCTGCCGGCGCTGGCGCGGCTGCGCCTGCAGGCGCTGGGCGTTACCCGCATTTATGGCAATGACGGCAGCCTGCCGTGGTGCACCGTCAGCAACCCCTCAAGGTTTTTCTCGCACCGGCGCGACCGCATCAGCGGGCGTTTGGCCGCCTGCATCTGGCGGGGCTGAGCCGGGCGCGGGAGCCGGCTGCTGGCTTGCGCGCAGGCGGCGCAGCTTTTTGCGCGCCGGTGTGCCCAGGATGTAGAGGGTCAGCGCCACCGGCCCGGCGCCATAGAGCAGAAAGGTCATCAGCGCCCCGATCAGGCTGCCCAGCGGGCTGGTGGCTTCGGCCACCGCCATCATCAGCGCCACGTACAGCCAGCCGATCGCGATCAGTATCAGGAACATGGGGGATTGGGCCCTTGTCAGGATGGCGTAGGGGTGGAGCAACGATACTGCAACCATATTGCAACATGGCCCCGCGAGGATACCGGTGAAAACACAGGATACCGTGGATTGGTGGTCCCAGATGACCCAGCCCTATCAGCAGCTGCTCGGCCAGTCATGGCTGGACGTTTTCCGGTCTTTTCAGGGCCTGGAACGGGGGGCGTTCACCCCGGCCGGTGCCGAGCATCCGGTGCACATTCCCGCGGACCGGCTGCAAGCCCTGCAGCAGCAGTATCTGCAGGAGTGGGGCCAGCTGATGCAGCAGGGGGCGGCCGCAGCGCTGCTGGCGCAGGACCGGCGCTTTGCCGGCGAGGCCTGGCAGCGCAATCCCCTGGCTGGCATGACCGCTGCCCTGTACCTGCTCAACGCCCGTTTTCTGCTGCAGCTGGCCGATGCGGTACAGGCCGATGCCAAGACGCGGGCGCGCATCCGTTTTGCGGTGGAGCAGTGGATCGCGGCCAGCGCGCCCAGCAACTTCTTCGCCTTCAACGCCGAAGCCCAGCAGAAGGCCATCGAGACCCAGGGCCAGAGCATTGCGCAGGGCATGCAGAACCTGCTGCACGACCTGCAGCAAGGCCATCTGAGCATGACCGACGAGAGTCAGTTCGAGGTGGGTCGCAATGTGGCCACCACCGAGGGGGCCGTGGTGTTCGAAAACGAGCTGTTCCAGCTCATCGAATACAAGCCGCTGACCGAGACCGTCTATGAGCGGCCGCTGCTGATGGTGCCGCCCTGCATCAACAAGTACTACATCCTGGACCTGCAGCCCGACAACTCCTTCATCCGCTATGCGGTGACGCAGGGGCACCGCACCTTTGTGGTGAGCTGGCGCAACCCCGACGAGTCGCTGGCGCACAAGACCTGGGACGACTACATCGAAGACGCCGTGCTGCGCGCGATTGCCGCGGTGCGCGAGATCAGTGGCGCGCCCGACATCAACACCCTGGGCTTTTGCGTGGGCGGCACGCTGCTGGGCACGGCGCTGGCCGTGCTCGCGGCCCGGGGGGAGCAGCCGGTGCGCAGCGTCACGCTGCTGACCACCTTTCTCGATTTCAGCGACACCGGCATCATGGACGTGTTCATCGACGAAGGCATGGTGCGGCTGCGCGAGCAGCAGATGGGGCAGGGTGGTCTGATGCATGGGCGCGATCTGGCCCTGACCTTCAGCTTCCTGCGGCCCAACGATCTGGTCTGGAACTACGTGGTCGGCAACTACCTCAAGGGCGAGACACCGCCGCCGTTCGACCTGCTGTACTGGAACAGCGACAGCACCAACCTGCCCGGGCCGTTCTATGCCTGGTATCTGCGCAACACCTACCTGGAGAACAATCTGGTGAAGCCGGGCAAGGTGACGGTCTGCGGGGAAAAGATCGATCTGCGCCGGGTCACGCTGCCGGCCTACATCTATGGCTCGCGCGAGGACCACATCGTGCCCATTGCCGGCGCCTACGCCAGCACCCAGGTGCTGCCGGGCAAGAAGCGCTTCGTCATGGGCGCATCGGGCCACATCGCCGGCGTGATCAACCCGCCGCAGAAGAACAAGCGCAGCCACTGGATCCGCGCCGATGGCCGGCTGCCCAAACGCTTCGACGCCTGGCTGCAGGGCGCCACCGAGCATGCGGGCAGCTGGTGGCCGGACTGGGCCGCCTGGCTGCAGGCCCAGGCGGGCCAGCCCATGGCTGCGCCCAGGCGCTATGGAAAAGGGAGCAAGTACAAGGTCATCGAGCCCGCACCGGGGCGTTACGTCAGGCAAAAAGCCGTTTGAGCGGGGCAGCGCCTGCCGTCTGCGGCAGGCAGGTCCGGCACTGAAACGGCGCAACAGGAGCACACACCATGGAAGACATCGTCATCGTCGCAGCCGCGCGCACCGCGGTAGGCAAATTCGGCGGCTCGCTGGCCAAAACGCCAGCCACCGAGCTGGGCGCGGTCGTCATCAAGGCCCTGCTGGAGCGCACCGGCCTGGCGCCGGAACAGGTCGGCGAAGTGATCATGGGCCAGGTGCTGGCCGCCGGCTGCGGACAGAACCCGGCCCGCCAGGCCCTGATGAAGAGCGGCCTGCGCAAGGAAACCCCGGCGCTGACCATCAATGCCGTCTGCGGCTCGGGTCTGAAGGCGGTGATGCTGGCGGCGCAGGCCGTGGCCACCGGCGACAGCGAGATCGTCATTGCCGGCGGCCAGGAAAACATGAGCCTGGCCCCGCACGTGCTGATGGGCTCGCGCGAGGGCCAGCGCATGGGCGACTGGAAAATGATCGACTCGATGATCGTTGACGGCCTGTGGGACGTCTATAACCAGTACCACATGGGCATCACCGCCGAGAACGTGGCCCGGCAGTACGGCATCAGCCGGGAGATGCAGGACGCGTTCGCGCTGGCCAGCCAGCGCAAGGCCGCAGCCGCACAGGATGCCGGCAAGTTCAGGGACGAGATCGTGCCGGTGCTGATTCCGCAGAAAAAGGGCGACCCGCTGGTCTTCGATGCCGACGAGTTCATCAACCGCAAAACCGGGCCCGAGGCGCTGGCCGGCCTGAAGCCGGCTTTCGACAAGGCCGGCAGCGTCACCGCAGGCAATGCCTCCGGCATCAACGACGGGGCTGCGGCGGTGATGGTGATGTCGGCGCGCAAGGCCGCCGCGCTGGGGCTGGAGCCGCTGGCGCGCATCGCCAGCTACGCCACCAGCGGGCTGGATCCGGCCACGATGGGCATGGGGCCGGTGCCGGCTTCGCAAAAGGCGCTGGCGCGGGCCGGCTGGAAAGCGGCCGATCTGGATCTGCTGGAAATCAACGAAGCGTTCGCGGCCCAGGCCTGTGCGGTGAACCGGGAAATGGGCTGGGACACGGAGAAGGTCAACGTCAATGGCGGCGCCATCGCGATCGGGCACCCGATCGGTGCGTCCGGCTGCCGCATTCTGGTGACGCTGCTGCACGAAATGCGGCGGCGCAATGCCCGCAAGGGGCTGGCCAGCCTGTGCATAGGCGGCGGCATGGGCGTGGCCCTCACCGTTGAGCGCTGACACCGCTGGCAAGGCGCGGGTTTTGCCTAGTGCGGGCTGCCAGTCCGCACGGGTAGATTGGCTGCAGGATTGTTCATCAACGACGACAGGAGCGAGGAGCGCATCATGGGTCAGAAAGTGGCGTATGTGACGGGTGGCATGGGAGGCATAGGCACCGCCATCTGCCAGCGCCTGCACAAGGACGGTTTCAAGGTCATCGCCGGCTGCGGACCGACCCGCGACTATGGCAAGTGGCTGGCCGAGCAGAAGGCGCTGGGCTATACCTTCTATGCCTCGGTGGGCAATGTGGCCGACTGGGACTCCACGGTGGCGGCCTTCAGCCAGGCCAAGGCCGAGCATGGGCCCATCGACGTGCTGGTGAACAACGCCGGCATCACCCGCGACCGCATGTTCCTGAAGATGACGCGCGAGGACTGGGATGCCGTCATCAGCACCAACCTGACCTCGATGTTCAACGTGACCAAGCAGGTCGTCGGCGACATGGTCGAAAAAGGCTGGGGCCGCATCATCAACATCAGCAGCGTCAACGGCGAGAAGGGGCAGGCCGGGCAGACCAACTACTCGGCCGCCAAGGCGGGCATGCACGGCTTCACGATGGCGCTGGCGCAGGAGCTGGCCACCAAGGGGGTGACGGTCAACACCGTCAGCCCTGGCTACATCGGCACCGACATGGTGCGGGCGATCCGGCCCGATGTGCTGGAGAAAATCGTCAACACGATCCCGGTCAAGCGGCTGGGCGAGCCGCGCGAGATCGCCTCGATCGTGTCCTGGCTGGCCAGCGAGGAAAGCGGCTACTCCACCGGAGCGGATTTTTCGGTCAACGGCGGCCTGCACATGGGCTGACGCCCTCTCTCTGGGCGGTGCTCCCTCAGCAGTTTTGCAACGGCCTGTCAGCGGCCGCTGCGCTGGCTCGCATAGTCTTCATACCGCTGCGGCGGCAGGCGACGCATGCAGTCCTCGTAGGCGCTGCCGGGCAGCTGCGCGCACTCGTTGGCTGCGCGGGTGCGTAGCCCCTCGTACCAGGCCTGGCTGCTGCAGCCGCTGATGTTGGCCAGGGCCAGCAGCCAGACGGCCAGGCGCCAGCAGGGGCGGGCGGACGCGGCGCGAGGCGTGGAAAGCATGGCGGCATTATGCGGCGGCGGCTGCCAGCCCAGCGCCAGCGCAGTCACGGCCACCGTACGCCGCTTCACTATGATGGCGTCCGCTGTGTTTTCCCTTTGCTTCCGACTTCGATGGATCTGAACGCTTTGCTCGCCTCGCCGGTGGCCCTGCCCAGCATTCCCCGGGTGGTGGCGCTGGCGCTGAGCGAGCTGCAAGCCGAGGAGCCCGATCTGCTGCGCGTGAGCACGATACTGGCGCACGAGCCGGTGCTGACGGCGCGGTTGCTGCAGCTGGCCAATTCGGCGCGCTTCCAGCTCAGCCGGCGCATCGGCACCGTCAATGAGGCGCTGGCCATACTGGGCTTGCGGCAGGTGCGCGACATGGTGCTGGAGGCTGCGGTCATCAGCGCCTTTCGTCGGGTCGGCACCGTGGACATGCAGCAGTTCTGGCGCTACAGCCTGAACACGGCCAAGCTGGCCCAGCGGCTGACGGGGGCCCGCCGCGTGGCCGTGGCGCCGTTCACGGCCGGCCTGCTGCACGCGCTGGGCGAACTGGTCATGGTGCGCGGCATGCCGGAGCTGATGGCGCAGCTCGACGCCCAGGTGCCGGTGTTCGCGCCCGAGCGGGCCGCGGCCGAGCATGCGCGGCTGGGCTATTCCTATGCGCAGGTGGGCGCGGGGTTCGCGCGGGCCTGGAACCTGCCTGACGCCCTGGCCGAGGCCTTGCAGCACCAGGACGCCCCTTTCGAGCGGGAAAGCTACGAGCCGATGGCCGCCATCTTGCACGTGGCGGCCTGGCGCTGCCGTGCCTACGAGATGGGCTATGACGAGCGGCGCCTGGCCGACAGCTTTCCTGACCGCGCGGCCTGGGCGGTCGATCTCGATCTGGGGGTGGTGCTGCAGCACGCCCCCATCGCCTGGACCACGGGGCAGGAAGTCCAGCTCTACGTGGCCTGAGCTCCCCAGCGCCTGCCGGCCGGGCGGGTATCAGTCATCCAGCCCGCTGCCGCCGAGGGTCTTGCTATAGACGACCTCGCCGCTGGGCACATGCACCACCCGCACGATGCCGCCGGGCGGAGCGGTCTGGCTCTTGGCCGCGATGGCGATGGCCAGTTCCCGGCTGCCCAGCAGCGAGCCGTTGCGCACGTCGGTCCGCGGCAGGGTGGCCACGATCGGATGGGTGCTTTCGATGCGGTAGGTCTGCGCATGCATAGGCGGCCTCCACGATGCGTTGAGCGGGTCGCTTCCATTCGGCTTGCCTCCTCAGATTAGCAAGCGCCGTGCCGATTGCAAGGCGCGCCTGCCTGCGTGGACAGCCTGCCGGCGATCGGCTATCGTGGCCGCATGTCCAGCGCTGCCTCCAGCGCCGCCCCGCGGCAGCGGGCGGCGCATAGCCTTTCTGCGTGCCTGCCGGATGCCGACGCCTACTGGAGCCGGCCTGCCGGCGAGCTCCTGCAGCAGCTGCAATCCACCGCGGAAGGGGTGAGTTCGGCCGAGGCGCGCCGCCGTCTGCAGCAGTTGGGCCCGAATGTGGTGCGGGCGGTAGCCGAGGCGACCGCCTGGGGGCTGCTGCAACGGCAGTTGCTCAGCCCGCTGGTGGCCATCTTGCTGCTGGGGGCCATGGTTTCGCTGGTGCTGCAGGAGTGGACCGAGGCCACCATCATCCTGGCCGTGATCGGCGGCAGCGTGCTGCTGGGGACGGCGCAGGAATACCGCGCCAGCCGGGCGATGGCGGCGCTGCGGCGGCGTCTGGCGCTGCAGGCCCGGGTCTGGCGCGACGGACAGCTGCGCACGGTGGCCAGCAGCGAGCTGGTGCCGGGCGATGTGGTCGAGCTGTGTGCCGGGCAGCTGGTGCCGGCCGATGGCGTGGTGCTGCAGGCCCGCGATTTCCTGGTGTCGGAGGCGGCGCTGACCGGCGAGCCCTATCCGGTGGAAAAGCAGGCCGGCGTCAGCGCAGCGGCCGCCGCGCTGGCGCAACGCTCCAACTGTGTCTGGCTGGGCAGCTCGGTGCGCAGCGGCATGGCCCGGGTGCTGGTGGTGCAGACCGGGCCGCGCAGCGTGCTGGGCCGGCTGGCCGCGGGCTTGCAGCAGGTGCCCGATGAAACAGCTTTCGCGCGGGGCTTGCGTCGTTTCGGCGAGCTGCTGCTGCGCGTGATGCTGCTGACCGTGGTGTTCGTGCTGGTGGTCAATGGCCTGCTGCAGCGTCCGGTGATCGACTCGCTGCTGTTCGCGGTGGCGCTGGCGGTGGGTCTGTCGCCCGAGCTGCTGCCGGCCATCGTCAGCGTGACCCTGTCGCACGGCGCGCGGGCCATGGCCGCGCGGGGCGTCATCGTGCGCCGGCTCGAAGCGATCGAGAACCTGGGCGGCATGGACGTGCTGTGCACCGACAAGACGGGCACCCTGACTGCCGGGGTGGTGGAGCTCAGCGCTGTCGTCGATGCCCAGGGGCGCGAGTCGTCCCGGGTGCGCGAGCTGGCCTATGTGAATGCGGCGCTGGAAACCGGCATCGAAAACCCGCTGGATGCGGCCATCGTCCGCGCCGCCTCCGCGCAGGCGGCGGCGCTGCCGCTGCCGCGCAAGATCGACGAGATTCCCTATGACTTTCTGCGCAAGCGCCTGACCATCGTGGTCGAGGCCGAGCCAGCGGCAGCCGCTGCCGCGCCGCGCCACCGCATCGTCACCAAGGGGGCGGTGGCCAGCGTGATGGCCATTTGCGCCACGGTGCGCACCGTCGAAGGCGAGCAGGCGCTGGATGAGGCCAGGCGTGCCGATCTGGAGGCCTATTGCCAGCGCATGGGCGATCAGGGCTACCGTGTGCTGGCCGTGGCCAGCCGGGTGGTGGCGCCGCAGCCGGCCTATGGGCGCAGCGATGAGCAGGACCTGTGCCTGGAGGGCTTCCTGCTGTTTTTCGATCCGCCCAAGCCGCAGGCGGTGCAGACCGTGCGCGAGCTGGCGGCGCTGGGCATCGCGGTGAAGGTGCTCACCGGCGACAGCCGGCATGTGGCGGTGCATGTGGGGCGCGCCATCGGCCTGGACGTGCAGGCCATGCTCACCGGCGCGCAGGTGGCTGCGCTCAGCGACGAAGCCCTGTGGCAGCGCGCCAGCCGCACGGCCCTGTTCGTCGAGCTGGACCCGCAGCAGAAAGAGCGCATCGTGCGCGCCGCTGCAGCGCAGCGGCCATACGGTGGGTTTTCTGGGCGACGGCATCAACGATGCGCCGGCGCTGCGGGCCGCCGATGTGGGCATCTCGGTCGATGGCGCAGTGGACGTGGCGCGCGAGTCGGCCGACATCGTGCTGCTGCGTCCCGATCTGGACGTGCTGCGCCTGGGGGTGGAGGAGGGCCGGCGCACTTTCGCCAACACCCTGAAGTACATCCGCATCACCACCAGCGCCAACTTCGGCAACATGATGAGCATGGCCCTGGTCACACCGGTGCTGCCGTTTCTGCCGCTGCTGGCCAAGCAGATCCTGCTGAACAACTTTCTTTCGGATCTGCCGTCGGTGGCCGTTTCCACCGATGCCGTGGACCGCGAGCAGGTCCAGCAGGCGCCGCGCTGGGATCTGGCCCAGGTGCAGCGGTTCATGGTGGTGTTTGGCCTGATCAGCACCGCCTTCGACCTGCTCACCTTTGCCCTGCTGCTGTGGGTGTTCGAGGCCGACGAGTCCACGTTCCACACCACCTGGTTCCTGGTTTCGCTGTGGACCGAGCTGGCCGTGGTGCTGGTGCTGCGCACGGCCCGGCCGGCCTGGCGCAGCCGCCCGGGTGCGCTGCTGCTGGGCAGCACCGTGGCCGTGGCCCTGCTGGCCGCTGGCCTGCCGTATCTGGGCGCGGTGGCCGGGGTCTTCGGCCTGGTGCCGCTGGGGGCGGCGCTGCTGGGCGCTGCGCTGCTGGTTGTGCTGGGCTATGTGGCGGTGACGGAAGTGGCCAAGCGGCTTTTCTACCGCTTCGACCCTGCGCGGCTCAGGGGCCGCTGATGGCGCGCACGCGCTGGCCGTCCTGCAGGTCGCCGGGCGGAAACAGGACCACCGGCGTGCCGGGCGGCAGATCGCTGCCGATCATTGCGACCTGGCCGTTGCGCGCGAGGACTTCGACCTGGCGCAGGCGCGCCCGTCCGTTCTCCACCACGTAAAGCGCCGTGTGCGCGCCGGCCGCAAAGAGGGCGCTTGCCGGCACCACGAGGGCGTCCGGGACGACCTGCACGAGGATGCGTACCTCCACCTTGTAGCCGTCGCCCAGGGTGCGCCACTGCTCGGGCGGGCTCAGGATGTCCAGCACCACATGCACGCGCTGCTCCTCCACGCCCAGCGCCGACACCTTGGTAAAGGCGGCAGGCTCGATCAGCCGCACCCGTGCCTGCAGCGCCTGCGGGCCGCCCCACTGCGCCAGCGTGGCCGGCGTGCCCGGCTGGATTTGGGCGGCGTCTTCGGTCAGCAGGGGCACGACCACCTCCAGATCCGAGGGGTCGCCCAGCTCCAGCAGCGGGGTGCCGGCTTGCACCAGCCCTTCGCTTTGCTGGTGGATCTTGAGCACATGGCCGGCAATCGGTGAGCGGATGGCCCAGGTGCGCTGGGGGCCGGTCGCACCCGTGCCGAAGGTGCGCAGCGCGATGCGGGCCTGCTGCAGTTCGTGCTGGCTGGCATGCTCTTCGAGCTGGGCGCTTTCCAGCTCCTTTTGTCGCAGGCGCACGTTCAGGCGTGCGGTCTCGCTCTGCGTGGGCGAGACGAAGCCCTGCTGCGCCAGGGTCTCGCTGCGCTTGAGATCGGCCACGGCCTGCTCTAGCGCGGCCTTGGCGCGCTCGACCTGGGCGCTGGCGCGCTGTGCCGCGGCCTGCAGGGCGCCGATGCGCTCGTCCTGTTCGCGGCGGGTGCGCTCGTCCAGCAGGCCGGGCATCACCGGCCACAGCGTGGCCAGCACGGCATCGCGGCTGACGCTGTCGCCCGGTTTGAGGGTGATGCGCTGCACGCGTCCGGTCAGCGGGGTGGAGACCACATAACGCTCGCGCAGGCGGGTCTTGCCTTCGTCCTGCACAGTGCGCTCGAACGTGGCGCGGGCCACGGCGCCCAGTTCCACTTCGATCGGGCGGGGCCAGAAGGCCCAGACCAGCAGGGCCGCGGCAGCGGCTGCCAGGGCCGCGCTCCAAAGCGTTTTGTGCGTCAGTTTCATCATGGGGGTCTGCCTGCCTGTGTCTGGCTATTCTCGTGTCTTCAGCACGCCCACCAGGTCCAGCGCGTCGATGCGCCGGCGCACGATCAGCGCGCTGGCCAGGCCGGCTGCGGCCACCGTGACGGCCGCGTAGGCATAGGTGGCTGGCTCGATGACCAGGGGAAAGAAAAACTCATCGGTCTTGATCAGCTGCACGATGCCGGCAGCCAGGGCATGTCCGCCCAGCAGCCCCAGCGGGATGGCCAGCAGGATTTCCAGCCCCAGCTCGCCCAGCAGGATGGCCGACACCTCGGTCCGCGTGAAGCCCAGCACCCGCAGGCTGGCCAGTTCCCAAGCCCGTTCGGCCAGTGCGATGCGGGCATGGTTGTACACCACGCCGACGGCGATGATGCTGGCAAACACGGTCAGGATCGCGCTGAAGACCAGCACGTTGCGGGCGGTGATGTCTTCGATGTTGCGCAGCATCACGCTTTTGCTGAAGGCTGCGCCTACGCCCGGCACGGTTTTGAGCTGCTGCAGCAGCTGCGGTTCCCGGCCGGGCTCCACGTGCAGGGCAGCGATGTTGACCAGGTCGCCCTCCTGCAGCAGGCGGTTGAGGCTGCGGCGGTCGATGTAGGCGCCCATGCCCATCATTTCCTGCACCGTGCCCCGCACCGGCAGTTCCAGTACCTGGCGCCGGCCTTCCAGCACCTCGACCCGCACGGTCTGCCCCACCCGCACGCCCAGGCGCTCGGCCAGCCGGTCCGTGATCAGCAGCCCGTCCGGCGGCGGCGCATGGGTGCGCCGGGCGACATCGACGATGCGCTGCAGGTCGCCGTCGGGCTCGCGCCCCTGCAGGCTGCCCCGCCAGTCCCGCGTGCCATGAACCAGTCGCACGTTGACGCTGCGTGTACCCTGCACGATCTGCACATGGGGCAGGCGGGCCAGCTCGTGCAGCACCCGCGCCGGCGCGGCCTGCACCAGGCTGACGATGACATCGCCGCGCAGCACCAGCCGGAACTGGGTGTGCAGCAGCAGCTCGATGGTGTCGCGCCAGAACGTCCCGCTGATGACGATGGCCATCGACGCGGCGATGCCCAGGATCGTCAGGACGGTGCGACCCGCGCGCCGCTGCATCGTGCGCAGGACCATGCGCATGGCCGGCGACAGCCACGGGCGCAGCCCCCAGCGTTCCACGACGCTGGGGCGAAAACGCCCCGGCGCGGCCGGGCGCATCGCTTCGGCCGGAGCCAGGCGCACCGTGGCCGCGATGGCATGCCAGGCCGCGCCCAGGGCGGCCAGCAGGGTCAGGCCGCTTGCGGCCAGCACCAGCAGCGGATGCACCCGGTAGCGCAGCTCGGGAAAGCGGAACACATCGGCGTACAGGCCGGTAAACCAGTGGCCCAGCTGCGCACCCACGGCGATGCCCAGCACCAGCCCCAGCGCCACGATGGACAGCACCAGCTGGAGGTAGTGCCAGGCGATGTGCCGGTTGTCGTAGCCCAGGGCCTTGAGCGCGGCGATCTGTTCGCGCTGGATCGCGATCTGGCGGCTGAGCACGACGTGCAGCAAAAAGGCCGCCACCGCCAGGAAGATGCTGGGCAGCACGGTGCCCATGACGCGCTGCTCCTTGATCTCGGCGCTGAGCATGCGGTGCGACATCTGTTCCTCGCGCCCGTGCGCACGTATGCCGCCATAGGGCGCCAGCTGCGCATCCAGGGCGGCGATCAGGCTGTCCTCCCGCGCGCCGGGGGCCAGCCGGATCGCGACCTGGTTGAATGCGCCTTCCATGTCGTAGGCCGCCGCCAGGGCGGATCGGTCGATCCAGAAGACGCCAAAGCCGCGCAGGTCGGGCGAGCCGCCGGCTCCGGCAAAGACGTACTCCGGCGACAGCGCAATGCCGACGATCAGCAGTTCCTCGCGCCGCCCGTTGAGCAGCGCATGGATGCGGTCGCCGGCCTGCAGGCCGCGGGCCCGGGCAAAACCTTCGGAGACCAGCGCTTCCAGCGTGCGGTCGCGTCGCGGCGCGATCATGCGACCACTGCGCAGATACAGCCGGTTCAGCTGCGGCGGGTGGTGCGGGTCGATGCCGATCACCCGGCCGATGATGGGGTCGGTGACCTGGGGCAGATCGACCGGCACGAGCTGGCTCAGCGACACTTCCAGATGGGCGACGCCGGGCAGGGCGCCCAGTTGACGCTGCAGGCTCAACGGCGCGCGCTTGAGCGTGGCGAACACGTCGGCAAAGCGTGCCTCGGCGTAATAGACCTCGCGCGACCAGGACAGGGCGTCATAGGCGCTGAAGGTGGCGATGAAGCCGGCCACCCCGCTGGCGACCACCAGCGCGATCGTCAGCGCCTGGCTCCACATCAGGCGCAGGTCGCGCAGCAGCTTGCGGTCGAGGGCGCGCATGGCAGCGTCGTGTCGGTGCGGCTACCAGGACAGCTCCGAAGGGCTGATCCGGTGCGGATTGATCACCACGCGCTGGATGCGGCCATCGGCCAGATGCAGCACGCGGTCGGCCATGCCGGCGATGGCGGCATTGTGCGTGATGACGATGGCCGTGGTGCCCAGCTCCCGGTTGATGCGTTCGATCACCTCCAGCACCAGCTTGCCGGTGAGGTAATCGAGTGCGCCAGTGGGCTCGTCGCACAGCAGCACGTCGGGGCGCTTGGCGATGGCGCGGGCGATGGCCACGCGCTGCTGCTCGCCGCCAGAGAGCTGCGAGGGAAAGTGGTCCAGCCGGGCCTGCAGGCCGACCAGGCGCAGCGCTTCTTCCGCGGGCATGGGGTGGGGCGCGATGTCGGTGACCAGCTCCACGTTCTCGCGGCAGGTCAGGCTGGGAATCAGGTTGTAGAACTGGAACACGAAGCCCACGTGCTCGCGCCGGTAGCGGGTCAGCTCCACATCGCTGGCGCCCGCCAGCTCGTGATCGCCAAATCGGGCGCTGCCGCTGCTGGGACCATCCAGCCCGCCCAGGATGTTGAGCAGGGTGGACTTGCCGCTGCCCGAGGGACCCAGCAGGACGATGAATTCGCCCCGGTAGATGTCCAGATCCACGCCTTGCAGGGCCACGACCTCGACTTCGCCCATCGCATAGGTCTTGCGCAGGTTGCGGGCCGTGAAAACCGTTGGCCGGTCCGGGTGGCTGGCGGGCAGCATGGTGGTGCGGGCTCCCTGTGGTGTGGCTGCGTGTGTACATCATAGAGACCGCAGAGGATGTAGAGGCCGCTTGCGCAGGCAAGCGGGCCCGTCAGTCAGCCGTGTGTCTCCGGCGCGCACACATTCAGACGCAGCGGGCGGGTAGAATGGCGGGCCCGATGCGCCGCGTCGCTGCGCGCAGGCGCGCACGCGCAGCGGTGTGCAGTCCGCCATGAACGCCGAACCTTCCGAATTTATTGCCGTCGATGAGCTGCGCGTCGGCATGTACATTGAGCTCGATCTGGGCTGGATGTCGCATCCGTTCCCTACGGGCAGCTTCAAAATTAGTAGCAACCGGCAGATCGAGGCGATCCGCGGGCTGGGGTTGAAGCGCGTGCGCTGGGTGCCGGCGCGTAGCGACCTGGCCGCTGCTGCAGCCAGCCGCCCCTCGATGGACGAGCAGGCGGCCGCGCGGGCGCTGGATCGCGAACGCGAAGCCCGGCGCCAGCGCAGCCTGCTGCTGCAGGCCCAACTCGACAGCCTGCGCGCCTGCGAGCAGCGTTTTGCCCAGGCCCAGGGCGTCTTTCGCCAGGTGCAGGAGGAAGTGCTCGAGCGGCCCGAGCGCGCCCGCGAGCAGACGGCCGCCCTGGTGGGCGAATTCCTGTCCCAGATGAGCTGCAACGGCGAGACCGCCATCCGGCTGCTGTCCGAAGGCATGGGCGAGCGTGCGTCGGTGCATCCGGTCAACGTCACCATCATGTGCCTGCTGCTGGGGCGTGCGATGGGGCTGAGCCAGCCGGAGCTGGCCGACCTGGGCATGGCGGCTTTTCTGCACGACATGGGCAAGTTGCAGCTGCCGCAGCGGGTGCGCTACTTCGAGGACGGCTTCTCGATCGAGGATTACAAGGCCTACCAGGACCATGTGAGCAAAAGCGTGGCCATCGGCAACCGCATGGGGCTGGGCGAAGGCGCCCTGATGGCGATTGCCCAGCACCACGAGATGATGGACGGCAGCGGCTTTCCGATGCGCCCGCCGCCGGCGGAGATCACCCCGCTGGCGCGCATCCTGGCGCTGGTCAACCGCTACGACAACCTGTGCAATCCGGTGCGTCTGGCTACGGCGCTGACGCCGCACGAAGCCCTGTCGCTGCTCTTTGCGCAGCACAAGGCGCGCTTCGACAACATCGTGCTCAGCGCCTTCATCCGCATGATGGGGGTGTATCCGCCGGGTTCGGTGGTTCAGCTCATCGACGGGCGCTATGCGCTGGTGGTGTCGGTCAATTCGGTGCGCCCGCTCAAGCCGCGTGTCATCGTCTATGAACCCACGGTGCCGCGCAGCGAGGCGCTGATCCTGGATCTGGAAGAGCAACCGGGCATCGGCATCCGGCGCAGCCTGCGGCCTTCGGCCCTGCCGGTGGAGGCATTCGACTACCTGGCGCCGCGCCAGCGCATCGCCTATTCCTTCGAGACCAAGCACGGCGTCCCGGAGCCGCAGCGCGCCGGAGGCTGATTTTTGCCATCCCCATGAAAAAAGCCAGGGCGGGGCCCTGGCTTGGCGTGCGGCGGCGTCTGATGCGCCGCTGCCAGATCAGACGACCTTGGCCGAACGCAGTTCGGCGATTTCGGCTTCGCTGTAGCCGAGCTGGCGCAGCACTTCCTCGGTGTGCTCGCCCAGCAGCGGCGAGCGCTTGACCTCGGTGGGGCTGTCCGACAGCTTGATCGGGTTGCCCACGGTCAGGTACTTGCCGCGCACGGGGTGATCGACCTCCACCACGGTGCCGGTCTTGCGCAACGATTCGTCTTCGGCGATTTCCTTCATCGACAGCACCGGGCCGCAGGGGATGTCGTACTTGTTGAGGATTTCCATGGCCTCGAACTTGGTCTTGGTCTTGGTCCATTCCTCGATACGGTCGAAGATCATCTTCAGGTGGGGCAGCCGCGCCTCCGGCGTGGCGAAGTGGGGGTTGGTGATCCAGTCCTCCTCGCCGATGACCTTGCAGATCGCGGGCCAGACTGCCGCCTGCGTAATGAAGTAGATGTAGGCGTTCGGGTCCTTCTGCCAGCCCTTGCATTTGAGGATGGCGCCGGGCTGACCACCGCCGGAGGCGTTGCCCGCGCGCGGGACCGCCTCGCCGAACTCGATGTCCGGGTACTGCGGATACTCCTTGAGCACGCCGGTGCGCTGCAGGCGCTGCTGGTCGCGCAGCTTGACGCGGCAGAGATTTAGCACGGCGTCCTGCATGGCGGCTTCGACCTTCTGTCCGCGCCCGGTCTTCTCGCGCTGGAACAGCGCGGTCACGATGCCCAGGGCCAGGTGCAGACCGGTGCCGGAGTCGCCGATCTGCGCGCCCGTCACCATCGGGATGCCGTCGGGATCGCCGGTGGTGGACGCCGCGCCGCCGGTGCACTGCGCCACGTTCTCATAGACCTTGCAGTCCTGGTAGGGGCCGGGGCCGAAGCCCTTGATCGAGGCCAGGATGATGCGCGGGTTGATTTCCTGGATGCGCTCCCAGGAAAAGCCCATGCGGTCCAGCGCGCCGGGGGCGAAGTTCTCCACCATCACGTCGCATTGCTTGATCAGCTTGACCAGGACTTCCTTGCCCTTGGGGTCCTTGGTGTTGAGCGTGATCGAGCGCTTGTTGTGGTTGAGCATGGTGAAGTAAAGGCTGTCGGCATCGGGGATGTCGCGCAGCTGGCTGCGCGTGGCGTCTCCCTCACCGGCTTTTTCCACCTTGATCACGTCCGCGCCAAACCACGCCAGCAGCTGCGTGCAGGTTGGGCCCGACTGCACGTGCGTGAAGTCGAGGATGCGGACTCCTTCGAGTGCCTTGGTCATGCGAGTACTCCTGTGATGCTAAAAAATAAGAAATTCTTATGCGTTGACCATTCAGGTCTTCTATATGACTTGAGGCGATTATAGGTGGCCGTACGCGGGCCGTCTCATTGCACTTTTTGATGGGCGGCGCCGCGCGATCTGATGCGTTTCATGCCGGATGCGCAGCGCATTCACGGCCGTGATCAAAGTGGGGATGGGTGGGGGCTGGCCGCGTCGCACCGGCAACAAAAACGGCGCCCGCAGGCGCCGTGAAAAATCGTCCGAGGGAGGTGGGCTCAGACGAGGGGCTTGGATGAAGGGCTCAGACAGCCTTGTTGGCGTGCATCTGGGCGATCTGCTCCTGGCTGTAGCCCAGTTCGGCCAGCACTTCATCGGTGTGCTGGCCCAGCAGCGGCGAGGCCGTGATCGTGGGCTTCATGTCGGAGAACTTGATCGGGCTGCCCACGGTCCAGTAGCTGCCGCGCACCGGGTGCTGGACCTCGACGATGGAGCCGCTCTTGCGCAGCGACTCGTCGCGCAGCAGCTCTTTCATCGACAGCACCGGCGCGCAGGGGATGTCGTACTTGCGGAAGATGTCCACCGCTTCGTACTTGGTCTTGTCCTTGATGAAATCCTCGATCGTGCGGAAGATCTCCATGATGTGCGGCTGCCGCGCGCGGGCCGTGGTGTAGTTCGGATCGGTCTTCCACTCGGGCTTGCCGATGGCGTCGCAGATCGGCTCCCAGGCATGGCCCTGGATCGTGAAGTAGATGTAGGCGTTGGGGTCGGTTTCCCAGCCCTTGCAGCGCAGGATCCAGCCCGGCTGGCCGCCACCGCCGGCGTTGCCGCCACGCGGCGTGACCTTGTCGGCGAAGTACTCCATCTCGTGCGGATATTGCGGGTACTCCTCCAGATAGCCCACGCGCTCCAGGCGCTGCTGGTCGCGCAGCTTGACGCGGCAGAGATTGAGCACGGCGTCCTGCATGGACACGGCCACTTTCTGGCCCTTGCCGGTCTGCTGGCGGCCGATCAGCGCGGTCAGGATGCCGATGGCCAGGTGCATGCCGGTGTTGGAGTCGCCCAGGGCGGCGGCGGAGACGGTGGGCACGGCGTTCTCGCCTTTCCACCAGCCGGTGGTCGAGGCCGCGCCGCCGGCGCACTGGGCCACGTTTTCATAGACCTTGAGGTCTTCGTAGTGGTGGCCTTCGCTGAAGCCCTTGACGGAGGCCAGGATCATGCCGGGGTTCAGTTCCTGGATGCGCTGCCAGGTAAAGCCCATGCGGTCCAGCGCGCCGGGGCCGAAGTTCTCGACCATGACATCGGAGCGCTTGATCAGCTTTTCCAGCACTTCCTTGCCCTCGGGGGTCTTGGTGTCCAGGGTCAGGGAGCGCTTGTTGCTGTTGAGCATGGTGAAGTACAGCGCGTCGGCATCGGGAATGTCCCGCAGCTGGCTGCGGGTGACATCGCCGGCACCCGGACGCTCGACCTTGATCACATCGGCACCAAACCATGCCAAGAGCTGGGTACAGGCCGGGCCAGCCTGCACGTGCGTGAAGTCGATGATCTTGATGCCCTTGAGGGGGAGGTTTCCAGACATGTGCTTAGCTCCTTCTGAGTTGGTCTAGCGAAATCACTTCTTGAGTGCGGCAGCCGGGTTCAGGCTGGTGATGCGGCCGCTTTCGGTGCCGGCCGTCTCGTCGATGATGGCGTTGATCAGCGTCGGCTTGCCCGACTTCAGCGCCTCTTCGATGCCTTTGCGCAGCTCGGCGGGCGTGGTGGCATAGACGCCGACGCCGCCGAAGGCTTCCATCAGCTTTTCGTAGCGGGCGTCCTTGACGAAAACCGTGGGCGCCACGTCGCTGCCGCCGCCCAGGTTCTTGTCGGTGCCCTTGTACACGCCGTTGTTGTTGAAGACCACGACGCACACCGGCAGGTTGTAGCGGCAGATGGTCTCGACCTCCATGCCGGAGAAGCCGAAGGCGCTATCGCCACAGACCGCGATGACGCGCTGCCCGGTTTCGATAGCGGCGGCCACGGCAAAGCCCATGCCGATGCCCATCACGCCCCAGGTGCCGACGTCCAGGCGCTTGCGCGGCTTGTACATGTCCACGATGGAGCGGGTGAAGTCCAGCGCATTGGCGCCTTCGTTGACCAGCACCGTATCCGGGTAGGCCTTGAAGATGTCGCGCACCACATTGAGGGCGCTGTGGAAGTTCATCGGCCGTGGATCCTGGGCCAGCTGCTCGGCCATCTTGGCGATGTTCTTGGTCTTGCGCTCCTTGATCGCGCCCAGCCATTCGGCCGGCGGTCGGGGCCAGCTGGCGTCGATGCCGGCGAGCAGGGCGCTTACGCAGGAGCCGATGTCGCCGACCAGCGGGGCGTCGATGCGCACGTTGCTGTCCATCTCGGTGGGCGAGATGTCGATCTGGATGAATTTCTGGCCGCCCCAGTCCTTGGGGCCCTTGCCGCCCCAGGTCTTGCCTTTGCCGTGCGACAGCAGCCAGTTCAGCCGCGCGCCCACCAGCAGGACCACGTCAGCCTCCGGCAGCACGAACGAGCGCGCCGCGGCGGCCGACTGCTCATGGGTGTCGGGCAGGATGCCCTTGGCCATGGACATCGGCAGGTAGGGAATGCCGGTTTTCTCGACCAGCTGGCGGATGGCGTCGTCGGCCTGGGCGTAGGCGGCCCCCTTGCCCAGAATGATCAACGGCTTCTTCGCGGACTTCAGCAGGTCCAGCGCGCGCTGCACGGCCTCGGGGGCGGGAATCTGGCGCGGCACCGGATCGACGACCTTGATCAGCGAACGCTGGCCCGCTTCCAGGTCCATGGTCTGGGCGAACAGGCGCGCCGGCAGGTCCAGATAGACGCCGCCCGGGCGGCCGGAGACGGCGGCGCGGATGGCGCGCGCGATGCCCACGCCGATGTCCTCGGCGTGCAGCACCCGGTAAGCGGCCTTGCACAGCGGCTTGGCGATGGCCAGCTGGTCCATCTCCTCATAGTCGCCCTGCTGCAGGTCCACGATCTCGCGCTCGGACGAGCCCGAGATCAGGATCATCGGCCAGCAGTTGGTCGTGGCATTGGCCAGCGCCACCAGGCCGTTGAGAAAGCCGGGGGCGGAGACGGTCAGGCACACGCCGGGCACACCCTTGGCCCCGTTGAGGAAGCCGGCCACCGCGGCGGCGTTGCCGGCGTTGGACTCGTGGCGGAAGGAGATCACGCGCATGCCTTCGGCCTGGGCCATGCGCGTGAGGTCGGTGATCGGGATGCCCGGCAGGCCGTAGAGGGTGGTGATGCCGTTGAGCTTGAGGGCATCGATGACCAGGTGGAAACCGTCGGTCAGGGCTCGGGTCTGGGTTTCGTTCGACATGGGGTGATCTCGGTCCGTGTACATCGTGGGCTAACCCGCAGTGATTCGTCGCGGCTCCTGCATGCGCTCAACCCCGGGAGCTCGCGGGCAGGGTTGCGTGGGCTGGCCGGCCCGCGTGGACTCATTGCCAAGGGCAGCGGCGCGACCGTGGGGTTATGATAGAAACGCCGTTTGCGAATCTCCATTGACCGCGGTCAATTTTCGGGACAAATACGTACTGCGGCGTGTGTTGGGCAGCATCCGCTGCGTTCGGAACCAAGGCATCCGGGCCATGCAATCGATCGAACACCACCCGGAAAAGAACATCATCCGGGTCCAGCTGCGGCAGAACAACGTCATCAAGGGCATGAGCCCGGAGTCCTTCGCCGAGCTCGAATCCCTGCTGTCCGTGGTGGATTGTGGCAAGGGCGACTACCTGCTGCACCAGGGCGTGCACGAGATGGAGCAGTACTTCATCCTGGACGGCGTGCTCAAGCGCGTGGTGGCCAACCCGCAGGGCAAAGAGATGATCCTGCGCTTTGCCGCCGAGCGCGAAATCGAGACCAGCTACGCCGCCTGGTCGCTGAAAACGCCCACGCCCTACAGCATCGTGTCCGTGACCAAGGCGCGGGTGGTCAAGTTGCCGATGCCCGAATGGATCGCCTTTCTGGAGCGCCACCCGCAGGAAAAGCGCCTGTTCGAGCTGTGCGTGATGCACATCATGAGCGAGATCATGGCGCACACCATCACGCTGCACCTGCTGGATGCGCCCGGGCGGGTGCACCGTTTCCTGCGCAAGCACCCGGAACTGTTCGACCGCATTCCGAAAAAGGAGCTGGCGGCCTATCTGAACCTTTCGGCCGAGACGCTCAGCCGGCTGAAGCAGCGCGGCAAGATCTGATCCTGGAAACGGCAGTTGACCGCGCCGCATCCGGTAGGCTGCCTCGTGTGATCGGTGGGGAGGCTGCCAGGTTCACCGCGCAAAAAAGCCGCCCGGAGGGCGGCTGCCAGGAGACGCGCTCCCGCTGAGGCGGGGCGCGCGGCGTGCCGGGTTCAGGTCGTCTTGGAGTGGGTGAAGAGCCGGGAGGAGGACATCAGCCGCAGCCGGTTTTCCACCGCGGTGACGCCGGGCACCATGCTGACCACCTTCTCCACCTCGGACTGCTCGTGGGCATTGACCACGATGCCCTTGAGGATCACGCGGCCCTTTTGCGCCTCGATCGTGATGTTGACGTCCTGCGTCGTTTCGTGGTCCTTGAGCGCCGAGCGCACATGGGCGGCCAGCGTCATGTTGGCCAGCAGCTGGCGCGAGGCCTCCGTTTCCTGGAACTCGGGCCGGGCCGTGAGCTGGCGGATCTGCTCCACGCAGGTGTGCACGCTTAGGCGATCGGTGTTGAGCACCAGGTCGTAGAGCACCGGGTCGCCCCAGGTCACGCCGAAGATCTGGTGCATGCGGGTGGCGTGGGCATGGTCGCTGCGGCGGATTTCGCTTTCGGCGAATTCACGGTCGTCGGTTTCGAGGTGGTTCATCAGCCATTCGACCCGCTTGTCGAACGAGCGGGTGATGCGCACCGTCACCACGTGCGGCACCGGCCGCAGCAGGCAGGTGGCTCCCCAGCCGCGCAGCACCACGTTGCCGCGGTTGGCCAGCTCGAACACCTCTTCGGCGGTGTAGATGGCCACGCGCTCGGTGTCGGTGGTGGCGCGCTCGATCAGGCCGGCCTTGCCCTCGCGCAGCCGGTTGATCAGGCTGGTGGAGACATGCATCTTGCCGGCCACATGGTCCACCACTTCGTGCCGCATCACCGCCAGATTCATCGTCGCGGCCAGCTCCAGCGCCACGTCCTTGGCCAGCGAGCCCATTTCCTGGGTCATTGCAATCACGGGCATGTTCGTTCTCCTCGTTGTGGGTTGCCTGTCAGTCCACGGGGCGCTCGGCCGCGAAGTCGTCCTGCTTGGGCGGGCGCAGCAGGGCGATGAACTTGGAGATCAGCGGCCAGAACAGCATCAGCAGCGCCAGCGTGGTGATCGACCCCACCAGGGCGTTAGAGAACATGATGCTCAGGTCGCCCTGCGACACCAGCATGGCCTGGCGGAACGAGTCCTCGGCCTTGTCGCCCAGCACCAGGGCAAGCACCAGCGGCGCCAGCGGGTAGTCCAGCTTCTTGAACACGTAGCCGACCACGCCGAACAGCAGCATGAACCAGATGTCCAGCATCGCGTTGTGCACCGTGTAGGCGCCGATGGCGCAGATCACGATGATGATCGGGGCGATGATCGAGAACGGAATGCGCAGGATCGAGGCGAACAGCGGCACGGTGGTCAGCACCACGAACAGGCCGACCAGGTTGCCCAGGTACATCGATGCGATCAGGCCCCAGACGAAGTCCTTCTGCTCGACGAAGAGCAGCGGGCCGGGCTGCAGGCCCCAGATCAGCAGGCCGCCCAGCAGCACGGCCGCGGTGGGCGAACCCGGAATGCCCAGCGCCAGCATGGGCAGCAGGGCGCTGGTACCGGCAGCGTGGGCCGCGGTTTCGGGCGCCACCACGCCTTCGAGCTCGCCGGTGCCGAACTTGGCCCCGTTCTTGGACATCTTCTTGGCCACGCCATAGCTCATGAAGGAGGCGGGGGTGGCGCCACCGGGGGTGATGCCCATCCAGATGCCGATCAGCGAGCCGCGCACGGAAGTGGCCCAATAGGAGGGCAGCTGCTTCCAGGTGTGCCAGACCACCTTGGGGTCGATCTTGGCGCTCTTGCCGGAAAAGGCCAGGCCTTCTTCCATCGACAGCAAAATCTCGCCGATGCCAAAGAGGCCGATCACGGCGATCAGGAAGTCGAAGCCGCGCATCAGCTCGGTAAAGCCGAAGGTCAGCCGCAGCTGGCCGGTGACCGTGTCCATGCCCACGGCCGCCAGGGCAAAGCCAATGGCCATCGAGGCCAGGATCTTGAAGGGCGAGCCCTTGCCCATGCCGACGAAGCTGCAGAAGGTCAGCAGATAGACCGAGAAGAACTCGGGCGGGCCGAACTTGAGCGCGAACTTGGCCACCAGCGGGGCCAGGAAGGTGATCATCACCACCGCGACGAAGGCGCCGATGAAGGAGGAGGTGAACGCGCCGGTCAGCGCTTCGCCCGCGCGGCCCTGCTGGGCCATGGGGTAGCCGTCGAAGGTGGTGGCCACCGACCAAGGCTCGCCCGGGATGTTGAAGAGCACCGAGGTGATGGCGCCGCCGAAGAGGGCCCCCCAGTAGATGCACGACAGCATGATAATGGCCGAGGTCGGGTTCATGCTGAAGGTCAGCGGCAGCAGGATGGCCACGCCGTTGGCGCCCCCCAGGCCGGGCAGCACCCCGATGAGCACGCCCAGCACCACGCCCACGATCATGAGCAGGAAGTTCATCGGCGTCATCACGACGGCGAAGCCCTGGAACAGTGAGTTGAGTTCTTCCATTTGGTTGTCTCCGTGGATGTGCCTGCGTGTTCAGTAGCCGAGGAAGCCCAGCGGATCAAGCGAGCCCTTGTGCAGCGGCACCTTGAACCAGACCTCGAACATCAGGAAGAAGACGGTGTTGACGATGACGGCGATCAGCACGCTGCGCAGCCAGCCGTACTTGCCCAGGATGATCATGAACAGGGCAATGTAGATGGCCGAAGCGACATACAGGCCCAGCAGCTGGATCGCGCCCACATAGACCACGGCCGGCAGCAGCACCGACAGCACCTGGCCCAGGGCCTGCTTGTCCACGAAGACCTCGGTGTTCTTCTTCTTGCCGGCTACCGACTGGTACAGGATGCCGACTCCGGAGATCACGATGATCAGTCCGATGTAGAAGGGGAAGTAACCGGCGCCCGGGCCGTCGCTGGTCCATTCGGAGCCCAGTTTGCGGCTGCCGAGGATGACGATGCCTCCCAGGATGATGACGAGGACGGCCACGACCGCGTCCACGATGTGGGTGGCGACGCCGGAGCGTTCGCTTTCATGTGATTCCATGTTCGATTCCATGACGAAATAGGCGCAGGTGAAGGAATTTCAGGCGGCAGCATTCCGGGGACGGCACCCGCGGCACCATCCCATCGCAGTTGCAGGCAAGGATTGTTGTAGGGCAGCAGGCAAGCGGGGCTGCGGATCGCGCAGCCCCGCCAGCGGCCTTATTTGGCCAGGAAGCCCGCTTCCTTCATCAGGTCGCGGTGCAGGTTTTCAGCAGAGGTCAGCCACTTGGTGAACTCGGCCCCGGTCATGAAGGTCTGGTTGAAAGCACCTTTTTCCATGTACTCCTTCCAGTCCGGCGTGGCGCGGATCTTCTGCATCAGATCCACGTAGTACTTGAGCTGCTCGGGCGTGATGCCGGGCGCGGCGAAGATGCCACGCAGCATCACATAGTCGGTGGGCACGCCGGCTTCCTTGCAGGTGGGGATGTCGTTCCACGACTGCGTGTCGGTGACCTTTTCCTTGTAGGGCATGCGGGTGTCGTCGAACACGCACAGCGGGCGCAGCTTGCCGGCGCGCCACTGGGCCACGGCTTCGGCCGGGTTGTTGACGCTGGAGTCGATGTGGCCGCCGACCAGTTGCACCGCCACCTCGCCGCCGCCCTTGAAGGGCACGTAGATGAACTTGGCGCCGGTGGCCTTTTCGATGCCGACGGTCAGGATCTGGTCTTCCTGCTTGGAGCCAGTGCCGCCCATCTTGAACTTGTTGGGGCCGGCGGCCTTGACCGCATCCAGGTATTCCTTGGCGGTCTTGTAGGGCTTGTCGGCATTGACCCAGAGGACGAACTGATCCAGCGCCATCATGGCCACCGGGGTCATGTCCTTCCAGTTGAACGGCACGCCGGTGGCCAGCGGCGTGGTGAAGAGGTTGGACAGGGTGATGATGATCTTGTGCGGGTCGCCCTTGGCCTCTTTCACCGAGAGAAAGCCCTCGGCGCCGGCGCCACCGGATTTGTTGACGACGATGAGCGACTGCTTCATCAGGTTGTGCTTGACCACGATGCCTTGCATCAGGCGCGCCATCTGGTCGGCGCCGCCGCCGGTGCCGGCGGGAACGACGAACTCGACCGGCTTGGTCGGTTCCCAGGCCCAGGCGGGCAAGGCGCCGCCCAGGCCGGCGGCCGTGATCACCGCGGCAGCGGCCGCAACGACCTTGGATTTCAGCTTGGTTCGCAGACTGCTCATCACTTGTCTCCTTCAAAAAAACGGAATGTGGGTCCAGACCATTCGGCGATAGATTCACGCCGTCTTGCGACTGTTTTTGTAGTGAAGCTATCGTGGAATCTTCTACCCCGAAACACTCTTGATTGCGGTCAACTTTTTAGAAATTTCCTACGAGCTTTAGGGTTTGCGAGATCGTGGATTTTGCGTAGCCTGCGCCGTCTTGCAAGCCCTGCGTGGTTGTGGTCTCGCACCCGCCACGCCAGAGCCAGTGTCAGCGCGCATGACTGTCATTGTGTGACGGAAAGCTTTACCCGTGGTGTCGATTTGCATAAGCATGTAGTGATGTGTAACCCCGGGGCAGCTTTGTGTCGCCAGTCAGGATGACAGCGCCTTCAGGCCGGCGCTGCGCGCATATTCGCCCGCATCCATTTTCTTGCCGCCTTCGGGCTTGAGGCGCAGCACCTCGATCATGCCGCCCTGGGCGTTGACCGTCAGGCTGTGCTCGTCGATGCGTACGATGTCGCCGGGCTTGCCGCGTACGGCGCCAAAGGTACGTACCGGGTGCTTGCGGCAGTCGTAGATCTGGACCCGCACGCCGCCAAGCTCGCACCAGGCGCCTGGCGCGGGGTTGCAGGCGCGGATCAGGTTGTACACCTGGTCCACGTGATTGGCCCAGTTGATGCGCGATTCCTCGGTTTTGAACCAGCCTTCGTAGCTGGCCTGGCTCTCGTCCTGCGGCGTTTCGGT
Organism: Hylemonella sp.; assembly: GCA_036846225.1. Classification (GTDB taxonomy): domain Bacteria; phylum Pseudomonadota; class Gammaproteobacteria; order Burkholderiales; family Burkholderiaceae_C; genus Hylemonella. The sequence continues at coordinate 170,746 of DAIUCJ010000001.1, forward strand.
GTGTCGCCCGGTGACGACCAGATCGGCCGCTTCCAGCAGGGCGGCCACGCCCATCGGAAAGAGCTTGTTGAAATACACGTCGCCCAGCGTTTCGTCAGGGCCGATGGCGCACTTCTTCTGCAGGATGATGGGGCCTTCGTCCAGCCCGTCGGTGGGACGGAAGATGGTCAAGCCGGTTTCGGTGTCGCCGCGCGCGATGGGCCAGTTGATCGAGGAGGGGCCGCGGTAGCGCGGCAGCAGCGAGGGGTGGTACTGGATGGTGCCGTGCTTCGGAATCCGCACCAGCGACTGCGGAACGAACTGCAGCACGTAGGCCATGATGCCGATGTCGGCCTCGAGGGCACGCATGGCCTGCTCGGCCTCGGGGCCCTTGAGGCTGGCGAACTGGAAGACCGGCAGGCCCTGGGCCTGGGCCGCGGCGCGCAGCGCGTCGGGCTTGTCCCCGGGTTTTTCGGGCTTGCAGAACACGCCGGCGACCTGGTCGCCGCGTGCCAGAAACGCTTCGAGCACGGCCTTGCCGAATTCCTGCTGGCCGATGATGGCAATACGCATCGCTGGTGTCCTCGTGGTGGGCAAACGCAGCGATTATCGGCGCGGAATCATCAGCGCCTCATCAAGAATGCATCAGCGCAGCAGGAAGTAGCCGGCCAGCAGATAGAGCACGACGGCGAAAGCCCGCTTGAGGGGGCGGATGTCCATGCGGTGCGCGGTGCGCGCGCCCAGCGGAGCGGTGAGCATGCTCAGCGTGGCGATGACCAGCAGCCCGGGCAGGTAGAGGTAGCCGAAGGCCCCGGCCGGCATGTCCGGCAGGTTGCGGCCGGCCCAGATGTAGCCGACCGTGCCGGCCAGCGCGATCGGAAAACCCAGCGCGGCCGAAGTCGCCACGGCCTGATGGATTTTGACGTTGCACCAGGTCATGAACGGGACCGAGATGAAGGCGCCGCCGGCTCCGACCACCGAGGACAGCAATCCGATGACGCCGCCCATGCCGAACAGTCCTGCGCGCCCGGGCAGCGTGCGCGTGGGCTTGGGCTTGCGGTCCAGAAACAGCTGGGTGGCGGAGTAGGCGATGAACAGCGAGAACACCAGGCCCAGCACCCGAGTGGGCAGGGCGGCGGCGATCTGCGCGCCCACCGCGGCACCCAGCAGGATGCCGGGCGCCAGCTGCCGCGCCACCGGCCACAGCACCGCGCCGTGCCGGTGATGGGCGCGCACCGACGACAGGGAGGTGAAGCTGATCGTGGCCAGCGAGGTGGCGACCGCCATCTTGACCACGTGCTCGGCGGCAAAGCCCTTGCTTTCCAGGATCATGGTCATGAACGGCACCATGATCATGCCGCCGCCTATGCCCAGCAGCCCGGCCAGAAAGCCCGCGGTGGCGCCCATCAGGGCCAGTTCGGCGATCAGCTGGGGTTCGAGCAGCACGCAGGCAGGAGGTGAGGGCGACGCAGGTGCCTGCAGATGCCACCGGGCCGCATCCTGAACCGGGGGTTCAGGTGGGCGAGGTCAGCACAGACCTTGGGTTCATCTGACGCGAGACGATCACGCTGGTCAGGCGATGTTCCAAGCCCGCGCTCTATGAGCATTGGTTCAAGGAAATATAAAGCCCGATGGCATTGCAGACAGCAGCGATTGTAGTGCGGCCGTCGTGGCGGCGCGGGCCGCGCCGCGCAGGCGGGCTCAGATCAGCCGCCCGTCTTCGCCCAGCGCGGCATCCAGCCGCGCGATCAGCGCCGCCAGCTGCGGGTCGTCGGCGTCGTCGCTGGAGGCGTTGGTGGCGGCAGCGGGGCGGCTGGCCGCCGCGGCGGCACGGTCGCTCAGGTCGAAGGCCAGGTTCAGCGCCGCCAGCACCGCGATGCGGTCGCGCGCCTTGATCTTGCCGGCATCGCGGATCTTGCACATGGCGGTGTCCACGCGCTCCACCGCTTCCAGCAGCCGGGCCTCGCCGCCTTCGGGGCAGCCCAGCAGATAGCCCTGGCCCATGATCTGCACTTCCAGCTGCTTCATGCGCTGCTTTCCTTGTGGGCGTGGCCGTGCTCGGCCGGCTCGGACAGGCGCTCCAGCAGCGCGTCCACCCGCGCGCGCGCGGCGTGCAGGCGCTGCTTGAGCTGGTCGCGCTCGGCGCTCAGCTCCTCGACCTGGGCGGCCAGCAGCGCGTTGGTGCGCTGCAGCTCGGCGTAGCGCACCAGCAGGCGCTCCACCCGCTCGGTCAACTGCTCGATTTGCGTCGGCTTGGGCATAGACCACCGGATTTTAGGCCGGCCGGCGCGGCTGTGCGCGTAGAATGCGCGGCGTTGGTGCTCGCGGTGTGGTTCGCATGCCGCAGTTCAACGGGAAGCAGGGGGCCGTCGGCCTGCGCGTGCGCATCGGCACGCCGCAGCCATGGCTAACCTGCGCTGCCCCCGCAACGGTAAGTGGACGCGGCTGACCCGCGCAGCCGCCGCTTCCATCACGCAAGCCACTGGTGGCCCTGAACAAGCCGCCGGGAAGGCGATGGAGGTTGCATCCACCAGCCCGGATACCGGCCAACGAGGTGGCGTCGCGCCTGGTGTGCGCGGCGCCGTTTCCGCCCACGCACTGTCGGGGAAGACGGTGAGGGCTTTTGCTTGTTTCGTATCTGTCATCATGAGCTTTCGACTCATACGGGTGCGGCTGGCCGTCCTGTCCCTGGGGGCCTGCTGCGCGTATCCCCTTGCTGCCCACGCCCAGGGGCATGAACTGCCGCAAACCGTGGTCACGGCCACGCGCACCGCGCAGCCGCTGGCCGATCTGGTGGCTGACGTGACCCTCATCGACCGCGCCGAAATCGAGCGCAGCGGCGCCACCGGCCTGGCCGATGTGCTGGCGCGCGTGCCCGGCATCGAGATGGCGCGCAATGGCGGGCCGGGAACCAGTACCAGCGTGTACATCCGCGGAGCGGAGACGCGCTTTGCGGCGGTCTTCATCGACGGCGTGCGCGTCGATTCCCAGTCCACCGGCGGCGCGCCCTGGGAAGCCATCCCGCTGGCGCTGATCGAGCGCATCGAGGTTCTGCGCGGCCCGGCCGGCGCGGTCTATGGATCCGACGCGCTGGGCGGCGTGATCCAGATCTTCACGCGCAAGGGCGACCGCCCCTTCGCGCCCTATGTCAGCGCCGGCATGGGTACCTATGGCACGCGGCAGTGGGAAACCGGCTTCAGCGGCGTGCAGGGCGCGTTCGATTACGCATTGTCTTTGGCCGGCGCCTCCAGCGACGGCTTCAACGCCCGGCCGGTGGCTGGCTACAACAGGGATGACGACGGCTACAAGAGCGAGTCGGTCAGCGGCCGGCTGGGCTGGCAGCTCAACGAGGCGCACCGGCTCGAGGCCACGGCCCTGTCCAGCAGCGTCGATGCGCAGTACGACGCTTCCAACGTGGCGCCGGCTTCGACGCGCGACGACCACGCCCTGAACATGGTGCAGACCCGGGGCCTGAGCTGGCGCGGTCAGTGGAGTGCGGCCTACAGCACCACGCTCAGCGCCACCGAGTCGCGGGCGCAGTACGAAACCAAGCCCTCGCCCTATCTGACGATGACGCGGCTCAGCGGCTACCTGTTCCAGAACGAGTGGCGGCTGGGCCGCCACCAGTTCACCGCCGGGCTGGAGCGCCGCACCGACTATCTGGAAAACGGGCTGACCGTCAACCCGGCCACGGCCATCGTGCGCGACCGCAGCCAGGACGCGCTGGCGCTGGGCTATGGCTGGCGCAGCGGCGCGCACACGCTGCAGCTGCATGCGCGGCACGACCAGGACAGCGAGTTTGGCGGCAAGGGCACGGGCAGCCTGGCCTACGGCCTGGCCTTGACGCCGCAGTGGCGCGCCACCGCCTCGGTCGGCACGGCCTTTCGCGCGCCGACGCTGTACCAGCGCTTCAGCGTCTATGGTGTGGCCAGCCTGCAGCCGGAGAGCAGCGTCAACCGGGAGGTGGGGCTGCAGTACGTGCGGGATGCCGCGCGCCTGGGCATCGTGGTGTACCGCAACGACGTGCGCAACCTGATCACCTTCTCCAGCAGCAACACCGGCTGCGCCAGCGCGTTCGGTTGCTATGGCAACACCGCCGAGGCCGAGTACACCGGCCTGACGCTGAGCGGGCAGTACCGCTGGGGCGCCACGAACCTGAAGGCCTCGCTGGACGTGCAAAGCCCGCGCGATGCGCAGACCGGCAACCTGCTGCCGCGGCGTGCCAGCCACCACGCCCGGATCTCGGCCGATACCGCCGCGCAGGGCTGGCAGGTGGGCGCAGGAGCGCAGCTGTCGGGCGCGCGCTACGACAACGCGGCCAATACGGTGGTGCTGCCGGGTTACGCGCTGTTCGATTTCTACGCCAGCCGTCGCATCGATAAGGACTGGTCCGTGCTGGTGCGCGTGGACAACCTGACGGATGCGTCCTACCAACTCGCCAGCGGCTATGGCACGGCCGGGCGCAGCCTGTACGTGGGCCTGCGCTGGGCGCCGCAGTGAGCACGGTCACAATCGACCCCCATGTCTGAGCCGGCCCGCTGTCCCGCCATCCTCGTCGCCGCCCCGGCGTCCGGCCAGGGCAAGACCACCGTCACCGCCGCGCTGGCACGGCTGCACCGGCGCCGGGGGCGGCGGGTGCGGGTGTTCAAGTGCGGGCCGGATTTCCTCGACCCGTTCTGGCACGAGCTGGCCAGCGGCGCGCCGGTGCATCCGCTGGATCTGTGGATCAACGGCGAGGCCGACTGCCGCGCCCGCCTGCACGCGGCGGCGCAGCAGGCCGACCTCATCCTCGTCGAAGGGGTGATGGGCCTTTATGACGGCCAGCCCAGCGCCGCCGATCTGGCGCAGCGCCTGGGCCTGCCGGTTCTGGCCGTGGTCGATGCGGGCGCGATGGCCGGCACCTTCGGCGCGCTGGTCCATGGCCTGCAGCACTACCGCGAGGGCCTGCGCTGGGCCGGCGTGCTGGCCAACCGGGTGGGCGGTGAGCGCCATGCCGGGATGCTGCGGCAGAGCCTGCGCGAGCCGGCGCAGTGGCTGGGAGCGCTGCCGCGCGAGCCGGCGCTGGCCCTGCCCGAACGGCATCTGGGCCTGGTGGCCGCGACCGAGCTCACCGATGCCGCCGAGCGGCTTGACGCGGCGGCCGACGCGCTAGCGGCCACGCCGCTGGGGCAGATGGGCGACGCTGACCTGCAGCGCTGGGCGGTGGACTTTCCGGCGCCTGCGCCGCCGGCGGCCGTCACGCAGCAGCCGCTGCGCGGCCGCACCGTGGCCGTGGCCCGCGATGCGGCTTTCTGCTTCATCTACGCGGCCAACGTGGACTGCCTGCGCCAGCTGGGGGCCGAGGTGGTGTTTTTCTCGCCGCTGGCCGGCGCGGATCTGCCGGCTTGCGATGCAGTCTGGCTGCCGGGCGGCTACCCGGAGCTGCATGCGGCACGGCTGGGCGCCAACCACGCGCTGCGCGACAGCCTGCGCGCGCACGTGGCGGCCGAGCGGCCGCTGTGGGCCGAATGCGGCGGCATGATGGCGCTGTTCGAGACGCTGGTGGACAAGAGCGGGCAGTCCCATGCGATGTGGGGGCTGCTGCCGGGCCGGGTGGTGATGCAGCAGCGCCTGGCCGCGCTGGGGCCGCAGCAGCTGCGCATCGACGGCCAGCAGCTGCGCGGCCATACCTTTCATTACTCGCGGGCCGAGACGGCTTGGCCGCCGGCAGCCCGCACGACCCGCCCCGAGGGCGGCGCCGATGATGCCGAGGGCGAGGCGGTCTATGCGCGCGGGCCGCTGGTCGCCAGCTATTTCCACGCCTGGTTCCCGTCGGCGCCGGCGCTGGTGGCGCGTCTGCTGAGCAGGGGGTGGCCCGCATGAATGCCGCTGTCTGGGGGCCGCAGCGCATCGTCTGCCTGACGGAGGAGACCACCGAGTGGCTCTACCTGCTGGGCGAGGAGCGCCGCATCGTCGGCATTTCGGGCTATACCGTGCGGCCGCGGCGCGCGCGCCAGGAAAAGCCCAAGGTCAGCGCCTTTCTCAGCGCGCGGCTCGATGCGATCGTGGCCTTGCAGCCGGACTGCGTGGTCGGCTTTTCCGATCTGCAGGCCGACATCGCCGCTGAGCTGATCCGCCGCGGCATCGCCGTCACGGTGTTCAACCAGCGCAGCGTCAGCGAGATTTTCTCGGTGCTGTACCAGCTGGCTGCGATGGTGGGCGCCGCCGAACGCGGGCAGCGGCTGATCGGGCAGATGCAGGCGCGGCTGGCGGCCATGGCCGAGACGGCGGCGCGGCTGCCGCGGCGGCCGCGCATCTACTTCGAGGAATGGGACGAGCCGCCGATCAGCGCCATTCGCTGGGTCTCCGAGCTGATGGCCATCGCCGGCGGCGACGACATCTTTCCCGAGCTGGCGCAGCAGCCGCTGGGCAAGGACCGCATCGTGGCCGATCCGCAGGAAATCGTGCGGCGCAACCCGGACATCGTCATCGGCTCCTGGTGCGGCAAAAAATTCCGGCCCGAGCAAGTGGCCGCGCGTGCCGGCTGGCAGGACGTCGGCGCGGTCCGCACGGGCCAGCTGTTCGAGATCAAGTCGGCCGACATCCTGCAGCCGGGGCCAGCGGCGCTGACCGACGGCGTCGAGCAACTGCACCGCATCGTGCTGCAATGGAGCGCGCAATATGGACGCTGAGTGGCCGGTCGCACGCAGCGAGCTCGTCCTGGGCGGGCAAAAAAGCGGCAAATCCGCCCGCGCCGAGCGGCTGGCGCAGGCCTGGTTGGCGGGTTCGCCGTCGCACCGCGCCATCCTGATCGCCACCGCCGATGCGGCAGACGAGGAAATGCGCGCGCGCATTGCACGCCACCGGCGCGAGCGCGCCGCGCGCGTGCCGGCGTTGCAGACGCTGGAGGAGCCGCTGCGCCTGGCCGAGGCCATCGCTGCGCACAGCCGGCCCGATACCCTGCTGGTGGTGGACTGCCTGACGCTGTGGCTGACCAACCTGCTCATGCCCGCCAGCGGTTGCGCAAGCAATCGAGCTGCAGCCATTGATGCGCAAGAACAGACAGCTCTCCTTTTAGGAGCAATCCGTGCGGCCGCCGGGCCGCTGGTGCTGGTGAGCAATGAAATCGGCCTGGGCGTCATTCCGCTGGGGCCCGGCGTGCGCGCCTTCGTCGATGCGCTGGGCCAGCTGAACCAGCGCGTGGCGCAGGTCTGCGCGCGGGTGACGCTGATGGCCGCCGGTCTGCCGCTGACGCTGAAGGAAAGCGCATGAGACGGATGTGGATGGGTCTGTTGCTGGCGCTGTGGCTGCCCGCGCAGGCGGCCTGGCAGATCATCGACGAGCGTGGCGTGCAGGTCACGCTGGCTGCGCCGCCGCAGCGCATCGTCAGCCTGCTGCCTTCACTGACCGAAACCGTCTGCGCGCTGGGGGCCTGCCAGCGGCTGGTGGGGGTGGACCGGTATTCCAATTTCCCGGCCGCGGTGCGCGCGCTGCCGCAGGTCGGCGGCGGGCTGGATCCGAACATCGAGGCCATCGTCGCGCTGCAGCCCGATCTGGTGCTGCTGTCCGTTTCCTCGCGCGCGGCCGAGCGGCTCGAAGCCCTGGGGTTGAAGGTAGCGGCGCTGGACACCAAGTCGCATGCCGACGTGCGCCGGGTGCTGGGGCAGGTGGATACGCTGCTGGGCACGCACGCCGCGCCGCGCGTCTGGCAGGCCATCGAAGCGGGCATCGCCGAGGCGGCGCGGTCGCTGCCGCCGGCCGCACGCGGGCTGCGGGTGTATTTCGAGGTCAGCCGCGGGCCTTACGCCGCCGGCGAAGCGTCCTTCATCGGCGAGACGCTGGCGCGCCTGGGCGCGCGCAACGTCGTGCCGGCCAGCCTGGGGCCGTTTCCCAAGCTCAATCCCGAATACGTGGTGCGCGCCGATCCGGACGTGATCATGATCGGCAACCGCAGCATGCAGGCCATGGCGCCGTATCCCGGCTGGCAGCGCATCAAGGCCGTGCGCGAGCAGCGCATCTGCGTGTTTCCCAACGAAGAGGCGGAGACCATCGTGCGTCCCGGCCCGCGCATGGCCGAGGCGGCCTGGCTGATGGCGCGCTGCCTGCGGGAGCAGGGCCGGTGAGCGCCATGGCCGCCTACCAGCGCAGGGCCTGGCTGCTGGGCCTGGCCCTGTTGCTGGCCAGCGCCGTCTTGCTGCTGCTGGGCGCCAGCGTGGGCAGCACCGGCTTCGACAGCGTGCTGCGCCTGGGGCAGGACGCCATGGCCCGGCAGATCGTGACCGAGATCCGCCTGCCGCGCACCGCCGGCGCCTGGCTGGCCGGCGCGCTGCTGGGGCTGGCCGGCGCGGTGGCGCAGGGGCTGTTCCGCAACCCGCTGGCCGATCCCTACCTGCTGGGCAGCGCTTCCGGCGCCACGCTGGGCGTGGCGCTGGCCATGGCGCTGTTTGGCGTCTCGCCGCTGGCCACCCACTGGCTGGTGCGCATCGGCTTCAGCGGCGCGGCCTTTGCGGGCGCCGTGGCCGCGGTGCTGCTGACGCTGGTGCTGGCCAAAGGGGTGCAGCACACGCTGCGCCTGCTGCTGGCGGGGGTGATCGTCGGCGTGGTGCTGGGCGCCCTGAACTCGCTGGTGCTGCTGCTCAATCCGGACATCATGCAGGCCATGCAGTCCTTCATGCTCGGCAGCACGGCTTTCGTGGGCTGGAGCGCGGCCGGCGTGCTGGCCGGCGTGCTGGCGCTGTGCCTGCTGGCGGCCTGGCTGCTCAGCCCCGTGCTTGACGGCCTGGCGCTGGGCGAGGCCACCGCCGCCAGCCTGGGCCTGCGGCTGCCGCCGATGCGCGCGGCGCTCATCGCCGTGCTGGCGCTGGCCACGGGCACGGCGGTGGCGCAAACGGGCTTGATCGCCTTCGTCGGCCTGGCCGCGCCGCATCTGGTGCGCGCGCTGGTCAAGACCACGCACGGCCGTCTGATCCTGCTGTCGGGCCTGCTGGGCGCGGTGCTGCTGACGGCGGCCGATCTGCTGGCGCGCGGGCTGCTGGCGCCGCAGGAGCTGCCGGTGGGGGTGCTGACCGCCGTGCTCGGCGGCAGCTACCTGCTGTGGCTGATGCACCGCGCCACCGCCCAGGAAGGAGGCCGCGCATGAGCGTGGCGCTGCAGGGGCAGGGCATCACGGTGCGTCTCGGCGCGGCCGAGGTGCTGCGCGACGTCGATCTGACGCTGCCTGGCGGGCGCTGGAGCAGCATCGTCGGCCCCAACGGCGCGGGCAAGTCCACGCTGCTGAAGGCGCTGGCCGGCCTGCTGCCGCACCGCGGCACCGTGCGGCTGCTGGGCCGGCCGCTGGCCCACTGGCCGATGCGCGAGCGCGCGCGCCGGCTGGCTTGGCTGGGTCAGAACGAGCACGGCGCCGACGACCTGACGGCCTACGACGTGGTCATGCTGGGTCGCCTGCCGCACCAGCCCTGGCTGGGCAGCCCGGACGCGGCCGACCACGCCGCGGTGGAACGCGCGCTGCGCGACACCCAGGCCTGGGACTGGCGCGCGCGGCCGCTGGGCCAGCTCTCCGGCGGCGAGCGCCAGCGCGTGCTGCTGGCCCGCGCCCTGGCGGTGCAGGCCGACGTGCTGCTGATGGACGAGCCGCTGGCCAACCTCGATCCGCCCCATCAGGTGGACTGGCTGCTGCTGGTGCGCGCGCTCGTGGCCCGCGGCAAGACCGTGGTCAGCGTGCTGCATGAGCTGCCGCTGGCCTTGCAGGCCGATGACATGGTGGTCATGGCCGGCGGCCGCATCGTGCACCATGGCGCCTGCGCCGACGCCGCCACCCACCGCGCGCTGCAGCAGGTGTTCGACGGACGTATCCGCATCGAGCAGGTCGGTGGCCTGTGGCTCTCTCTCCCTCAACTCTGAGGACCATGCATCATGCAGATCGAATCCCCCCCGACCGAGCCACGCTATGACAGGCCGCAGGGCGAGCGCCGCGGCCTGCTCATCGTCCACACCGGCGACGGCAAGGGCAAGAGCACGGCGGCCTTTGGCCTGGCGCTGCGCGCCCACGGCCGCGGCAAGGCGGTCAAGATCTACCAGTTCATGAAGGTGCCGACGGCGCGCTTTGGCGAGCACCGCATGTTCGAGCAGATCGGTATCCCGATCGAGGGCCTGGGCGACGGCTTTTCGTGGAAGAGCAAGGACCTGGCGCATTCGGCGCAACTGGCGCGCGACGGCTGGGCGCGTGCCCGCGCCAGCATCCTCGGCGGCGGGTACTTCATGGTCATTCTGGACGAGATCACCTACCCGCTGCTGTACGGCTGGCTGCCGCTGCAGGAGGTGCTGGCCACGCTGCGCGCGCGCCCCAGGGACGTGCATGTGGTGCTCACCGGCCGCCGCTGCCCGAGCGAGCTCATCGAGCTGGCCGACACCGTGACCGAGATGGCCCTCATCAAGCACGCGTTCCAGGCCGGCGTGCCGGCGCAGCGCGGCATCGAGGACTAGGACCGCGCCCCATGTTGAGCAGCCTGTTGCCGCTGATGCCGGATCCGCTCGCGCTGCTGGCGGCCCTGTGGCTGGCGCTGCTGGTCGATGGCTGGCTGGGCGAGCCGCCGCCGCGCTGGCATCCGGTGGTTTGGATGGGGCGCTACCTCGGCTGGGTGGGGCAGCGGCTGGCGCCGCAACGCGCCCGGCCAGGGCCTGCGGATTACCGGCGATTCTGGCTGGGAGCCGTTGCCTGGTCTATCGGTGCCGCTCTCGTTTTGATAGCTTCGGTGGCGTTGCAGCAGTGGCTGCTGGCTTGGCAGCCGGCCGCTGGCGCCGTGCTGCTGGGGCTGCTGCTCAAGCCCCTGCTGGCCTGGCGCATGCTGCGCGACGAAGTGCGCGCGGTCGAGCAGGCGCTGGGTGTGTCGCTGGAGGCCGCCCGCTCGCGCCTGGCCGGGCTGGTCAGCCGCGATGTCGGCGCGCTGGGCCAGGCCGAGGTGCGCGAAAGCGCCATCGAATCGCTGGCCGAGAACCTGAGCGACTCGGTGGTCGCGCCGCTGTTCTGGTTCGTCCTGCTGGGGCTGCCGGGGGCGGCGCTGTACCGCTACGCCAACACGGCCGATGCCATGTGGGGCTACCGCGGCATCCACCGCGGACGCGAGTGGGAGTGGGCCGGCAAATGGGCGGCGCGGGCGGACGATGTGCTGTCGTGGCTGCCCGCGCGGCTGACGGCCCTGCTGCTGACGCTGGGGCGCGCCGGCCCCAGCCTGCGCGCGCTGCGGATGGAGGCCGCGCGCACGCCGTCGCCCAACGGCGGCTGGCCGATGGCGGCGATGGCCCTGGCGCTGGGCGTGACCCTGCGCAAGCCCGGCGTCTATGTGCTGCACGCGGCGGGCCGCACGCCGCAGCCCGCCGACACCGAACGCGCCCTGGCTTACGCGAAAAAAGTGGTTTTTGCCGTTGCCGTGATGGCCTCTTGCGCTCTTGTTTTGATAGCGATCGGCGCTGCCGGGAGGGCCGGGCCATGAACGCGCCGCGCAGCCATGGCGGCCCCGACGCCTGGGGCGTGCCGCGCCATGACTTCTCCACCAATGCCAATGCCGCCGGGCCATGCCCGGCCGCGTTGGCCGCGGTGCAGGCGGCCGATCGCACGCGCTATCCCGATGGCGGCTACACCGCGCTGCGCGCCTGTCTGGCCGCTTTCCACGGTGTGGAGCCCGAGCGCGTGCTGCCGGCGGCCAGCGCCAGCGAATTCATCTTCCGCATCACGGCCTGGGTGGCCCGGCAAGGCGGGCAGCGCGTCTGGCTGCCGCCGCACCATTACGGCGACTATGCGGCCGCGGCGCAGGCCTGGGGCTTGCAGCGCACCGCTCGGGCGCAGCAGGCGCAGCTGGCCTGGGCCTGCGACCCCTCTAGCCCGCTCGGGCAGGCGCAGCCGGATCTGGCCGGCCTGGCGGAGCAGGCGCCGCTGCTGGTGCTCGACCGCGCCTACGAGCCGCTGCGGCTGGCAGGGCAGCCCGTGGCGCTGTCGCAGGCGCATGCGCAGCGCGTCTGGCAGCTGTGGACGCCGAACAAGGCCCTGGGGCTGAGCGGCGTGCGTGCCGCCTACGTGATCGCGCCGCCGCAGGCGCAGGCGGCGGTGGCGCAGCTGCAGGCGCTGTGCCCGTCCTGGCCGCTCGGGGCCGAGGGCGTGGCGCTGCTGCAGGCCTGGGCGCAGCAGCCGGCGCAGGACTGGCTGCGGGAGAGCCTGGCCACGCTGCGGGCCTGGAAGGCGCGCCAGATCGCGCTGTGCGAGGCGCTGGGCTGGCACTGCGCGCCCAGTCTGGCCAACTACTTCTGCGCCCGGCCCGACCTGCAGGGGGCGGCGCTGCAGCAGGCGCTGCAGGCGCTGCGCGCGCAGGGCATCAAGCTGCGCGATGCGGCTTCCTTCGGGCTGCCCGGCTGGGTGCGGCTGGGCGTGCTGCCGCCGGCCGCGCAGGACGCGCTGGCCGCGGCTTGGCCGCCGATCCGGCAGCGGGCATGCCAGCGGCCGGGGCCGGGCGTGGTGGAGCAGGGAGCGCTGCCGTGAGCGCCAAAGCCGTGATGGTTCTGGGCACCAGCAGCGGTGCCGGCAAAAGCTGGCTGGCCACGGCCCTGTGCCGGCATTACGCGCGCCGCGGTCTGAAGGTGGCGCCGTTCAAGGCGCAGAACATGAGCAACAACGCCCGGGTGGTGGCCGGCGGGGAGATCGGCTCGGCCCAGTATTTCCAGGCGCTGGCCGCCCGGGCCGAGCCCGACGTGCGCATGAACCCGCTGCTGCTCAAGCCCGAGCGCGATACGCACAGCCAGGTGGTGCTGCTGGGCCAGGTGGACGAGGCGCTGACGCGCATGGCCTGGGACGAGCGCAGCGCGCATGTCTGGCCGGTGGTGGCGCAGGCGCTGGATGCGCTGCGGGCCGACAACGACCTGCTCGTGATCGAAGGCGCCGGCTCGCCGGCGGAAATCAACCTGATGGCGCGCGACATCGTCAATCTGCGCGTGGCGCGCCACGCGCAGGCCAGCTGCCTGCTGGTTGCCGACATCGACCGTGGCGGCGCCTTTGCCCATCTGTACGGCACCTGGGCGCTGCTGCCCGCGGCGGAGCGCGCCCGCATCCGGGGGTTCGTGCTCAACAGGTTCCGTGGCGACGCGGCCCTGCTGGCGCCGGCGCCGCAGACGCTGCAGGCCAAGACCGGCGTGCCCACGGTGGCCACGCTGCCGATGTGGCACGGCCATGGCCTGCCGGAAGAAGACGGCGTGTTCGACGAGCGCCACACGGCCACGGGCCCGGTGCGCACCACCATCGCCGTCGTCGCGTACCCGCGCATCAGCAACCTCGACGAATTCCAGCCGCTGAAGAACGTGCCCGGCGTGCGCCTGATCTGGGCGCGCAGCGCGGCCGAGCTGCAGGGGGCCGACTGGATCATCCTGCCCGGCTCCAAGCACAGCAGCGGCGATCTGGCCTGGCTGCGCGCGCAGGGGCTGGACCGTGCCGTGGCCGCGCACGCCGCGCGGGGCCAGGCGGTGCTGGGCATCTGCGGCGGGCTGCAGATGCTGGGCGAGGCGCTGGTGGATACGCACGGCATCGACGGCAACGCGCCCGGCCTGGGCCTGCTGCCGCTGGTCACGACTTTCGAGCCGGCCAAGACCGTGCGGCGCACGCGCGCCACTTTCGCGCCGACGCTGGGGCCGTGGGCGGCCCTGGGTGGCATCACGGTGCAGGGCTATGAGATCCACCACGGCCAGACCGTGCCGCACCCGGCCATGGCCGCCAGCGGCGAGCGGGTGCGCGAGCTCATCCCCGGCCTGGCCTGGCAGAACGCGGCGGGCAACGTGCTGGGCCTGTACCTGCACGGCCTGTTCGAGGATGCGGCGGCGCTGCAGGCGCTGTTCGGCACTGCGGGGCAGCAGGTGCCGACGCTCGAGGACGTATTCGAGCGCATGGCCGACTTCATCGAACGGCATTTCGTGCCCGGCGTGCTGGATGGGCTGATCCGCGATTGAGATGTTGAGGAGAACGAACACATGGGCTTTACCCTGCCGACGATTGCCGACCTGAGCGATGCGGCGCTGGCGCAGCGCCTGCAGCACACAATCGACCAGAAGACCAAGCCGCCCGGCTCGCTGGGGCGGCTGGAGGCGCTGGCCTTGCGGCTGGGCCTGATCCTGGGCACGGAGACGCCGCAGCTGCGCGCGCCGCAGCTGGTGGTGTTCGCCGCCGACCATGGCCTGGCCGCGCGCGGCGTCTCGGCCTATCCCAGCGAAGTGACCTGGCAGATGGTGGAGAACTTTCTCGCCGGCGGGGCCTTCGTCAGCGTGATCGCGCGCCAGCACGGCATCGCGCTGACGGTGGTGGACTGCGGCGTGCGGCACGACTTCGCGCCGCGCCCGGGCCTGCTGGTGCGCAAGATCGCGCCCGGCACGGCCGATGCGGCCGCGCAGGCGGCCATGACGCCGGCACAGCGCGACCAGGCGCTGGCCCACGGCGTCGATATCGTCAGGCAGCTGCCCGGCAACGCGTTGCTGCTGGGCGAGATGGGCATCGGCAACACCTCGGCGGCCGCGCTGCTGATGAGCCGCCTGACCGGGCTGGACATCGCCGACTGCACCGGCGCGGGCACCGGGCTGGATGAGGCGGCCATCGCGCGCAAGGCGACGGTGCTGCGCGAAGCGCTGCTGCGCCACCCGCAGGCCGTCACGCCGCTGGATGCGCTGGCCGCTTTCGGCGGCTTCGAGATCGCCACGATGGTCGGCGCCGTGCTGCAGGCGGCGGCCGAGCGCCGGGTGATCGTCGTCGATGGCTTTATCGCCAGCGCAGCCGTGCTGGTGGCCAGCCGTCTGGCGCCGCAGGTGCTGCAGCGCTGCGTGTTCGCTCACCGCTCGGGCGAACGCGGCCATGCGCTGATGCTGCTGCAGATGCAGGCCGAGCCGCTGCTGGATCTGGGGCTGCGCCTGGGCGAAGGATCGGGCGCCGCGCTGGCGTGGCCGCTGCTGGAGTCGGCCTGCCGCATGCTGCGGGAGATGGCCAGCTTCGAGTCCGCCGGCGTCTCCGGCAGGACGGCCTGAGGTCGATAGCGTCAGAGCCCTGGGCATGCGTTTCCTGCGCCACTTCCTGCTTGCGCTGCAGTTTTTCACCCGCATTCCGGTGACTGGGCGGCTGGCGGCCTGGGTGGGCTACAGCCCGGCCATGCTGCGCGCCAGCGCAGCGCATTTTCCGGGCGTCGGCTGGCTGGTGGGGCTGGCGGCCGCCTTGGTCTATGGCGGCTTGCTGGCGCTGTTGCCGCGCAGTCCTTACGCGCCGCTGGTGGCCGCGGTGCTGAGCACGGCAGCCACGGCGCTGCTGACGGGCGGCTTTCACGAGGACGGTCTGTCCGACGTGGCCGACGGGCTGGGCGGCGGCAGCACGCGCGAGCAGGCGCTGGACATCATGAAGGATTCGCGCGTCGGCGCCTTCGGCGTGCTGGCCCTGGCGCTGGCCCTGCTGGCCAAGGTGGCGCTGCTGGCGCTGCTGGGCAGCCTCGATGCAGGGCTGGCCTGCGCGGCGCTGCTGGGCGCGCACGTGGTATCGCGCTACCTGCCGCTGGGCCTGATCCGCCTGCTGCCGCACGTGGGCGATACGGCGCGCTCCAAATCCAAACCGCTGGCCGACCAGATCGGCGCCGCCAGCCTGCTGGTGGCCAGCGTCTGGACGCTGGCGGCGCTGGCGCTGCTGCAGTGGCGCTACCCCGGCGCGCCCTGGGCGGCGGCGGTGGCCGCGGCCGTGGTGGCCGCGCTGTGGCTGGACTGGCGCTTGGCGCGCCGGCTGCAGGGCTACACCGGCGATGGCCTGGGCGCCACCCAGCAGGTGTGCGAGATCGCCTTCTATCTCGGCCTGAGCCTGGCGCTGTGAAGCTCTGGCTGGTCCGTCATGCGGCCCCGCGCATTGCGCCCGGCGTGTGCTACGGCGCCAGCGACTGCGCCGCCGATGAGGCAGCGACTCTCCGCTGCGCCGCGCGGCTGGCGCAGCGACTGCCGCAGGGACTGCCGCTGTGGACCTCTCCGCTACAAAGATGCGAGCAGCTCGCGCTGGCCCTGCAACGGCTGCGGCCCGATTTGATTTTGCGGGTCGAGCCCCGCCTGGCCGAGCTGGACTTCGGCTGCTGGGAGGGCTGGCGCTGGGACGCGATCCCGCAGGCCGCCTTCGATGCCTGGCTGGCCGATTTCGGCGCGCACCGCTTCGGCGGCCGCGAAAGCGTCAACGAGCTGCTGGGGCGCGTGGCCGCTGCCCGTGCCGAGCAGGCACGGCAGGCGGGCGCAGCGGTGTGGATCACCCATGCCGGCGTCATCCGTGCCCTGACGCTGCTGGAGCAGGGCATCACCCGCGTGGACCGTGCCGGGCAGTGGCCGCAGCAGGCGCCGGCCTATGGCGAGTGGCTGGAGCCCGGCGGCTGAGCATGCCGCCGCGGCGGCTCAGGCCGCGGGCGTCTTGGGCGTGAAGTCGCACCACGCCGCCACCTGGCATTGCGGGCAGCGCGGCCTGCGGGCCTGGCAGACGTAGCGCCCGTGCAGGATGAGCCAGTGGTGCGCGTGCTCCAGGTAGGCCGGGGGCACGCGCTGTAGCAGTTTGCGCTCCACTTCATAGGGCGTCTTGCCCGGCGCCAGGCCCGTGCGGTTGGCCACGCGGAAGATGTGCGTATCGACCGCCATCGTCGGCTCGCCGAAGGCCACGTTGAGCACCACGTTGGCCGTCTTGCGGCCCACGCCGGGCAGGGCCTCGAGCTCCTCGCGCCGGCGCGGCACCTGGCCGCCGTGGCGCTGCAGCAGGATGCGGCAGGTCTCGATCAGGTGCCGGGCCTTGCTGCGGTACAGGCCGATGGTCTTGATGTAGCTCTCCAGCCCCTGCTGGCCCAGCGCCAGGATTTTCTGCGGCGTGTTGGCGACCGGAAAGAGGCGCCGGGTGGCCTTGTTCACGCCCACATCGGTGGCCTGGGCCGACAGCAGCACGGCCACCAGCAGCTCGAACACCGAGGTGTATTCCAGCTCGGTGGCCGGCTGCGGATTGGCCGCCTGCAAGGTGGCGAAGAAGTGTGCGATGTCGGAGTCGGTCATGGCGGAGAAATGGGCTGGCGCCGGGGCCGACGGCTGCGCGCAGGCAGCGGCGCGACCTTCGGCGGCTTGCGTTCAGAGCTGGTCGATGTCGAAGAAGCTGTCGGGCGAGGGCAGCCGCCGGCGCATCCAGTCGGCGTTCAGGTCCAGCGCGGCGATCACGTCCGCCGGCAGCGCGTCCACCACTTCGGGCTCGCTGAAGGCCATGTCGGCCAGGCGGCTGGCCAGATGCAGCACCCCGCCCAGCGGCGACAGCGGCGGCTGCGCCAGCGGCGCGGCCGCGGCGTTGAGGCCGCGCACGATGACGGCCGGAAAGTGCCAGCGGTGCGCCAGCTCGGCCGTGACCTGCGCCTCGGTAAAGCCCAGCGCCGCCTGCTCGCGCGCCCAGCGCTCGCCCGGGATCTGCGGCTGGCGCTCGATGGCCGCCAGCACGTCGGGGCGGTGCTGCAGGATGAGCAGCTCGCCCAGGCGCAGCATCATGCCGGCCAGCCAGGCCTGCTGCACATCCAGGCCGATGCCGCCGGCCAGCCACTGCGCGTAGCCGGCACAGGCCATGCAGTTGCGCCAGAAGGCGCGCCGGTCCAGCCCGGGGACGACCGGAAAGGCCACATGCATGCAGGCCGTCAGCGCCAGCGTGCGCACCTGCGCCAGCCCCAGCATGGCGATGGCGCCGTCGAGCGTGCCGATCTCGCGGCGCAGCCCCAGCGCGGCGCTGTTGGCCGCGCGCAGCACCTGGGCGGTGAGCGCCGGGTCCTTGGCGATGAGCTCGCGCACCTGCGCGAGGGTCACGTCCTCGTCGTGCAGCGTGCGGATCAGCGCATGGGCCACCTCCGGCATCACCGGCAGCTTGACGTTCTGGAAAAAGGCGGACAGCTCGGACATGGTGCGGCAGGACGCCCCAGTGTGGCCGCGGCGGCGTGCCGGGGCAAGGGCGGAAAAGTCTGGTTACTTACCGGATGGCCGATTGTGTACCACACTGCATCCGGCGCGGCGGCGCCGCACCGGTTTCATGGGATGATCGCGGCCCGTCTGCATACCCGTTCGCACACCCGCCTGGGAATGCGTTTGCCCGCTCCGTTTCCTTCATTCGCTCCCTTCGTTTTCCGCGCCATGCCCATCGTCGTCTTTCCGCGCCGCCGGCTGTCCGATGCGCTGCGCTGCGTCGCGCTGGTCTTGCCGGTGCTGCTGGCTGGCTGCCAGAACGTCGTCACCGCGCCAGCCGAGCCGGCCGCGGCCACGCCGCAGCGCGCATCCGCCCCCCAGCCGGCCGCCTCCGCGGCGCCCGCAGCCGCGTCCACGCCGGCGCTGACGCCGCCACCACCGGATGTCGCGGCGCCGCGGCCGGCGCCGGTGGCTGCCGGGGCGGCGGCGCGGCCGCGCCTGCTGGTGGTCTTCATCATCGACGGGCTGCCCCAGCGCCAGCTGCTGGCGTACCGCGACCAGCTCGCGCCCGACGGGCTGATGCGCTTTCTGGCCCGCGGGGCCTGGTTCAGCGACGCGCACCATGGCCATGCCCACACGGTGACGGCAGCCGGCCACGCCGCCATCCTCACCGGGGCCTATCCGCAGCGCAGCGGCATCATCGCCAACGAATGGCGCGATCCCGAAACCGGCGAGCCGGTGTACTGCACCAGCGACGCCACGGCCCAGTACATCGGCCACAAAACCCAGCCGCTGGACGGCACCAGTCCGCGCAATCTGAAGGCCGAGACGGTCGGCGACGTGCTGCGCCGCGCAGACGCCCGCGCCAAGGTCATCGGCATCTCGGGCAAGGACCGCGGCGCCATCCTGCCAGCCGGCAGGAGCGGCACGGCCTACATGTACATGGCGCAGACCGGCCGCTTCGCCAGCAGCACCTACTACATGCAGAGCCACCCGGAATGGGTCGAGGCGTTCAACGCCGCGCGTCCTGCCGACCGCTGGTTCAAGCAATGGTGGCGGCCGCTGCTGCCCGAGGCGGCCTATGCCCGCTCGCTGCCCGACCGCCAGCCCTGGTACGGACAGAAAGCCGCCGCCTTGCCAATGATGATGGGCGCGCCTGCCGATGAGGCGCCCGGCCCGGCCTACTACAGCCAGCTGCTGCGCAGCCCCTTTGCCGACCAGCTCACGCTGGACTTCGCCCGCGCGGCCATCGCCGGCGAGGGGCTGGGGCAGGACGAGGTGCCCGACATCCTGTCCATCAGCCTGTCCGCGCACGACTACATCAACCACCGCTACAGCGCGGAGTCGCGCTTCTCGCACGACCATCTGCTGCAGCTGGACCGCATGCTGCAGGACTTTTTCCGCCACCTGGATGCCACGGTCGGCGCCGGGAACTACCTCGCGGTCCTGACTTCCGATCACGGCTTCATGCCTGCGCCCGAATACACCGCGCAGCAGGGGCTGCGCTCCGGCCGCATCAACGGCGCGCAGCTGCTGGCGCGCGTCAACCTCGGGCTGGAGGAGCGCTTTGGCAGCGGGCGCTGGGTCAGCTTCTCGGGCTCCTCGCTGCTGCTGAACCCGCAGACCCTGTCGCTGCATCGGGCCGATGCGGACGAAGTCGCCGAAGAGGCGCGCAGCCTGCTGCTGGAGGAGCCGGGCATCGCCGTGGCCTACACCCGGCGCGAGCTGGCCAGCGGCAGCCGCATCGACGGCCCCTTTTTCAGCGCGATGCAGCGCTCGTGGCATCCGGATGTCTCGGGCGATGTGCAGTACGCCCTCAAGCCCTACTGGATGTTCGGCTCCAGCGCCAGCATCGCCACCCACGGCTCGCCCTATCCCTACGACACGCACGTGCCCCTGCTGCTGTGGGGGCCGCGCTGGGTGCGCGCCGGCCAGATCGATGAGCGGGTGGACATCGTGGACCTGGCCCCTACGCTGGCGCGCTGGCTGGGCGTCGATGCGCCGGCTGCGGCCCAGGGGCGCGTGCTGCCGCTGCCGAAGTAGCCTG
>DAIUCJ010000001.1:190796-198537 GCA_036846225.1 Hylemonella sp.
GCAGCCCGCCATGCAATTCGCCCAACGTCTCGACCACGTCGAAACCTCCGCCATCCGTGAACTGTTCAAGCTGCTGGGCAAGCCCGGCATCATCTCCTTCGCCGGCGGTTTTCCGGACAGCGCCATGTTCGACGTCGAGGGCCTGCGCGAAGCCGCCCAGCGGGCGCTGGCCGACGAGCCCGGCGCGGCCCTGCAATACGGCGCTACCGAAGGCTACAACCCGCTGCGCGAGCAACTGGCCGCGTTCATGGCGGCCAAGGGCGCGACGGTCGCTCCCGACGGGCTGATCGTCACCACCGGCAGCCAGCAGGCGCTGGACCTGATCGGCAAGACCCTGGTCGATCCGGGCAGCACCGTGCTGGTGGAAGCGCCGACCTTTCTGGCCACCATCCAGTGCTTCCGCCTCTACGGGGCTCAGGTCATCGGCGCGCCCATCGACGCGCAGGGCGTGCAGGTGGAGCGGCTGGAGGAACTGGTGGTGCGGCACCGGCCGCGCTTCGTGTACCTGATTCCCACCTTCGGCAACCCCAGCGGGGCCACGCTGAGCCTGCAGCGGCGCCTGCGCATCTTGGAGCTGGCGGTGCGCACGCGCACCGTCATCGTCGAGGACGACCCTTATGGCGATCTCTACTTCGGCGAAGCGCCGCCGCCCAGCCTGCTGGCGCTCAGCGACCAGGTCCCCGGCAGCCGCGACTGGCTGGTGCACTGCGGCTCGCTGAGCAAGGTGCTCAGCCCGGGGCTGCGCCTGGGCTGGATGATCGCGCCGGCCGCGCTGCTGGCCAAGGCCACGATGTGCAAGCAGTTCAGCGACGCGCATACCAGCACCTTTGCTCAGGCCACCGCTGCGCAGTACCTGCGCAGCGGACGCATGCCCGCTGCGCTGCAGCGTGCGCGCCAGGTCTATGCCGAACGGGCCCGCGCCATGGGCGAGAGCCTACGGCAGAAGCTGGGTGAGGCGCTCACCTTTACCCAGCCCGGCGGCGGCCTGTTTGTCTGGGCGCGCTTAAGCGGCGCTGACGGCGCGTTGGCCGATGCCGGCGAGCTGGCGCGCCGCGCCATCGAGCACGGCGTGGCTTTCGTGCCGGGCGCGCCTTTCTTCGCCACCGAGCCGGACCGGGCCAGCCTGCGCCTGAGCTTTGCCACGGTCGGCGTGGAGCAGATCCGCGAAGGCGTGGCGCGCCTCAAAGCAGCGCTGATGCAGGGCACCCCCTCCTGATGGCCGCTCTGCCTCACCGCAGCTTTTGTGGAGAAAGTCACGTGATCCGTATCCCTGCGTCCTGATGCAATAGTGCGGGGGGTATGATCGTTTGCCCCAATGCCGAACCAAGCCGGCGGATTGCAAAATCTTGTTCCTCCCACCATCACAGCCGAGCAAGTCCCCAGCTTTATGCTGCCAACACAAAAATCTGTGCTGCTGCTCGGGTGCGGGCCTCAGGAGCTCGAGGTTTACCGCTTGTCCCTGCTGCGTCATGGCTACCTCGTCCAGTGGGCGGACCGGCTGGAGTCGAGCAGGGACGGCACGTCACCAGTCTGCTGTGTGCTGTTCACGGGTGCGGAATCTGATATCGAGCTGGCGATTAATTCCTGCCGGAGTCACAAGATGGACAGACCGGCGCATGAGCAACTGCCCCCCCTCGTCGTCATTGGGCCACGCGACGACCTGGAACTGCGTCTGGCCTGTCACCGTGCCGGGGCAGCATGCTATCTGCGGGCTCCGGTCGATCCCGATGTGCTCGTTCAGACGGTCCAGAACATCGATCCCGACCGGCAAAAGGTGCCGTATCGGGTGCTGCTGGTCGATGATGATCAAACCCTGCTGGCTCTGCATGCGGCCATGCTGCGCAGTGCCGGCATGGAGGTGCGGTCCCTGTCGGACCCGATGCGGATACTGGACCTGCTGGACCAGTTCGAACCCGATGTGCTGGTACTGGATGTTTACATGCCGCAAATCCAGGGGCCGGAAATCGCAGCAGTGGTCTGTTCGCGGGCAACCCAGCAGGGGCGTGACTTGCCGATGCTGTTTCTTTCCGCTGAAACGGATGTGTCGCAACAGATGCGGATACTCGGCTCAGGAGGCGACGACTTTCTGACCAAGCCCGTACACAAAGATCTGTTCGTTGCTGCCGTGACCGCGCGGGCCCGTCGGGCGCGGCGCAACAATGCTGTTCAACAGCGGCTGCAGCGCGTGGTCTATGAGCAGCAGCGCGAGCATCAGGCCATCAACGCGCACGCCATTGTCAGTGTCGCTGACGCCAGCGGAACCATCACTTACGTGAATGAGCGTTTTTGCGCCATCAGTGGCTACAGCGCCGAGGAACTGCTGGGGCAGAACCACCGCATCGTCCGCTCCAGCGAGCACCCGCCTTCGTTCTATCAGCAGCTCTGGGAAACGATTGCCAGCGGCCGTGTCTGGCATGGCGAGGTCTGCAACCGCCGCAAGGATGGCAGCCTTTACTGGGTGGAGTCCACCATCGTGCCGTTCCTGGATGCGGCGGGGATGCCTTACCAGTACGTGTCGATCCGTACCGATATCACCCATATCAAGCAGGTTGAGCGTGAGCTGTGGCAAAGCCAGGAGCGACTGCGTCGCGGGCAGATCTACGCCAATATCGGCACATGGGACTGGAATGTACAGACCGGCGACCTGTTCTGGACCGAGCGCATAGGCCCTTTGTTTGGCTATCCGGAAGGAGCGCTCGAGACTTCCTACGAAAACTTTCTGGCTGCCGTGCACCCCGATGACCGCCAGGCTGTCATCGACGCGGTCAATGCCTGCCTCGAGCGTGACGTGCCGTACGAAATCGAACATCGCGTGGTTTGGCCGGATGGCACCGTGCGGTGGCTGCTCGAACGTGGGGCGGTGGTTCGTGATGCGCAGGGCAGGCCGCTGCAAATGCTGGGGGTCGTGCAGGATGTGCACGACCGCAAACAGGCTGAAATCGCACTGGCCGAGCGGGAGCGCCAACTGCTGCAGGCCCAGGAGCTGGCGCAGCTTGGAAACTGGACGGCCAATATCCTGACAGGTGAACTGTATTGGTCGGACCAGATTTACCGCATATTCGGATACGAGCCTGGCAGTTTCCGGCCGAGTGTGTCGGCATTCTGGGAGGCTGTGCACCCGGATGACCGCGAGCTGGTGCGTGCCAGCGAGAGGGATGCAGCTGAGACCGGGCGGCACGACGTGGTCCACCGCATCGTCCGACCGGACGGGTCGATCCGCTATGTGCACGAGCTGGCCCAAGCCGAAAAAGATGAAAGTGGTCGTGTCATCCGGCTGGCCGGAACGGTGCAGGATGTAACCGAACGTATTCTGGCGCAACGCCGCCTGAGCGAAAGCGAAGAGCGCTTCGCTTTCGCTGTCGAAGGCGCCGGTGACGGCGTATGGGACTGGAACATCGTTACGGGTGCCATGCCTGTCAGTGGCCATTACGAGTCCATGCTCGGCTACGCTCAGGGTGAACTGGAGCCAACCGTGGACGGCGCTTGGCGCAGCCTTGTCCATCCTGACGACTTGCCCCGGGTGCAGGACCTGCTGAATGAGTATCTGCAGGGACGGCAAACGCATTACGCACCTGAATTGCGACTGCGCTGCAAGGATGGCAGCTACAAGTGGATACTCTGTCGCGGCACGGTGGTGGAGCGAGATGGCAAAGGGCAGCCTGTGCGCATGATCGGCATTCACAGCGATATCAGCGAGCGTAAGCAGGCAGAAGTCGCACTGGTTGAAGCACGCGAGGCGGCTGAAAAGGCCAGCCGGGCCAAATCCGAGTTTCTTTCCGGGATGAGTCACGAGCTGCGTACTCCGATGAACGCTGTGCTGGGTTTTGCCCAGCTGCTCGAAAGTGACGAATCTCTTGGAGAGGACAAACGCGACAGCGTGCGTGAGATCCTTAAGGCGGGGCGACATCTGCTTGCGCTGATCAACGAAGTTCTGGATTTGGCCCGTATCGAGTCCGGTCGGCTGGAGCTGTCGTCGGAGCCAGTTGAGCTGCAGCCCCTCATCGATGAGTGTCTGGGCCTGATTCGTCCGTTGGCTGCCAAACGTTCAATTGAGCTGGTTTGCCTGGATGGACTTGATGTGGTTCTGCGTGCAGACCGGCTGCGCCTCAAACAGGTGCTGCTCAACCTGCTGTCCAATGCGGTGAAATACAACCGGGATGGAGGGCGGGTCCTGCTTAGTGCGCGTTCTGTCGATGGGAAGCGGGTCCGGATCGAAGTGGAAGATACCGGTGTGGGCATAGATCGTGACCAGTTGTCCGATCTGTTCGAGCCCTTTCGCAGGCTGGGCCATGAACACAGCCGGGTCGAAGGCACTGGTATCGGCCTGACCATTACGCGCCGGCTGGTTGAGATGATGAGCGGCCGCATCGGCGTGCAAAGCCAGCTGGGGCAGGGGTCGGTATTCTGGTTTGAGCTGCCGGCCAACGAGCTGGGCATTGCCGGGGACGATGAAGGGCCTCGCCAGTCGGTTTCAGGCGCGGAGCCGGCAACCACTCAGCGAGCAGCGGTCAGGCGCAAGGTGCTGTACATCGAGGACAACCCGGCCAACGTCAAGCTGATGCAGCACATTACCGCACGCCGGGACGATGTGCAGCTGCTGGTGGCTCAGACGCCGGAAGAAGGAATCGAGCTGGCGCTGAGCGAGCAGCCCGAGCTCATTCTGCTGGACATCCATTTGCCTGGGATGAGTGGCTATGACGTGCTTGAAATCCTGCGAGCATCTCCTGCGTTGGCCCGAATTCCGGTTGTTGCCGTCACTGCCAACGCGATGGAGCAAGACAGACAACGCGGCCTGCAGGCGGGCTTCCGCTGCTATTTGACCAAGCCCCTGGATGTGGGTGTGGTGCACAAGGTGCTGGACATGGCTTTTAAAGGTGGTTCGATATGACTGCGGTCGATGCGGATTTGCTGGGCTCTCGCATCCTCCTCGTCGATGACGAGCCCGCCAATCTCAAGCTACTGGAAAAACTGCTGTCTTCCCAGGGCTACACGCAACTGGTGTCGATTGCCGATCCGCGGGAGGTGCTGCGGCAGTATGCGCTGGCGCGAACCGACCTGGTTTTGCTCGACATCAATATGCCCCATCTGGATGGATTCCAGGTGCTGGAACAGCTGCGGCAGCTCAATGACCCGCTGCTGCCGCCAGTCATCGTGCTGACGGCTCAGCATGGGCAGGAATTCCTGCTGCGCGCATTGTCGCTGGGCGCACGAGATTATCTGACCAAGCCATTTAATCGGGTCGAGTTGCTCATGCGTGTGCGCAACCTTCTCCAGGCTCATCTGGCTCATAGACTGGTACATGACCAAAGCCAGGTTTTGCGGGAGATGGTGGCGCAGCGCACGGCAGAGCTGCATCGCACGCGGTTACAAGTCGTTCAGCGCCTGGGGAAGGCGGCGGAGTTTCGCGACGAGGAAACGGGCAACCATATTTTGCGCATGAGCCATACCTGTGCCCTGCTGGCCCGCGAGCTGGGCTGGGCCGACGAGGCATGCGATCTGATCCTCAATGCCAGCCCGATGCATGACATCGGAAAAATCGGGATTCCAGATTCCATTTTGCATAAGCCTGGTCGATTGACGCCCGAGGAAATGGCTGTCATGAAAACGCATGCGGCCATTGGGGCGCGCTTGCTCGATGGGGATGACTCCGAACTGCTGCGCATGGCACGGGAAATCGCGCTGACCCACCATGAGAAATGGGATGGAACCGGCTACCCCCAGGGACTCAAGGGTGAAGACATCCCTATGTCTGGCCGGATTGCGGCGGTTGCGGATGTTTTTGATGCCCTCACTTCGGCCCGTCCGTACAAGCCAGCCTGGTCGGTGGAGGATGCGGTCGCATTGATCAAAGACAACAGCGCCCGCCATTTCGACCCGGTTGTGGTCGATGTTTTTTCGAGCCTGTTGCCTCAGATCCTCGAGATTCGTCAGCGCTTCCAGGATTCGTGACGCCATCGAGCCGACCTGGCTCTGTCCGGCATTCCCCTCCTGCTATCTGGTCGCTTTCGGCCATGCGGACAAAGTGGTTTCATCTTGACATGTAACAAAATGTGTTTATCGTAAACAGAAGTCACGGGATCGCCCAATCGATCAGTATTCATTCAAGGGCTGGTGTGGCGCCAAGGCTCAGGGGGACGAGATGGACGAACAGGCCGAAGAACGGGCGCAGCAGCTGCAGCAGCTCTGCCGCCTGATGACGGTGGCGCAGGATCTGGCCCGCCAGCTGGCGGACCACTCGCATGGGCGGGCCTACGACAAGGTGCGCGATCTCAACGAGTTGCTGCATCTGGCCCGCCTGCAGATCAACGCGATTTCCGCCGATGGCCTGGTCTGTGCGCCCGAGCGGCGCAGAACGGCCCGTCCCAGCCCCGTGCTGGGGCCGGACCAGCCGGTTTGAGCAGGGAGGGCATCATGCTGGGACAGGTGGTGCGGGGCGGGCGCTTCCAGATCGTGCCGTTGGCCCACACGGCGCACGGCGAGATCTATCCCCATCAGGTTTTCGTGCCCGCCGCGCTGGCACGTATCGAACTGGTCCGGCTGCCTCTGCGCGGGCGCTACAGCCTGTTTGCGGCTTGCCGTCTGTGCGATCTGTGCGAAGGGCTGATGGTGACCTTCGAGTACGAAGAGGACATGCGCTTTTTCCACGAGCAATTCGACGCGGACGGGCAGGAACTGCCCTGCCGCGGCCAGCCTTCCACTCGGCCATGACCCTTTTGGGGGATGGACAGACAGGCCGATCGAACTAGACTGTAAACGTCTGTAACGAAAGCGATGGGCACGTTGGGGAGGAAAAGAGATGGAAGCCGAAGACCGCGAGCGCATCGAAATCCTGGATGAGATCTACATGCTGTTCGTGGTGGTGCAGCAGCTGGGGCAGAAACTGGAGTCCAAGTCGCATGGCTACCTCTATCACCATGCGCATGAGTTCAACGAGGCCCTGCACCGCGCCCGCCGCCGGCTGGACCTGATCCGCGCCGAAACGCCCGATAGCGGACCGGTCGGGCTGGACTTCGAAGACACCACGTACGACACGCCGTTTCGTCCGCGCGCGTTTTGAGCCGGGGCCGTACCTGGCCCCGCGCGCGATGCCTGCTTCAGCAGCCGGGCCCGTGCTCCGTGGGGACCGGGCCCCGGCGCAGGCGGCCCGTCTGCGCCCGCAGGAGCGCGCCCGGAGGTGGCAAGGCGCGGCGATGGCCCGGCGATAATCGCCGGGCACGCTGCAGGCATACCGGCATGGCTCTTTTCGTCGAATCCGCCACCGTCACCCACGGCATCCAGCTGGCCGTGGCGCCCGTTTTCCTGCTGACGGCCGTCTCCGGCCTGATCGGCGCGGTGGCCGGGCGGCTGTCGCGCATCATCGACCGCGGGCGGGTGCTGGAAGACCGCCTGCGGCAGGAAGCCGGCAGCGAGCTGGTGCCGCAGTGGCGCAGCGAGCTGCTGATGCTGCGCCGCCGCGGCCTGCTGGCCAACACGGCCATCGGCCTGCTGACGCTGTGCGCGCTGATGATCGGCCTGACCATCGTCGTGCTGTTCCTGGGCGAAACCACGGCATTTCGGATCGACCGCTGGGCGATTTATGCCTTTCTGGGCGGCGTGAGCTGCTTCATGGCGGCGCTGGTCTGCTTTTTCGCCGAGACGCTGCTGGCCGCGCGCGTGCTGCGCTTCGGCCATCTCGACGGGCGCTAACAGGCCGTTGAAAAACGTCGCGAGGATGGCCAGATGCAAGGCGCACGGCGCGCAG
>DAIUCJ010000002.1:0-149745 GCA_036846225.1 Hylemonella sp.
CCGGCCGCGCGCCTGGCCGCTGGCGCACAGGTCGGAAAAGCGGAGGAATTCCATGAGGGTCGGCAAGGGAGTTGCAAAAACGGCAGCGGGCACGTAACCCGCTGGTAACTGCCGCGATTGTAGGCAGAGCGCCTACCAGCCCAGGCCCAGATGCAGCGGCAGATAGACCGCCATGCCGGCGACGATGGTGCCCAGCAGGGCCCAGCTGCTGCGCCGCTGCCAGACATACCAGGCCAGCGCGACGGCCACGGCGTAGAGGCGGGCGTCCTGCCAGGTCTGCAGCAGCTGGCCCTGGCTCATCACGATCTCGGGCACGATGACGCCGCTCAAGGCCGCGATCGGCGCGTACTGCAGGCCGCGCTGGGCCCAGCGCGGCAGGCTCCAGTCGCGGCTGGAAATGAAGAAAAAGGAGCGCGTGAGCACGGTCACCGCCGCCAGCCCGGCGATGACCAGCAGGGTCCAGGCGTCGGTGGTGTTCATGCCTGCGAGGGCCGCGCCGGCGGCGTTTTCTCGAGCAGCAAGGCGATGGCCACGGCCGCGGCGATGGCCACCAGGATGTTGAGCTTGAAGGGCAGCGCAAAGGCGGCCACCGCCGCCGTGCCGGCCACGCCGGCGGCGACGATGCGCAGCCGCGTGGTCGCCAGCGAGCTGGCCACGCCCAGCAGGGCCAGGATGCCGGCAAAGCCCAGCCCCCAGTGGGTGGGCACGGCATGAGCGGCGAAGATGCCCAGCAGGCTGGCGGCCTGCCAGCTCAGCCAGTTGACGGTGCAGCCGCCGGCCAGGTAGGCCAGCTGGGCGGCTCGCTGCGCGGCGTCCTGCGGCGGCTGGTGGAAGCGGCGTGTGAACATCACGTAGCTGAGGTCGGCGGTGAAATAGCCGGTCAGCAGCCGCAGCGGCCGCGGCAGGTGCATGAAGTAGGGCCGCAGGTGGGCGCTGAAGACCACGAAGCGCAGGTTCACGCAGAAGGCCGTGGCCCAGATCACCGCCACCGGCGCGCCGGCGGCGATCAGCGGGATGGCGGCCAGCTGCGAGCTGCCGGCGTAGACCAGCAGCGTCATGGCCACGGCTTCGACGAGGCTCATGCCGGACTTGATCATGGCCACGCCGGTCATCAGACCCCAGGCGGCCAGGCCAGGGGCCACCGCCACCGTGTCGCGCAGACCCTGGCGGTATTGCGGATGGCGGATCAGCGCGCGCCAGCTGCCCATGCCCGCGAGGTTCAGTGCCCCAGCACCGTGCCGGCCGCCAGCGGCTGCCCGCGCAGGAAATCGGCCACCGGCAGGCGCCGGCCGCCGGCGCGCTGCAGCGCCAGCAGGCGCAGGCGGCCCTGGCCGCACTGCACGACGATGCCCTGCGCGTCAGCGGCCAGCACCGTGCCCGGCGCCTGGGTGGCGTCGCCGTCTTCGGCGCGGGCCTGCCAGAGCTTGAGCGGCTCGCCCTGCCAGAGCGTGTAGGCGCCCGGCGCCGGGTCGAAGGCGCGGATGCGCCGCTCGATCACGGCAGCCGGCTGGCTCCAGTCTACCCGGGCCTGGGTTTTGTCGATCTTGTGCGCGTAGCACACGCCGGTATCGGGCTGCGGCACGGCGCGCAGGGTGCCGGCCTCGGCCTGCGCCAGCGCCTGCACGATCAGGCGCGCGCCGAGCGCGGCCAGTCTGTCGTGCAGGCTGGCGGCGGTGTCGTCGGGGGCGATGGGCAGCCGCTCGGCCAGCAGCATGGCGCCGGTGTCCAGCCCCTCGTCCATCTGCATGATGGTCACGCCGGTTTCGGCGTCGCCGGCTTCGATGGCGCGCTGGATGGGCGCGGCACCGCGCCAGCGCGGCAGCAGCGAGGCGTGGATGTTCAGGCAGCCCAGCCGCGGCAGCTGCAGCACCCAGGCAGGCAGGATCAGGCCGTAGGCCGCCACCACCATCACGTCAGGCCGCGCGGCCTGCAGCGCCGCGCGCGCGGCGGCCGCTTCGTCGGGGTATTTGCCGTCCAGCCGCAGGCTGTGCGGCTGCGCCACGGCAATGCCATGGGCCTGCGCGTATTGCTTGACCGGCGAGGGTTGCAGCTTTAAGCCGCGGCCGGCAGGCCGGTCGGGCTGCGTCAGCACCAGCGGAATGGCATGGCCGGCCGCATGCAGCTGCTGCAGCGCCACGCGCGCGAATTCGGGCGTGCCTGCGAAAACGACGCGCAGGCTCAACGCCGGGCCTCGCGCTGGGACTTGAGCATCTTGGTCTTGATGCGGTTGCGCTTGAGCGGCGACAGGTATTCGACGAAGACCTTGCCCATCAGGTGGTCCATTTCGTGCTGGATGCAGATGGCCAGCAGCCCTTCGGCCTCGATCAGCTGCTCCTTGCCGTCGGCGTCCAGGGCGCGCACATGCACGCGCTCGTGGCGCTCCACGCCGTCGTAGATGCCGGGCACCGACAGGCAGCCTTCGTCGTTGATTTTCTTCTCCGGGCTGGCCCAGACGATTTCCGGGTTGATCAGCACCAGCGGCTGGTCGCGCCCTTCGGAGATGTCGATGACGATGAGCCGCTCGTGCACGTTGACCTGGGTGGCCGCCAGGCCGATGCCGTGCGCTTCGTACATGGTTTCGAACATGTCGGCGATCAGCTGCCGGATGCGCGCGTCCACCGCCTGCACGGGCTTGGCCACCGTGTGCAGGCGCGGGTCGGGGTAGGTGAGGATGGGTAGCAGGGCCATGGCAGTCGGATCGGATGTCGCTATTTTCGCCACTTTTGACCAGGCAGATTGAAACAAAGTTCGGAAAACATTGCCCAATCAAGGGCTTGGGCGCACAATCGCGCGTGATTTGTGAAGATTGCCGGCGCTGGTGTCGCGTCCCGACGACTGGGGGCGCAGCCCGGGCGGCGACACCGTGAAAGAGCACTAGCCATGAATGACAGCAGGATGGGGATCTGGGCCCGCATGGGTGTGTGGGCGGCCATGGGGCTGGTCGGCCTGCTGGCCCTGCCGGCGTGGGCGCAGAAGTTCCCCAACCTGCCGATCAGCCCGCAGCAGCGCGCCACCGCCGACCAGGTGGCCCAGGCCGGCGTGCCGCTGGCCGATCTGGCGCCCGATGCGCCGGACGTCTATGTGGTCAAGGCCGGCGACACCCTTTGGGCCATCGCGCGGATGTACCTCAAGAGCCCCTGGCGCTGGCCCGAGCTGTGGGGCATGAATCTGGAGGAAATCCTCAACCCGCACCTGATCTTTCCGGGCCAGACCCTGTACCTGCACAAGCGCGACGGGCGCGCGCACCTGAGCAGCACCCCGCCCGGCGCCGATGGCAGCGCCGCCGGCGCAGGCGGCAGCGGCGAGCCGCAGACGGTGCGCCTGTCGCCGCGCATCCGCGCCAGCGAGGCGCCGCGCAGCCCGCTGACGACGCTGCAGACCCGCGCGATCGAGCCGTTCCTGGCCGAGCCGCTGATCGTCGAGGAAGGCGAGCTGCAGGCCGCGCCGCGCATCGTGGCCGCCGGCGAGAACCGGGTGATGATCGGCCGCGGCGACCGCGTCTATGCGCGCGGCCCGGCCGGCCTGCCGCTGCTGGACGACGAGCGCCGCCTCAAGCAGTACCGCATCTTCCGCGACGCCAAGCCGCTGAAGGACCCCGATACCGGCGAAATCCTGGGCTACGAGGCCGAGTTCCTGGGCAAGGCCGTGCTGGTGCGCAGCGAAGGCAGCGTGGAAGTCGCCAGCGCCGACGGCAAGGCGGCCGAGCTGCCCATGCCCGGCACCATCGACGTCACGTTGGCCAGGAGCGAGATCATGGTGGGCGACCGCCTCGTGCCCGAGCCCGAGCGCGAGTTCCTCAGCTTCACGCCGCGCGCGCCCGCCGGCGAGGTGTACGGACGCATCGTCTCGATCTATGGCAGCAATGCCGTGGTCAACGCCGCGCAGAACCAGGTCGTGGTCATCAACCGCGGCAAGCGCGACGGCATGGCCAGCGGCCATGTGCTGGCCATCCTGAAAGACGGTCGTCGGCTGGTGGACCGCACCGATCCGGCACGGCCCGAGATCAAGCTGCCCGACGAGCGCAACGGCCTGCTGATGGTGTTTCGCACCTTCGAGAAGGTCTCCTACGGCCTGATCCTGGAGATCAACGACACCGTGCGCGTGGGCGACCGCATCGCCACGCCGCAGTAAACCGCCGCCGGGCCGCATGGAGCGCGAGGAACTCGCCGGCTGGCTGCGCCTGACCCTCACGCCCGGCGTCGGGCCCCAGACCGCGCGGCGCCTGCTGGCCGCTTTCGGCCTGCCCCCGCAGGTCTTCGCGCAAAGCCGGCTCGCGCTGGAGCAGGTGGCCGGCGCCGCCGTCGCGGCGGCCCTGCAGCGCGCGCCCGAAGATGCCGATGCCGCGCTGGCGCGCACCTGGGACTGGCTGCAGCAGGAGCCGGACCGCCGCGCCGTCGTCACCCTGGGCGACGCGCGCTACCCCCCAGCGCTGCTGCACATCGACGAACCCCCGCTGCTGCTGTACCTGATGGGCCGGCTCGACCTGCCCTGGGAGCCGGCGCGCAGCCTGGCCATCGTGGGCAGCCGCAACCCCACGCCGCAGGGGGCGCAGGATGCGCGGCGCTTCGCCCAGGCGCTGGGCGAGGCGGGCCTGACCATCGTCTCGGGCCTGGCGCTGGGCATCGACGGCGCCGCGCACGAAGGCGCGCTGGCCGGCACGCCCGTGGGCAGCGAGCGGCTGGCCACGGTGGCGGTGGTGGGCACCGGGCTGGACCGCGTCTATCCCCGCAGCCATCACGCGCTGGCGCACCGCATCGCCGCTCAGGGGCTGCTGGTCAGCGAATACCCGCTGGGCACGCCGCCGCTGGCGGCCAATTTCCCGCGGCGCAACCGGCTCATCGCCGGCCTGTCGCGCGCCACGCTGGTGGTGCAGGCGGCCCTGCAGTCCGGCTCGCTGATCACCGCGCGGCTGGCGGCCGAGCAGGGCAAGGACGTGTTCGCGATCCCCGGCTCCATCCACGCCCCGCAGGCGCGCGGCTGCCATGCGCTGATCCGCCAGGGCGCCAAGCTGGTGGAGTCGGCGCAGGACGTGCTCGAAGACCTGGGGCTGGAGCCACCGGCAGGGCCGGCGCAGGCGCCGGCAGACGTGCAGATCGACGACGAGGTGCTGGCGGCGCTGGGGCATGACCCGGTCAGCCTGGACGCGCTGCAGGCCCGCACCGGCTGGGACACGGCCCGCCTGCAGGTGCGGCTGATGGAGCTGGAACTGGCCGGCGAAGTCGCGCGGCTGCCCGGCGGGCTGCTGCAGCGCCTGGTGCGTGCCTGAGAAACAACAGCGCGCAGCCCGCGTGGCCGCCGCGCGCAGCGCCGCCGGTGAACTGCGCTATAGTGGCCGCATGTTCGAGGTGCTTGTGTACGTCTATGAACACTACTGGCGCGGCGACAGCTGCCCTCAACTCGACAGCCTCGAACGCAAGCTCAGCGCCGTCGGCTTCGACAGTGAGGAAATCCGCGCCGCGCTGCAGTGGCTCGATGGCCTGAACCTGGCCGCGCAAAGCACGCTGTGGCTGGACGCGCCCGCCGCGCGCCGCGGTCTGCCGGCGCAGGCCGCAGCCGGCAGCCTGCGGGTCTATTCGGTGGCCGAGCAGAACCACCTGGGGGCCGAGGGCCTGGGCTTCATCGCCTTCCTGGAATCCGCCGGCGTGCTGCCTGCGCCGATGCGCGAAGTGGTGCTGGACCGCGCGATGGCCGTGCCCGACGAGCCGCTCACGCTGGAAGACCTCAAGATCATCATCCTGATGGTGTACTGGAGCTTTGGCGAAGAGCCCGATGCGCTGATCCTGGACGAGCTGAGCGACCATCACGGCTCGCGCGTGGCCCACTGAGCCTCGAAACGGCGGTTGACCGCGCCCTGACACCCCACTCGGCCCTGCTCAACCGCCGTCTCCAGGCTGAGCAGGGGCGGCCCCAGAGCTGGATGGGTGGCGCTTGGCGGCGCGCCGCTTACGCCACCAGCCGTTCCGGGTTGGCTTCGAGCCGGGTGAGCGCTTCGCGCGTGGCGCGCACCGTCAGCGTTTCTTCCTCCTGCGGCAGCAGCAGGCCGGCCTGCAGATAGGCGGCCAGGCGGCCAGCCTGGATCAGGTAGCTGTGGCCGTCGCTGGCGGCGAACAGGTTCAGCTGCTTGCGCTCGCTGCGCCAGACGAACTGCACCGGCGTGACCTTGCCGTTGTGGTCCAGTGTGAACCAGGCCCCGGGCTGCAGCTCCTGGGCCCAGGCCACCATGGCCGGCGTGGGCTTGGAGCCGCCGTCGGTGACCACCGTGATGCTGGAGGCTTCGATGCCCAGCATCATCTCGATGCTCTCGGCGTCCAGCGGCAGATCGCCCAGGCCGTCGTCGCTGACGAAATCCTCCAGATTGGCCAGGCGCTGCGCCAGCGCGTCGATCTGCGCCTGCGGGATGGCCTGGGTCTTGGACATGAAGGCGTCGGCCATCGTGTCGCTGACGATCTTGATGTGCGCGTCCTGCTCGCTCTGCGGCATGCCCAGCAGCCCCATGCCGGCGCGCAGGCGCTGCAGCAGCTGCGGCAGGTCCTGGATGACGCGGGCGCGGTCGTTGCGGTTGGGCTTGGCGCTGGCCGACCAGACCAGATCGGCGGCGGCCTTCTTCAGCGCCACCGTCTCCACATCCTTGGGGCCCTTGCGCACGGCGGAGACGGCCAGCACCTCGGCCCAGACCTTGAACAGGAAGGTGCGGATCTCGTCGCGCACCGGCATGTCCTTGAGCAGATTGCGCAGCTCGATCGTGTACTGGATGGTCAGCGTTTCCTTCTGCTCGACTTGCTGCGCGACGCTGACCACCTTCTGCGTCTTGTCCTTGCCCGTCAGGTAGCGGGAGAGGAATTTCTGGAACTCGTCATAGACGATCTGGAACACGCGCTTGCCCGTTTCCGGGTACTGCTCGATCACCTGCACGATGCGCTTGATCTCGGCTTCCAGCGCGCTGCCGCTGATGCCGCTGGCGTCAAAGCCCAGCACGCATGAGCCCATGCGGTCGATCAGCTGGCGTGCCGGGTGGTCCAGCGTGCCGAAGAACTCCGGCTCGGCCAGCGCCACGCGCAGCACCGGCATCTGCAGGCGGGCGAACCACACGCGCACCGTCGAGGGAATGCGCTCCTCGGCCAGAATGGCCTGGAACATCAGCGCCACCATCTCGATGATGGCTTTCTCGCTCTTGGTCTCGGCCTTCTGCTTGAGCTCCTCGGTCTTCTCGCGCAGCTTCTCGGCCGCCTTGCCCACCGCGGCCGGGCCGTAGTCTTCGAACACCGTGCCGCTGCCGCCGCTGGCGGCGGCAAACACCGGCTGGGCGATGGCGGCGGCCAGCGCCGGCGAAGGCGGGTGCGCGGCCGTGCCGCTGAAGTCGCCCACCCCCTGGCCGATCAGCAGCCGCTTGAGCTGGCCGAACATCCCCTGGGCGCGGCTGCGCGTGCGCGCCAGCGGGGTGGTCTGCGTCATCAGCCGGGTTTCTTCGTGGATGCCGCCATGCAGCGAGGCGGCCGCCTGGGCCGCGAGGGTCTGCTGGATCTGCGCCGGGGTCTGGCCCAGCGGGGCCGCCCCAGCCGCTGCGCCCGCCCCTGCGGGCAGGGGCTGGCTGCGGGCCGCGGCGGCAGCCGGCGGCACGTCCCAGCCGAGCCGGCCGCCGAACAACTGGCCGGGCGCGCGGCCGCCCGCAGCCGGGGCCGCGCCGCCGCCTGCTCCGGCCTGGCCGGGGACGGCGCCCGCCGCAGGCATGGGCCCGCCGGGGGCAGCGGGGGAAACGGGAGCATAGGCCGCCGGCCCGCCAGGGCCGGCGGGCGCACCGTAGCCGGCGGGCGCGCCCGGTGCCATCGGCGCGTAACCGGCCTGCCCTGGGCCGTAGCCAGGGGCAGCCGGCGCCGGGCCTGGCGCGGAACCGTAGCCCGGGCCGTAGCCTGCCGGCGGCGGGGGTGCGTAGGCGCCTGCTCCAGCCGGGGGCACGGCAGCGGCCGGCGGGGGCGGTGGGGCATAGCCGCCTGCGGCGGGGGCGGCCCCGTAGGCCGGCGCCATGCCGGCTGGCTGGCTGCCATAGGCGCCGGGCTGGCTGGAGTAGCCGGAGGAAGGCCCCCAGCCGCCCGAGGAAGAGCCCCAGCCCGCGCCCGCATCGGCGGGGAATTGGGAATCCGGCGGCTGCACCGAATCGGGGCCACCGCCGGCGCCAACCGGCGGGCGCCGGCCGACGGCGGCGCGCTTGACCCGGTCCTTCAGGTCGATGGTGGGCATCACGCCCTGCTGGATCAGGAACTCGTTGCCGTTGGTGTAGGCGGTCTTGAGCCGCTCGATCAGATGGCGCAGCACCACGTCGTTGACCAGCGTCCAGGACGAGCGGGGCATGCCGCAGGCCACCCACTGCTCGACCATGTGGTGGATCAGTTCCTCGGGCCGCAGGATGTCGTGCGCGTCCAGATCGTCGCGGCTTTCCAGCGTTTTCATGCGTACGCGCAGGTCGTCGAAGGGCTGGCTGACTTTCTCGGCGATGGACATGGCCAGCCGCGAGACCAGGATCTTGTTCTCGACCGCGTCGTTGCCCACCAGCGACAGGCCGCCGTCGCCTTCGAGCGACAGCTCGGTCTTCTTCTCGGGCTTGCGGGCGGCGGCCGGGCGCAGCGCGTCCTGCCAGGCCTTCATCGTGGCGTCGATCCACTTGTTGCGCAGCTGCTGAAACAGCATCCAGGAGTCGCGCCGCTCCTGCATCTCGCGCGTGAGTCCTTTTTCGCCCAGCAGCGTGGTCAGCCGGTCCTGCAGCAGGCCGCCCAGGTCCACCAGCATGCGCTCGGCCTCCTCGACGAAGCGCTTGCGCGCCTTCTCGGCGATCTGCGTGCGCTGCATGTAGGAGAGCTGGGCGACCATGGCGCGGTGGCGGGCGGCGCGTTCAGACGACGGCGCCCGCGTTCGGGTCGTTGGGGTCGGCGTCGCGCGCGGAGCCGCCGGACTTGACCAGGTCCTCGCGCTTGACGCCCAGCCACATCGCGATGGCCGCGGCCACGAAGACCGAGGAGTAGATGCCAAACAGGATGCCGATGGTCAGCGCCAGCGCGAAGTAGTGCAGCGTGGGGCCGCCGAAGATCAACATCGACAGCACCATCAACTGGGTGGAGCCGTGGGTGATGATGGTGCGGCTGATCGTGGACGTGATGGCGTTGTCGATGATGGCCACGGTGTCGAGCTTGCGGTAGCGGCGGAAGTTCTCGCGGATGCGGTCGAAAATCACCACCGATTCGTTGACCGAGTAGCCCAGCACGGCCAGCACCGCGGCCAGCACGGCCAGCGAGAACTCCCACTGGAAGAAGGCGAAGAAGCCCAGGATGATGACCACGTCGTGCAGGTTGGCCACGATGGCGGCGACGGCGAACTTCCACTCGAAGCGTATGGCCAGATAGACCATGATGCCCACCACCACGAAGGCCAGCGCCAGCAGCCCGTCGAGCGCCAGCTCGTCGCCGACCTGCGGGCCGACGAACTCGCTGCGGCGCAGCTGCGCGCTGGCGTCCAGCGCCTTGAGCGCGGCCATGACCTGCTCGCTCTGCTGGGCCGAGCTGACGCCTTTTTGCACCGGCAGGCGGATGAGCACGTCGCGCGCGGTGCCGAAGTTCTGCACCTGCACGTCGCTGTAGCCCAGCTGGGCCACGGCGCTGCGCACCGCGCCCAGATCGGCCGGCTGGGCGTAGCTGATTTCCATCAGCGTGCCGCCGGTGAATTCCACCGACAGGTGCAGGCCGCGGGTGGCCAGAAAGAAGACCGCGGCCACGAAAGTCAGGGCCGAGATCACGTTCAGCACGAGCGCATGCCGCATGAACGGAATGTCGCGCCGGATCCTGAAGAACTCCACGTCTAGTGCTCCCCGGAAGTGTTGCCCTGCATGCCGCCGGCTGGCACCTCCTCTTGATTGCGCCTCTTTTTAGTCCTTGCCGCCCTGAGCCGGCTGCCCCTGCGGGCGCCAGACCGTGCCGATGGACACGGTTTTGAGCTTCTTGCGGCTACCGTACCACAAATTGACCAGTCCGCGCGAGAAGAACACGGCGGAGAACATGCTGGTCAGAATGCCCAGGCAGTGCACCACGGCGAAGCCGCGCACCGGCCCGGATCCGAAAGCCAGCAGCGCCAGTCCGGCGATCAGCGTGGTGACGTTGGAGTCCAGGATGGTGGCCCAGGCCCGGTCGTAGCCGGCGTGGATGGCCGCCTGCGGCGAGGTGCCGTTGCGCAGCTCCTCGCGGATGCGTTCGTTGATCAGCACGTTGGCGTCGATGGCCATGCCCAGCACCAGCGCCATGGCGGCCATGCCCGGCAGCGTCAGCGTGGCCTGCAGCATCGACAGCACGGCCACCAGCAGCAGCAGGTTGACGGCCAGCGCGATGCTGGAGATCACGCCGAACAGCATGTAATAGACGCACATGAACACGGCCACCGCCACGAAGCCCCAGGTCACGCTGGCAAAGCCCTTGTCGATGTTTTCGCGGCCCAGGCTGGGGCCGACGGTGCGCTCCTCGATGATCTCCATCGGCGCGGCCAGGCTGCCGGCGCGCAGCAGCAGCGCGGTGTCGTTGGCCTCGACGGTGGTCATGCGGCCGGAGATCTGCACCCGTCCGCCGCCGATTTCGGAGCGGATCACCGGCGCCGTGACCACCTCGCCCTTGCCCTTTTCGAACAGGATGATGGCCATGCGCTTGCCCACGTTCTCGCGGGTCACGTCCTTGAAGATGCGCGCGCCCTTGGCGTCCAGCGTCAGGTTGACCGTCGGCTCCTGGGTCTGGCTGTCGAAGCCGGGTTGCGCGTCGGTCAGGCTGTCGCCGGTCAGGATGACCTGTTTCTTCACGATGACGGCGCGGCCATAGCGGTCCAGGAAGCGCTCGGAGCCGAACGGCACCGGGCCGCTGCCGGCTTCGGCGGCGCGGCCCTCGGCGCTTTCATCGACCATGCGCAGCTCCAGCGTGGCAGTGCGGCCCAGGATGTCCTTGGCCTTGGCCGTGTCCTGCACGCCGGGCAGCTGCACGACGATGCGGTCCAGCCCCTGCTGCTGAATCACCGGCTCGGCCACGCCCAGCTCGTTGATGCGGTTGTGCAGCGTGGTGATGTTCTGCTTGAGCGCCTGCTCCTGCACCTTGCGCGCGGCCTGCGGCTTGAGGGTGAGCAGCAGCCGCGTCTCGGCGCCGTCGGGGACTTCGCGCAGGTCCAGGTCGGCGAACTGCTGCAGCAGCACGGCGCGCGCGGCGTCGAGCGTGGCCGCATCGCGCAGCCGCAGCTCGATGGTCTGGCCGTTGCGGCTGATGCCGCCGTGGCGCACGTTCTTCTCGCGTAGCGCGGTGCGCAGCTCGCCGGCCAGCGACTCGGCGCGCTGCGCCAGCGCGGCCTGCATGTCCACCTGCAGCATGAAGTGCACGCCGCCGCGCAGGTCCAGGCCCAGGTACATGGGCGCGGCGTGCAGGGCGGTCAGCCAGGCCGGCGTGCGCGGCAGCAGGTTGAGCGCGACGATGTATTCCGGGTCGGCCGGGTCCTTGACCAGCGCCTGCTGGATCGCGTCCTTGGCCTTGAGCTGCTCATCGGTGTCGCGCAGCCGCACGCGCAGGGAGTTGGCTTCCAGCGCCATCGCTTCCGGCGTGATGCCGGCTTGCTGCAGCGCCTGCTGCACCTGGGTCTGCACGGCCGCTTCCAGCTTGTGGCTGGCCTTGGCCGGCGAGACCTGCACGGCCGGGGCCTCGCCAAAAAAATTCGGGGCGGTGTAGATCGCCCCCAGCAACAGCGCGACCACGATGATCGCGTATTTCCACCACGGGTAACGGTTCATGCGGACTCGGTGTCGTGCGTTGTGTCTGGGCAGCGCCGGCAGGCGGCCGTGGGGCCGCCGCCCGGCTGGCCACGGCGGGGATTCACTTCATCGTGCCCTTGGGCAGCACCTGGGCCACGGCCTGGCGCTGCAGCTGGACTTCGACGCCGTTGGCGATTTCCACGCCGATGTAGTTTTCGCTGAGCGAGGTCACCCGGCCCACGATGCCGCCGGCCGTCACCACCTCGTCGCCCTTGGCCAGGGCTTCCACCATGGCGCGGTGTTCCTTGGCCTTTTTCATCTGCGGGCGGATCATGATGAAGTACAGCACGACGAACATCAGGATGATGGGCAGCATGCTCATCAGCGAGTCCTGCATCGTCGGGGCGGCGGCAGGAGCGGTCTGGGCGTAAGCGGAAGAAATGAACACGGTGTGGACTCCACGTTTTGGAATGGACGACAGGTCCGGGCGGCCCACGGCGGGGCGGCCCGCACGGGCAGCCGCCCATTGTACGGGGGGAGGTTGGGCAGCCGGCGCGCCCCGACTTGCGGTGCGGAATCAGCGCTGAACGGCGTCGCGCCAGGCCTGCATGCGCGCATCCCACACTTGCTGCGCCGCCGCTAGATGGCGGGCCTTGACGTGGCCGAAGCCGCGGATCTGCTCCGGGATGCGGGCGATTTCGACGGCGGCCGCATGGTTGGCCGGCGTGAGGGCGGCCAGCAGCTCCTCGATGCAGGCGCGGTAGCGGCCGATCAGCGCGCGCTCGCTGCGGCGCTCGGCGCTGTAGCCGAACGGATCCAGCGGCGTGCCGCGCAGGCCCTTGAGCCGGACCAGCAGCGCGAAAGCCCATTCCATGGCCGGCCCATAGGCGCGCTTGACGGGCTCGCCGCGCGCGTTCTTGGGCGCCAGCAGCGGCGGGGCCAGGTGGTAGCGCACGGTGTAGTCGCCCTCGAACATCTGCGCGATGCGCTGGCGCCAGGCCGGGTCGCGGTGCAGGCGGGCCACTTCGTACTCGTCCTTGTAGGCCATCAGCTTGAACAGGTTGCGCGCCACGGCTTCGGCCAGCGCGGTCTTGCCCAGCGGGGCTTCGGCCGCCTGCACCCGCTGCACGAAGGCGCGGTAGGTTTCGGCGTAGGCGGCGTTCTGGTAGGCGGTGAGGAACTCCACGCGCCGCGCCAGCAGCTCCTGCAGCGTCTGGCGCGGCTGCCACTGCACCGGCTGCGCCGGCGCCAGCAGCGCCTGCACGCGGGCTGGGTCGTGCGCGGCCCAGCGGCCCCATTCGAAGGCGGCCTGGTTGGCCTCGACCGCCACGCCGTTGAGCTCGATGGCGCGCCGCAGCGACTCGCGCCGCAGCGGAATCCAGCCCTTTTGCCAGGCATAGCCCAGCAGCACGGGGTTGACGTAGATCGCATCGCCCAGCAGCCGGGTGGCCACGGCATCGGCGTCGAACGCGGCCAGGGCTTCGGCGCCCACGGCCTGGGCGATCCGGCCCAGGCACGCCTGGGCGGGGTTGCGCCAGTCGGGGTCGCGGACGAAGGCTGCGGTAGGGCTGACATGGGCGTTGAGCGCCACGCGGGTGCGGCCGGCGCGCAGGCGCAGCGCGGTTTCGCTGCCGGCGGTGACGATGGGGTCGCAGCCCAGCACCAGATCGGCCGCGGCCATGCCCACCCGGGTGGTGCAGATCGCATCGGGACGGTCGGCGATCAGCACGTGGCTCCAGGTCGCGCCGCCTTTTTGCGCCAGGCCGGCCGCATCCTGGGTGACGATGCCCTTGCCCTCCAGATGCGCGGCCATGCCCAGCAGCTGGCCGATGGTGATGACGCCGGTGCCGCCGACGCCGGCGACCACGATGCCATAGGGCGTGGCGGCTGGCGGCAGCTGCGGCTCGGGCAGATCCGCCGGCACCTGCGCGGCGCTGGCCTGCGCGCGGGCTTTTTTCTTCAGCTGCCCGCCCTCGACGGTGACGAAGCTGGGGCAAAAGCCCTTGAGGCAGGAGTAGTCCTGGTTGCAGCTGCTCTGGTTGATGGTGCGCTTGCGGCCAAACTCGGTTTCCAGCGGCTCCACCGACAGGCAGTTGCTCTGCTCGCCGCAATCGCCGCAGCCTTCGCAGACCAGCTCGTTGATGAGCACGCGCTTGGCGGGCGTGGCCATCGTGCCGCGCTTGCGCCGCCGGCGCTTCTCGGTGGCGCAGGTCTGGTCGTAGATGATGACGGTGCAGCCTTCGATCTCGCGGAACTCGCGCTGGATGCGGTCCAGCTCGTCGCGGTGTTCGATGGCCAAGCCCTCGGGCAGGCCGCGCACGCCGGCGTATTTGTCCGGTTCGTCGGTGACGATGGTGATGCGGCGCGCGCCTTCGGCGCGCATGCTCTGCGCGATCTGCACGACGCTGTGGCCCCCCGGCCTTTCGCCCACCGGCTGGCCGCCGGTCATGGCCACGGCGTCGTTGTAGAGGATCTTGTAGGTGATGTTCACGCCCGCGGCGATGGCCTGGCGGATCGCCAGGATGCCGCTGTGGAAGTAGGTGCCGTCGCCCAGGTTGGCAAAGACGTGCCGCTCGGTGCTGAAGGGCTGCTGCCCCACCCAGGGCACGCCCTCGCCGCCCATCTGGGTGAAGCCGATCGTGCGGCGGTCCATCCAGATGGCCATGAAGTGGCAGCCGATGCCGGCCAGCGCGCGCGAGCCTTCGGGCACGCGGGTGCTGGTGTTGTGCGGGCAGCCCGAGCAGAACCAGGGCATGCGCTCGGCCGCCGGCGCGCCCAGCGCGAGCGTCTGCAGCGCGCGCTCCTGCGCGTCCAGCACGGCCAGGTGGACGTCGATGCGCGCGGCGGTGTCGCTGCCGGCCGGCGCCAGCCCCAGCTTCTTGAGCCGCGCGGCCAGCGCGCGCGCGATCATCGCGGGCGAGAGGTCGGCATTGGCGCGCAGCAGCTGGTGGCCCGACGGGTTGGCCTGCGACCATTCGCCGCCGGCGCGGTCGCCCTCGTCGAACTTACCCAGCACATTGGGGCGCACGTCGTCGCGCCAGTTGTACAGCTCTTCCTTGAGCTGGTATTCGATCATCTGGCGCTTTTCCTCGACCACCAGGATCTCCTCCAGCCCGGTGGCGAAGTCGCGCGCGATGTGGGCTTCCAGCGGCCAGACCACGCCCACTTTGTGCAGGCGGATGCCCAGGCGGCGGCAGGTGGCCTCGTCCAGCCCCAGATCCAGCAGGGCCTGGCGGGTGTCGTTGTAGGCCTTGCCGCTGGCGATGATGCCGTAACGGTCCTGGCCGGTGGCGATGACGTTGTGGTTGAGCCGGTTGGCGCGCACATAGGCCAGCGCCGCATACCACTTGTAGTGGAACAGCCGCGCTTCCTGTTCCAGCGCGTGATCGGGCCAGCGGATGTGCAGGCCGCCGGGCGGCATCTCGAAGTCCTCCGGCAGCCGGATCTGCACCCGCTCGGGGTCGATCTCCACGCTGGCGCTGGACTCGACGATCTCCTGGATGGTCTTCATGCCGACCCATACGCCGGCGTAGCGGCTCAGGGCCCAGGCGTGCAGGCCCAGATCCAGGATGTCCTGCACCGAGGCCGGAAAGAACACCGGCAGGCCGCAGGCCTTGAAGATGTGGTCGCTTTGGTGCGCGGCGGTCGAGCTTTTGGCCACGTGGTCGTCGCCGGCTACCGCGATGACCCCGCCCCAGGGCGTGGTGCCGGCCATGTTGGCGTGCTTGAAGACGTCGGCGCAGCGGTCCACGCCGGGCCCTTTGCCGTACCAGATGCCGAAGACGCCGTCGTAGCGGTTCGTGCCCGGCGGCGCGAAGCCCAGCTGCTGCGTGCCCCACAGCGCGGTGGCCGCCAGCTCCTCGTTGACGCCGGGCTGGAACACGATGTGCTGCGCGGCCAGGTACTTCTGCGCGCTCCACAGCGCCTGGTCGTAGCTGCCCAGCGGCGAGCCGCGGTAGCCGCTGATGAAGCCCGCGGTGTGGCGGCCCTGGCGGGCATCGCGCAGGCGCTGCAGCAGCGGCAGCTTCACCAGCGCCTGCACCCCGCTCATGAAGGCGCGGCCATGGTCGAGGC
Source organism: Hylemonella sp. (assembly GCA_036846225.1). Lineage (GTDB taxonomy): Bacteria > Pseudomonadota > Gammaproteobacteria > Burkholderiales > Burkholderiaceae_C > Hylemonella. The sequence continues at coordinate 15,830 of DAIUCJ010000002.1, forward strand.
GGTACTTGTCTTCCAGCGTGACCTGCTCCAGCGCCTGGCGCACGGCTTCGGGCAAGGGGGCGTTCATCGCGGCTGTCTCCTGTCGTTGTGGCGCAGGCGGCGGGCAGGCCGCCTGCGGTAGGGGGCTGGTGCGCAGTGTAGGCCGACGGGCCGGATAAGTCTTTGCTTTTTTTGCCCTGATCTCGGTAGCTTTTGAAAGACTGTTGCTGCAAAATGGTCAGAATGGAAACGCTTGACCGCTACGATCTGGCCATCCTGGCCGAACTGCAGGCCAACGCCCGCCTCACCAACGCCGAGCTGGCCGCCCGGGTGGGCCTGTCGCCCGCGCCGTGCTGGCGCCGGGTGCGCGCGCTGGAGGCGGCGGGCTACATCAAGGGCTACCACGCCGAGATCGACCGCCACAAGATCGGCCTGGGCGTGCTGGCCTTCGTGCGGCTGGACGCCGAGCGCAACACGGGCGACGCCACCCGCGTGCTGGAGGAAGCGGTGCGCCAGTTGCCCGAGGTGATCGCCTGCCACTACATCAGCGGCACCGGCACCTTCGAGCTGCAGGTGGTGGCGCCGGACCTGGACGGCTTTTCGCGCTTTGCGCTGCAGCGCCTGATCAACCTGCCCAACGTCAAGGATCTGCACACCAGCTTCTCGCTGGGCGAGGTCAAGTCCAGCCGCACCCTGCCGCTGGACCATCTGCAGGGGCCGCATGCGCAGGCCGATCCCCTGCCGGCGAAAACCCGCCGCAGGAGCCGCTGATGCGCCGGCGTCTGTGTCTGCTCGCGGGCCTGCTCTGGGCCGGTCTGAGCGGGGCGCAGCCCGCGGGGGTGATGGAGCCGCCTGCGCTGCCGCTGCGCAACCTGCTGATCGAGGTGCGCATCGAGGAAGAGGGGGACGAGGCGCAGCAGACGCTGGGCGCCGGGGCGCAGGCGCAGGTGCAGCCCGGCGCCAGCGCGGCCGAGCTGGCGCTGCGGGCCGACAGCCGGCAGCGCGCGCGCCGCACGCTCGGCCAGCAGCAGGTGCTGGTGCTCAACGGCCGCCCCGCGGCCTTGCTGCGCGGGCAGGCCGTGCCGCTGCGGCTGCGCCAGCTGGTCACCCAGGGCGGGGCGCAGCGGCTGGTGGCCGGCACGGTCTGGCTGCAGGCCGGCACCGGGCTGACGGCCACGCCGCTGTGGCAGGGCGACGAGCGGGTGTGGCTGGAGCTGGCCGCCAGCCAGGCGGCGGTGGGGGCCGCTGCCAGCGCCGCCCGCACCACGCTGCTGCTGCCGCTGGACACCTGGGTCACGGTGGCCGAGAGCGACGAGGCGCTGCAGGAGGCCGACAGCGGCCTGGCCTTGGGCGGGGCCGCCCAGCGGCAGCGCACGGGCCGCGCGCTGCTGCGCGTGCAGGTGCGCGTGAGTCTGCGTTGACCGTTTCCGCGCCCCGGCTCAGGGGGCGGGCCGGCGGCGGTAGATCAGGTGGTAGGTCAGTCCTACCAGCACGCTGCCGCCCAGCAAATTGCCGGCGATCACCGGCAGCAGGTTGCCCAGCATGCCAGCCCATGTGACCGGCGGGGTGCCAGCCAGCGGGCCGAAGGCTTGCAGCAGCATGGCCAGCGGCATCAGGTACATGTTGGCGATGCTGTGCTCGAAACCGGCCGCGACGAAGGCCATGATGGGCGGCACCACGGCCACGGCCTTGTCCACCACGCTGCGCCCGGCCATGGCCATCCAAACGGCCATGCAGACCAGCACGTTGCACAACACGCCGCGCAAGAAGGCTTCCAGCGCGGGCAGCTCCTGCTTGGCCAGCGCGATTTTCACCACCGTCTGGGCCACGGCGTCGCCGTTGAGGCCCGTGTGCCCGCTCAGGAACACCAGCACCGCCAGTCCGGCGGCGCCGGCGAAGTTGGCCAGGCAGACCAGAGACCAGTTGCGCAGCACCTCGCGGGTGCTGATGCGGCCGTCGGCCCAGGCCATGGCCAGCAGGTTGTTGCCGGTGAACAGCTCCGCGCCGGCCACGACGACCAGCAGCAGCCCGAGCGAGAACACCAGCCCGCCGCCGATGGCGCCGGCCGCAAAGCCCAGCGTGGCATCGCTGCGCACCAGCACGAACAGCATGGCGCCCAGGCCGATGAAGGCGCCGGCCAGCACGCCCAGCATCAGCAGCGGCAGCGTGGGCAGACGCGCCTTGGTCACGCCGACGGATTCGATGCGCTCGGCGATCTCGCGCGGGCTGTAGGCGTCGAAGCCATAAAGCTCGGACATGGGGCCTCCCGGTGGTGCGGCTACGCGATGGGCTTATACTAGCCGCAAGCGCCGATTTGAACCCGATTGCGGGCGCCGGGACCAGCGAGTTCCGAAGTTCAGCTAAAGAGGCAAGTGTTTCGATTCCCGAGACCCGGCCCGGCTGAACGCCGCGCCGGGTTTGCGCTTTTTACGCCGCCCATGCTGATCGCCCAGCCCCGGTCCATGACTTTCGACGCCCCTTTGCAGCTGCAAAGCGGCGCGAGCATCCGCGACTACACGCTGGCCTACGAGACCTACGGCACGCTCAACGCGGACAAGTCCAACGCCGTGCTGATCTGCCACGCGCTCAACGCCTCGCATCACGTGGCCGGCGTCTATGAAGGCCAGCCCCGCAGCGAAGGCTGGTGGGACAACATGGTCGGGCCGGGCAAGCCGGTGGACACCGACCGCTTTTTCGTCATCGGCGTCAACAACCTGGGCTCGTGTTTCGGCTCCACTGGCCCCATGCATGTGAACCCGCAGACCGGACGCATCTACGGTGCGGATTTCCCGGTCGTGACGGTGGAGGACTGGGTCCACGCCCAGGCGCGCTTGCTCGATGCGCTGGGCATCCAGACGCTGGCCGCGGTCATGGGCGGCAGCCTGGGCGGCATGCAGGCGCTGTCGTGGACCCTGCAGTATCCCGAGCGCGTGCGCCATGCGGTGGTGATCGCCAGTGCGCCCAACCTGACGGCGGAGAACATCGCCTTCAACGAAGTGGCCCGCCGCGCCATCGTGACCGACCCCGATTTCCACGACGGCCACTTCTACGAGCACGGCGTCGTGCCCAAGCGGGGGCTGCGCATCGCGCGCATGATCGGCCACATCACGTACCTGAGCGACGACGTGATGAACGAGAAGTTCGGCCGGCAGCTGCGCGAGGGGCTGACGCTGAAGTACAGCACCCAGGACATCGAGTTCCAGATCGAGAGCTACCTGCGCTACCAGGGCGACAAGTTCAGCGAATACTTCGATGCCAACACCTATTTGCTGATCACCCGCGCGCTGGACTATTTCGACCCGGCCCGCGCGCACGGCGGCAACCTCAGCCGCGCGCTGGCGGCCGCGCGCAGCCGCTTTCTGGTCATCAGCTTCACGACGGACTGGCGCTTTTCGCCGGCGCGCAGCCGCGAGATCGTCAAGGCCCTGCTGGACAACCGGCGCGAAGTGTCCTACGCCGAGATCGACGCGCCGCACGGGCACGACGCCTTCTTGCTGGACGACGCGCGCTACCACGCGCTGGTGCGGGCCTATTTCGAGCGGCTGGCGCAGGAGGTGGGCGCATGAGTGACCGGGCCACCCTGGAAGCGATCGCCAGCCTGGTGCCCGAGGGCGCACGCGTGCTCGACCTGGGCTGCGGCGACGGCGCGCTGCTGGCGCATCTGCAGGCCACGCGCGGCTGCAGCGGCTACGGCGTGGAAATCGACGACGCCAACGTGCTGGCCTGCGTGCGCCGCGGCGTGCACGTCATCCAGCTCAATCTGGACCAGGGGCTGTCGATGTTCGCCGACCAGAGCTTCGACGTGGTGCTGCAGATCGACACCCTGCAGCACCTGCACAACGCCGAGCGGGTGCTGCGCGAGACGGTGCGCGTAGGCCGCACCGGCATCGTGGCCTTTCCCAACTTCGCGCACTGGCCCAACCGGCTGAGCGTGCTGATGGGCCGCATGCCCGTGACGCGCCGCCTGCCCTACCAGTGGTACGACACGCCCAACATCCGCGTGGGCACGCTGGCCGATCTGGAAGTGCTGGCGCAGCGCAACGGCCTGCAGATCCTGGACCGCTTCGGCCTGCACGAAGGCCGTGTGATCCGCACCCTGCCCAATCTGCTGGCCAGCACCGCGGTGCTCAAGATCGCGCGCTGACGGCGCGGCCGGCTCAGCCCGCCCCGTAGCCCATGCGCTGCGGCAGCCACAGCACCAGTTGCGGAAACAGCGTCAACAGCAGCAGCGCCAGCAGCAGCACCGCCGTAAACGGCAGCCCTTCGCGCACCAGCTCGCGCACCGGGATGCGGCCGAGCGCGCTGGTGACGAACAGCAGCATGCCAAAGGGCGGCGTGACCAGGCCGATCATCATGTTGACCACGATGAGCACGCCGAAGTGCACCAGGTCGATGCCCAGCGCCTGCGCGGCCGGCACCAGCATGGGCACGAAGACCAGCAGCATCACCGCCACGTCCAGCACGCAGCCCAGCATCAGGAACAGGGCATTGACCAGCAGCAGAAAGCCCGTCGGCCCCAGGCCCAGCCCGGCCGCCCATTGCGCCAGCCGGGCCGGCACGCCCTCGGCGGTGAGCGCGTAGTTCAGCAGGTAGGCCGCGGCGATGACCAGCGTGATGACGGTGCTGGCGCGCAGCGACTCCAGCAGCACCGCGTACAGCCCGCGCAGGTCCAGCGCCCGATAGACCCCCATCGCCAGCAGCAGCGCGTGCAGCGCGGCCACGGCGGCCGCCTCGGTGGGGGTGAAGGCGCCGCCGTAGAGGCCGCCCAGCAGCACCACGGGCAGCGACAGCGGTAGCAGCCCGCGCCCCAGCACGGCCAGGCGTTGCCCGCGCGGCACCGGCGCTTCCGGCGGCAGGCCGCGGCGGCGGGCGATGAGCTGCACGCACAGCATCAGCAGCGCGGCGATCAGCAGCCCGGGCAGCAGGCCGCCGAGAAACAGCGCGCCGACCGAGGCGCCGGACATCAGCGCGTACAGCACCATCGGGATGGATGGCGGAATGATGGGGCCGATGGTGGCGCTGGCCACCACCACCGCGCCCGCGAAGCCCGGGGTGTAATGGGGTTTGCTCAGCATCTGCCGGATGGTCACCAGCCCCGGGCCGGCGGCGTCGGCGATCGCGCTGCCGCTCATGCCAGAGAAGATCACGCTGACCAGGATGTCCACCTGCGCCAGCCCGCCGCGCAGGCGTCCGACCAGCAGGCGGGAGAAGTCGAACAGCCGCTCGCTGATCGAGCCGGCGTTCATCAAGTTGGCCGCCAGCACGAACAGCGGCACGGCCAGCAGCACGTAGCCGTTGTACAGGCCGCCCAGGATCTGCTCGGCCGCCAGCCCCGGGTCCTGGCCGGCGGCGAACAGATAGGCCAGGCCGGCGGCCAGCATCGCGAAGGCCAGCGGCACGCGCAGCAGCGCGGCGGCCACCAGCACCGCCAGCAGCGTGGCCAGCGGCGCGCTCATGCGGACTCACCCAGCACGGCACGCCAGCGCCGCCCCAGCAGCGCGGCGGCGCGCCCGAAGCTGCGCAGCGCCAGGGCCGCCAGCAGCAGCGCGAAGGGGGCATAGACCAGGTGCAGCGGCAGGCCCAGCACCGGGGTGGACTCGCGCCGCATGAAGGCGATGTAGTCCAGGTTCTGCGGCAGCGCCCAGGCGCACAGGCCGCCCACCAGCACGGCCCCGAGCAGGGCCATGCCGCGGCGCACCGGCGCGCTGCGGCCCGCGTACAGCAAGTCGAAGGCCACGTGCTCGCGCTCGCGGCACACCAGCGCGGCCGTCCACAGCACCGCCCACAGATGCAGCACGACGGCGGCCTCGTCGGTCCAGGGCAGCGGCCGGCCCAGCGCGAAGCGCGCGGTGACCTGGATCAGGAATACCAGCAGCAGCAGCGCGTACAGCAGCACGCCCACGGCCTCGGCGGCGCGGCGCAGCGGGGTCAGCCAGGTGGACGGCATGCGCGGTGCGGGCGGCGGGCTGATCAGCGCACCGCTTGGATGCGTTCCAGCAGGCCGGCGGGCCAGGCCCGGGCCAGGTCCGAGGCCAGATAGGCCCGCTGCACCGCCTGCCGGAAAGCGGCCACGTCGGGCGTGGTGACCTGCAGGCCCTGGGCCTTGAGCCAGCCCACCAGCTCGCGCTCGTCGGCGATGCGGTGTTCGTCGTTGTAGCGCGCCGCCGCCTGGGCGGCCGCGCGCAGCGCGGCCTGCTGCGCCGGGGTCAGCCGCTGCCACAGCCGGTTGGACACGACGATGAACAGGCAGTCCACCAGATGGCCGGTCAGCGTGATCTGCTGCGTGACCTCGTAGAACTTGGCGCTGCGTACCGTGGACAAGGGGTTTTCCTGGCCGTCGATGGTGCCGGTCTTCAGGCCCAGATAGACCTCGCCGAATGCCAGCGGCGTGGGCGTGGCCCCCAGCGCCTGCCCCAGGAACAGCCATTCACGGCTGGCCGGCATGCGCAGCTTCAGGCCTTGCAGGTCCTGCGGCACCATGACGCGGCGCGCCTGACGCAGATTGAGCTGGCGCGTGCCCAGGTACAGCGGTGCCAGCACCGTCAGGTCCATCTGCTCGCTGACGCGGGCGTACAGCTGCGCGCCGATCGGGCCGTTGAACACCTTGAGCAGGTGGTCGGGGTCGCGGATCACGTAGCCGGCGGTGAAGATGGAGAACGCCGGCACGATCTTGGCGATGTCGAAGGCGGAAATGCTGGCCAGCTCCAGATTGCCCCGCGCCAGCGCCACCGCCTCCGCGCCCTGCTTGAACAGGCTGCCGCCCAGGTGGATCTGCACGTCGAACTGGCCCGGCGCGCGCTGCTCCAGGGTGTCGCGCAGCACGGTCCACATGCGGGCATGCCAGTCGTCGGGCACGGCCGGGCTGGAGATGCGCAGCGTGATGCGGCTGGCCGCCGGCGCAGGCAGGGCAGCGCCGGCGGCGGCCAGCGCCAGCACCGTGCGGCGGCGCAGCAGGGCGGAAAGAGGCGGTGTCGGCATGGCGCCGCATTGTCCACCAAGTGCGGGCGGCCCTTGTCCTAAGATAGTTGCCGCGGCGATCGCTGCCGCCGCAAGGAGCCGCCGATGAATGCCCCGTTGCCCGCTTCCGTGTTCGAGCCCGCGCGTGCGCTGGCCGAGGTGAGCCAGACCTGGCAGCGGGAGATCCTGCCGCAGCTGCGCGACTACATCGCCATTCCGGCCAAGTCGCCGCTGTTCGATCCCCAGTGGGCCGCGCACGGCCACATCGACGCGGCGGTGCGCCAGGCCGCGGCCTGGGTCGAGGCGCAGAAGGTCGAGGGCCTGCGCCTGGAGATCGTGCGGCTCGAAGGCCGCACGCCGGTGCTGTGGTTCGAGGTGCCGGCGCGCTGCGGCGCGCAGGGCGAGCCGGCCGCGGCGCAGACCGTGCTGATGTATGGCCATCTGGACAAGCAGCCCGAGTTCAGCGGCTGGCGCGCCGATCTGGGCCCTTGGACGCCCAAATACGAAGACGGCCGGCTCTACGGCCGCGGCGGCGCCGACGACGGCTACGCCGTCTATGCCAGCATCGCCGCCATCCAGGCCCTGCACAGCCAGGGGCTGGGGCATCCGCGCATCGTCGGGCTGATCGAGACCTGCGAGGAAAGCGGCTCCTACGACCTGCCCGCCTATCTGGACGCCTTGCGCCCGCGCCTGGGCGACGTGGGCCTGGTGGTGTGCCTGGACTCGGGCGCGGGCAACTACGATCAGCTGTGGCTGACCACCAGCCTGCGCGGCATGGTCAGCGGCGTGCTCAAGGTGGAAATCCTGACCGAAGGCGTGCACTCGGGCGACGCCAGCGGGGTGGTGCCGTCGAGCTTCCGCATCCTGCGCCAGGTGCTGGACCGGCTGGAAGACAGCCGCAGCGGCCGGCTGCTGCCGGCGGGCCTGCACTGCGAGGTGCCGCCTGAGCGGCTGGCGCAGGCGCGCGCCACCGCCGCCATCCTGGGCGAAGACCTCTACCGCCGCTTCCCCTGGGTGCACTACGACTGCGGCGGCCAGGACCGCGTGGCCCTGCCGGTGACGACCGATCCGCTGCAGGCCCTGCTCAACCGCACTTGGGCGCCCACGCTCAGCATCACCGGTGCCGACGGCCTGCCCGATCTGACCAATGCCGGCAACGTGCTGCGGCCCTACACCGCGTTCAAGCTGTCGCTGCGCCTGCCGCCGCTGGTGGACGCGGCCGCCGCGGTGCAGGAGCTCAAGGCCCTGCTGGAGGACAACGCGCCCTATCAGGCGCGCGTGACTTTCGAGGCGCTGGGCGCGGCCAGCGGCTGGAACGCGCCGCAGCAGGCGCCATGGTTCACCGCGGCGCTGGAGGCGGCTTCGCGCCAGTTCTTTGGCGCGGGCTGCGGCTACATCGGGCAGGGCGGCACCATTCCGCTGATGAACATGCTGGCCCAGGGCTTTCCGCGCGCGCAGATGATGGTCTGCGGCGTGCTGGGGCCCAAGAGCAACGCCCACGGCCCCAACGAATTCCTGCACGTGCCCTACGCGCAGCGGCTCACCGCCGCGGTGGCGCAGGTGCTGGCGGCCATGCCCTGAGCAAGGGGTGCGCCGGATGGCCGACTCGACGCTGACCACCTTCGTCGCCTCCGACGGCGACAACCTGGCCATCCAGGACTGGCCGCTGGATGCGCACGTGCCGCTGCGCGGCGTGGTGCTGCTGGTGCACGGGCTGGGCGAGCACGCCGGCCGCTACGACGCGCTGGCGCGCCAGCTCAACGCCTGGGGCTTTGCGGTGCGCGGCTACGACCAGTATGGCCACGGCGAATCGGGCGGCGTGCGCGGCGGCCTGCCGGCGGCCAGCCGGCTGGTGGACGATCTGGCCGACATCCTGCACAGCACGCGCCGGCGCATGCCGCGCGGCTGCCCGCTGATCCTGCTGGGCCACAGCATGGGCGGCGTGGTGGCGGCGCAGCTGGTCGCCCAGGGCGCACAGACGGTGGACGGCCTGGTGCTGTCTTCGCCGGCGCTGGCGCTGCGGCTCAATCCGCTGCAGCGGCTGCTGCTGGCTGTCGTGCCCGACCTCGCGCCCAACCTGCGGCTGCCCAACGGCGTGCACCCCGAGCGGCTGTCGCACGATGCCGCGGTGGTGGCGGCTTACCGGGCCGACCGGCTGGTGCACCATCGCATCTCGGCGCGGCTGGCCCGCTACCTCGACGAGGCTGGCCGCGCGGTGCGGCAGGCCGCGCCCCAGTGGGCCGTGCCCACGCTGCTGCTCTACGGCGGCGCCGACCGGGTGGTCGATCCGGCCGGCAGCGCGGCCTTCGCGCGGGCTGCCCCGTCCCGCGTGCTGAGCAGCCGCTGCTTCGGCAGCCTCTACCACGAGGTGTTCAACGAGTATGAGCCGGCGCGCAGCGAGGTCCTGGCCGAGCTGCAGCGCTGGCTGGACCGGTGGTTTCCGGCTTCAGGTTGAGCCTTGAAGCGGCAACTGGCCGCGCTTTGCCAGCCCACGCCCTACCACCCACTCGGCCCTGTTCAACTGCCGTTTCTAGGCCGTGACTGCCCGCCGGCGCAGCGCCAGCCACAGCAGGGCCGCGCCGGTCAGGCCCACCGGCACCAGCGAGCCCCAGTTCAGCAGCTGCCAGCCCTGGGTGGTGACCAGCGCGCCCGAGGCGAAGGAAGTCAGCGCCATGACGGCGAACACGCTGAAGTTGATCACCGCCTGCGCGCGGTCTTTTTCCTCGGGCCGGTAGGCCTGCAGCGCCAGCGTGGTGCTGCCGGTGAACAGGAAATTCCAGCCCACGCCGAGCAGGAACAGCGCGACCAGGAACTGCTGCAGCGCCACGCCCGACAGCGCGATGGCGATGCACAGCAGGTTCAGCAGCACGCCGGCGCCCATGACGGGCAGCGGCCCGAAGCGCTTGATCAGGTGGCCGGTGAAAAAGCCGGGCGCGAACATGCCGATGACGTGCCATTCCAGCACCAGCGCCGCGTCGTCGAAAGGGTAACCGCAGACCTGCATGGCCAGCGGGGTGGCGGCCATCAGCAGGTTCATCACGCCATAGCCCAGCGCCGCGCCCAGCGTGGCCACGGCAAAGAGCGGCTGGCGCAGCAGCTGCAGCACGCTGCGGCCGGCGGCGGTGTGCCGGCTGGCGGCAGGGGCTGCGGGAAAGCGGATGAAGGCCATCAGCACCATGCCCAGCAGGGCCACCGCAGCCAGCGCCAGGTAGGCGCCCATGTAGGGCACGGGCAGCAGCGTGCGGGTGGATTTGGCCAGGTTGGGGCCGGCGATGGCGCCGATCAATCCGCCGGCCAGCACCAGCGAGACGGCTTTCTCGCGCCAGCCGGCATCGACCAGCTCGGCGGCGGCGAAGCGGTAGAGCTGGCCGTTGGCGCTGTAGTAGCCTGCTATCAAAGTTGAAGCGACCAGCAGCATGAAATGGCCGCTCCAGGCCGCATAGGCGCACAGGAGCGCGGAAACCAGCGCCACCGCCAGCCCGATCTGGAAGGAGCGCTGGCGGCCGTAGCGGGCCTGCGCGCGCGCCACCAGCGGCGTGCTCAGCGCGCCGCCGACCACATAGCCCATCACCGGCAGCGTGGCCATCCAGCCCCAGGGCGCCAGGCTCAGGCCCACCAGCCCGTTGATGGCGATGAAGACCACGTTGTTGGTGAAGAACAGGCCCTGGCAGATGGCCAGCAGCAGCAGCGAACGGTTCATGCGGACTCCAGCACGAGGGCGGCCAGCGCGGCCAGCGGGGCGGTTTCGGCGCGCAGGGTGCGCGGCCCCAGCGAGACCGGGGCAAAGCCGTGGGCGCGCGCGGCGGCTTCCTCGGCCGCGCTCAGGCCGCCTTCGGGGCCGCAGAGCAGCACCACCGCGCCGGCGTTGAGCCGGCGCAGCTGCGGCGCCAGCGCGGCGGCATCGGCTTGCAGCGACAGCAGCAGCCGCTGCGGCGGCAGCGCCGCAGTGCGGAGCCAGGCGGCCAGCGGCAGCACGTCGTGCACCGGCGGCACCCGGTTGCGCCCGCACTGCTCGCAGGCGGCCGTGGCGATGGACTGCCAGTGCGCGCGCCGGCGTTCGGCCCGTTCGCCGCCCAGGCGCAGCACGCTGCGCTCGGTCTGCAGCGGCTGCACGCTGGCGGCGCCCAGCTCGGTGGCTTTTTCCAGCAGCCAGTCCATGCGCTCGTTGGCCGGCATGCCCACGGCCAGGTGCACGGCGCGCGCGGCTTCGCGTTCCACCGCGTCGTGCGTGTCCACGCGCACCTGCACCTCGCGCCGGCCCATGCGGGTGAGGGTGGCGCGCCACTCGCCGCCGCTGCCGTCAAACAGCGTGACCGTATCGCCGGGCTGCAGGCGCAGCACCTGCACGTGGCGCGCGGCGCGCTCGGGCAACGCCAGCAGCGCGCCCGGCTGCAGGGGGGTGGGGCAGTACAGGCGGGGCATGAGGAGCGTCAGACCCGTCCGAAGGCATAGCCGGTGGGCGTTTCGATGCCCTCGATGGCGTCGATCAGCTGCAGCAGCGGCTTGAGCTCGCGGTAGCGCGCGCAGGTGGCGCGGATGTAGGCGATGAAGCGGGGCGCGTCGGCCAGGTACTGCGGCTTGCCGTCGCGCAGCGTCAGCCGCGCGAAGATGCCGGCCACCTTCAGGTGGCGCTGCAGCCCCATCCACTCGACCGCTTCATAGAACGCCCCGAAGTCCTCGCCCACCGGCAGGCCGGCGGCGCGGGCCTGGCTCCAGTAGCGGATGGTGACGTCGAGCACGAATTCCTCGTCCCAGCTGTGGAAGGCGTCGCGCAGCAGGCTGGCGATGTCGTAGGTGATGGGGCCATGCACCGCGTCCTGGAAGTCCAGCACGCCCAGCCGCGGCTCGGCCGCGTCGCCCGGGATCATCAGATTGCGCGGCATGAAGTCGCGGTGCACATAGACCGCAGGGGCGGCCAGGTTGCGCTCGATGATGCGCGCAAACAGCGCATCCAGCGTCTCACGCAGCTTGCCTTCGACGGCCACGCCGCGGTGGCGCCCCAGGTACCACTCGGCAAACAGCTCCAGCTCACGCTGCAGCAGGGCCGCGTCGTACGCCGGCAGCACGCCGGGGCGCGAGGCCAGCTGCCAGCGCACCAGCGCGTCGATGGCGCGGCGGTACAGCGGCAGGTTGGCCGCCGGCTGCTGCAGATCCAGCGCCTGCAGCATGGTCTGGCTGCCCAGATCGCTCAGCAGCATGAAGCCCTGCGCCTCGTCCCAGGCCAGGATCTGCGGCACGTACAGCCCGGCTTCCTGCATCAGAGCGGCCACCTGCACGAAGGGACGGCAGTTCTCCCGCTCGGGCGGGGCATCCATCACGATGCGGCTGCCCGCTGCGCCGTCGATGCGGAAGTAGCGGCGAAAGCTCGCATCCGCCGAGGCCGGGCGCAGGCTGGCCGGCTCGAGCCCATGGGCGCGGCTTTGCTGCGCCAGCCAGTGCGCGAAGGCCGCGGCGCGGGCGGCGTCGGGCCAGACGATGGCAGAGGGGGAGACGGCGGCCGTGGCGCCGGCCGCAGAGGGATCGGAAGGGCTCATGGATAATCCGTGCCATTCTACAAACCCCCTTCGTTCTGACCCGCTGCGGACCCCTGCCTTGCTGCCCCCTTGCCGCCACGCCCTGAAACCCCTGGCGCTGCTGGCCTGCATGCTGTGGGGCAGCGTCGCAGCCCAGCCTTCTTCCCCTGCGCTGGCGCTGCGCATGAGCCCGCAGCTGGCCGAGCGCATCGTCGAGCAGCAGCGCGCCCAGGCGCCGACCTACCTGTTCGGCGAGCGCATGCAGGTGCGCCCGGACCAGGAGCTGGAAATCGAGGGCGCGGTGGAGCTGCGCCGCGCCGACGTGGTGCTGCGCGCGGACTGGCTGGGCTATGACCAAGCGCGCGATCTGGCCCGCGCCCGCGGCCAGGTGCGCATCAACCAGGCCGGCAACCGCTACAGCGGGCCCGCGCTGGATCTGCGCATCGACGCCTTCGAGGGCACCTTCCAGCAGCCGCAGTACCAGCTGCTGGCCAACGGCGCGCACGGTCAGGCCGAGCGCATCGACTTCCTGGACGACAAGCGCGCCATCGTGCGCAACGCCACCTTCACCACCTGCCGGCGCGAGCCGGGGCCCGACTGGCTGCCGGACTGGCTGCTGCGCGCGGCCACGCTGCATTTCGACAGCGAGGAGGAAAGCGCCCAGGCCCAGGATGCGACGCTGAGTTTTCTGGGCCACGACATCCTCACCCTGCCCAGGGTCAGCTTTCCGCTGACGGACCGGCGCAAGTCCGGGTTGCTGGCGCCCACCTTCGGCGTGGACAACGTCAGCGGCACCGAAGTCACCGTGCCGTACTACTGGGACATCGCGCCCAACCGCGACGCCACGCTCTACCCCACGCTGATGAGCAAGCGCGGCGTCAACCTGGGGGCGGAGTTCCGCTACCTGGAGACCGACTACAACGGCCGCCTGCGCGCCGACTACATGCCTGGGGACCTGCTGCGCGAGCGCGACCGCTGGAGCGCCTCCTGGCAGCATGGCGCCTCGCTCGACACCGGCGTGCCCGCCATCGGCCGTCTGGGGCTGGGGGTGAACCTCAACCGCGTCAGCGACGACGACTACTGGCGCGACTTTCCGCGCGCCACCACCTCGCTGACGCAGCGCCTGCTGGCCAACGACGCCACGCTGAGCTGGGGCCGCGGCTACGTCTCGGCCAGCCTGCGCGCGCTGAAGTGGCAGACGCTGCAGGATCCGCAGGCGCCCATCGTGCCGCCCTACGACCGCATGCCCCAGCTCACCGGCCGCTACGTGCGGCCCGATGCCGGCGGCTGGGACCTGAGCGTCGAAGGCGACTACACCGATTTCCAGTCCGACCGGCTGCTGACCAACCAGCCCAACGCGCAGCGCAGCGTGCTGCGCGGCCAGCTGGCCTACCCCATCGTGGGCGCGGCCGGCTTCATCGTGCCGCGGCTGCAGCTGCATGCGGCCAGCTACAACTTCGACGCGGCGCTGGCCGCCACCGGCCAGTGGCAGGCCAGCCGCACCGTGCCCACCTTCAGCCTGGACAACGGACTGGTGTTCGAGCGCGACGCCCGTTACTTCGGCCAGGCGCTGCGCCAGACGCTGGAGCCGCGGCTGTACTACGTCTATACGCCCTATGTGGAGCAGAACCATCTGCCCAACTACGACTCGGGCCTGATGGACTTCAACTTCGCCAGCATCTACGCCGACAACGCCTACGTCGGCAACGACCGCATCGCCGACAACAACCTGCTGACCGCCGGCGTGACCACCCGGTTCCTGGACCCGGACAACGGCGCGGAGATCCTGCGCCTGGGCGTGGCCCAGCGCTACCGCTACACCGAGCAGCGCATCGTGCTGCCCGGCGGCACGCCTTCGCCGGCGGGCTGGAGCGACATCCTGTTCGGCGCCGGGCTCACGCTCGATCCGCGCTGGTACCTGGACAACACGGTGCAGTACAACCCGACGACGCAAAAGTCGGTGCGCGCCACGCTGTCGGCCCGCTACAACCCCACGCCCTACCGGCTGGTCAACCTGGCCTATCGCTTCCAGCGCGACCTGAGCGAGCAGGTGGACATCGGCTGGCAGTGGCCGCTCAACGACCTGTGGGGCGACAAGGGACAGGATCTGGGCCCCGGCCGCGGCCAGGGCCCCGGGCGCTGGTACAGCGTGGGGCGGCTCAACTACAGCCTGCAGGACGGCAAGCTGGTGGACTCGGTCATCGGCTTGGAGTACGACGCCGGCTGCTGGATCGGGCGCATCGTGCTGGAGCGCCTGCAGACCGGCCTGCTCAGCCGCACCGACCGGCTGATGTTCCAGATCGAGTTCGTGGGCTTCTCGCGCGTGGGCATCGATCCCCTGCAGAGCCTGCAGCGCAACATCCCCCGCTACCAACTGCTGCGCGAGCAGGTCAGCGTGCCCAGCCGCTTCAGCCAGTACGATTGACGCCAGTACGATTGACGCATGAACAAACTCCTCCTCCTGTGGATGCTGCCGGCGCTGCTGCTGGGCAGCGCCTGGGCCCAGACTGGCACGCCGGCAGCCGCCGCCCCGCGCGCGGCCGACTACATCGTGGCCGTGGTCAACGCCGAACCCATCACCAACCAGCAGGTGGCCGCCGAAGTGGCGCGGCTGCGCCGCCAGCTCGCGGCCCAGCGCCGCCCCGAGCCGCCGGCGGCCGAGCTGGCCTGGCAGGTGCTCAACCAGCTCATCAACGAGCGCGTGCAGCTGCAGCTGGCGCGCGAGCTGGGCATCCGGGTCGATGAGCCTTCGATCGACCAGGCCGAGCAGAGCATCGCCAGCCAAAACCAGCTCACGCTGGAACAGCTGCACCGCGAGCTGCAGCGCGAAGGCATCGACCGCGCCCGCTTTCGCGAGCAGCTGCGCGATCAGCTGCTGCTGACGCGGCTGCGCGAGCGCGAGGTCGAGCCGCGCGTGCGCGTCAGCGAGGCCGACATCGACCAGTACCTGGCCGAGCAGCGCCTGCGCGCCCAGGATCCGGCGGCGCAGCAGGTCAACATGGCCCACATCCTGATTCCGGTGCCCGACGGCGCCAGCGAGCAGCAGGTGGCCGAGCTGCGGGCCCGCGCGCAGGCGCTGCTGCAGCAGGCCCGCGCCGGCGCCGATTTCGCCGCGCTGGCGCGCGAGCACTCCGGCGCCAGCGACCGCGCCCAAGGCGGCGAGCTGGGCCTGCGCAGCGCCGACCGCTACCCGCCGCTTTTCGTGCAGGCCACCGAGGGGCTGCAGCCGGGCGAGCTGGCCGGCCCGGTGCGCTCGGGCGCGGGCTGGCACGTCATCAAGCTGCTGGAGCGGCGCATCAGCGGCCTGCCGCCGACCACCGTCACGCAAAGCCACGCCCGTCACATCCTGCTGGTGCCCGGCACGCAGCTGAGCGAAGCGCAGGCCGTGGCCAAGCTGCGCGATTTCAAGCGCCGCATCCAGGCCGGCGAAACCAGCTTCCCTGCGCTGGCGCGCGAGCACTCGCAGGACGGCAGCGCCGCGCAGGGCGGGGATCTGGGCTGGGCCAACCCGGGCCAGTTCGTGCCCGAGTTCGAGCGGGCGATGAACCAGCTGGCGCCGGGGCAGATCAGCGATCCGGTGATCTCGCGCTTCGGCGTGCACCTGATCCAGCTGCTGGAGCGGCGCACCGCGGCGCTGAGCGAGCGCGAGCAGCGCGAGCTGGTGCGCAACATGCTGCGCGAGAAGAAGTACGCCGAGGTGTACGAGAACTGGGCCCGCGACGCGCGGGCGCGCGCCTACATCGAGCTGCGCGATGCGCCGCAGTGAGCTCGGGCTTTGGCGCTGCGGCGGCGCAGGCGGCCGTCACCGGGGCCCTGGGCGATGAAGCACATCCCGCGCAAGCGCTTCGGCCAGCACTTTCTGGTCGATGAGGCCGTCATCGACGCCATCGTGCGCGCCATCGACCCCCGGCCGGGCCAGGCCATGGTGGAAATCGGCCCCGGGCTGGCCGCGCTGACGCAGCCGCTGGTGCAGCGGCTGGGGCGCCTGATGGTGATCGAGCTGGATCGGGACTTGGCCGCGCGTCTGCGCGCCCATCCGCAACTCGAGGTCATCGAGTCGGACGTGCTCAAGGTGGATTTCACCGCGCTGGCTCGCTCCCAGGGGGCGCCGCGGCTGCGCGTGGTCGGCAACCTGCCCTATAACATTTCCACGCCCATCCTCTTTCATCTGCTGGCGCATGTGGACGTGGTGGCCGACCAGCATTTCATGCTGCAGAAGGAGGTCATCGACCGCATGGTGGCCGAGCCGGCCACCGCGGCCTATGGCCGTCTGAGCGTGATGCTGCAGTGGCGTTACGCGATGGAAAACGTGCTGCATGTGCCGCCGGCCAGCTTCGATCCGCCGCCGCGCGTGGACAGCGCCGTGGTGCGCATGGTGCCGCATGCGCAGCCGGCGGCGCTGGACGTGAAGCGGCTTGAAACCATCGTGCAGGTGGCCTTCAGCCAGCGCCGCAAGCTGCTGCGCCACACGCTGGGGCGCTGGCTGGCCGAAAGCGGCTACAGCGGGGCCTTCGACCTGCAGCGCCGCGCCGAGGAGGTGCCGGTGGCCGAATACGTGGCGCTGGCGCAGGCCCTGCCGGCATGAAAAAAAGCCACTGCAAGGCAGTGGCTGGGTGCGCGGGCAGTCGCAGCCGGTTAGGCCGCCGCGAGCCAGTACCCCGCGTTGAAGGGGCTGCTCATGCGCAGCGCCAGCGGAGAGACGTCCAGGATCTTGTCCGTGGGCATCTTCTCGCCGTTTTCGTCGGTCAGTTCGGCGGGAGCGCCGCCTTCCGCTTTGGCCTGGTTCGCCCGTTCTGCTTGGCCGGTTTGTGCAGAACGGGCTACAGAAAAGAATAGAAACACCGGAACGGGACTTTGCGGTCGCTCCAGTAATCGGCGGCGTCGCGGAAGATGTCGAGCAGCTGCTCGCGCGCTTCCTTGTCGAACTTGGCGTTGGCCGGGATGTGCTCCAGCACCACGATGAAGCCCGGCTGCGGGCCGGACTTGTGCAGCGGATCGGTGATGCAGTCGTACAGCGCGTCGAAGTTCTTGCCCGCGGTGGTCGGCAGCATGAACTGCTGCGCAATCAGGTCCACGACGTCCTGCTTGGACTGCGCCTGCGCCAGATTGGCGTACAGGAAATGGTGGCCCAGCGTGCGGGCGGCTTCCTGCAGGTCCGCGACGCGAAACGCCCGGATCGACTGCACGATATTGGGTCTTACGGTACGAAGTGGTGTATCCATCCCCGTGTCACTTTCAAGCGGTCTAACGAATCCTTCAGGGCACGATGCGGCGAAAGCTCGCGTAGTGGTCGGCCGTGTAGTAACAGGCATCCGGCGTCGTCGGGGGGCCACCGCAGACGATGCGGCGGGCGCCGCGATCGCGCGATCCCGGGGTCGGCACGGTGTATTCGCGGTAATAGCCACGCTTGTGGGCCGGGAGCAGGCGCTCGCGGTTGCCAAACACCGATCCGTCTTTCTCATAGGGAAACGGACCGCCCTGCAGGATCAGCCGGTACGTTTCCACCCCCTGGGGCGGCAGCTCCGCCAACGACACCGTATCGGGCCCGCCCGCCGGCATCGGGCCGCGGGCGCCGACGCCGGTGGCCGCGCAAGCCAGCGCCAGCAAAAAGCCAGTGAGTACCAACTTGATGCCAAAGCGGCGTTGCATGGGTCCGACCTGTCCGTTTTCTCCGGGTTTTCCCGGAGAAATCAAGCGCATAAGTGTCGCCGATCCGGGGCCAAAAAGCAAGGCCCCGCCTGACAGGCAGGCGGGGCCCGGTTGGTGAGCGACAGATTATGAGTGTGCGCTCGCCATCCTTACGGGTCAGCGGGCGACGTTCGCATCGGCCACGGTCAGCGCCGTCATGTTGACGATGCGCCGCACGGTGGCGCTGGCCGTCAGGATGTGCACCGGCTTGGCTGCGCCCAGCAGCACCGGGCCGATCGCGATGTTGCCGCCGGCGGCGGTCTTGAGCAGGTTGTAGGCGATGTTGGCCGCGTCGATGTTGGGCATGACCAGCAGGTTGGCCGAGCCGCTGAGCGTGTTGTTGGGCATCAGCGCCTGGCGGGCCGCCGCGTCCAGCGCCACGTCGCCGTGCATTTCGCCCTCCACCTCCAGCCAGGGGGCCTGGGCGTGCAGCAGCTCCAGCGTCTGGCGCATCTTGACGGCGCTGGGCTGGTTGCTGCTGCCGAAGTTGGAATGCGACAGCAGCGCGGCCTTGGGGTGCAGGCCGAAGCGCCGCATTTCCTCGGCCGCCATGATGGTGATCTCGGCCAACTGCTCGGCGCTGGGGTCGTAGTTGACGTGGGTGTCCACGATGAAGACCTGGTGGTTGGGCAGCAGCAGGCCGTTCATGCAGGCGTAGGTGTGCACGCCGGGGCGCTTGCCGATGACCTGGTCGATGTACTGCAGGTGCATGGGGTTGGTGCCCCAGGTGCCGCAGATCATGCCATCGACGTGACCCTTGTGCAGCAGCATCGCGCCGATCAGCGACAGACGGCGGCGCATCTCGATCTTGGCGATCGGCACCGTCACGCCCTTGCGCTCGGTCATGCGGTGGTAGGTCTGCCAGAAGTCGCGGTAGCGCTCGTCGTATTCGGTGTTGACCACGTCATAGTCCTGGCCTTCCTTGAGGCGCAGGCCGAATTTCTCGATGCGTTGGGCGATGATGGCCGGGCGGCCGATCAACGTGGGCCGGGCGATGCCTTCGTCCACCACGATCTGGGCGGCGCGCAGGATGCGCTCTTCCTCGCCTTCGGCGTAGGCCACGCGCTTGCGGGTGGCCTTCTTGGCGGCCATGAAGATGGGCTTCATCGTCGTGCCCGAGGCATAGACGAAGGCCTGCAGCCGCTCCCGGTACGCCTCCATGTCCGCGATGGGTCGCTGCGCCACCCCGCAGTCCATCGCGGCCTGGGCCACGGCCGGCGCGATCTTGATCATCAGCCGCGGATCGAAGGGCTTGGGAATCAGGTAGTTGGGCCCGAACGAGAGCTGCTCGCCGGCATAGGCCGCGGCCACGACCTCGCTTTGCTCGGCCTGCGCCAGCTCGGCCATCGCGTGCACCGCGGCGATTTCCATCTCGTCGGTGATCGTGGTCGCACCGCAGTCCAGCGCGCCGCGGAAGATGTAAGGGAAGCACAGGACGTTGTTGATCTGGTTCGGGTAGTCCGTGCGCCCGGTGGCCATGACCGCGTCATCGCGGATGGCCTTGACTTCTTCCGGTGTGATTTCGGGGTTCGGGTTGGCCAGCGCGAAGATGATGGGCTTGTCCGCCATGCGCCGCACCATGTCCGGCTTGAGCACCCCGCCGGCGGACAGGCCGAGAAAGATGTCGGCGCCCCCGATGACCTCGGCCAGCGTGCGCGCGTCCGTCTTCTGGGCGAACTGGCGTTTGTCCTCGTCCATCAGCTCGGTGCGGCCCTCATAGACCACGCCAGCGAGGTCCGTCACCCAGATGTGCTCGCGCGGCATGCCCATCTTCACCAGCAGGTTCAGACAGGCCAGCGCGGCCGCGCCCGCGCCCGACGTCACCAGCTTGACCTGCGTGAGGTCTTTGCCGACGACCTTGAGCGCGTTGATCAGGCCGGCGGCCACGACGATGGCAGTGCCATGCTGGTCGTCGTGGAAGACCGGGATCTTCATGCGCTCGCGCAGCTTGCGCTCGACATAAAAGCAGTCCGGCGCCTTGATGTCCTCCAGATTGATGCCGCCGAAAGTGGGCTCCAGCGCGGCGATGATGTCCACCAGACGGTCCAGGTTCTCCTTCTCATTGATCTCGATGTCGAAGACGTCGATGCCGGCGAACTTCTTGAACAGCACGCCCTTGCCTTCCATCACTGGCTTGGCCGCCAGCGGGCCGATATCGCCCAGCCCCAGCACGGCCGTGCCGTTGGAGATCACGGCCACCAGGTTGCCGCGGCTGGTGTAGCGGTAAGCCGCCGACGGATCCCTGGCGATTTCCTCGCAGGGCGCGGCCACGCCGGGCGAATAGGCCAGCGCCAGGTCGTGCTGGTTGACCAGTTGCTTGGTCGGGGCGATCGCGATCTTGCCGGGGGTGGGATGCTGGTGGTATTCGAGCGCGGCGCGGCGCAGCTGTTCGCGCTTGTCGGCCGGCGACGGGGTGTTGCTGGACATGTGAGGTCTCCTGTGGCGGGATCGGCCGCGCCAGGGATGTCGCAGCGCAACTCCCGAAACGGGTTGCCCGCCTGATGGGGGTAGCGGATTGTAGGCCGTGCCGTCAGCGCATCCGATCCGCAGAACCCGCAGGCCAGCGCAGAGGGCTTTTGACATTTAGGGAGGGAATTGCCAGAGCGCGCCGTCGCCGCAGACAGTCTTGCGCAGGCGTAACGGCCCCGTCGCGCAGGCCGCGCCGCGGGGGCTGCCGTGTGCGGCTTTCAGGGCGCGGCCACCCGGGTCTGGGCTGCCGTGCGCAGCAGCCGGCGCCGCTCGATCCGCTCCCAGACCTTCTCATGGAAGAAAAAAGCCACGGCCTGCACGGTCGGCTCCAGCAGGCTGAGCGTGAAGGCCATCAGCAGATTGCCGGTGACGGCATAGGCCACTGCGGCGGCAACGGTGATGTGCAGCACGTAATAGCTGGCGGTTTTTTTCAGCGTGGGCCACTGGGCACGAACGAAGCGGGTCATGGCACACCTCCGGAATAGATGGCAATGGCGACGCCATGGATATTAGGTGCGAACTATCGGAAAACCCAATAGGTTTTGCTGAAGGTCGCCATAGGTGCCCGGCAGGGGTTGGGAGGGCGCTTGGCGGCAACGGCGCCCGGGCGCAGGCAAGGGGAAAACAAGAAAAAGCCCTCCGGCCCGCAAGGCCGGAGGGCGGACCGATCGAAGGGGCTTACTTGTTGACCGGCGAATTGGGGTCGAGCAGCAGGGCCATGATGTGGCGGATCTGCGTCTCGTTCAGCACGCCCTTGTGGCCGGCGCGCGGCATCTGCGAGCAGGCGTTGTAGGCGCGGGCGTTGTAGATCTTGCCCCAGGTGTACTGGATGATGGCGGCCGATTCCGGCGCATACAGGTCCTTGACGCCGCGGATCTTGCCGTAGTTGTACAGGCTGGGGCCCAGCGTACCGTAGGAGATTTCCTCTTTGCTGATCTGGTGGCAGTTGTAGCAGTTGCCGCCGTTGACGGTCTTGGCGTCGTCGGTCCAGGTCATGCCGCGGCCGCTCTGCGCGATTTTCTCGCCCTCGCGCCAGTCGCCGATGTAGTGGCCGCCGGCCGGCCACTTGATCGTGGCGAAGTTGGCTGCCTCGATGGCCTTGGCCACTTTCTCGTCCAGCGGCTTGCCGGCCACGTCGGCCTTCATGCATTCGAGGTTGGCATCGTCCAGCACCAGGCGGTCGGTCTTGGCGATGCCTTCGTCACGGAACGAAGCCTTGACGATGTCGGCGGTCAGCTTGTCCAGCTCGGCGCTGCTGGGCATGGTCGAACAACCGGCCACGAGTGCGGCAGCCGCAGCCACGCCGGTGGCGATCAGGAACTTGTGATGCTTTTTCATGACGGGATACTCCACAGGACTCAGCGCTTGATGGACGGGGCGATGCTTTCCGCACCCTTGGCGTTGACGCCCATGTACATGCCCAGGGCTATCGTGGCGTCCGAACCGAACAGCGGGTAGGGGAAGCGCTGCTGGCGGAAGCAGTCGTTCAGACGCAGCTGCATGCCCCACATCTGCCCGTTGGAGACGCGGTAGGCCGGCCAGGCGGCAAAGCCGATGCCATCACCCGGGTTCTTGGTCAGGTTGGGCAGATCCTGCAGGCGGATGCGCTTGCCGTCTTCGCCATGGCAGCTGGCGCAGGAGAAGTCATGGGTGCCGCCGCGCATGAAGAAGATGCGCTTGCCCACCTCGTACATGATTTTTTCCTGCTCGTGGTTGAAAGGCAGGTTGAACTTCATGCCGCGCGATTCGGAGGCAATCCAGGTGGCCAGGGCCGTCACGTTGGCCTGCTCGCCCTTGCCGAAGGGGGTCTTGGCGATTTCGGCCGCATTGAAGCCCTGCAGGGTTTCCATGCAGGTGACCAGACGCGACTCCAGGTCCTGCACCCGCTTGGTGTCGGGGAAGTAGCGCGGCAGCTCGACGAAAGCGCCCTTGACCACGCCCGGGCCCTTGCCCAGGTCACACTGCTCCAGCGAGGCGTTCTTGGGGCCGCGCTTTTGCTTCCACAGCGCCTCGCCCTTGGCTTCGTACAGCTCGGCCGGGTTGCCGTCGGCCAGCAGCGCGCGGTATTCGGCAATGCCGTCGGCTGCGGATTTTTGCGCCCAGGCCGGAGCAGCCAGCAGGGCGGAGACGGCCAGGGCCGCCCAACGCATGCGTGTTTTCATCGTGCTTCCTTTCGGTTGGTTGTGCGGGATCAGGACACCGTGGCTTCGTCGGTGCGGCTGTCGCCCTTGTTGTCCTTCCAGCTCACCGTGATCTTGTCGCCAGCCTTGGCGCCCTTGACGATGAACTGCATGAACGGGTTCTTCGACACCGCCGGGCCCCACTCGGCCGTCATCACCACCTTGCCGTTGTGCGAGGCCGTCACTTCGTTGATGAACCACGCCGGCACCAGCTTGCCAGACGAGTCCCGCCGCTGCCCAGACTCCATCTCGTGGCTCATGAGCACGCGCACGGTGGCCTTGTCTCCCGCCGCCTGGGCGCGGATGCGCATCGGATCTGCCATTTCTCTACTCCTTCAGTCCTGTGTTGATCGGTTCGTCTTCAGCTGCAGCCGCATCAGCCGCCGCAGCCGCCCAGCGTGACTTTCACTTCCTTCTTGGCGTACAGCGCGCGCCCGTCGGCCATGATGGCCAGCGCGTACACGTCCGAGCTTTGCCCCATCTTGGCGCGCGTGGCAAAGTTGGCTTCCACGCTGTCGGTCACGTTGAACAGCGCCACCAGCGCAGCCGGGTTCTTCTCCACCAGGATGCACATGCGCTTGACTCCGGCCAGCGCCGTGCTGGCGCTCAGCGGCACCACCGCCCCGTTTTCCGCAATGTCCGGGCCCCCAATGGTCACGTCCTTGCTCTCCACCGGCGCCTGCGCGCCCAGCGCCTTGGCCACTTCGGCCACCGTCTTGGCCTGGAAGGCAGCCGTCTCGTACGCCGCCGCCTGCTGCGGCAGCAGCCCGCCAGCGGCCATCAGGCCCGCCACCATGGCGCTTTGTTTCAGTGTCTCGCGTCGCGTTTGCATAAGGTTGGTCTCCATAAAAGACGGGGTGCGGAAGAATATCCGGAAGTAAACAACGAGAAATATAGGCAAAACCCTGCGCGTAAGGCGCCGTACGTGGGGCTCTAGCCGGGCGCCTGGGCAAAGACCCGCTGCGCCACGGCCAGGGCTTTCTTCTTTTCCGAGACGAGGATCAGCGGGCGGCCGTCGCGCCCGGTGACGACCTGCCAGTACACGTCGTTCCACCAGCCCTCGTCTTCCTTCAGGCTGATGGGCTGGTCGAACGCAAACACGGTGACGATGCCGCCTTTCTCGAAGAAGGTGGTCAGATGGTAGGCCAGCCGTCCGTCGATGTCGCAGGGGCGCATCAGCTGCGGGTAGCCAGGCACGGGACGGCTGCTGTCCAGCCCCAGCTGGGCGAGCAGCTTGGGCGCGTCGATGAAGCTGCCGCGCAGCGTGCGCTCATAGTACTCGTGCTCGATGGCGTGGCGTACCAGCTCCGGCGGGCGCAGCGCCAGCACCGCGGCGGCCACGCCACTGGCGAAAAAGCCCAGCACGCAGACCGCCCGCACCCAGCGCCGCGCCAGCCAGCGGGTGCGCCGAAACAGCGCAGCCGGAGGGTCGCCGGGTTCATAGGCCAGCGCCAGTTCGGCGCGCGCGCGCAGATCGAGTTCGTCGTCCAGGCGGGGATGGCTCATGGCGTGGTCGAGCGTCGCAGGGGCCGCACGCGAGCGGAATCGGCGCCGGCGGGTGCGGCCGAGACAGCGGGGCGCTGTTCGAGCGCCTGGCGCAGCGCCTCGCGCGCGCGGGCCAGGCGCGACAGCACCGTGCCCGGGGCGATTTCCAGCGCCTCGGCGATCTGGGCCGTGGGCATGTCGTCGAAGTAGTGCAGCACCAGCACCTCGCGGTGGATGGGCGCGATGCGGCCCAGCGCCTTGACCACGTCCAGCCGGTCGTCGATGCCGGCATCCGGCGCGGCGGCCTCGTCACCGGGCTCGTCGGCGTCGGCCGTGACCTGGCCGCACGGCGGCAGGTGGCGAAAGATGCTGCGCCGCATGATCTGGAACAGCCAGGGGCGCACCAGGGCAGGGTTGCGCAGCTGGTCGCGATGGCGCCAGGCGTTGGCGAAGCAGTCCTGCACCACGTCTTCGGCGACGGCGCGCGAGCCCGTCAGCGCCCAGGCGCTGCGCATCAGGAAACGGTAATGGTCACGGACCCACTGGTTGTAGCGGGCCTCGGCGCTGAGGAACATGTGTGAGAGAGCGCGAAAACGGGCGGCTGATTCCCTGCAAATCGGGGAATTTTCTCAGGGAAAACCCGGATCAGTCCTGCATCAGGCGTTCGATGTCGTCCGGGTGCACCGGGACTTCGCGGGTGATCAGCTCGCAGCCCTGCTCGGTGACGAAGGCGTCGTCCTCGATGCGGATGCCGATGTTCCAGAACTCGCGCGGCACGTCGTCGGCCGGGCGCACGTACAGGCCAGGCTCGATGGTCAGGCACATGCCCGGGCGCAAGATGCGGCTGGGGCGGTCCTGGATCAGCTCGCCCGAGAGCGGGTCGCGCCGCGTGCTGCCGGCTTCGCGCGAGCCGGGCTCCACGTAGCTGCCGCAGTCGTGCACGTCCATGCCCAGCCAGTGGCTGGTGCGGTGCATGTAGAAGCGGAAGTAGGCGCGGCTGGCGATCACGTCGTCCACCGCGCCCACCTTGTGGCGATCGAGCAGCCCGATATCCAGCAAGCCCTGCGCGAGCACCCGCACCGCCGCATCGTGCGGATCCTGGAAGCGCGCGCCGGCGCGGGTGGCGTCGATCGCGGCCTGCTGCGCGGCCAGCACCAGCTCATACAGGGTGCGCTGCGGCGCCGTGTAGCGGCCATTGGCCGGGAAGGTGCGGGTGATGTCGCTGGCGTAGCCGTCCAGTTCGCAGCCGGCGTCGATCAGCACCAGCTCGCCGTCGCGCACCGGCGCGGCATCGGCCCGGTAGTGCAGCACGCAGGCATTGGCGCCGGCGGCGACGATCGAGGCATAGGCCGGGTACTGCGAGCCGTGTTGGCGGAACTCGTGCAGCAGCTCGGCATCCAGCTGGTATTCGCGCAGCGGCTGGCCCGCGCGCAGCGTGCGCGCCGACCGCTGCATGGCGCGCACGTGGGCGGCGGCGCTGATGCGCGCGGCGCGGCGCATCACGTCCTGCTCGTGGGCGTCCTTGATCAGGCGCATCTCGTCCAGCAGGCTGCACAGGTCGCGCTGCGCATCCGGACACAGCACGCCATAGCGCACCCGGGCGCGCACTTTCTGCAGCCAGCCTTCGATGCGCGACTCCAGCCCCAGGTGCGTGGCAAACGGATACCAGACCGTCTGCCGGTTTTCCAGCAGCCGAGGCAGGCGCTGCTCCAGCTCGGTGACCGGATAGGCTTCGTCCACGCCCAGATGGGCCGGGGCGGCCTCGGGGCCCAAGCGGATGCCGTCCCAGATTTCGCGCTCCAGGTCCTTGGGCTGGCAAAAGAGCGTCGAGCGGCCCTCGCTGGTCAGCACCAGCCAGGCGTTCGGTTCGCCAAAGCCGCTGAGGTAATAGAAGTAGCTGTCGGGGCGGAACAGGAATTCGCTGTCGCGGTTGCGCAGCTGCTGCGCCGCCGTGGGCACGACGGCCACGGCGTCGGGACCGAGCTGCGCGGCCAGCCGGGCGCGGCGGGCGGCGTAGAGGGAAAGGTGGGCAACGGTGCTCATGGTGGTGGCAGGCAGGCGTCGAGCTCGGCCAGCCGCTCGGGCGTGCCGACATCGGTCCACGCGCCGGTGTAGAGCTCGGCGCTGACGAGGTGATTGTCCATCGCCGCGCGCAACAGCGGCGCCAGCGGGGCTTTGATGCCTTGCGGGTTGCCTGGCGCAATGGTGCACCAGGGCTGCAGGAAGAACTCGCGCCGGTACAGGCCGATGGTGCTGTAGGTATGGCGCACGGCCGCCTGCGACACCGCCAGCCAGCGCCCCGGCGCCTGCGGGTCCGGCGTCAGGCCGAAGTCGCCCTGCGGGTGGTGGGGCGGATTGGGCACCAGCCACAGATGGGCCAGCTTGTCGCTGCGGGCGAAGCGCTGCACGGCCTGCGGCGCGAAGGCGAAGCCCGGCGCATGGACGTCGCCGGCCACGACCCAGAAGATGTCGCCCAGCAGGGGCAGCGCCCGCGCGATGCCGCCGGCCGTCTCCAGCGCGCCGCCAAAGTCCAGCTCCTCGCGCGAATAGCGGATCTGCAGTGCCTGGCCGTCGCTGCTGGCGGGCGTGGGCCCGAAGTAGTCGGGAATCTGCGCGCCCAGCCAGGCGGTGTTGATGACCAGTTCGGTACAGCCGCCCCGCGCCAGCGCATCGACCAGCCAGCGCAGCAGTGGCTGGCCGCGCACCGGCAGCAGCGGCTTGGGTTTGTGATCGGTCAGCGGGCGCATGCGCTCGCCGCGGCCGGCGGCCAGCACCATCGCGCAGGCGGCGCTCATCGCGGGCAGGCCCGCGCGGCAGCGGGCGGCAGGAAACGGCGGGGTGGCTGGGCAGACATCGGGTGAAGGGCCGGCCGGAGAGGCCATGCAGGCGCGACTGTAGTCGATCGCCGGCAGGCGGGGGGAGGGCCGCATGGACCGCGCCGGTAAAATCGCAGGTCTTTCCAGCCCCCTGCACCCTGCGGAGCCGCATTTCATGGCAGACACCCGACAGATGGCCCACGCGATCCGCGCGCTGGCCATGGACGCCGTCCAGCAAGCCCATTCCGGACACCCCGGCGCCCCGATGGGCATGGCCGAAATGGCCGTGGCGCTGTGGGACCAGCACCTGCGGCACAACCCGGGCGATCCGCGCTGGCCCGACCGCGACCGCTTCGTGCTCTCCAACGGCCACGCCTCGATGCTGCTGTACGCGCTGCTGCACCTGAGCGGCTACGACCTGTCGATCGAGGAGCTGAAAAACTTCCGCCAGCTCGGCAGCCAGACCCCGGGCCATCCGGAAGTGGGGCATACCCCGGGGGTGGAGACGACCACCGGCCCGCTGGGGCAGGGTTTCGCCAACGCAGTGGGCATGGCGCTGGCCGAGAAGCTGCTGGCGCGCGAATTCAACCGCGAGGGCCACGCCATCGTCGATCACCACACCTATGTGTTCATGGGCGATGGCTGCATGATGGAAGGCATCAGCCACGAAGCGGCCTCGCTGGCCGGCGCCTGGAAGCTCAACAAGCTGATCGCGCTGTACGACGACAACGGCATTTCCATCGACGGGCAGGTCACGCCCTGGTATGGCGACAACGTGGCGCTGCGCTTCGTCGCCTACGGCTGGAACGTCATCGGGCCGATCAACGGCCACGACGTGGCGGCCGTCTCCGAAGCCATCGCCCGCGCCAGGCAGTCGGACAACCAGCCCACGCTGATCATCTGCAAGACCGCCATCGGCCAGGGCAGCCCCAACCGCGTCAACAGCGCGAAGGCCCATGGCGAGCCGCTGGGCGAGGAGGAGGTGCGGCTCACGCGCGAGGCGCTGGGCTGGAACCACGCGCCTTTCGTGATTCCGCAGGACGTGGCCGACGCCTGGAATGCCGTCGAGCGCGGCGCTGCGGCGCAGGCGGCATGGCAGCGCCGTTTCGAGGCCTACCGCGCCACGCACCCGCAGCTGGCTGCCGAGTTCGAGCGGCGCATGGCCGGCGAGCTGCCCGCCCACTTCGACCAGATGGTGGTCGATGCGGCCGTGCTGGCCCACACCCAGGCCCAGACCGTGGCCACCCGCAAAGCCAGCCAGCTGGCTCTGGAGCAGTTCACCGCCGCGCTGCCCGAGCTGCTGGGCGGCTCGGCCGACCTGACCGGCTCCAACCTCACCAACACCAGCCACACCCCGGCGCTGCGCTTCGATGCCGACGGCAACGGCAATGGCGGCCGCCACATCAACTACGGCGTGCGCGAATTCGGCATGGCCGCCATCATGAACGGCGTGGCGCTGCACGGCGGCTACATCCCCTACGGCGGCACCTTCCTGACCTTCAGCGACTACAGCCGCAACGCCATCCGCATGGCCGCGCTGATGAAGCAGCGCGTCATCCACGTGCTCACGCACGACTCCATCGGCCTGGGCGAGGACGGGCCCACGCATCAGCCGGTCGAGCACGCGGCCAGCCTGCGCCTGATTCCCAACCTGGACGTCTGGCGCCCGGCCGATACGGCAGAGACCACGGTGGCCTGGGCCGTGGCGCTGCGCAACCGCGACCGGCCCACGGCGCTGCTGCTGTCGCGCCAGAACGTGCCCTATGCCCCGAAGAAGGACCTGGGCGACATCAGCCGCGGCGCCTACGTGCTGGCCGAGCCGGCCGACGCGGGCCTCAGGCAAAAGCCCCAGGCGGTGCTGATCGCCACCGGCTCGGAGGTGGCGCTGGCGCTGCAGGCCCAGCGGCTGCTGGCGGCGCAGCGCATCGCCGTGCGCGTGGTCTCGATGCCCAGCACCACCACCTTCGACCGCCAGAGCCTGGCCTACAAGCAGGCGGTGCTGCCGGCTGGCGTGCCGCGCGTGGCCGTGGAGATGGGCGCCAGCGAGGGCTGGTGGAAGTACGGCTGCGCGGCGGTCGTCGGCATCGACACCTTTGGCGAATCGGCGCCGGCGGCGGCGCTGCTGCCGCGCTACGGCTTTACCGCCGAGAACGTGGCCGACACGGTGCGCGCGGTGCTGCAGCGCCGCGCGGCCGGCTGATTTTTCATTGACTCGCAGAAAGAGCACATCATGACCATCAAGGTAGGCATCAACGGCTTCGGCCGCATTGGCCGCAACGTGCTGCGCAGCGCCGTGGCCAATTTCCCCGACGTCGAAATCGTCGGCATCAACGACCTGCTGGAGCCGGACTACCTGGCCTACATGCTCAAGTACGACAGCGTGCACGGCCGCTTCAAGGGCGAGGTGTCCGTGCAGGGCAACCAGCTGATCGTCAACGGCAAGGCCATTCGTCTGACGCAGGAGCGCGATCCGGCCAACCTGAAGTGGAACGAGGTCGGCGCCGACGTGGTCATCGAATCCACCGGCCTGTTCCTGGACAAGGACAGCGCGGGCAAGCACCTGGCCGCCGGCGCCAAGAAAGTCATCATCTCGGCACCGTCCAAGGACGACACGCCGATGTTCGTCTTCGGCGTCAACGACAAGACCTATGCCGGCCAGGCCATCATCTCCAACGCCTCCTGCACCACCAACTGCCTGGCGCCGGTGGCCAAGGTGCTGCACGACAAGTGGGGCATCAAGCGCGGCCTGATGACCACCGTGCACGCCGCCACTGCCACGCAGAAAACCGTCGATGGCCCTTCCAACAAAGACTGGCGCGGCGGCCGCGGTATCCTGGAAAACATCATTCCCAGCTCCACCGGCGCGGCCAAGGCCGTGGGCGTGGTGATCCCCGAGCTGAACAAGAAGCTCACCGGCATGTCCTTCCGCGTGCCCACTTCCGACGTGTCGGTGGTGGACCTGACGGTGGAGCTGCTCAGGGAAGCCGACTACAAGGACATCTGTGCCGAGATGAAAGCCCAGAGCCAGGGCGCGCTCAAGGGCGTGCTGGGCTACACCGAAGACAAGGTCGTGGCCACCGACTTCCGCGGCGAGGCCTGCACCTCGGTGTTCGACGCCGAGGCCGGCATCGCGCTGGACAAGACCTTCATCAAGGTCGTGGCCTGGTACGACAACGAGTGGGGCTACTCCAACAAGTGCCTGGAAATGGCGCGCGTGGTGGCGCGCTGACCGCCAGCCGCACTGTGCTTCGCTTTCAAGCCCGGGTTGTCCCCGGGCTTTTTTATGGCCCGCGCCGGCTTGACGCAGGCCGGAGGTCCCCTATGATGGCGCGAGCGGCTGCGCAGACGTGGCCGCATCACGATACCAACAGGAGGCAGGATGCGCTGGCAACAGGTACTGGCAATGCTCGCAACGGCGGCGATGGCACTTTCCGCGCGGGCCGATGCGGGCGTGACGGACAAAGAAATCGTCGTGGGGCAGTTTGCCGCGTTCAGCGGCCCGGCGGCCCAGCTCGGGCAGCGCCTGAACGTGGGTATCCAGGCCTATTTCAAGGCCGTCAACGAGCAGGGCGGGGTCAATGGCCGCACCCTGCGCCTGGTGACCCGCGACGACGGCTATGAGCCGGACCGGGCGGTGGCGGCCGTCAAGGCCCTGATCGAGCAGGATCAGGTGTTCGCGCTGGTGGGGGCCGTGGGCACGCCCACCGGGCTGGCCGCGGTGCCGGTGCTGACGGCGGCCAAGGTGCCGCTGGTGGGCATGTTCACCGGCGCGCAGTCGCTGCGCGAGCCCTTCAACCGCTATGTGTTCCATGTGCGGGCCAGCTACTTCGACGAAACCGAGCGCATCGTGCAGCACCTGACCACGCTGGGCATGAAGAAGATCGCGGTGTTCTACCAGAACGATGCCTATGGCAAGGCGGGCCTCGAAGGGGTGACGCGCGCGCTGGAGCGGCGCCAGCTCAAGCCGGCGGCCACAGCCACCTTCGAGCGCAATTCGGTGGACGTTGCGGCCGCCCTGCAGGGCATATTGCCGGCCCAGCCCGAGGCCGTGGTGCAGATCGGCGCCTACAAGGCCTGCGCCGAATTCATCAAGCAGGCCCGCGCCCGCGGCTATGGCGGGCAGTTCTTCAACGTCAGCTTCGTCGGCTCCAAGGCCCTGGCCGACGAGCTGGGTCCGGCCGGCATGGGCGTGGTCATTTCGCAGGTCGTGCCCTTTCCCTACACGCCTTCCCTGCCGGTGGTGCGCGAGTACCAGCAGCGCATGAAGGAAGCGGGCCAGACCGAGCTGGATTTCTCCAGCATGGAGGGCTATCTGATCGCCAAGGTCTTCGTCGAAGGGCTCAAGCGCGCCGGGCGCAACCTCACGCGCGAGGGGCTGATCACGGCGCTGGAGTCGATGAAGGACGTGAACCTGGGCGGCTTCGAAATCAGCTACTCGCCCAAAGACCACTCGGGGTCCAAGTACACCGACCTGACCATCATCGGCCGGGACGGGCGCTTCGTACGCTGACCGCGCAGGCCCCGGCCGGCGCAGGGCGGCGCGGCCGGTCAGCCCAGGTGCTTGCCAATCAGGCCCGCGATCTCGAACATGCCGATGCGGTCCTTGCCGAAGACGGCGCGCAGCCTGTCGTCGGAGCGGATGCTGCGCTTGTCCTTGGGGTCCTGCAGCCCCTGGGCCTTGATGTAGTCCCACAGCTTCTTGATGGCCTCGGTGCGCGCCAGCGGCCCCTGGCCCACCACCGCGGCCAGCGCGGGGCTGGGGGTGAGGCCGGCAGCTGTCTTGCGCGTCGCCTTGGCCGCCGGGGCCTTTGCGGCGACCTTGGCGGCGGGGGTTCGGCTCGCGGTCTTGCGGGCGGCCGGGGCGGCTGCGGCGGCGCTGGCACGGGCCGCGGTCTTGCGCGGCGGGTATTTGGACGGCTCGAATTCGAAGCCCACCTTGCCTTCCTCGGCGTTCCAGGCCAGGTAGGCCTTGAACGGGCGGCGCGTGCGCATGGAGACGAACTTATCCAGCAGATCGGTCTTGCCGGTGGCCAGCAGCTTGGCCATCTGCTCGCGGCTGACCGGCTGTTGCAAGATCACCTTGCCGCTCTTGAAGCTGCAGCTGGGCGTGGGCTGCGCGGCGGTGGGCACGGCCTTGGCGCAGACGTACTGCGTGCCATGCTCGTACACCGGTGCGCCGCACTGGGGGCAGGGGCCCAGCGGCTCGCTGCCGGCAAAGTCCACCAGCTCGCCGGTTTCGGTCTCGTCTTCCTTGTTGCCAAAGTCGAATTCGAGTTTCCAATTCTTGTCGGCTTCGCTATAGACCAGAGACAGCTCCGCGGTGAAAGGCCAGCCCGCCTTGGAGCGGAAGCCTTCCAGCGGGCCGATGTGTTTATCGCGCAGGAACTGTTCGACCTCGGCCAGCTCGAAGGGCCGGCCGGCCGGGATCTTGGTGAAGGAAAAGCCGCAGCCTTCGCCCTGCCCGTCCTTGCCGGTGCAGGCGTAGCGGCGGTAGTTTTCCTTGACCACGCCGCCGCAGTTCGGGCAGGGCGTGGCCAGCGTCGCGTAGTCGCCGGGCACGGTGTCGCGGTCGTATTCCTTGGCTTTCCTGACGATGTGCTCGGTCATGGCCGCGATTTCGCGCATGAACTCGGCGCGCGAGAGCTTGCCGTGCTCCATCTGGGCCAGCTTGTATTCCCATTCGCCGGTCAGCTCGGGGCGGGACAGTTCCTCCACCCCCAAGCCGCGCAGCAGCGTCATCAGCTGGAAAGCTTTGGCCGTGGGGATGAGCTCGCGCCCTTCGCGCAGCAGGTATTTTTCGCCCAGCAGGCCCTCGATGATGGCCGCGCGGGTGGCCGGCGTGCCCAGCCCTTTTTCGTGCATGGCCTCGCGCAGCTCGTCGTCCTCGATCAGCTTGCCGGCGCCTTCCATCGCGGTCAGCAGCGTGGCTTCGGTGTAGCGCGCCGGCGGGCGGGTCTTCAGCCCCTTGGGCTCGACGGCCTGCACGGCCACGCGCTCGCCCGGCTGCACCGGCACCAGTGTCTTGTTGCCGCCTTCGCCGGCGGGCAGCTCGCTGTCGGCCTCCTTGCCGTAGATGGCCAGCCAGCCCGGCTTGACCAGCACCCGGCCTTCGCTCCTGAAGTGGTGGCCGGCTGCCGTGCTGATGCGCGTGGTCACCAGGTACTCGGCGCTGGGGAAGAACACCGCCAAGAAGCGGCGTGCCACCAGGTCATAGAGCTTTTGCTCGGCTTCCGACAGGCCGCTGGGCGCCTGCAGCGTGGGAATGATGGCAAAGTGGTCGCTGACCTTGGCGTTGTCGAAGATGCGCTTGTTCGGCTTGATGTAGCCGTTTTTCAGCCCGGTGGCCGCATGCGGCGCCAGGTGGCGCAGATCCGAGGCGGCCAGCATCTCGAAGGTCTGCCGGACCACGGCCAGATAGTCTTCCGGCAGGTGGCGCGAGTCGGTACGCGGGTAGGTCAGCGCCTTGTGCCGCTCGTACAGGCTCTGCGCCAGCGCCAGCGTGGTCTTGGCCGAAAAGCCGAACTTGCTGTTGGCTTCGCGCTGCAGGCTCGTGAGGTCGAACAGCATGGGCGAGGCCTGGGTGCTGGGTTTGCTTTCCTCGCTGACGGTGGCGGTCTGGCCGCGCACGGCATCGGCGATGGCACGGGCCTGCTGCTCGCTCCAGACGCGGTCGGCCTTGCGTTCGGGATCGTCCTCGCTCTTGCGCCACTGCGGGTCGAACCACTTGCCGGCGTATTCGCCGGCCTGGGCGGCAAAGGTGGCATGGATTTCCCAGTAGTCGCGGCTGACGAACTTGCGGATCTGCTCCTCGCGTTCGACCACGATGGCCAGGGTGGGCGTCTGCACGCGGCCCACGGTGGTCAGGAAAAAGCCGCCGTCGCGCGAGTTGAAGGCCGTCATCGCGCGCGTGCCGTTGATGCCCACCAGCCAGTCGGCTTCGGAGCGGCTGCGCGCGGCGTCGGCCAGCGGCTGCATTTGCCGGTCGGTGCGCAGTTGCTCGAAGCCTTCGCGGATGGCCTGCGGTGTCATGCTCTGCAGCCACAGGCGCGCCACCGGCTTGCCCAGCGGCTTGCCGCCGCCGGCGTACTGCTCGATCAGACGGAAGATCAGCTCGCCCTCGCGGCCCGCGTCGCAGGCGTTGATGAGCTGGGTCACGTCCTTGCGCTTGGCCAGCTTGACGATGGCGTTGAGCCGGGTCTTGGTTTTTTCCACCGGCTTGAGCTCGAAGTGCGGCGGAATCACCGGCAGGTGGGCGAAGCTCCACTTGCCGCGCTTGACGTCGTATGCCTCGGGGGCCTGGATCTCCACCAGGTGGCCCACGGCGCTGGTGACAACGTAGCGCTCGTTTTCGAAATACTCATCGTGCTTGTCGAACTTGCCAGCCACTGGCGTGAGGGCGCGCACGATGTCCTGCGCGACCGAAGGCTTCTCGGCGATGACCAGCGTCTTGCCCGACGCGGTGTTCTGCTTGCTGGCGACAGTGGCACTTTTCATCTGACTACAATCCCGGGGGTTCGCGCGCGTACGCGCGCAGGCGCGGGCGCGCACGCGCGCCCATACGAATTCACCTTACCAAAATTTTCAGACGTGTCCAACAAGACCGCCACGGCGAGCGCAACGCGCGGACGCCGCATCCAGGTCCAGCGCTCCGGCGTGCATGGCAAGGGCGTCTTCGCCTTGCAGGACATCCCCAAGGGCGAGGTCATCATCGAATACGTCGGCGAGATCATCGACTGGAAGGAAGCGCTGCGCCGCCATCCGCACGACCCCGACGATCCGAATCACACGTTCTACTTCCACATCGATGACGACCGCGTCATCGACGCCAAGTTCGGTGGCAACGCCTCGCGCTGGATCAACCATTCCTGCGATCCGAACTGCGAGGCCGACGAGGTGGACGGGCGCGTCTTCATCAAGGCGCTGCGCCGGATCAGGGCCGGCGAGGAGCTCAATTACGACTACGGTCTGATCATCGACGCGCCTTACACGAAAAAGCTCAAGGCCGAGTATCCCTGCTGGTGCGGCAGCAAGAACTGTCGCGGCACCCTGCTGGCGCCCAAGCGCGGTCGGCGCTGACCCCGGGGCGACGAAGGCATGCTGCAGTGGCCGGCCGAAGCCATCTGGGAGGCGGTGGCGCCGCTGCTGCCGGGCTTCACGGTCGAGGTGCTGGGCGAGATCGACTCCACCAACACGGAGCTGATGCGCCGCGCCCGCGCCGGCCGGCTGGAGCCGGTGCTGCTGGTGGCCGAGGCGCAGACCGCCGGGCGCGGCCGCCTGGGGCGGCGCTGGGACGGCGGGGCCCGGGTGGGCGATGTCCTGACCTTTTCGCTGGGCTGGCCGCTGCCGCAGGCCGACTGGTCGGCGCTGTCGCTGGCCATCGGCGTGAGCCTGGCGAACAGCCTGCACCCGGCCATCCGGCTCAAGTGGCCCAATGACCTGTGGTGGCAGGACCGCAAGCTCGCCGGCATCCTGATCGAGACGATGCAGTGGGCCGAGCTGCGCTACGCCGTCATCGGCGTGGGCATCAACATCCGCGCGCCGGTTGGCGGCCCCTGGGCGACGGCGCCGGCCTGGCTGCAGGAGCTGCTGCCCGCGCTCGATGCCCCGGCGGCGCTGGCGCGCGTGGCGCCGGCGCTGGTGCGCGATCTGCAGCGCTTCGCGGTCGAGGGCTGGGCGGCCTTTGCGCCGGCCTTTGCCGCGCGCGATGCGCTGCGGGGGCGGGCGGTGCGCCTGAGCGACGGCATCGAGGGCGTGGCGGCCGGGGTGGATGGTCGCGGTGCCCTGCTGGTGCATACTGCGCAGGGCCTGCGCGCCATCGACAGTGCCGAGGTGAGCGTGCGCCCGGGCTCCTGATCAAGCGATGCTGCGCCTCGTCGTTTTGCTGCTGGTCCTGCTGAATGCGGCTTACTACGTCTGGTCGCACGGCCTGCTGCGCCCCTATGGCTGGGCCCCGGCCGATGTGGCCGAGCCGCAGCGGCTGAGCCGGCAGATCCGCCCGGAAGCGCTCACCATCCTGTCGGCCGAGGAAGTGCGGCGGCTGGAGCAGGCGGCGGCTCCAAAGGGAGCGGAATGCCTGCAGGCGGGCTGGTTCGAAGGAGCCGAGATCGAGACGCTGCGCAAGGGGCTCGAAGGCGTGCTGCCGGCGGGCAGCTGGCAACTGGACACGCGCACCGAGCCGGCCAGCTGGCTGGTTTACATGGGCCGCTTTCCCAACGAGGCCGCGCGCGAGCGCAAGCGCGCCGAGCTGGCGCAGATGAAGCTGGAGCCGCTGCCCATCGACAACGCGGAGCTGGAGCCGGGCCTGGCCCTGGTGCGCGCGGCCACGCAGGCCCAGGCCCAGGCCGAGCTCGCGGCGCTGCAGCGCCGCGGCGTGCGCACCGCCCGGGTGGTGCAGGAAAAGCCGGCCAGCGAGCAGGCCTTGCTGCGCCTGCCGGCCGTGGACGAGGCCCTCAAAGCGCGGCTCGACGAGCTGCGGCCGGCCCTGCAGGACCACCCGCTGCGCCCCTGCGACAAGACACCCTGATGGATGAGCCGGGTTGAGGGGCTGGCGGCGGCCCCTGAGCGGGCTGCCGCCGCGCCCGGCCCAGCCGGTGCCGGGCCTATTCTGCGGTGCCGCTGGCCGATGCCGTGGCCGTGCCGGCACGTTCGAAGCGCACCGTAAAGCGCGCTCCCGGCGGCGTGTGGCCCGGCCGGGTGTCTTCCACCTGGATGGTCGCGCCGTGCTGGCGCGCGATTTCCTGGGCGATCGGCAGGCCCAGGCCGGAGCCATCGACATCATTGCCCAGCGCGCGGTAAAAGGGCTGGAAGATGAGCTCGCGCTCGGTCGGCGCGATGCCGGGGCCCGAGTCCTCTACCTGCAGCAGCGTGATCCGGCCGAAGGGGTCGGCCAGCACGCGGGCGGTGATCATGCCGGGACGCTGCGCGCTGGAAGGGGTGTAGTTGATGGCGTTGTCCAGCAGGTTGCGGATCATTTCCTTGAGCAGGGTCGCGTTGCCTTCGATCGTCACGCCCGGCGAGCCTGGCTGGGCGCCTTCGTAGCCCAGGTCGATGTGCCTGTCCAGCGCGCGCGGGACGCTGTCGCGCACCACTTCCATCGTCAGGCGCGCCAGGTCGCAGGGCTGGCGGCTCATCGCCGTGGTGCCGGCCTCGGCGCGCGCCAGCGCCAGCAGCTGGTTGACGGTGTGGGTGGCGCGCATGCTGGCGCGGCCGATCTGGCGCAGCGACTGCTTCAGCTCCTCGGCGCTGGTGCCCTCGCGCTGGGCCAGGTCGGCCTGCATGCGCAGGCCCGCCAGCGGCGTCTTGAGCTGGTGGGCGGCATCGGCCAGAAAGCGCTTCTGGGTAGCGATGGAGTCCTTCAGCCGCGCCAGCAGATCGTTGACCGATGCCACCAGCGGCGCGACTTCCAGCGGCACCGCGCGCGTGTCCAGCGGGCTGAGGTCGTCGGGGCGGCGGGCGCGGATGCGCTCTTCCAGCCGGTTCAGCGGCTTGATGGCCTGCACCAGCGCCAGCCACACCAGCAGCACCGCCAGCGGCAGCGTGACGAACTGCGGCAGCATCACGCCCTTGATGATCTCGGCCGCCAGCACCGAGCGCTTGTCCAGCGTCTCGGCCACCTGCACCAGGGCCAGCCGCGCGCCCAGCGGCTCCAGCGGCACCCACATCGAGGCCACGCGGATCTCGCGGCCCTGGAAGGTGTCGTCGCGCAGCCGCACCACGCCCGGCTGCACGATCTCTTCCTCCGGCGGCAGCGGAAAGTCGCGCTCGCCGCCCAGGTATTCGCCCCGTGCGCCCAGCACCTGGTAATAGACCAGATCGCGGTCGTCGGCACGCAGCAGTTCGCGCGCGGGCAGCGGCAGGTTGAACTGAGCCTGGTGCTGGTTGACCGTGACCAGCTGCGCCAGCGCGTTGACGTTGTATTCCAGCGTGCGGTCGTAGGGCTTGTTGGCGATGTTCTGCGCCACCAGCCAGGTCAGCACCAGGCTGATCGGCCACAGCAGCAGCAACGGCGTGAGCATCCAGTCCAGGATCTCGCCAAACAGGGAGCGCTGCTCGCGCTGGAAGAGCTTCATCATCAAAGGGGCACCCTGCGGCATTCAACAGGCCGCCGAACTGACTGCGACTGCCGGGCCAGACCCAGGCGGCTGGCATGCAGTGGGAGACTTTCAGTTTGGGATCTTTTCCAGACAGTAACCCAGTCCGCGCACGGTCGCAATGCGGATCGGGCCTTTTTCGATCTTCTTGCGCAGGCGGTGGATGTAGACCTCGATGGCGTTGTTGCTGACTTCCTCGCCCCATTCGCACAGGCGCTCGACCAGCTGATCCTTGCTGACCAGGCGGCCGCTGCGCTGCAGCAGGATTTCCAGCAGGCCCAACTCGCGCGCGGACAGCTCCACCAGCTTGCCGTCGATCGTGGCCACCCGTCCGGCCTGGTCATAGACCAGCGGCCCGTGGCGGATCTGGCTGCTCGCGCCGCCCATGCCGCGGCGTACCAGGGCCCGCACACGCGCTTCCAGCTCCTGCAGCGAAAACGGCTTGGCCATGTAGTCGTCAGCCCCATAGTCCAGCCCCTTGACGCGCTCTTCCACGCTGTCGGCTGCCGTCAGGATGAGCACCGGCAGGGTGGAGCCGCGCGCGCGCAGCCGCCTGAGCACCTCCAGGCCATGCATTCTGGGCAGGCCCAGATCGAGGATCAGCAGGTCGAACTCGCTGTTGGTCATCAGCGCGGCATCGGCCTCGGTGCCGCTGGCCACGTGGTTGACGGCCGCGCCGGAGTTGCGCAGGCTGCGCAGCAGGCCGTCGGCGAGCACCTGGTCGTCTTCGGCGATCAATATCCGCATCGATGTCTCCTGTCCCGCCGGCTGTGGCCACCGGCTGGGTGTCGCACGCCGATTCTAGGCGCTGGCATAGGCTTCCAGCCCCAGTGCGATCACGGTGGCCACTTCGGGGCCGACGGCCTGGCGCAGCTCGGCTTCGGCCTGGGTTACGGCGCGGCGAAAGGCCTGCAGCCAGGCCAGCCCGGTGGGGGTGAAGCGCACCAGCTTGGCGCGGGCGTCGCGGGCGTCGGGTTCGCGCGTGACCAGCCCCCAGGCCTCGCATTGATCGACCAGCTTGCCCATGGCCTGCTTGCTCATGCCGGCGGCGGCGGCCAGCTCCTGCAGTCGCGAGCCCTGCAGCGCCAGGTGGCGGGTGATGTGGATGTGCGCGGCGCTGACCTGGCCGCGCGCAGCCAGGTGGGACAGACGCAGCGGCACTTCCGGGTCGTGCGCCATCAGCTGCAGCACCCGGGCGTCGAAACGGCGCATCGCGTGCCCGAGCAGCCGCCCCAGATGGGTTTGCCGCCAGCGGTCGTCGCCCGGATCGGTCAGGGCAGAGGCAGACATGGGCAAATAGTAAACCAAAATGACTAAAAAACTGGTTTACGAACAGGTATCGGGGCGCTAAAGTGCTGTTCACTTATCCAGCCTGTGATTAAAACCACAGATCGCCACCTCACCCCCTCAGCAAGGAGCCCCGACCATGGATGCAGCCGTCAAGAACGCCAACACCGAAAAAGCCAAGGCCCTGCAGGCCGCGCTGGCCCAGATCGAAAAACAGTTCGGCAAGGGCACCATCATGCGCCTGGGCGAGGGCGAGAAGATCGAGGACATCCAGGTCGTCTCCACCGGCTCGCTGGGGCTGGACATCGCGCTGGGCGTCGGCGGCCTGCCGCGTGGCCGCGTGATCGAGATCTACGGCCCCGAGTCCTCCGGCAAGACCACGCTGACGCTGCAGGTCATCGCCGAGATGCAGAAACTGGGCGGCACCTGCGCCTTCGTCGATGCCGAGCATGCGCTGGACGTGCAGTACGCCCAGAAGCTGGGCGTCAATCTGCCGGATCTGCTGATTTCCCAGCCCGACACCGGTGAGCAGGCGCTGGAAATCGTTGACAGCCTGGTGCGTTCCGGCGCCGTCGATCTGATCGTGGTGGACTCGGTGGCCGCACTCACCCCCAAGGCGGAAATCGAAGGCGAGATGGGCGACGCCCTGCCTGGCCTGCAGGCGCGCCTGATGAGCCAGGCGCTGCGCAAGCTCACCGCCACCATCAAGAAGACCAACTGCATGGTCATCTTCATCAACCAGATCCGCATGAAGATCGGCGTCATGTTCGGCAGCCCCGAGACGACGACCGGCGGCAACGCGCTGAAGTTCTACGCCTCGGTGCGGCTGGACATCCGCCGCACCGGCACCATCAAGAAAGGCGAGGAAGCCATCGGCAGCGAGACCAAGGTCAAGGTCGTCAAGAACAAGGTCTCGCCGCCGTTCAAGACCGCCGACTTCGACATCCTCTACGGCGAAGGCATCAGCCGCGAGGGTGAGATCATCGACCTGGGCGTCAACGCCCGCATCATCGAGAAGTCCGGCGCCTGGTATGCCTACAACGGCGAGAAGATCGGCCAGGGGCGCGACAACGCGCGCGAGTTCCTGCGCGAAAACCCCGAGCTGGCGCTGGAGATCGAAAACCGCATCCGCGAGTCGCTGGGCATCGCGCTGCGCGGGCAGGCGCCGGCCGCAGGCGGGGAGGAATAAGCCCATGCCGGCAGGCTCTGGTGGCGGTGCGCGCAGGCCGGCCCTGCAGCCCAGCCTCAAGGGCCGGGCGCTGCGCCTGCTGGGCCAGCGCGAGCACTCGCGCCGCGAGCTGGAGCGCAAGCTGCGCGACCACGAGAGCGAGCCGGGCGCGCTGCAGCAGGTGCTGGACGAGCTGCAGGCCCAGGGCTATCTGAGCGAGCAGCGTGTGGCCGAGTCGCTGGTGCACCGCCGCGCCGACCAGCTGGGCGCGGCGCGGTTGCGCCAGGAGCTGCAGGACAAGGGGCTGGCGCGCGAGCTGATCGAGCAGACGCTGGCCGGCCTGCAAGACAGCGAGCTGCAGCGCGCGCGTGCGGTCTGGGCCCGCCGCTACGGCGCCGCGCCGGCCGATGCCAAGGAGCGCGCCCGCCAGGCGCGCTTTCTGCAGGCGCGTGGCTTCGCGCCCGAGGTGATCCGGCGCGTGCTGGCGGCAGCCGGTTCGGATGAGGAATGAAAACGGGCTTGCGCCGTTGACCGGTCGGCCTATTCAGCTATCGAAAAAATAGCAATCGGAGCCTGACGGTCAGGCCGCCTGCGGCTCACAGCCCGAGCATGAGCTTCAGGTTCTGCACCGCGGCGCCGCTGGCGCCCTTGCCCAGATTGTCGAAGCGCGCCACCAGCACGGCCTGGCCCAGGCTGTCGTTGCCGTAAACGCTCAACTCCATCTGGTTGGTGCCGTTGAGCGCGGTGGGCTCCAGGCGTCCTGTCGGCGCAGGCGGCACGACACGCACCCACTCGCTGCCCGCGTAGTGCGCGCGCAGCGCGTCTTCCAACTGCTGCGTCTTGCTCACGCCGTTGAGCAAGTCGAACTGCAGCGCGATGTGGTCGATCATGCCGGCGTAGTAGTTGGCCACCGCCGGCACGAAGATGGGCCGGCGCGTCAGGCCGCTGTAGCGCTGCAGCTCTGGCAGGTGCTTGTGCGCCAGCGACAGGCCATAGACCTCCAGCGGCGGCGCGGTCTTGTGCACCTCGTAGGCCTCGATCATCTGGCGCCCGCCGCCCGAGTAGCCGGAATAGCCGGCCATGACCACCGGATAGTCGCGTGGCAGCAGCCCCGCATCGACCAGCGGACGCAGCAGGGCGATGCCGCCGGTGGGGTAGCAGCCGGGGTTGGCCACGCGGCGGGCCTGCGCCACGGCCTGCGCCTGATCGCGCGTGAGCTCCGGAAAGCCATAGACCCAGCCGGGCGCGGTGCGGTGCGCGGTGGAGGCGTCGATGATGCGCGGGCCAGGGCGGCCGCTGTCGCGCTCCAACGCGTCGATCAGCGCCACGGTTTCAATGGCGGCCTCGTCATGCAAGCACAGGATGGCCAGATCCACCCCGGCGAGCAGCTCGCGTTTGGCCTGCGGGTCCTTGCGGCGATCCGCCGCGATGCTCACCAGCTCGATGCCCGCCATGTCCTGCAGGCGCTCGCGG
Organism: Hylemonella sp.; assembly: GCA_036846225.1. Taxonomy (GTDB): domain Bacteria; phylum Pseudomonadota; class Gammaproteobacteria; order Burkholderiales; family Burkholderiaceae_C; genus Hylemonella. Next base: position 57,935 of record DAIUCJ010000002.1, read on the forward strand.
ATCTGCAGCCCGGTGGTGCCGGCTTCGCCATCGATGAAAACCTTGTATCGCGTCATGGTGGGGCCCGTGTTCATAAGACATCGCTTATCGAGCGCGCGCCCGATGGTGCGTAGCAGCATGATACATTTGAAGGCTGCGCTGACAGGCCCTGCCGCCTGCGGCCTGCCCCATTCCCCCACGTTGTGAGAGAGCCCTCATGAAGATCCACGAGTACCAAGGCAAGGAGATCTTGCGTCAGTTCGGCGTGCCGGTGCCACGCGGCATCCCGGCCTTCACCGTCCAGGAGGCCGTCGAGGCGGCCCAGAAGCTCGGCGGCCCGGTGTGGGTCGTCAAGGCGCAGATCCATGCCGGTGGCCGTGGCAAGGGCGGCGGGGTGAAGGTGGCCAAGAGCATCGACCAGGTGCGCGAGCTGGCCGGCCAGATCCTGGGCATGCAGCTGGTGACCCACCAGACCGGCCCCGAGGGCCAGAAGGTGCGTCGCCTCTACATCGAAGAAGGCGCCGACATCCAGAAGGAGTATTACCTCTCCGTCGTGACCGACCGCGCCACGCAGAAGGTGGCCATCATCGCTTCCAGCGAAGGCGGCATGGACATCGAGGAAGTCGCGCACAGCCACCCCGAGAAGATCGTCAAGGTGTACGTCGATCCGCTCGTCGGCCTGACCGATGCGCAGGGCGAGGAGCTGGCCCGCGGCGTGGGCATGCCCGAGGGCTCCAAGGCCGAGTTCATCGACGTCTGCCGCAAGCTCTACAAGTGCTACATGGAGACCGACGCGTCGCTGGTGGAGATCAACCCGCTCAACCGCGACAGCAAGGGCCGCATCATTGCGCTGGACGCCAAGTTCAACTTCGACTCCAACGCCTTGTTCCGCCACCCCGAGATCGTGGCGCTGCGCGATCTGGACGAGGAAGACCCGGCCGAGATCGAGGCTTCCAAATACGACCTGGCCTACATCAGCCTGGACGGCAACATCGGCTGCCTGGTCAACGGCGCCGGCCTGGCGATGGCGACGATGGACACCATCAAGCTCTTTGGCGCCGAGCCGGCCAACTTCCTGGACGTCGGCGGCGGCGCCACTCCCGAGAAGGTCACCGAGGCCTTCAAGATCATGCTGAAGAACCCCAAGGTCAAGGCCATTCTGGTCAACATCTTCGGCGGCATCATGCGCTGCGACACCATCGCCACCGGCGTCATCACCGCCTGCAAGGCCGTGAACCTGAAGGTACCGCTGGTCGTGCGCATGAAGGGCACGAACGAGGAACTGGGCAAGAAGATGCTGGCCGAATCCGGCCTGCCCATCATCAGCGCCGACACCATGGCCGAGGCCGCCCAGAAAGTGGTCGCTGCTGTGAAGCAATGACCCACCCCCGATGCGCCTGCGGCGCCTCCCCCTCACGGGGGCGCCACCAGCAGCCCGGCAAAGCCGGCTCTGCGGTGGCCGCTGGATAGGCAAGGCGAGCGCAACCCCCTGCATCTGGACAAGGAATCATCATGAGCATCTACATCAACAAAGACACCAAGGTCATCACCCAGGGCATCACGGGCAAGACCGGCCAGTTCCACACCGAAAAGTGCATCGAGTACGCCAACGGCAGGAACTGCTTCGTCGCCGGGGTGAACCCGAAGAAGGCCGGCGAGAAGATCTTCGACGTGCCGATCTACGCCACGGTCAAGGACGCCGCCCGGGAAACCGGGGCCACGGTCTCCGTGATCTATGTGCCGCCGGCCGGCGCCGCTGACGCGATCTGGGAAGCCGTCGAGGCCGACCTGGATCTGGTCATCTGCATCACCGAAGGCATTCCGGTGCGCGACATGCTGATGGTGCGCAACAAGATGAAGGCCAAGGAGGCCGCCGGGGGCAAGAAGACGCTGCTGCTGGGGCCGAACTGCCCCGGCCTGATCACGCCCGACGAAATCAAGATCGGCATCATGCCCGGCCACATCCACCGCAAGGGCCGCATCGGCGTGGTCTCGCGCTCGGGCACGCTGACCTATGAGGCCGTGGCGCAGCTGACCGAGCTGGGCCTGGGGCAGTCCACCGCGGTGGGTATCGGGGGCGACCCGATCAATGGCCTCAAGCACATCGACGTGATGAAGGCGTTCAACGACGATCCGGACACCGACGCCGTCATCATGATCGGCGAGATCGGCGGCCCGGACGAGGTGGAGGCCGCGCGCTGGTGCAAGGACCACATGAAAAAGCCCATCGTCGGCTTCATCGCCGGCGTCACCGCGCCGCCCGGCAAGCGCATGGGGCATGCCGGCGCGCTGATCTCCGGCGGCGCCGACACGGCCGAGGCCAAGCTGGCCGTGATGGAGGAGTGCGGCTTCAAGATCACGCGCAACCCGTCGGAGATGGGGCGGCTGCTCAAGTCGCTGCTCTGATCCGGGAAAGCGCCAACTGCGCCCGCTTGAGCGCGGTCAATAATTGCGGTTTTCCACAATATCAGGCCCCAAAGTCCACTCGGACAATCGGGCCTGTTTTTTTGTTGCACCGTGACGGTGCGCCGCCTCAGGAAAGAAAACAACCGTGGAAGAGTTTCTGACAGCCCATTTCTGGGTCGCCGTTGGTCAAATCATCTTGATCGACATCCTGCTCGGCGGAGACAACGCCGTCGTCATCGCGCTGGCCTGCCGCTCGCTGCCGCCGCATCAGCGCAAAAAAGGCATCATCTGGGGCACGGCCGGCGCCATTGCCATGCGCGTCATCCTGATTGCCTTTGCCCTGGCGCTGCTGCAGATTCCTTATCTGAAGCTGGTCGGCGCCGTGCTGCTGGTCTGGATCGGTGTCAAGCTGCTGCTGCCGGAGGACGAGGACGAACACAGCAACATCCAGGGCAGTGACAAGCTGTGGGGCGCCGTCAAGACCGTGATCGTCGCCGATCTGGTGATGAGTGTGGACAACGTCATCGCCATCGCGGGTGCGGCGCAAGGGGCTGGCGAGCAGCATCAGCTGGCACTGGTCATTTTCGGTCTGCTGGTCAGCATCCCCATCATCGTCTGGGGCAGCCAGTTCGTGATCAAGCTGATGGATCGCTTCCCGGTGGTCATCACGCTGGGCGGGATGCTGCTGGGCTGGATTGCCGGCACGATGGCGCACACCGATCCGGCCGTCGTTGACGTGCTGCCGCAGGACAAGGCCTGGAACTACGCCATGGGCATAGCCGGTGCCGTGCTGGTCTTGGTCATCGGCAAGCTGGCGCAGAAACGCACGCCGCCGGCCGCATCGGCCTGAATGCACCTGAAAGCCGAGCCAGTCGTCCTATCGGCTGGCGAGGGGTCACACACAATCAGGGGCGCCATGGCGCCCCTGATTGCATTTGTGCCCCCCGGATTTTCCCCAATCGGCAGGCGGGGCAAACTGGCAGAATAGGCTTTTTGCCGCGGCCTGTGGCCGTGCCTTGCGGGGCTGTTGCCGGCAGGTGGCAAAAAGTCGGCCAAATCCGTGCGCTTTTCATGGCAGGGCGGCCCGGGCCATGGTGCAGCCGGCAAAAGCTGCGCATCATATAAGAATATGTCCGAAGAACGCTTGATTTACCGGTTCCATGCGCAGACGCACCCGGGGCTGCAAAGGGAGAACAACGAAGACGCCGTCTCGTATGACGAAGCCAGCGGCGTGGCCGTGCTGGCCGATGGCATGGGCGGCTACAACGCCGGCGAGGTGGCCAGCGGCATGGCGACTGCCATCATCGGCGCCGAAATGAGCCGCTGGCTGACCGAAGCCGGCGCCACGGCTTCGGCCCAGGACATCCGTCGGGCGCTGGAAGTGTGCGTGGGGCAGGCCAACGCTTCGATTTACCGCGCCGCGCAGGACAACCCGCAGTACGCCGGCATGGGCACGACGCTGGTCGTCGGGGTGTTTCGCGGCAGCACGCTGGTGCTGGGCCATATTGGGGACTCGCGCTGCTACCGCTGGCGCAGGGGGCAGCTCAGCCGCATCACCAAGGACCACTCCCTGCTGCAGGAGCAGGTCGATGCCGGTTTGCTGACGCCGGAACAGGCCGAGGTGTCGGTGAACAAGAACCTGGTGACCCGCGCGGTGGGGGTGGACGACAGCGTGCTGCTGGAGGTTCACAGCCACTTCGTCGAGCCAGGCGACACTTATCTGCTGTGTTCCGACGGGCTGTCCGATCTGGTCCGCGATGCCGAGATCGTCAACATCCTGCAACAGCCTTTACCGGCGCCGCAGCGGGCGCAGCGCCTGATCGACGCGGCCAATGCCGCCGGCGGGCGCGACAATATCACGGTATTGCTGGTTGATGTGGGGCCCACCCCGGAAAAACGGGGTCTGATGGCCCGCCTGCTGGGAAAATAGCTCGACCATCCTCCGATTTCCTTTTCAGCCCCCCATAACCACAACAGGAGTCAGGCATGCCGAAGATGATCATCTCGATCGACGGTGTTGTCATCAAAGAGGTGCAGCTCACCAAGGAGCGTACGACGCTGGGCCGGCGCCCGTACAACGACGTGGTCATCGACAACCTGGCCGTCAGCGGCGAGCACGCGGCGGTGCAGATGACCGGCGGTGAAGTCACGCTGGAAGACCTCAACAGCACCAACGGCACCTACGTCAACGGCAAGGCCATCAAGAAGCAGCTGCTGCAAAACGGCGACACGATCGAGATCGGCAAATACAAGATCAAGTTCATCAGCGAGGCGGCCCCGGCTTACGACAAGACCATGGTGTTTCGCCCGGGCCAGACGCCGCCAGCGCCCGAGCCGGCAGCCGCCGCGGCCGGTTCGCTGCGGGTGCTCTCGGGGGCGGCGGCAGGGCGCGAAATGCCCCTGACCAAGGTGGTGACCACGGTGGGCAAGCCGGGCGTGGCGGTGGCGTCGATCACCCGGCGCCACAACGGCTATGTGGTGGCCCATGTAGAAGGTGGAGCGCAGCCGCTGCTCAACGGCGCGCCGATCGGGTCGGAGCCCGTCGCCCTCAAGAGCGGCGACATGATCGAGCTGGCCGGCACCCGGATGCAGTTCATCCAGGGTTAAGCCCGCGCGGCTTGAGCGCCGGCATCCTGGTGACCGCGTAAGATGGGCGGGCTGAGCGAGGAGGGCGCGGGATGAAAGTGCGGGTGCTGGGCTGCTCGGGCGCGATTGCCAGGGACAGTCGCACCACATCCTTTTTGATCGACGACGACCTGCTGGTCGATGCCGGCACCGGCGTGGGCGATCTCACGCTGGAAGAAATGCTGCGGGTGGACCATGTGCTGCTCACCCATGCGCATCTGGACCACATTGCGGCTCTGCCCCTGATGCTCGATGCCACGGCCGGCTGCCGCGCCGCGCCGCTGCAGGTGCATGCGCTGGCCGGCACCGTGGCGGCACTCAGGGCCCACGTGTTCAACGACGTCATCTGGCCCGACTTCACCCGGCTGCCCAGCCCCGATCAGCCCCTGGTGCGCTTCAGCGAGATCCAGACCGGCCAGCGCTTGACCATCGCAGGCAAACGCGTGGAGGTGCTGCCAGCCGTGCACACGGTGCCGGCCGTCGGCTTTGCGGTCAGCGCAGGGGGCGCACACTGGGTGTTCAGCGGCGACACCGGCCCCAACCCGGCGTTCTGGCAGCGCGTCAACCAGCTCGACGTGGCCATGCTCGTCATCGAAACCGCGTTCAGCAGCCGCGAGAGCGCGCTGGCCGAGGCCAGCTTGCACCTCTCGCCGGAAACGCTGGCGCGCGAGCTGGACCGCATCGATTCCGCACGGCGCTATCCGATCTACATTACGCACACCAAGCCGGCGCAGACCGAGCTGATCATGTCGGAAATCCGGCAGCGCGACGCGCTGCCTGGCGGCGTGGCGGCGCGGCACGACATCCGCTGGCTGCAGGCGGGGCAGGAGTTCGAGCTATGAGCGCAGTCATCAAACCTTCTGGGGGCGCGGCCACCGACGCGGCATTTGCCGATTCGCAGCAGCCTGGCGCTGCCAGCCGCGAAAAGACATTCGAGGCCCTGTTCGTGCGCCAGCTCAGGCAGGTGGTGCTGCGCATCCACGAAACCGAAAACGTCGAGCAGATCATGCTCGAAGTCAGCCCCGAGATCTGCAAGCTGTTCAATGCCGACCGCCTGACGCTGTATGTGACCAGCGACGACGAGCAGTCCATCGTCTCCAAGGTCAAGACCGGGCTCAACACCAGCCGCGAGCTCAAGCTGCCGATCGGCCCGCAGAGCATCGCAGGCTATGTCGCGTTCAGCCGCAAGGTGCTCAACCTGCCGGATGTCTATGACGAGGACGCGCTCAAGCACATCCACCCGCAGCTGACCTTTCTCAAGGAGGTGGACAAGCGCTCGGGCTACCGCACCAAGCAGATGCTGGTGGCGCCCATCCTGGAGGGCGGGCACCTGTACGGCGTGCTGCAGCTCATCAACAATAAGAACGACCAGCCGTTCAGCGAGCTCGACGTCAAAGGCGTCGCGCAGCTGTGCAAGGCGCTGGCCAGCGCCCTGCGCACCCGCCTGCACAAGCCGGACGAGGCCCCGCGCATCCGGGCCACCAAATACGACGGCCTGGTGGCCGACGGCCTGATCACCGGCGCCGAGCTGCAGGACTGCGTGCAGGAGGCGCGCAGCGAAGGCCGTCCGGTCGAAAGCATCCTGATCGAGCGGCATCGCCTGGCGCCGGCCCAGATCGGCCAGTCGCTGGCCCGTTTCTTTGGCGTGCCTTACGAGCCGTTCAACCCCGGGCGCATCCGCTCCGAGGCGCTGCATGGCGCGCTCAAGCGCGATTTCGTCGAGGGCCAGGGCTGGATCCCGCTGGAAGAGTCGCCCGAAGGGCTGGTGGTGATGTGCCTGGACCCGGAAGCCACCCGCGGCGCGCGCGTGGTGCCGCAGGTCTTTCCCCGCATCCACAAGTTTGCCTATCGGGTCACGACCCAGACCGATTTCGACCAGACGCTGGAGCAGATCTTCGGCGCGCAGGCCGACAGCACCTCCATCGACCAGCTGCTGGCCGACATGGGCGGGCCCCTGGGCGGGGACGAGGACAACGAAGAGTCGCTGGAGTCGGCCGCGGCCGACAACGAGTTGGTCAAGTTCGTCAACAAGGTCATCATCGACGCCTACAACATGAAGGCGTCGGACATCCACATCGAGCCCATGCCGGGCAAGCAGAAAACCGGCATCCGGTTTCGCATCGACGGCACGCTGGTGCCCTACATCGAGGTGCCGGCCCATTTCCGCCAGGCCATGGTCACGCGTCTGAAGATCATGTGCGACCTGGACATTTCCGAACGGCGCAAGCCCCAGGACGGCAAGATCAAGTTCAAGAAATACGGGCCGCTGGACATTGAGCTGCGCGTGGCCACCATACCCTCCGCAGGCGGTGTGGAAGACGTGGTCATGCGCATCCTGGCTTCCGGCGAGCCGATCCCGCTGGACAAGCTCGGCCTGACCAGCCACAACCGCGAGCGGCTGGAGTCTGTCATCACCAAGCCCTACGGCCTGTTTTACGTCTGCGGCCCCACCGGCTCGGGCAAGACCACCACGCTGCACTCGATCCTGAAGTTCCTCAACACGCCCGAGACCAAGATCTGGACGGCCGAAGACCCGGTGGAAATCACGCAGAAAGGCCTGCGGCAGGTGCAGATCAACAAAAAAGCCGGCATCGACTTCGCGTTGGTGATGCGGGCTTTCCTGCGCGCCGACCCGGACATCATCATGGTGGGCGAATCGCGGGACAAGGAAACGGTGTCCATGGGCATCGAGGCCTCGCTTACCGGCCACCTGGTGTTCTCCACGCTGCACACCAACTCCGCGCCCGAATCCATCACCCGCCTGCTCGACATGGGCATGGATCCGTTCAACTTTGCCGACGCCCTGCTGGGCATTCTGGCCCAGCGACTGGCCAAACGCCTGTGCGACTGCAAGCAGCCCTATACGCCCAGCACTTCCGAAATCAACAGCTTCATCGCCGAATACAGCGAGGAACTGCGCCACACCCCGGCCTGGAAGGCCGACTACAGCGGCGAGGCGCAGAAACTCTACGAGGAGTGGATCGTCAACTACGGCGAGGACGGCAGGCTGCGCTTTTACAAGCCGGTGGGTTGCGAGAAGTGCAACAACACCGGCTACAAGGGCCGGCTGGGCCTGCACGAGCTGCTGATCGCCGACGACCGCATCAAAAAACTGATCCAGGAGCGTGCCCGCGTGGCCGAGATCTTTGCCGCGGCGGTGGAAAGCGGCATGCGCACCCTCAAGATGGACGGCATGGAAAAAATCCTGATGGGCCTGACCGACCTCAAGCAGGTGCGGCAGGTGTGCATCAAGTGAGGCGCCCTCGACTGACAAAAATTGTCAGTCCCTGCCCGCCTGGGGACAAAAATGGAAGGGACGGGGCTCCCGGCGAGCCCGAAAACGGGGGGCAAACCAGCCGATTTTTCACGATGTGGGCTGGCATGAAAGCTGCAAAAGATTCGGCACAGCCTTGCTGTATGTCACCGTTGTCTATCAAGGAGTTCACCATGAAGCGTACCCTCCAACAGGGTTTCACCCTGATCGAACTGATGATCGTCGTCGCGATCATCGGCATCCTGGCCGCCGTCGCCCTGCCGGCCTACCAGGACTACACCGTCCGTTCCAAAATGTCCGAGGTCATCCTGGCCGCCTCCCAGTGCCGCACCAGCGTGACCGAAGTGGTCCAGAGCACCAACGCCGCCTCCCTGCCCACGGCGGGTAACTGGGGCTGCGAAGTGTCGGCCGGCAGCAGCAGCGCGACGAAATATGTCCAGTCGGTCATGACCGACAACAACGGCGCTATCCAGGTCACGGTCAACACCGCCAACCTGCCGCAGGTCAGCGGTGCCGTCGTGCTGGTTCCGCAGCCGCTGCCCACCGGTGGTACCGCCGGTACGGTGCAGAGCTGGGAGTGCGGCCCGCAGCCGGCGGCCATCTCCAAGTACCTGCCGGGTTCCTGCCGCAGCACCACCGCTACCAACTACACGCCCAACGGTTCCTGGGCTGCGAACTGATCGCGATTCGCGTCAACCATGCGCCCTGCGGGGCGCATTTTTTTTGCCGCGATGCGCGCGCCGGCGATGCTTCCCATCCCTGCTTTCTCATTTTGGGCACTGATTCTGCTGGGCTGGCTCGTGCCTGAGCACTTTCCGCCCTGGACCGGATTTCACAACGAGGCTCCAGCTTTCGTCGGGCTGGCCGTGGCCTTGGGGCTGGCGCTGGGGGCGGCGCGCGGCCGGCTGGCGCCCTGGCCTGCGGCCAGCGGGCCGGTGGTGGTGCTGCTGCTGTCGGCCTGGGGCGGCGTGGCGCTGCTGCCGCATACGCTGGCCGGCGATGCCTGGCTGGTCACGGTCTATCTGCTCGGCTTCGTGCTGGCCTGGTGGCTGGGGCTGCAGACGGCCCGGGATCAGCAGGGCATCGAGCGGCCCTGGCGCGCCGTGGCTCTGGTCTTCGCGGCAGGGGCCACCGTGTCCAGCCTGCTGGCCTTGTTTCAATGGACGCTGCAGGAAGAGGTGCTGATGCCGTGGATCACCGCGGCCGATACGCGCCGGGTGTTTGGCAACCTGGCCCAGCCCAACCAGTTGGCCACGCTGCTGCTGATGGGGCTGGTGGCCCTGGGCTGGCTGCGGCAGACCCGCGCGCTGCATGCGGCGCCGGCGCTGCTGCTGGCCGCGCTGAACACCTGGGCGCTGGTGCTGACGCAGTCGCGCACCGCGCTGCTGTCGGCGCTGGCCTTGTACGCCCTGGCCTTGCTGGTTCCGCGGGCCTGGGTGCAGCGGCGCGCCGTCGTGCGGCTGGCTGGCCGCTGGCTGGCCGCATTCCTGGTCCTGACGGGCCTGTACCGCTATGTGCTGGGCGACATCTTCCTGCTGCAGGCCACCGAGCAGGCGCTCACCTCTCCCAGCCTGCGGCCGCTGATGTGGCGGCAGCTGCTGGCCGGTCTGGCCGAGTCGCCCTGGTGGGGTTACGGCTGGCTGCGCACGGCCACGGCCCAGCAGGTGGGGGCGCTCAAGGTGCCGGGCCTGGAGCAGACCAATTACGCGCACAACCTGGTGCTGGACCTGCTGATCTGGTGCGGCGTGCCGCTGGGGCTACTGATCCTCGCCGTGGCCGCCGGCTGGCTGTGGCGGTGCTGGCGGCGGGCGCAGGACGGCGCTGTCTGGTGCTTCGCGCTGCTGCTGCCGCTGGGCGTGCACAGCCTGCTGGAGTTTCCGTTCGCCTATGCCTATTTCCTGCTGCCGGCAGGGTTCGTGCTCGGGCTGATCGACCATCAGACGCGCCCCGTGCCGCAGGCGGCAGTGGCCGCTCGTCGCGCGCGGCCGGGCCTGTGGGTTGCGGCGGCTGCCTACGGCGCGCTGGTGCTGGCGCTGGGCCGGGAATACCTGCTGGTGGAGGAGGATTTCCGCATCACCCGATTCGAGAACCGGCGCATCGGCAGCACGCCAGCGGACTATGTGATGCCGCAGCTGCATCTGCTGAACCAGTGGGGCATCGTGCTGCAGGCGATGCGGCTGCGTGCCCAGCCGGGCATGAGCGCAGCGGAGCTGGCGGTGCTGCAAGCCGCGGCGCAGCGCTTTTCCTGGGGCGCGCTGCATTTCCGTTATGCGCTGGCGTTGGGTCTCAACGGCCAGCCCGAGGAAGCGGCGCGGCAGATGCGCCTGATCCAAGCCCTGTTCGGGCCGAGAATGTACGCCGAGGCGAAAGCCGACTTCCTCAGTCAGCATGACAGGTACCCGCAGCTGGCCCGCGTCGCCATCCCCTGAGGCGGAGCGCCTGCCGCCACCGTGGCAGGCGGCGGCCTGGCTGCTGCTGGTCGCGTTGCCCTGGCTGGTGCCGCCGCAGCGCCCGCCCAGCGTGGCCTTGCTGCCCTGGCTGTGCGCGCTGGGCTGCACCGCTAGCCTGACCCTGCTGGCGCGGCCCCGGCTGCCGCTGTGGCTGTGCGCGGCCCTGCTGCTGGCCGCGGCGCTGGCGGCCTGGCCGGTGGCGACGGCGCGTGACGGGCTGTGGCTGGCGCTGGTGGCCTCGCTGACGGTGCTGGCGCTGGGGGCGGCTGCGCTGCGCTCAGGCGGGCCGCAGGCGCTGGCCTTGCGGGCCGAATGGGTGGCGGCGGCCTGGCTGGCCGCCGCGCTGGCCAGCGCCGTCATCGGGCTGTGCCAGTACTTCCAGGTGGAGCACCATGTCTGGTTCATGAGCGAGGCGCCGGGGCGCGAGCCCTATGGCAACCTGCGACAGCGCAACCATTACGCCACCTTGCTCAACATCGGGCTGGCAGCCCTGCTGTGGCTGGCCGCGCGCTCGACGCCGACGCGGCGCGCGCTGCTGGCCACGCTGGGCGCGGCCGCCTTGCTGGTGACGGCGCAGGCGGCTACCGGCTCGCGCACCGGGCTGCTGCAGCTGCTGGCGCTGACGGCCGCCGCGGCTTGGTGGTGGCGGCCGGCGCTGGGGCCGCTGCGCGGGCTCGTCGTCGCGCTGCCGCTGGGCTATGCCCTGGCCACGGTGCTGCTGCCGCTGCTGGCCGGGCTGGAGCCTGGTCAAAGCGGCATCCTGGCGCGCCTGCAACCCAACGGGATGGCTTGCGCGACGCGCTGGACGCTGTGGCGCGACGCCTGGGAGCTGGCGCTGGCGCGCCCCTGGACGGGTTGGGGCTGGGGCGAGCTGGACTACGCCCACTTCGTCACCGAGTTCGACCATCCGCGGCACTGCGAGCTGATCGACAACGCGCACAACCTGCCGCTGCATCTGGCGGTGGAATTCGGCCTGCCGCTGGCGGCGCTGGCGCTGGGGGTGCTGCTTATGCTGGCCTGGCGGCAGGCCCGGGGGCTGCGCACGGATGCGGTGCGGCAGCTCGGCGCCGTGGTGCTGGGCCTGCTGCTGCTGCACAGCCTGCTGGAGTATCCGCTGTGGTACGGGCCGTTCCAGATGGCCGCCGGCCTGGCACTGGGCCTGCTGCTGCGCCCGCCGGCCGCGCCGGCGGCAGCGCGGCCGGCGAGATCGGCGCGCTGCGCGGGGCTGATCGCGGCCGTCTTGCTGGCGCTGGGCGGCTGGGCGGCTTGGGACTATCTGCGCACCAGCCAGGTGTATGTCCTGCCGGCGCAGCGCTGGGCGCCGTACCGGGCCGATGCGCTGGCGCAGGCCCGGCGCACCTGGTTTTTTGGGCCGCAGGCCCGTTTCGCCGAGCTGAGCCTGACTCCGCTGACCCCGCAGACCGCTGCGCACGTGCATGAGCTGGCGCTGCAGAGCCTGCACTACACGCCGGAGCCTCGGGTGGTGGAAGCGCTGATAGGTAGCGCCCGCTTGCTGGGCCGCGAGGAGGAAGCCCGGCATTACGAGCGGCTGTACCGCGCCGCCTATCCCCGGGGCTACGCCCGCTGGCAGGCGCAGAATGGGCAACAATCGCCGCCGCGCTGAAAAGACGGGCTTAACAGGCCGTTGAAAAACGTCGCGAGGATGGCCAGATGCAAGGCGTACGGCGCGCAGCGACCGAGACCTATCGAGCGCATAGGCGAGGAAGCGAGCACCGCGCAACGCCGCAGATGGCCTACCGCAGCAGTTTTGCAACGGCCTGTTAACCTGCGGCGACGTAGCTGCCCGACTTGCCGCCGTGCTTTTCCAGCAGCTTCACGTCGGAAATCACCATGCCGCGGTCCACCGCCTTGCACATGTCGTAGATGGTCAGCAGCGCCACCTGCACGGCGGTCAGCGCCTCCATTTCGACGCCGGTCGGTCCGACCGTCTCCACGGTGGCGGTGCAAAAAACGGCCGGAGCCGTTGCCGGGTCTTGCTTTTCCACTATGAATTCAATAGCAACGCGGGTCAGCGCGAGCGGATGGCACAGAGGGATCAGCTCGCTGGTGCGCTTGGCCGCCATGATGCCGGCGATGCGCGCCACGCCCAGCACGTCGCCCTTTTTGGCCGTGCCCGACTCGATCAGCGCCAGCGTCTGCGGCTGCATGGCGATGCGCCCGCCGGCGACGGCAATGCGGTGCGTGGCGGGCTTGGCCGCAACATCGACCATGTGCGCCTGGCCCTGGGCGTCGAAGTGGGTGAGCGTGCTCATGGAAAAATCCGGCTGGAGCGTAGAACCGATCAAGAATCGCGCATCAGAATCGCGGATCATACGGCCATGACCGAACCCACGACCCGTGCCACAGCCGCCCGCCTGAAGGCGGCAGCCGTGCACCTGAGCGCCAGCGCCGTCGTGGCGCTGCTGGCGGCAGCCCTGATCTTCGGCCTGTGGTATCCGCCGCCCTATGGCGAGATGTCCGGCGGGCGCGAGCTGTTCGTGATCCTGCTCGGGGTGGACGTGATCCTGGGGCCGCTGGTCACGCTCATCGTCTTCAATCCGCGCAAGCCGCGCCGCGAGCTGCTGCGCGATCTGGCGGTGGTGGTGGCGCTGCAGCTGGCGGCGCTGGGCTATGGCGTGTGGACCGTGTGGGCGGCCCGGCCGGTGCACCTGGTCTTCGAGTTCGACCGCTTTCGCGTGGTGCATGCCATCGAGGTGCCCACCGAGCTGCTGCCGGCGTCGGACCCGGCCATCCGCGCGCTGCCGCTGACCGGCCCCACGCTGCTGGCGGTGCGGCCGTTTCGCGACGTCAACGAGGAAGCCACCGCCACCTTCATGGCGTTGCAGGGCCTGCCGCTGAGCGCGCGCCCCGACCTGTGGCAGCCCTATGAGCAGGCGCGGCAGCGGGTGCTGCATGCGGCCAAGCCGCTGGCGGCACTGCGCCAGCGCGCCCCGGCGGCCGGCGCGCTGATCGATGCGGCCGTGGCCCGCTGCGGCCGCGCGCAGCAGGCGCTGGTCTATCTGCCGGTGAGCACGCGCAAGGCCTTCTGGACCGCGCTGCTGGACGCGCAGAGCGCCGAAGTCTGCGCCTTCCTGCCGCTGGACTCGTTCTGAAGCCGGAGACCACCCCGTGCGACGTCTGCTCACCCTGCTGCTGGCGCTGCTGCTGGCGCTGCCGCCTGTGCGCGCGCAGCAGAACCTGCCGGCGCTGGGCGATGGGCTGGAGCTGAGCCTGGCGGCCGAGCGCAAGCTGGGCGACCGCATCGCCCGCGAGCTCTACCGCAGCCCCGACTACCTCGACGATGCGGTGCTGCAAGCCTATGTGCAGGGCATCTGGGACCGCCTGCTGCAGGCGGCGCAGCAGCGCGGGGAGCTGTCGGCCGAGATGCGGGAGCGCTACGCCTGGGACGTGCTGCTTGGGCGCGACGCCACCGTCAATGCCTTTGCGCTGCCCGGTGGCTACATCGGGGTGCACCTGGGTCTGATCGCCGCGGTCGAGAACGAGGACGAGCTGGCCTCGGTGCTGGCGCACGAGCTCAGCCACGTCACGCAGCGCCACATCGCCCGCATGATCGGCCGGCAGAACAACCAGGCGCCCTGGCTGCTGGGAGCGATGATCCTGGGCGCGCTGGCCGCCGGCAGCAACCCCAACGCGGCCGGCGCGCTGATCGTCGGCGGGCAGGCCGCCGCGGTGCAGGGGCAGCTCAACTTTTCGCGCGACATGGAGCGCGAGGCCGACCGCGTGGGCTATGGCGTCATGACCGAGGCCGGCTACGCCGGCCAGGGCTTCGTGACCATGTTCGAAAAGCTCCAGCAGGCCAATCGCCACAACGACACCGGCGCCTTTCCCTATCTGCGCAGCCACCCGCTGACCACCGAGCGCATCGCCGACATGCAGGCGCGCCAGCAGCTGCTGCCGGCCGCGCCGGTGCACACCACGATGCTGCACGCCATGCTGGCCGCGCGCGCCCGCGTGCTGGCACGCCCGGAGGTGGACCACCTGCGCGCCGCCGCCGGTCAGGCCGATGCGGCCGACACCGCCACGCTGGCGGCCATTGCGCAGGCGGGCGTGCTCTATGGCGCGACGCTGGCGGCCATGCAGCTGCGCGAATACGAGCGCGCCCAGCGTGCCCTGCTGCGGCTGCGTGCGCTCACCCAGGGCGACGCCCAGGCGGCCGTGCAGTGGCGCTGGCTGGCGGCCGAGCTGGCGCAGGCGCGCGGCCGCCCTGAGGAGGTGTTGCAGCTGCTCGATGGCCTGCCTGCCGCGCCGGACGCGCTGGCCACCCGCCCCACGCTGCTGCTGCGCGCCGCGGCCCGGGTGGACAGCGGGCAGGCCCGGCAGGCGGCCGAGTCGCTGCAGGTGTGGCTGGCGGCGCATCCGCGTGACGCGTTGGCCTGGCTCGCGCTGGCGCGGGCCTACGCCGCCCAGGGACTGGCCGTGCAGGCCATCCGCGCCGAGGCCGAGGCCGCCGCCGCCCGGCTGGACTACCCGGCCGCGCGCGACCGCCTGCAGGCGGCGCAGGCGCGCATCCAGCAGGGAGCGGCCATCGACCACATCGAGGCGTCCATCATCGACAGCCGGCGGCGCGAAATCGAGTCACTGCTGCGGGAACAGGCGCTCGAGCGCTGAATCGATCACCAGGCCGAACAGCGAGTACAGCAGCGAGCCGACCAGCGCCGCGGCAAACCCGCGCACCTGAAAGCCGTCGAGCACGCTGGCGGCGGCCCAGAACAGCACGGCGTTGATCACGAACAGGAACAGCCCGAGCGTGAGCACCGTCACCGGCAGGGTCAGCAGGATGAGCAGCGGGCGCAGAAAGACGTTGAACAGCCCGATCACGAAGGCCGCCAGCAGCGCCGCCGCGAACCCCTGCAACTCCACGCCGCCGTACAGATGCGTGACGGCCAGCAGCGCCGTGGCGCTGAGCAGCCATTTGGCCAGAAGCTTCATGGCTTGAGGATAGCACCCGAACCTGGGGAGCCCGCCATGGCGGCCCCATCGGGCCTTCGGCGTCTTCAACTTCTGGGCGCACGTTCATCAGCCGGCAAGCCCGCAGGCTGCCGGGGCTGCGGGCGCAGCAGGGCGCGGTCAACGACCGCTTCGGAGGTCAGCCCGGTGCGGGCGTGTGGGCAGATGGTGGGGTGGCATCGATGACGGGCAGGGCCGCGTCGAATTTCGGGCGACGCAGATCCAGCACCTGGGCAGGGCCGTGATGCTCGATCAGCTCGCGTGACAGGGCATGCAGCGGACCTTCGGCCACGACCGTCGTGACCCGCTCGCCCGTGGCACGCAGGGCCGGCACCAGCTGGTGCAGCAGGCGCTGCGACCACCTGTCGCGCCAGTTCTGGCGCGCCGTGTGGTGCACCCATTTGCTGACATGGCGGGCCATGCGCGGGGGGCAAACCACGACGATCCAGTGCCGCGGCCGCTGCGCGGCCGGGGTCGCCAGGGTGGCGAGACGCAGCCGTGCATGGGCGGCATCATCGACATAGAGAATCACGTTGTCCATGGGAACCTCCTGTTGAAGGTCTTGCCCGGCAAACGGCGCTGCGCCAGCGTCTGCCCAGCAAGCCGGAAGCCACTTGGACTCCGTCCTGACGACTTGCTGATGGATGGCGATGACCCTGGGGCCGGCGCCATCGGGAGCTACTCCCCTTCCGCGCGCATTGGAGCACGCGCACCAAGGGCCTTGAAAGTGCAGGGATTTGGGCCATGGTGCGCAGCACCGCCTCAGCGGCGGCGAAACGCTATCATCCAGCTCCTTTTTCGCGGCATCCATGGCAGGCATCCACATCACCGACATCGAGGCGGCCATCAACCACTGGCGCGAGCGTGCGCCCTCGCCCGATGGGGTGACGCTGGCAGCGCCGCTGCGCGCGCTGGCCGAGGTCTATGCGCTGATGGTGTACTTCCACGAGCAGGAGGCCGATGAGCGCACGCTGCCCGAGGCCGCCCGGCAGGCCTGGCTGGCCTGGTATGCCACCACGCCGGATACGCCCTGCATCGCGATCTGCTCGACCAGCCAGGGCGATGCTGTCTGCAAGGGCTGCGGACGCACCTTCGACGAGGTGCAGCGCTGGCCCGAGATGACGCCGGCCGAAAAGCGCCAGACCTGGCGCCGCATCACCCTGTGCGGCCAGGCCTGGCGCTTCAACCGCTATGCCGAGCGGGCCGCGCAGCAGCCCGCAGCGCAACAGCCGGCATCCGAGCCGCCCATCGCGCAGCCGCCCGCAGACCGGCAGGCCGCTGGCTGAAGCGCAGCGGGCGCGGGCGGGCGGATGCGCCGCGCAGGCGCGGCTTGGCGGTGGCCGGGTTTTACACGCGCTTGGCCAGCTCGGCGGCCTTGCCGGTGTAGCCGGCCGGCGTCAGCGCCAGCAGACGCTGCTTGTCGGCCTCGGGGATGTCGAGCGTGCGGATCAGTGCGTGCAGGTCTTCAGCCCGTACGGTCTGTCCGCGGGTGACTTCCTTGAGCTTTTCGTAGGCACCCTGCACGCCATAGCGGCGCATCACGGTCTGAATGGGCTCGGCCAGCACTTCCCAGGCGGCGTCCAGATCGGCGGCGAGCCGCTCGCGGTTGAGCTCCAGCTTGGCCAGGCCGGTGGCCAGCGACTGGTAGGCCAGCACTGCATAGCCCAGCGCCACGCCCATGTTGCGCAGCACGGTGGAGTCGGTCAGGTCGCGCTGCCAGCGCGAGATCGGCAGCTTCTCGCTCAGGTGGCGCAGCAGCGCATTGGCCAGGCCCAGATTGCCTTCGGCGTTTTCGAAGTCGATCGGGTTGACCTTGTGCGGCATCGTCGAGGAGCCGATTTCGCCGGGCTTGAGTTTCTGCTTGAAGTAGCCTAGCGAGACATAGCCCCAGACGTCGCGCGCGAAGTCGATCAGGATGGTGTTGGCCCGCGCCACGGCATCGAACAGCTCGGCCATGTAGTCGTGCGGCTCGATCTGGATGCTGTAGGGCTGGAAGGTCAGGCCCAGCCCCAGCGGCTCGGGCGTTTCCACCACTTTCTTCGCGAAGGCTTCCCAGTCGAAATCGGGCCAGGCGGCCAGATGCGCGTTGTAGTTGCCCACCGCGCCGTTCATCTTGCCCAGGATCTTGACGGCGGCGATGCGCTCGCAGGCCGTCTGCAGGCGCACCACGACGTTGGCGATCTCCTTGCCCACGGTGGTGGGGCTGGCCGTCTGGCCGTGGGTGCGGCTGAGCATGGGCACTTCGGCATAGGCCTGGGCCATGTCGCGCAGCTTGACCAGTAGCTTGTCCAGTGCCGGCAGCAGCACCGTGTCGCGCGCGCTGCGCAGCTGCAGGGCGTGGCTGGTGTTGTTGATGTCCTCGCTGGTGCAGGCAAAGTGCACGAACTCGCTGGCGCGTTGCAGCTCGGGCCGGGCTTCGAACTTGGACTTGATCCAGTATTCGACCGCCTTGACGTCGTGGTTGGTGGTCTTCTCGATTTCCTTGATGGCGTTGCCGTCGGCCTCGGAGAAATTCTTCACGAGGTTGAGCAGATAGGTGCGCGCCCCCGGCGACAGCGGCGGGAACTCCTTGAACCCTGCGTCACTGAGCGCGATGAACCAGGCCACTTCGACCTGCACGCGCCGGTGCATATAGCCCTGCTCGCTCATGATGGGGCGCAGCGCCGCCAGCTTGGCGGCATAGCGCCCGTCCAGGGGGGAAAGTGCCGAAATCGTGGAAAACGCCATGCCCGCATTGTAGTGGCCGGTCTGCGTACACCCCCGGGTTGACCCTGAGTCGCTAAAATCCGCCCCCTGCAATTTCGAGCGACACATGAAACTCATCGGTTCGCATACCAGCCCGTACGTGCGCAAGGTGCGCATCGTCATGGCGGAGAAAAAGCTGGACTACACCTTCGTGCTCGAAGACGTATGGTCCGAGCAGACCCGCATTGCCGAAGCCAACCCGCTGGGCAAGATCCCCTGCCTGATCATGGAAGGGGGCGAGGCCGTGTTCGACTCGCGCGTCATCGTCGAGTACCTGGACACGCTGTCGCCGGTGGGCAAGCTCATTCCGCCGGTGGGGCGCGAGCGCGCCGAAGTCAAGACCTGGGAGGCGCTGGCCGACGGCGTCATGGACGCGGCCCTGCTGGCCCGCATGGAAGCGGTCTGGCCCCATCGCACCGAGGCCCAGCGCTGCCAGGCCTGGATCGACCGCCAACTGGGCAAGATCGACGCCAGCCTGCAGGCCATGAGCCGGGGCCTGGGCGACCAGCCTTACTGCGCCGGCAACCACTTCAGCCTGGCCGACGTGGCCGTGGGCTGCGCGCTGGGCTATCTGGATTTCCGTTTCCCGCAGATCGCCTGGCGCGACGCATACCCCAATCTGGTGCGGCTGCAGGCCAAGCTGATGCAGCGCCCGAGTTTCGCCGACACGGTGCCCCAATAACGCCCTGCGCTTGCGTCGGGCCGGCGCCCTGCATGCCCCCGCATGCTGCGGGGGCTGCGGGCGGCGTCAGGCTGGCGTCACCGCCCCTGCCTAGAATGCCCAGCCCATGAACGACAGCAACCGCTCCGCCATGCTCTATCCCGAACTGTTCAGGCAGCTGGAGGCCGTGCGCTGGCACATGGAAACGGACATCCCTTGGGACCGTTTCGATGCCAGCCAGCTCAGCGAGGAACAGGCGCAGACCATCAAGATGAACGCGATCACCGAGTGGGCGGCGCTGCCGGCTACCGAGATGTTTCTGCGCGACAACCGGGACGACAGCGATTTCTGCGCCTTCATGTCGATCTGGTTCTTCGAGGAGCAGAAGCACTCGCTGGTGCTGATGGAGTACTTGCGCCGCTTCCGCCCCGATCTGGTGCCCACCGAGCAGGAGCTGCACGCGGTGCGCTTCGAGTTCGACCCCGCCCCGCCGCTGGAGACGCTGATGCTGCACTTCTGCGGCGAAGTGCGGCTCAACCACTGGTACCGCCGCGCTGCCGAATGGCATACCGAGCCGGTGATCAAGCACATCTACACCACGCTCAGCCAGGACGAGGCGCGCCATGGTGGCGCCTACCTGCGCTACATGAAGCGGGCGATTGCCCGCTTCGGCGACGAGGCCAAGGCCGCTTTCGCCAAGGTGGGCGTGCTGATGGCCAGCGCGCGGCGCACGGCCCAGGCCCTGCACCCGACCAATCTGCATGTGAACAAGGCGCTGTTTCCGCGCGACACCGTGCAAAGCCGCCTGCCCGATCCCGACTGGCTGGAGCGCTGGCTGGACAGCCAGATCCGCTTCGATGCGGCCTGGGAGGGCAAGGTGGTCGAGCGCATCCTGCACAACCTCAGCCTGCTGCTGGGGCGGCCGTTTGCCAGCGTGCAGGAACTCAACCGCTACCGCAAGGAACTGGCCGGCGCCCTGGCGGCCTGAGCCGTCGCGCGGCTTCGGCGTCAAAAAACAAGGAGCAAGGGGGTCTGGTCGCTGCCGGTTCAGGCCGCCGGCAGGGCGGTCAGCGCCAGCATGCGCGGCAGATTGAGCTGGATGCGCACCTCGCGGTGCGGCACGCTGGCCACCACCCGGTATTCGCGCAGACTGGTGTCGCGGATGATGGGATCCACCACCGGCAGGCCCTCGCGGTTGATGAGCACCGCCACCCGCGGCGTGGTGGTGTTGGCGCCGCGGCGGATGACCACCGCGATCTCATGGGTCTGCAGCCGCACGAAAGAGCCCGGCGAATAGATGCCCACGGCCTTGATCAGCGCGGCGCCGGCTTCATCGACCTGGCGGTTTTCGTCGAAATAGCTGGCCTGCATGGCCGCCGCCGGCGAGGTGGGCACGCGCGAAGCCCGCGGCGCCAGCCGCGCGGCAAACATGTCGGCGCGCTGGATCAGCCGGGCCATGCGCAGCCCCTCGCTTCTGGGCCCCAGCGGGCCGGGCGGCACGCTGTGGTGGTGGCGCACCGCTTCCAGCCAGGCCGGGTCGCTAACGCCGACGCGCTGCAGCAGCTGCACCGAGCGTTCGGCATGGGTGTCGATGAGGCGGCGCTGCTCCGGCGTGGGAGGCGACAGCTGCTGGGCCAGCTTGTCCTGCAGATCGGTCATGCCCAGGTTCATCGTCAGCGCCGCCAGGCACAGCACCTGCTCCTGCTCGGCCGGCCAGTTCAGCACCTCGCGCGCGGCCAGGCCGCACATCACGCTCACCAGCATCGCGTGGGTGGCGCTGTACATGCGGATTTCGCTGGCCGAGAGGTGAAACAGCGCGAACAGCGCGCCGTCGGCATTGCGCAGGGCCTGCTGGCGCAGCCGCCGCTGCAGGCGGATCAGGCGCTGGAAGAACAGCGGCGCGCTCGGGTCGCGCAGCAGGGTGGTGGCCTGAACCTGGTAGTCCAGCCAGTCCGGGATTTCGTCGTCCTCGTCCGGCTCGGGGCGGCTCGGCACGGCCACTTCGGCGCTGCCGATCTGCGTGTCGGCGATCTGGCCCAGCGTGGTGTCCTTGAGCACCATCTCGTGCAGCCGTCCCACATAGGCGCGGTGGTAGGCCTCGGAGTCGGCGACGTTGATGTAGAGCGAGACGCCGCGCCCGACCAGTTCCTGCAGCTCGGCGCGCGACTCGATCACATAGCCCCGGTTGGCCAGCAGCGTGCCCTCCGCATCCATCAGCGGAAAAGGCAGAGGCTCACCGATCCGGATCGAATCGATGCTGACGGCGACCAGCTTGGGGTTCATGACCAGTGCGCGGATTATGCCCATGGCCGCGGCTGCCGCAGTGCGTCGAAAAGCGGGGCACAAGCCGGCCAGAATCCGGCCTGCCCTGTGTGGCTGCGGCGGGGCCGCATCGCAGCGCGCCGCGCTGCTAGGATGCGCGCATGCAGACCGCCGACCCCGCCACGCCACCCGCCTATCCCCTGCCCGACTTTCTGCGCAAGCTCTGTCCCCGCGCCGAGCTGGCCGAACGGCTGGCGCGGCTGCCGCGCCCGCTGGTGTTCACCAACGGCGTGTTTGACGTGCTGCACCGCGGACATGCGATCTACCTGGCGCAGGCGCGTGCGCTGGGCGCCAGCCTGCTGGTGGCGCTCAACACCGATGCCTCGGCGCGGCGCCTGGGCAAGGGGCCGGAGCGGCCGCTGAACAACGAGCAGGACCGCGCGGTGCTGCTGGCGGCCATGGGCGCGGTCGATCTGGTGACCTGGTTCGACGAGGACACGCCCCAGGCGCTGATCGCCGCCGTGCGGCCGGACATCCTGGTCAAAGGGGGCGATTACGACATGCGCAAGCTGCCCGAAACCGCGCTGGTCGAATCCTGGGGCGGACGCGCGCTGGCCCTGCCCTTCGTGGACGGCTATTCCACCACCGCGCTGGTGCGCAGGATCCGCGCCGGTCACTGAGCCTGCCGTGAGCGTGCCGGATGCTGCCCAAGCGGCGTTGGCGCTTGCTCAGCCCGCGCCGCCAGGCGTGCCGAAGACGGCCTCCCACAGCGCCAGCACGGCCTGCCGCTCGGCGGCCACGCTCTGCGGATCGACCTGGGTCGGCGCCTCATCCAGCCGCGCCTTGTGCTGCAGGCGGCGCAGCGTGCGGTAGGCGTCGGCGGCGGCCGTGCCCACGCCGGCGGGCAGCAGCGCGGCCGCCTCGGCCAGCCGCAGCAGCGCGATGTTGCCCACATTGCCGACCAGGGCCGGATGGCGGGCCGCCTCGGACAGCACCAGATACTGCACGGCGAACTCCACGTCCACCATGCCGCCGGCGCTGTGCTTGAGGTCGAAGCGGTCCGCGGGCACCGGATGGGCCTGGCGCACGCGCTCGCGCATGGCCATGATTTCCTGGCGCAGCGCCGCCGCATCGCGCGGCGCGCAGATCACGGCCTGGCGCACCGCATCGAAGCGCTGGCGCAGCGCGTCGCTGCCCAGCACGAAGCGCGCCCGGGTCATGGCTTGGTGCTCCCAGGTCCAGGCGGTGTTGCTGCCGCGCTGCTGCTGGTAATTGGCATAGGCCTCGAAGGTGGTGATCAGCAGGCCCGAGTTGCCGTTGGGCCGCAGCGCGGTGTCGATTTCGTACAGATCGCCCTCGCCGGTCTTGACCGTCAGCCAGTTGATGAGCTTGCGCACCAGCAGGGCATAGACCTCCGGCGCGTCCTCGTGCTCATCCTCGTAGACGAAGACGATGTCCAGGTCGCTGCCGTAGCCCAGCTCCTTGCCCCCCAGCTTGCCGTAGCCGATGATGGCGAACTGCGGCTCTTCGCGGTGGCGCTTTTTCAGCCGGCTCCAGCACCAGCGGGTGGTCACGCGCAGCACCGCGTCGGCCAGCGCGGACAGGTCGTCGGCCACCTGCTCGACGCTGAGCACGCCCTCGACGTCGCGCGCCAGCGTGCGGAACACCTCCGCATGGTGGGCGCGGCGCAGCAGGTTCAGCAGCGCTTCCTCGTCGTCGTCGCCGGCGGCCTGCAGGGCCTTGCGGCGCAGTTCCAGCTCGGCTTCGAAAGCCGCGGCGTCAAAGCGCTCGTGCAGCATCGTGCGGCTGGCCAGCTCGTCGATGACGCCCGGGTGCTGCAGCAGATAGCGCGCCGGCCAGCGCGCCGCCCCCAGCAGGCGCAGCAGCCGCTCGTGCACCGCAGGGCGCTCCAGCAGCATGGCCAGGTAGCTCTCGCGCCGCAGCAGCGGCTCCATCCAGTCCACCAGCCGCGCGGCCGCCTCGTCGCTGGCGCGGCCTTCGCGCACCCATTCGGCCGTGCGCACGACCAGCCGCACCAGCCGCGCGCGCGACTCCTCGCGCAGCGCCAGCACCCGCGGATGGCTGCGCCAGGCGCTGACCCGCTCGCGCAGCAGCGCGCTCAGCTGTTCCAGCACGGCGTCGAAGTCCGCCGTCGTGGCGGCGGTCTGGCCGTTTCTGCCGTTGCCCTGCCCGCAATGCCTGCATTCTTTCTGGCCGCCCAGCAGCGTGTCGAACTCCTGGGCCACGACTTCGCGGTGCGCGTCCAGCTCATGCAGGAAGGGGCAGCTGCCGGCATAGCCCAGGCTGTGGGCGATCCATTCCAGATCTTCGTCGCGCGTGGGCAGCACGTGGGTCTGCTGGTCGTCCAGGTACTGGATGCGGTGCTCCACCCGGCGCAGGAACACGTAGGCCCTGGCCAGCGCGTCGGCGGTTTCGGCCGGCATCAGGCCGGCCTTGACCAGGCGCGGCAGCGCATCCAGCGTCGGGCGCGTGCGCAGCTCCGGAAACTGGCCGCCGCGCACCACCTGCAGCAGCTGCACGATGAACTCGATCTCGCGGATGCCGCCGCGCGAGAGCTTGACGTCGTTGGCGCGCTCCGGGTGCCCGGCGCTGCGCCGGGCGGCGTGGTCGCGGATCTGGCGGTGCAGCACGCGCAGCGAGTCAAAGACGTTGTAGTCCAGATAGCGGCGGAAGACGAACGGAATGACCAGCGCGCGCAGCTGCATGATGGAGCCGTTGTGCAGCTGCTCGCGCGGCGCCACGGTGCGGCTCTTGAGCCAGGCGAAGCGCTCCCATTCGCGCCCCTGCACCTGGAAATACTCCTCCAGCGCCCCCAGCGAGATCGCCGGCGGGCCGGAGTTGCCGTTGGGCCGCAGCGCCAGGTCCACGCGGAAGACGAAGCCGTGCTCGGTGGTGTCGGCCAGCAGCGCCGAGATCGCGCGCACGGCCTTGGCGAAGTATTCGTGGTTGGAGATGCGGTTGCGCCCCTCGGCGTTGCCGGCGGTCTCGCCGTCCTGGTCGTAGATGTAGATCAGGTCGATGTCGCTGGAGACGTTGAGCTCGCGCGCGCCCAGCTTGCCCATGCCCAGCACCCAGAAGAGCGCCCGCTGGCCAGCGGCATTGAGCGGCATGCCGTGGCTGGCGTCCAGGGCGCGGGTCGTTTCCTCGCAGGCCACGTCGAGCGCGAACTCGGCCAGCTGCGTCATCGTGCCGGTGACGTCGGCCAGCGGGGCCTGCTGCTCCACATCCAGCACGGCCAGCCGCTCCAGCACCAGATGGCGCACGATGCGCAGCGCCGCGGCTACATCGTGGCCGCTGCGCTGCAGCTCTTCGTACACGTGCTGCATCGCGGCCGCATCCGGGCGGCCCGGCGGCAGCAGCGCCAGCTGCCCGGCGTAGCGCCGGCGCACGCGCTGCACGAATCGGCTGTGCTCGGCCCGCGCCGTGGCCGGGCCCGCTGCGGCATGTCCTGAAGCCAGGCCCGTCGCATCGTTGCGGTTCATAATTCCTGTCGAGTTCCCGATCTGCCCAATGGATGCCCCGCCGCGCCGCCTGTCCCTGCCGCTTCACATCCTGACGCTGTCCACGCGGGTGCTGCTGTGGCTGATCGTGCTGGCCTGGCTGCTGCTCGGCGCCGCCTGGGCGGCGCTGCACGGTTTCATTGTGCCCCGAATCGGCGAGCTGCGTCCGCAGGTGCAGCAGTGGGCCAGCCAGGCACTGGGTGTTCCGGTGCGCGTGGGCGCCATCGTCGCCCATGCCGACACGCTGCTGCCTTCGTTCGAGCTGATCGACGTGGCGCTGCACGACGCCGAGGGGCGGGTGGCGCTGCATCTGCCGCGGGTCGTGGCCACGCTGTCGCCGCGCTCGCTGTGGCGGCTCGGTTTCGAGCAGCTGGCCATCGAGCGCCCCGACCTTCAGGTGCGTCGTGCGGCCGACGGGCGCTGGTTCGTCGCCGGCGTGCCCATCACGCCCTCGGCCCAGGGCGACGGGCGGCTGGCCGACTGGGTGTTTTCCCAGACCGAATGGGTCATCACCCAGGGCCGGGTGCAGTGGCACGACGAACGCGCCGGCACGCCGCCGCTGGCGCTGCAGCAAGTCGATCTGCGCATGCACAACGGCGCGCGCCTGCACGAGCTGCGGCTCGATGCCACGCCGCCGGCGGAGCTGGGCAGCCGCTTCAGCCTGCGCGCGCGGCTGCGCCAGCCGCTGCTGAGCACCGACGCCGGCGCCTGGCACCTGTGGGACGGACAGTTCTACGCCATCTTCGAGCGGGCCCAGCTGGCCGAGCTGCGCCGCTACCTGCCGCTGCCGCTGGGCGAGGTGCATGGCGGCAGCGGCGCGCTGCGGCTGTGGATCGACGTGGCGCATGCGCGCATCACCGGCGCGGCCGCCGACCTGGCGCTGGCCGACGTCGGGCTGCGGCTGGCGCCGCAGCTGCCGCTGCTGGAGCTGGCGCGGCTGCAAGGCCGCGTGGCCGGGCGCCAGAAAGCGCAGGGGTTCGAGCTCGTCACCCAGCAGCTGCGCTTCGATACGGTCGATGGCTTGCGCTGGCACGGGGGCGATGTGCGCGTGGCCTACCAGCAAAGCGGCGCGGACGCCGCCAGCGGCAGCGGCGACATCCAGCTGACCGACGTCGATCTGCAGACCGTGGCGCTGCTGGCGCAGCGCCTGCCGCTGGCGCAGACGGTGCACGAGGCGCTGCTGCGCTATGCCCCGCGCGGGCGGCTGCAGCAGCTGCAGGCCCGCTGGAGCGGCGACTGGGCCGCGCCGGCGCGCTACGAGGCGCGCGGCCGCTTGAGCGGCCTGGAAGTCTCGGCCGAGCCGCTGCCGGCGCTGGCGCCCGGCGCGCCCGTGCCCTGGGTGATGCCCGGCGTGCGCGGCTTGAGCGCCGATTTCGACTTCAACCAGGACGGCGGCCGCGCCACGCTGCTGCTGCAGCAGGGCCATGTGGATCTGCCCAGCGTGTTCGAGACGGCGCGGCTGCCGCTGGAGCGGCTCAGCGCCGAAGCCCAGTGGCAGCGCCGCGCCGGTCTGTGGGTGGTGCAGCTGCCCAGCGTGCGCTTTGCCAATGCCGACGCCCAGGGCGAGCTGCAGCTCAAATGGCAGCAGCAGGAAGACCACGGGCCTGTCGCCCGGCGCCGGCTGCCCGGCGTGCTGGAGCTGCAGGGCAGCCTCAGCCGGGCCGAGCTGGCCGCGGTGCACCGCTACCTGCCCTGGGCGGTCGATGCCGAGGTGCGGCACTACCTGCGCGAGGCCGTCATCGGCGGCTACGCCGGCAATGTGCGCTTTCGCCTGCGCGGCGATCTGCACCATTTCCCCTTCGCGCATGGCGAACCGGGCGAATTCCGGGTCAGCGCCAGCGTGCAGGACGCCCGCTTCCGCTACGTGCCGGCCTATCTGCAGCCGGCCGGCCAGCCGCCCTGGCCTGCGTTCACCGAGCTGAGCGGCGAGTTGGTGATCGACCGCGCCGAGCTGACGCTGCGCGGCGTGCGGGCCCGCCTGCAGGGCGCGCCCGCGGTGCGGCTGGCGCAGGGCGAAGGCCGCATTCCGCTGACTCCCGGCGCCCAGGTGCAGGCCCGCCTGCAGCTCGAAGGTCCGCTGCAGGAGCTGCTGCGGGCCACGGTCAGCGGCACCCCGGTCAACGGCTGGACCGCGGGCGTGCTGGAGCGGCCGCTGGCTGGCGGCTCCGCGCAAGCCCAGCTCACGCTGCTGCTGCCCCTGCGACACCCCGAGCAGACCCAGGTGCGCGGGCAGGTGCGGCTGGATGGCAACGACCTGCAGCTGGGCCCGGACTGGCCACGGCTGACGCGGCTGCGCGGCGTCGTGCATTTCAGCGAAGACGGCTTCGCGCTGGCCGGCGTGCAGGCTCGGGCGCTGGGTGGGGAAGTGCGCGCCGACGGCGGCACCATCGCCGTGCCCGGCGTGGCCGCGCAGGGCGCGCCGCGGCTGCGGCTGCAGGGCACGCTGACGGCGGCCGGCCTGCGGCAGGAAACCCAGCTCGACGGGCTGGCGCGGCTGGCCTGGCGCATGAGCGGCAGCACCGGCTACAGCCTGGAGTTCGCCCTCAGCCAGGGCCTGCCCGAAATCCTGCTGCAAAGCAGTCTGCAGGGGCTGGCGCTGGATCTGCCTGCGCCGCTGAAGAAAAGCGCCGAGACGGTCTTGCCGCTGCGCCTGCAGCTCGTGCCGCTGGCGTCCGCACCCGGCGCCACGGCCCGGCAGGACCAGCTGCGCCTGGATCTAGGGCGCTGGCTGGCGCTGCGCTACGTGCGCGACCGCACGCAGGCAAGCCCCCGCGTGCTGCGCGGCAGCCTGGCCGTGGGGCTGCCGGCGGGCGAAACCCTGCCGCTGCCGGCCGAGGGGGTGGTGGCGGGCCTGAGCTTCGACGAACTGGACCTCGATGCCTGGCAGCAGGCGCTGGCCGGCCCCGACGGCGCCGCCGATGCCGCGACCGAGCCGGCCTGGGCGCGCTGGGAGGATTATCTGCCATCGAGCGTGATGCTGCAGGGCGCGCGCCTGACCGTGGCCGGGCAGACCTTCCGCCAGCTGGTGGCCGGCGGCAGCCGCGAGGGCCAGACCTGGCGCGCCAATGTCGATGCCCGCGAACTCAGCGGCTATCTGGAATACCGCATGCCCGGCGCGCAGTCGGCCGGCAGCGTCCATGCCCGGCTGGCGCGGCTGGCGCTGGCGCAGGAAGGCGCCCGCGACGTCGAGACCCTGCTGCAGGAGCAGCCCATCCGCATCCCGGCGCTGGACGTGGTGGTGCAGAGCCTGGAGCTGCGCGGCAAGAACCTGGGGCGGCTGGAAATCGAGGCCGTCAACCGGGGGCTGGCCCGGCGCGACGCCGGTGCGCGCGAGTGGCGCCTCAACAGGCTGCGGCTGAGCATGCCCGAGGCCGAATTCGAAGCCCAGGGCAGCTGGGCCGTGTTCCAGGAGCTGAGCGAAGCGCCTGCGCGCACGGCCGCGCCCCGCCGCGATGCGGCCGAGCCGCGCGCGCGCGGCGAGCGCCGGCGCACCGTGATGCAGTTCCGTTTGGACATCGCCGACGCCGGCGGCTTGCTGGGCCGCCTGGGCATGCCGGGGGTGCTGCGCGCCGGGCGCGGCCGCATGGAGGGGCAGGCCACCTGGATCGGCTCGCCGCTGGGGCTGGACTACCCCACGCTGGGCGGCAATTTCCAGATCAACGTCGAAAACGGCCAGTTCCTCAAGGCCGACCCGGGCCTGGCCAAGCTGCTGGGCGTGCTCAGCCTGCAGTCGCTGCCGCGCCGGCTGGCGCTGGACTTCCGCGACGTCTTCAGCGAAGGCTTTGCCTTCGACTACGTGCGCGGCGACGTGCAGGTCGAGCAGGGCGTGGCCTCCACCGGCAACCTGCAGATGCGCGGCGTCAACGCCGCCGTGCTGATGGAGGGCCGGGCCGATCTGGCGCGCGAAACGCAAGACCTGCGCGTGGTCATCGTGCCCGAGATCAATGCCGGCACGGCCTCGCTGATCGCCGGCTGGATCAACCCCGCCGTCGGCCTGGGCAGCTTTCTGGCCCAGCTGCTGCTGCGCGGCCCGATGATCGCGGCGGCCACGCAGGAGTTCCGCATCACGGGCAGCTGGGCCGACCCCCAGATCGCCCGCGTGCGCCAGGAGGCGCCGGCCGGAGCCACGCCATGAAGGTGGCCGCCATCCAGATGGTCTCCGGCGCCGACCGCGACGCCAACCTCGCCCGCGCGCGCGACCTGCTCGCGCAGGCTCGCGCGCAGGGGGCCGAGCTGGCCGTGCTGCCCGAGTACTTTTGCCTGCTGGGCCGCGACGAGCGCGACAAGCTGCGGCTGGCCGAGGCGCCGGGTGCCGGCGCGGTGCAGGACTTTCTGGCCGCCAGTGCCCGCGAACTGGGGCTGTGGATCGTCGGCGGCACGCTGCCGCTGCGGCCGCCGCCGCAGCACGACGACGGCCGCGCGCGCAACAGCACCCTGGTGTATGACGCCAGTGGTCGCTGCGTGGCGCGGTACGACAAGATCCACCTGTTTCGCTTCGACAACGGCCGCGAGCGCTACGACGAGGCGCGCACGCTGCAGCCGGGCGGCTCGCCGGTGACCTTCGAGCTGCCCTCGCGCGACGGCCACCGCTGGTGCATCGGCCTGAGCGTGTGCTACGACCTGCGCTTTCCCGAGCTGTATCGGGCGCTCGCGCGCGCCGGCGCCGAGCTGCTGCTGGTGCCCAGCGCCTTCACCCACACCACCGGCCAGGCGCACTGGGAAGTGCTGCTGCGCGCCCGCGCCATCGAAAACCTGGCCTATGTGGCCGCCGCCGCCCAGGGCGGGGTGCACGAAAACGGCCGCCACACCTGGGGCCACACGATGCTCATCGAGCCCTGGGGCAGGGTGCTGGCCGTGCAGCCGCAGGGCGAGCAGGTGGTGCTGGCCGATCTGGACATCGAGCGGCTGCGGCAATGCCGCCGGCAGCTGCCGGCGCTGGAGCACCGGGTGCTGTGAGCGCCGGGGCCGTCACCACGGCAGAGGCCGCGCGCGAACGCGGCTGGGGGCCGTACCGCCGGCGCATGCTGTGGGCCGCCCTGGCCGGCCTGCTGGTGGTGCTGATGGTGACGCTGGTCTGGCTGGCCCGGCGCTACGAAAGCAGCCAAATCCAGGAGCGGCTGGACCAGCTGGCGGCGACCGCCGTCAACGACATGCGCGCGCACCTGGGGCGCAACCTGCAGAGCCTGCAGGCGCTGCAGTTCGGCTCGCCGGGCCCGCGCGCCTGGGCGGACGCGGCCATCCGGCTCATGCGCGAGCAGCGCGAGATCCTGCGCATCGAGTGGCGCGACAGCGAGCATCGCATCCTGGCGCAGGCCGGCACGCCGTACCGCCCGCCGGTGTTCGAGCGGCTGGGGCGCGAGACGGTGCAGACCGAGGTGCTGCAGGCCTGCAACGTGGCGCGGCGCATCAGCGGGCCGGCCTATTCGGCCAGCTACTTCCTGCCGCTGACCGACGGCCTGGGGCTGGAGGTGATGGAGGTCTGCCTGCCGCAGGCCAGCGCCGGCGTCGTCATGGGCTATCTGGTGGCCACCTATTCGCTGCAGGATCTACTGGAGCAGCTCGACGCGCAGATCACCCGCGGGCAGGAGGTTTCGTTCACCGAGGGCGACGGCACCCGGCTGGCCATCCGCGGCACCGCGTACCGCACGCACCGGCACTTCAGCGCCCAGCACCTGCTGGACCTGCCGGGCGCGACGCTGGTGCTGCGCATCGACAGCTGGCACGGCGCGGCCGGGCTCTTCCCCAACGTGCTGACGGCGCTGGTGACGGCCATGTCGATCGCGCTGGTGCTCATCCTCGGCCTGCTGGCCAAGGACATGCGCCGGCGCCTAAAGGCCGAAAACGAGCTGGCCGACGCGCTGGCCTTCCGCAAGGCCATGGAAGACTCGCTGGTCACGGGGCTGCGCGCACGCGACCTGCAGGGGCGCATCACCTACGTGAACCCGGCGTTTTGCGAGATGGTGGGCTTCAGCGCCGAGGAACTGCTGGGTCAAAGCGGCAACTTCCCCTACTGGCCGCCCGAGCTGGCCGACGAATACCAGAAGCGCCAGGCCATCCGGCTCGCGGGCAACGTGCCGCCGCGCGAAGGCTACGAATCGGTCTTCATGCACCGCGACGGCACGCGCTTTCCGGTGCTCATCATCGAGGCGCCGCTGATCAACGCCCAGGGCGTGCAGACCGGCTGGATGAGCGCCATCCTGGACATCCGCGAGCAGCGCCGCATCGAGGAGCTGTCGCGCGCCAGCCAGGAGCGGCTGCAGGCCACCGCCCGGCTGGCCATGGTGGGCGAGATGGCCTCGCTGCTCAGCCACGAGCTCAACCAGCCGCTGGCGGCCATCGCCAGCTACGCCAACGGCATGCTCAACCTGCTGCGCGCGGGCCTGCACACCCCGCAGGACGTGGAGCTGGCCATGCAGCGCATCGCCGAGCAGGCCGAACGCGCTGGGCGCGTGATCAAGAGCGTGCACGACTTCGTGCGCCGGCGCGACCAGGCACGCGAAGCGGTGGCGCCGCAGGCGCTGATCGACGCGGTGCTGCCCCTCATCAACCTGCAGGCGCGCAAGCTCGGCGTGGAAGTGCGGGTGGACATCGAGCCCGATCTGCCCGCGGTCTGGTGCGACCGCACCATGGTCGAGCAGGTGCTGCTGAACCTGGCGCGCAACGCCATGCAGGCCATGGACCGGCCCGAGATCCGCCGCCGCGTGCTGCAGCTGCAGGTGCGGCGCGCCGCCGGCGAGGAGCGCTGGCTGGCCTTTGCCGTCACCGACTGCGGCCCGGGCATCGCTTCCGAGGTGGCCGAGCAGCTCTTCACGCCCTTCTTCACCACCAAGGCCGAGGGCATGGGCCTGGGCCTGTCGCTGTGCCGCACCGTCATCGAGCAGCACGGCGGCACCCTGGAGTTCGGTCCGCATGCCCCGCAGGGTACGGTCTTTACCTTCACCCTGCCGGTGGGCGCGCCGGCACCGTAAGATCACGCCATGCAACCCGCGATCGATGCCCTGGTCTACGTGGTGGACGACGACGCCAGCGTGCGCGAGGCGCTGGCCTGGCTGCTGCGCTCGCGCCGGCTGGCCACCCAGTGCCACGACAGCGCCGAAGCCTTCTGGGCCGTGCTGGAGGGCGACCCCTGGCCCCGGCGGCCCGCCTGCCTGCTGCTGGACGTGCGCATGCCGGGCCTGAGCGGCCTGGCCCTGTTCGAGCGCATGGTCGAGCGCGGCATGCACGAGCTGCTGCCGGTGATCTTTCTCACCGGCCATGCCGACGTGCCCACCGCGGTCGGCGCGGTCAAGCGCGGCGCCTTCGACTTTTGCGAGAAGCCCTTTTCCGACAACGCGCTGGTGGACCGCATCGAGCAGGCGCTGGCGCACTCGGCGCAGGCGCTGCAGACCCGTCAGCAGCGTCAGCGCCTGCAGCAGCGCCTGGCCGAGCTGACCGAGCGCGAGCGCGCGGTGATGCAGCTGGTCGTCGAAGGGCTGCCCAACAAGCGCATCGCCGACCAGCTCGACATCAGCGTGCGCACGGTCGAGGTGCACCGCGCCCGCGTGTTCGACAAGATGGACGTCAAATCGGCGGTGGAGCTGGCCAATCTGCTGCGCCAGCTGTGAGCCCGCAGGCTCTCAGGGCTTGGGTTCGCCGGAGTCCGGCGGCGCGGCATCGCGCAGCTCGCCTTTGCGGCGGCCGGAGAACATGGTCCACCAGACGATCAGGATCAGCAGCAGCAGCGCCGCCAGCGCTTCAACGAAAATCAGCCACATGCATCGTTTCCTTTCCGCGTGCTCCGTCGTCCTGGGGCTGACGATTGTAGGCAGCCTGGCCGGCTGCGGCAGCGTGCCGTCCCCACGGGACGAAGGGGCGTCGGCCGCGCCGGCGATCGAGGTGGAGCAGCCCGCGGCCGCGCGCGGCGTGGCGCCGGCGGGCACGCCGCTGACGCCCATCGTGCAGCAGGCGCGCAGCCGCTGGGTGGCGGTGGACTGGGCCGAGCTGCCTGGCTGGGCCGATGACCGCCTGGACGAAGCCTGGAGCGCCTGGCTGCGCAGCTGCGAGCGCCCCACCGCGCCCTGGGGCGCGCTGTGCGAAGACGTGCGCCGCCTGCAGCCGGCCAGCGACGCGCAGCGCCGCGCCTGGCTGCAGGCGCGGCTGCAGCCCTACCGGGTCGAGTCGCTCCAGGGCGAGGCCGCAGGGCTGCTGACGGCCTATTACGAGCCGGTCATCGAGGCCGCGCGCCTGCCCAATGAGCGCTTCCGCGTGCCGCTGTATCAGCCGCCGGCAGAGCTGGCGCGCCGCCAGCCCTGGTACAGCCGCCAGGAGATCGACACCCTGCCCGAGGCACAGGCCGCGCTGCGCGGGCGCGAGATCGCCTGGCTGGCCGATCCGGTGGCCGCGCTGAACATCCAGATCCAGGGCTCGGGCCGCCTGCTGGTGACCGAGCCCGACGGGCGCCAGCGCACCGTGCGTCTGAACTACGCCGGCACCAACGGGCACCCCTACCGCAGCGTCGGCGCCTGGCTGCTGGAGCGGCGCGAAGTGCGCGACGCGTCCTGGCCGTCGATCCGGGCCTGGGTGGCGCAGAACCCGGCGCGCGTGCAGGAGCTGCTGTGGAGCAATCCGCGCGTCACCTTCTTCCGCGAAAGCCCGCTGCCCGAGAGCGAAGCGGCCGTGGGCCCGCGCGGCGCGCAGGGCGTGCCGCTGACGGCCGGCCGCTCCATCGCCGTCGATCCGCTCAGCATTCCCTACGGCGCGCCGGTGTGGCTGGCTTCGGCCGGGCCGCAGCTGCCGCTGCAGCGCCTGGTGCTGGCGCAGGACACGGGCAGCGCCATCACCGGCGCGGTGCGGGCTGATTACTTCGTCGGCACGGGGCCGCAGGCCTCGGAGCTGGCCGGGCGGCTCAAGCAGCCGCTGCGGCTGTGGGTGCTGTGGCCCCGAT
Organism: Hylemonella sp.; assembly: GCA_036846225.1. Taxonomy (GTDB): domain Bacteria; phylum Pseudomonadota; class Gammaproteobacteria; order Burkholderiales; family Burkholderiaceae_C; genus Hylemonella. The sequence goes on from DAIUCJ010000002.1 coordinate 91,749, forward strand.
GAGCGTGGCGCTGTCGATGACCCCGCCGCCCAGGCAGACCTCGCCGTCGTACAGCACCGCCGACTGCCCCGGCGTCACGGCCCACTGCGGCTGCTCGAACAGCAGCGTGAAGCAGCCGTCCTGCCCGGGCTGCAGCGTGCAGGCGGCGTCGGCCTGACGGTAGCGCGTCTTGGCGCCATAAGCGCCCGGCGCCGGTGCCTGGCCGGCCACCCAGCTGGCATCGAGCGCATGCAGCTGCCGCGACAGCAGCAGCGGATGGTCGTGTCCCTGTACCACCCACAGCGTGTTGCTGGCCACATCCTTGCGCGCCACATACCAGGGCGCATGCTCGCCGCCGCCTCGTTGCGCCCCCTTGGCCTTGAGGCCGCCTATCCCCAAGCCCTGGCGCTGCCCCAGCGTGTAAAAGCTCAGGCCGACGTGCTGGCCGATGACGCGGCCATGCGCCTTGTCACCGCTGGGCGGCGTGCCGTCGCGGATGGGGCCGGGTTCCTTGCGGATGTAGCGGTTGAGGAATTCGCGAAACGGCCGCTCGCCGATGAAGCAGATGCCGGTGCTGTCTTTCTTCCTGGCGTTGGGCAGGCCGATCTCGGCGGCGATGCGCCGCACCTCGGACTTGTGCAGCGCACCCACCGGAAACAGCGTGCGGGCCAGCTGGGCCTGGTTCAGCCGGTGCAGGAAATAGCTCTGGTCCTTGCCCGGGTCCACGCCCTTGAGCAGCTCGTGCAAGCCGGTCTGCGGGTTGTGGCGCACCCGGGCATAGTGGCCGGTGGCGATCTTCTCCGCGCCCAGGCGCATCGCATGGTCCAGAAAGGCCTTGAACTTGATCTCGGCGTTGCACAGGATGTCGGGGTTGGGCGTGCGGCCGGCTTGGTATTCGCGCAGGAACTCGGCGAACACGCGGTCCTTGTATTCGGCAGCGAAGTTGACGTGCTCGATGTCGATGCCGATCACATCGGCCACGCTGGCCGCGTCCAGCCAGTCCTGCCGGCTGGAGCAGTATTCGCTGTCGTCGTCATCTTCCCAGTTCTTCATGAAGATGCCCACGACCTCGTGCCCCTGCTGCTTGAGCAGCCAGGCGCTGACGGCGGAGTCCACGCCTCCGCTCAAGCCGACGACGATGCGGTGTTTGCCGGTTGTTGCCATGGGTATGCGATTATCCCCGCCGCAGCGCATCGGGGCTGCGGGCAGGGCATCCATGGAACTCAGGCAGATCCGTTATTTCGTGCGCGTCGTCGAGCTCGGTAGCATGAGCCGCGCCGCGCTGGAGCTGGACGTGGTCCAGTCGGCCCTGAGCCAGCAGATCAGCCGGCTCGAAGGGGAGCTGGCCACCCGGCTGCTGCAGCGCACCAGCAAGGGCGTGGTGCCAACCGAGGCCGGCATGGCCTTTTTCCGCGAAGCGCAGCTGACGCTGCGCCACGCCGAGCAGGCGGCGCGCGCGGCGCAGCAGACGCGTCTGTCGGGCAGCGTCAGCGTGGGGCTGGCGCCCACCACCGCCTCGGTGTTGGGGCTGCCGCTGCTGCGGGCCATGCGCGCGCGCTATCCACACGTGCGCCTGCATCTGGTGGAAAGCCTCTCGGGCCACATCACGGCCATGCTCAACGCCCGCCAGCTCGACCTGGCGGTGCTGTTCGACACCGGCGCGGCGCGGCGCTGGAGCGTGCTGCCGCTGTTGCAGGAGCGGCTGTACTGCATTCGCGCCCGCGCCGGCGGCCCGCTGCCGCCGGCGCGCATCCGGCTGGCCCAGCTCAAGGACGTGCCGCTGGTGCTGCCGACCGAGCAGCACGGCTTGCGCCACACGCTGGATCAGCTCTTCGCGCGGGCGCGCCTGCGCCCGCAGGTGGTGGCCGAAATCGACTCGCTGCCGCTGCTGATGGAGGCGGTGCAGGAAGGGGTGGGCGCCACCCTGCAGCCCTGGGCTGCGCTGAGCCGCTGCCCGCAGGCGGCTGAGCAGCTGCACTGGGCCGAGCTGGCCGATGCGCCGGCGTGGCGCATCAACACCTTGTGCAGCCTGTCGGACGACGAGCTGTCCCCGGCGGCGCTGGCGGCACGGGTGGTGCTGGCCGACTGCGCGCGCGAACTGGTGCAAAGCGGCCGCTGGCAGGGGGCGCGGCTGCTTGCGGGCTGAGTGCGATGCAGTGGCGTGGCTTTAGCCGCTGATCAGGCTTACGCCCTTCCATCTTCCACTGAGCACGAGCTGGCGTACCGTCTCGCGCAATTCGGCACGCACGGCCGCGGCTGCGGGGGACAACCGATCCGCATCCACCGAATAGAGAAAATTGGGACGCTTCATCTGTGCGTCCGAAAAAGCCAGCGTGCGCCAGCCTTCGCGCATGCGCCCCTCCACCAGCGCTGCTGACATGGGCTTAATGGTGGCCCCCATCCCGTCGCGTACGCAGCTCATCAAAAGCGACAGCGAGTCGATTTCGGCCACCACATGCAGGGCCAGGTTGCGCTGCTCGAATTCGGCGGCAATGCGCCGGCGCAATCCATGAATGCCGGTGGGCAGGATCAGCGGCAGCTGCGCTGTGTCTTCACAGCTGAGCTTGACGCGCCGCGCAGGCACCAAGTCGCTGTCTTCAGGCAGCATCACGAAGAGTTCTTCTTCCACCAGCGGCTCGATGGGCAGGTCGGGCACGGCATCACGGCTGAACAGAATCGCTAGGTCTAGCTGACCCATGCGCATCATCTGGGCCAGGTGCCCGCTCATGCCTTCCACGATGTTGAGCACAATGCCAGGGTAGCGCTCACGGATGCGCTGCATGAAGGGCATGCCCACTGCGCACACTGTCGTGGCTGCCAGTCCTACCGAAACCATGCCGTGCACGGTGCCAGGTTCCTGGCGCGCGATCGAAAGCGCTTGCTCAAGCTGGCGCAGGATGAAGCGCGCATGATGGTGTAGCGCCATGCCGTTTTCGGTCGGTGTGACGCCTTTGGCCGTACGGATCAGCAGAGGCTTGCCCACCTCGGCTTCGAGCTTGGCGATGTGCTGGCTCAGCGCCGGTTGCGCGATGTAGAGCTGGCGCGAGGCTTTGGCCAAGCTGCCACTTTCCACGATCTGCACGAAGTATCTGAGTTGTCGCAGGTCCATCGCGGAATCCTATAAGCGAATTAGAAGGGGTAGTTATAAGAAATTCTTTTACCCCGTCTCGGAAATCTGTATTTTCCATACGGAGCTGGACTATCTAAGATGCCTTCGTGATCGCATCATCAGCCCCAAAACAGGAGACAAGATCATGCAGGTACGCAAGCAAAAGGAGTTGGGTTCGATGTCACAGAGGCGGCGCACGCTGCTGGCCACTGGTGCAACGCTGGCAACGGCTTCGGCCCTGGGCTGGCCCGCACTGGCGCGGGCGCAGCCACAGCCTATCCGCATAGGTCACCTTACGCCGATGACCGGTTTCCTCGGCGCGCTGGGTGAATATGCTGTGCAGGGGATCAAGCTGGCGGTGGAAGAGATCAATGCCACCGGTGGACTGCTGGGGCGCCCCGTCGAGCTGATCACCGAAGATTCTGTGAATCCTCAGACGGCAGCCAGCAAGGCTCAGCGCATGATCGAGCGCGACAAGGTGGTGGTACTGATGGGCGAGATCAACTCTGCATCAGCGCTGACCATCTCCCAGGTGGCGGCGCGCAACAAGATGCTTTTTATGAGCATTGGTGCGCGCTCTGATGCCTTGCGGGGCAAAGACTGCAATCGCTATACCTTCCATGTAGACATTCCGGTAACCGTCATGGTCAACGCCGCTGGCGAAGCGCTGGTACGGGAGGGGCTGGTGCGCGGCAAGCGCATCTTCGCGCTGACTTCGGACTATCTATTCGGGCATGACCTTTCTCGCGCGGCCAAGAAATTTTTCGCGGCCAATGGCGGAACGGTGATCGCCGACGAGCTGGTGCCTACGGACCTGACGGACTTCAGTCCGCAGCTGCTCAAGATCCGGCAGGCTCGTCCCGATCTGGTGGCCACCAATTTGGGTGGAAACCAGGTCACCAACTTTGTTAAGCAGTATGCGGAGTTCGGACTGCCGTACCCGTTTGCCGGCTTCAACCTGAACACAGCCGATGCATGGGCTGCAGGCGAGGGTAATCTGGCCGGTATCTGGCCCACGGTCTGGCATCACGAGCTCAAGACACCGGGATCGCAGGCTTTTGTCGAGCGTTTCACCAAAAAATACGGGCGCATTCCGGAAAACCATGCCTGGATCGAATACGTCTCGATGATGATGCTGGCGCAAGCCATTCGTGAAACCAAGTCGGTCGATACGGACAAACTGATCGCCTACTTCGAGTCCGAGGCTCAGTTTGACATCCTGAAGGCGCGCAAAGCCTATTTCCGCAGCTGGGACCATCAGCTGATGCAGGAGGCCTACCCCTTTACCGTCAAGCCCAAAGGACAGGCCAAGCACAAGCAAGACTTCCTGCTTTTTGGCGAAGCTGTGCCGGCACCTAACGAGCCGTTGGAGAAGCTGGCGCCGCCACGCTCGGAGAGCCAGTGCCGCATGTGAATTCAGCCCTGTGTGGCGGAGTCGAGGCAAGCGTAGCTTTGCTGCGCCTGTCTGTGTAACGGAGTCCGGCCCGGTGCGGGGCCGGGCTCTGATGAGCTGAATCCGTATGGAAATCGTCTATCTGCTAGAACAGGTCGTCAATGGCCTGGTGCTGGGGGGGTATTACTTGCTGCTGGCCATGGGCTTATCGCTGATTTTCAGCGTCGGCGGCATCGTCAACCTGGCGCATGGAGCGTTCTACGCGTTGGGGGCCTATCTCTCGCTGGAAGTCATCAAACTCGCTGGATTCGGCGCCAGCATCTTCATCACCCCGGCACTGGTGGGCCTGCTCGGCATTCTGTTCGAGCGCTACTTGTTGCGCCGCTTTTACGCGGCAGACCCTATTCTGAGTTTGCTGGTGACATTCAGCCTGGCCATGGTGGCCGAGCAGGCCATACGCATGATTTGGGGCTCGGCGCCGCTGGCCTCCACTATGCCGCCCGAGTTCAAAGGCAACGTCATGCTGGGCGATTTCATGCTCTCTCGCTACCGACTGTTTATTCTGGGCGTGGTGGTGTTGGTAATGGGCGGACTATGGCTGTTGCTGCATAAGACCTCATTCGGACGGGTGGTACGCGCAGGCGTCCAGCGTCCGGACATGGTGGCGGTGCTGGGCATTCGCCTGCAGCCGTATATGACCGCCATCGTCGTGTTGGGGGTGGCTACAGCTGCGCTGGGCGGTGTTCTGTTCGGGCCGATCGCCATGGTGCATCCGGCCATGGGCACCGAGATCATGACTGTGGCTTTTGTTGTTGTGGTCATCGGCGGCCTGGGCAGTTTCTGGGGCGTGGTGCTGGCGGCCGTGCTGGTAGGTGTGGTGCGCGGTGTCACCACACATTTCCTGCCGGCAGCCAGCGAGGCGTCTATGTACATCCTCATGGTGTTGGTGCTGCTTTTGCGTCCGCGCGGCCTGCTGGGCGAGCGTATCGAGCGCTTTGAGTGAAGAACGGTCGATCAACAACCAACATGTCTGTTATTTCGCATACCAAATACCGGCCGTTGCTGATCACTGCAGTGGCTCTGATCCTGCTTCCCATCGTCTTTCAGCTCATCGGTCTGACGCTGGATGCAGCCACGGTAGTCGTCATCCTGGCGTTGGCAGCCATGGGGCTGAATCTGCTGGTCGGCTACACCGGGCTGGTGTCGTTTGGCCACAGCGCCTGGTTTGGCATCGGCGGCTATGCTGCAGCGCTGGCGCAGCTGCACTGGTTCAAGGGGCAGATGCTGCTGCCCTTTCTCTTCTGTGTGTTCTTTACGGCCACGCTGGCTCTAGTGGTGGGTTTTCTGATCCTGCGCCGGCGTGGCGTGTATTTCTCTCTGCTGACGCTGGCGCTGTGCGCGCTGACCTTCGCAGTGTCTTTTCGCTGGACGGCGCTGACCGGCGGCGAGGGTGGCCTGGGTGGCATTGAGCGTAGCGTTTGGGGGCCGATCGACTTCAACGACCATCTAACTTACTACATCTTTACCGCGCTGCTGGGACTGGGGGTCGTGTACCTGCTGTTACGGGTGGTGCGCTCGCCGTTTGGACATGTGCTGGTAGCCATCCGGGAGAACCAGCTGCGCGCGCAGTTCCAAGGCTATGACGTGGATCGCTACAAGTTACTGGCTTTCGTGCTGTCGGCTACGGTAACGGGTCTGGCGGGCGCTTTGGTGGTTTTTCTGCACCGGCTGGCCGCAGCTGAATCCACTTCGGTGGCTTTTTCCGGCGAGCTGCTGGCCATGGTTGTGATCGGTGGCATGCACAGCTTTCTGGGGCCGGCGCTGGGGGCTCTGTTTTTTCTGCTGTTTCGGGAGCTCTTTTCAATCTGGACCGATGACTGGCTGCTCTATTTCGGCCTGATATTTTTAGGCTTCATTCTCTTTTCGCCCAGTGGGCTGACCGGCATCTGGGCGCAGCTGCTGCGGCGCTTCAAGCCGCAGGCAGCAGACAGCGCAGCCATGAGCAAGCGCAAGATCTACGAAGGATTGCCCCTGCCCGAATTTTTACGTCCGGAGCGCCATGAAGGGGTAGTGCTGCAGGCAGAAGGCATCAGCAAGCACTTCGGAGGTATCCAGGCCGTGCGCGACAACAACCTGCGCCTGGCTGCGGGCGAAATTCACGCCCTGATCGGGCCCAATGGTGCAGGCAAGACCACGACTTTCAACCTGATATCTGGCCTGTTCATGCCGGACAGTGGCAGCGTGCGCCTGCAGGGGGAGGAAATCCAGCATCTCAGCCCCGATCAGATCTGCCAGCGTGGCCTGGCGCGGTCTTTCCAGATCACCAATCTGTTTAAGAGCCTGAGCATTTATGAAAACCTGCGCCTGTCCCTTCAGGCCCGACATGAGGCGCGCTTCAACTTCTGGCGCGACATCGACTCTTATCCCGAGCTGCATCGCGAAACAGCCGAGCTGATGAAATTCCTAGGGCTGGAGGGGATGGAGCAGGTCAGCGGCGCTGACCTGTCCTATGGCGGACAACGTCTAGTGGATCTGGGCATTGCGCTTGGATCCAAGCCGCAGGTGCTGTTGCTGGATGAGCCGCTGGCCGGGCTGGCCGCGGCCGAACGCGAGCGCGTATCGCGCTTGATCACCACCATCGCCAGCAACATCCCAGTGCTCATTGTTGAGCACGATATCGATCGCGTGTTGTCGTTTTCGCACCGGGTGACGGTGATGAACCAGGGCGAGGTGCTGATGAGTGGCACGCCTGAGCAGGTGCGTACCGATCGTCGGGTGCAGGAGGTGTACACCGGTCACGGCACACCGCCGGTGACGGGGCGCACCAGTCACACGCAGGCAGACAAGTCGCTGATGCTGGATTTCAGCCAGGTCAATGCTTATTACGGCAAAAGCCATATTTTGCACGACGCCAGCCTCCAGGTGCGTCAAGGTGAAATCGTCGCGCTGCTGGGCCGAAACGGTGCAGGAAAGTCCACGCTGCTCAAGTGTATGGTCGGACTGCTGCCCCCGGCGTCAGGGCGCATCGTCTTCAATGGGCAGGATATTGCGGGCCTGAGCGCGCCGGACATTGCTCGCCTGGGCATAGGCTACGTGCCGCAGGGACGAGGGCTTTTTGCGGGGATGACGGTGGCCGAAAACCTGGCGCTGGGGCGTTTGGCACGCCCCACAGATGGCAAGACCGGTGTGGTCTGGGACGAGGCCAAGATCATGGAGTACTTCCCGCGCCTGAGCGAGCGTCTGCACGTGGCGGCCGACTACCTGTCCGGTGGCGAGCAGCAGATGGTGGCGGTGGCGCGCGCACTGTCGGGCAACGTGCGGCTGTTGCTGCTCGATGAGCCGTTCGAGGGGTTGGCGCCAACGGTGGTGCAGGAGCTCTTCACGGTCTTTGACCGGCTGCGCCGCGAGGTCTCCATCGTCATCGTCGAACACAACCTGGATCTGGTGCTGGCGCTGGCCGACCGCGTCTATGCGCTGGAGCGTGGCTCAGTATTCCACGAAGGGCCGGCCGAGCCTTTGCTGACCGATCTGGAGTACCGGAAAAAGATTCTTTGGCTGTGAGCCACCGTACGTACAAGGAAGGAAGAACCATGAACAAGACCGATGGTCTGCGTCTGCTGGTGGAGAAAATGGTCCATTTGCCTTGGAAGGAATACCCGGGCCACTTTGGCGGTGCGTTATCCAAGGAGCTGGCCGGACCTGCCACCACTGGCAGCCGGCGGGTGGATTTCCGCATTTCCAGGTATGCACCGATGGCATATGTCCAGGAGCATGTGCACAAGATTCAGGAGCAGATCTACTACGTGCTCGAGGGTGAGGGCATCCTCACACTGGACGAGGCCAGGCACTTGATGCGCCCCCATGATTACGTTTATGTGCCACCGGGCGTTCGCCACAGCTTTACCAACACCGGCACCGCGGGCCTGGTGTTTCTGGTGATCACGACCCCTGCCGATGATGAAGAGGAGATGCGCTGATGCAGCTTCCTTTGATGGCCGCGATGATCGAGCCGGGCGCGGTACCCGTGCATGGCTTGCTGATCCAGGGCCGCTGGATTGCGGGTGACGGGCCACGCGTGAGCGTGCGTGACAAATACCGCCTGCAGCCTTGTGCGCAAGTGACCACGGCTGCAGCCGAGCAAGTACAACTGGCTGTGGACGTGGCGCACCAGGCGTTTCGCTCCGAGGTGCCCGGTCCCTATGAGCGCGGCATCGTGCTGGAGCGTGCGGCGCAGCTGCTGGAAGCGCGTGGGGACGACTTCGTGCGGACGATGCAGGTCGAAGCTGGCTTTACCCTGGGCGACGCCCAAGGTGAAATCCGCCGCTGTGTGCAGACACTCAAGCTATCGGCCGAGGAAGCGCGCCGTCTGGCTGGCGAGGTCATTCCGCTGGCTGGTGCGCCTGGCGCAGCTGGGCGGCTGGGTTTTACCCTACGGGTTCCACTCGGAGTAGTGGCGGCCATCACGCCTTTCAATTCGCCGCTGAATACGGTGGCGCACAAGGTCGCACCGGCCTTTGCTGCCGGCAATGCGGTCATCCTCAAACCCTCATCCTACACGCCGTTGACTGCCTGCCTGCTGGCCGAAGTGCTGCTGCAGGCAGGCCTACCAAAGGGCATGCTGGCAGTGCTGCATGGCAGCGCTGAGGTGGTGCGGCAGTTGCAGGCCGATGAGCGCGTGCGGTTTTTTGCTTTCACCGGCAGCACCGAGGTGGGTCGACAGATCCAGCAAGCCGCGGGCCTGCGCCGTACGCAGATGGAACTGGGCTCCATCGCCTGCACTATTGTCTGCGACGATGCGAACCTAGAACAGGCCCTGCCCAAGATTGTCAACGCCGGCTATCGCAAAGCTGGCCAAGTCTGCACTTCGGTGCAACTGCTTTTGGTGCATGAGTCGCTGCGCGCCGAAGTCGAGGGGCGGCTGAGCGCGTTGGTGCGGACCTTGCGCTATGGTGACCCACTAGATCCGCAGACTTTTGTGGGACCGGTGATCAGCGAGGACAACGCCATCCGCATCGAACGCTGGATTGAGGAGGCCATTGCCGGGGGGGCGCGGCGGCTGGCTGGCGGGCCACGGCAAGGTGCTGTGGTGCCGCCTACCCTGTTGACAGACATTCATGACACGATGAAGGTCGGTTGCTGTGAGATCTTTGGTCCGGTGGTGGCTATCGTGTCTTTCCGAACCCTGGAGCAGGCCATCGAGCGCGTCAATGCCACACCCTACGGGCTGGCCACCGGAATATTTACCAACCGCCTGGCCGATGCGCTGGCTGCGGCACAGCAGCTGGAAGTGGGAGGGGTGCATATCAACGAGACGTCAAGCTCGCGGGTGGATCTGATGCCTTATGGAGGCAGCAAGGACAGCGGCTTTGGCCGTGAAGGACCGCACTATGCGGTGCGGGAAATGACGGAAGAGCGGATCGTGACGTTCACGACCGCCTGATGTCTTACAGACGGAGTATTTCGCCATGCCCCGAATGAAAGGCGGTGAGCTCATCGCCGAATACCTGATCCAGGAAAAGGTCCCTTACATCTTTGGCATCTGCGGCCACGGCAATGTGGGTTTGCTCGATCCCTTGTACCAGGTACGTGACCGGCTTAAGCTGATTTCACCGCGCCATGAGCAATGTGCTGGCCACATGGCCGATGCTTACTTCCGCGTCAAGCACCGGCCAGTGGCTACGCTCAGTTCCACCGGGCCGGGGTCAGCCAATATGGTGATGTCCTGCATCACGGCGCTGTCCGATTCGTCGGCTTTCCTGTGCATTACTTCCAATGTGCCGACTTCCCAGCACAACCGGGCTCCATTCCAGGAGTTATACAAGCACAACCAGGCCGATTTCGCCCAGGTGATGCGCCCGGTGGTCAAGCGTGCATTTCAGCCCACAAGGGTAGACATGCTACCGTTGGCGCTGCGGCAGGCCATGGACACGATGGTGACAGGTCGGCCAGGACCGGTAAACCTGGACATCCCTTACAACGTATACCAGGAAGAAGACGAGGTGCAGGTGCCGCCGTCGTCGAACCTGGACCGGTCGCACCGTCCAGGCGCCAGCGAGGCCGATGTGGCACAGGCGCTGGATCTGCTGGCCGCCGCGCAGCAGCCGGTGATTTTCATCGGTCATGGCGCTACCTTGTCCGAAGCCAGTTCCGAGATCACCGAATTGGCTGAACGGCTCGGCATCCCGGTGATCACATCACCTAATGGCATGGGCTGCATCCGGGGTGATCATCCACTGGCGTTGGGCTTCATCGGGCGCAATGGGGTCTATCCGGCTAACGAGGCTGGCCGCCGAGCAGACCTGGTGATTACGCTGGGTACCCGTTTTGACGACCGCAGTTCCTCCAGCTGGCATGCGGGCTATTCATGGAACTTCCCCCAAACTCGGCTGATTCATGTGGACATCGATCCGCAGGAGTTGGGGCGCAACTATGTGCCAGATTTGGGCATCATTGCCGACGTCAAGATCTTCACGCGCCAGCTTCTCAACGGCCTGTCTGTGCGCAAGGATATCCATGCGCAGCGCTATGCGCCGTGGCTGGCACAGGTAGAGAACTGGCAGCGCGAATGGGATGCCTACGTGCGTCCGCATTTCAATGACTCCACCAGCCCCTTGCGGCCGGAATTCGTGGTGGGCACGTTACAGCAAGTGCTCCCCGATGACGTCATCCTGGCCCTGGACTCAGGGGTACATCACAACTGGTTCATGCAGTTCTGGCAGGCCAAGCGGCCCCAAAGCATGCTGAACAGCTGGGGCTATTCCAGCATGGGGTTTGGCGTTTGCGGTGTCATGGGAGCCCAACTCGCTGCCCCGGATCGCCCCTGTGTGGCCGTTGTAGGGGATGGCGGTTTCACGATGGCTCCCTATGTGCTGTGCACGGCTGTTGAGTACAACCTGCCGGTAGTGTGGATCATCTGGAATAACTTTGCCTGGGCTGCGATTCGCGACATCCAGTACGGCTTGTTCGACGGTCGCGAAATTGGTACGGCTTTCTATCACGGCCAGACCGGCGAACGCTATAACCCTGATTTCGCCGCATGGGCGCGTGCCTGCGGCGCTGACGGCTACACCGTCACGCGACCGCAGGACCTGGGGGGAACAGTGCAGCAAGCGCTCAAGAGCAAGCGCCCCTGCGTCATCGATGTCCATGTGGACGCTGAGGTGCGCCCGCCTTCTACCGGGACCTGGCAGCTGCCGCCTATCCCGTACAAGGAGCCGGTGTACGGCAAACCCTGGAAGGCTTGAAGCTATACCCGTAAAGGACTAAGAATGAACAACAAAACTGCACTCATCTTTGGTGGCACACGCGGTATCGGCGCAGCCTGCGTGCGCAAGCTGGCCGAGGATGGCTATGACGTAGCTTATACCTATGTAAGCAGCGCCCCTGGTCTGCCGGCGCAGATTGGGGCTGGCAGAACTAAGGGGTATGCAGTGGACATACGTGACGCTGCGCAGATAGAGCGGGTTTTTGCAGATGTCGCGCAAGATTTCAAGAGCATGCCACATTGCGTCGTCGCCAATGCCGGCATTAATGTGCCACCTGCACCACTGGCCCAGTTCGACCCCGAGAACTTCCGCAAGCTCGTAGAGGTCAACATCGTAGGTGCGTTTAACGTGCTCGCGGCAGCGGCACGCCATGTGTGCGATGGCGGCACCATCATAGGGCTGACCACCTCTATGGTGCGTGTGGCTATACCAGGCGGAGGCCCTTATACCGCCACCAAGGCGGCGGTGGAGAGCCTGCTGCGCTCCCTTTCGAGGGAGCTGGCTGCGCGCAAGGTTCGCGTCAACGGCGTGGCTCCTGGCCCTGTCGATACCGATCTCTTCCGTGCCGGTAAGACAGAAGAAGCGATTGCTCGCTCCGCCGCGCTAAGCCCCTTCAACCGGGTGGGTAAGCCCGAGGAGGTGGCCGAGGTGGTGGCTTTCCTAGCCTCGGACAAGGCGTCTTGGGTGCACGGCCAGATCGTGCAGCCGAACGGTGGTATGGTTTGATGAGACTGGCGGTCTTCACCAAGAACTTCACCAATCCGGCCTATGGTGCCGCGCGCCTGGGTGCCGAGCGGGCTGCCGCCAGCTATGGTGCCGAGGTGCTGCACTTCGTACCGCAGAAGGGCGACGATCCCGAGGAGCAGAGTGCGCTGATCGACCGGGCACTGGCGCTGCAGCCGCGCCCGGATGCCTTCGTGCTTTCGCCCGTGCATGCCAGCAAGGTGGATCCGGCCATACGGCGGATCGCCGCCGCCGGCATTCCGATGGTGGGTTTCGTCAATCCTATCGAAGCAGCGCCGATGCTGAGCTGCGTAAGCTCCGACGACTACGAACTTGCGCCGTCCATCGCCCGCTACCTGTTAGCATTTGCAGTGCAAGGGCCGGGCGTGGGTGGTAACCGGACCGCAGGAGTCCTACACCAGTCTGGGGCGCTTTCGCGCTGCAGCCAGCCCCTACCCTGGCATTACGCTGGCGAGCTAGGTCGCGGGCGACTATCTGCGCGAGCGCGCGCAGCCCGATGCATGCTTGGTTGCCAATGACATCATGGTCATCGGCGTGCTCGACATGCTAGAGGTGGCTGGGGGGCTGGCTGCGGTGGTCGGGGTGAATGTCGGCCCGCAGGCTATCGAGGTCCTGGACCAAAGATGCATGCTGGTCACGGCCGGCCTGCTGGTAGGACCAATCGATCTGCTGGTCGAGAGTGTGGGTGTGGCACTCCCGCAGCTCAAAAGCGGCAAAGAGTGCACTCTGGCCGTGACCGGCGTTAGCCGTAACCCCAGCCTTCCCGAGGTGTTTGCCACCGCCGAGTCCGGCGTGCCCAGGTTATTCCTCAGCTTCTTAGTAAACCCTTTTTATCGTTGGCGGTCTGCCCGAGTTCATCGTGAACCGGCTCAACACCGAGCTCAATGCAGTGCTGCAGGACAAGGATCTTGTGCAGCGTTGGGATGGGTTGGGCATTGTGGCTCTCGGCGGCAGCCCTGCCGACGCTCAGATGCGCAACGACATCGAAACGGCCAAGTGGAGCGCGGTGATCAGTGCTGCCAATATCAAGCTGGATTGACAGCGTATGGATAACTGTGCTGCGCCAGCCAATCGCCTTGTATTCATTGCGTTTTCTAATGGATGGTGACAGATGCGACAGGAGCAGCCCTGGGACGTAGTGGTAGTCGGCGGCGGGGGCGCTGGGCTGGCGGCGGCTATCGAAGCAGCCGAAGCCGGTGCAGCCGTTCTGTTGCTTGAGAAAAACCAGCAACTGGGGGGGTCGACGGCTTGGTCTATAGGCTCAGTAACGGCGACGCGTACACCGCACCAGCAAAAGCGTGGCATTGTCGATGACCCGGCTGAGCATTGGGCCGACATGCCTGGCTTCGCGGGCGACCTTGATGCCCGCGACAACCCAAGCCTGCGCCGGATCTTGTGCGACGAGATGCCGGCCACATTCCAGTGGCTATTCGATTCGGGCGTGCGTTTCATGGGCCCCATGCCCGAGCCGCCACACCGTCAGCCGCGCATGCACAACGTGCTACCTAACTCGCGTGCATTCATCTATCACCTACAGCGCCGTGCCCGGCGGGCTGGCGTGCATATCCGCACTGGGTGGCGTGTGATTGCGCTGGTACAGCAAGACGGGCGAGTCTTGGGGGTCGAGGTCGAAGCAGGGTCGCAGCATAGGTTGCGAGCGTATGCCAGCGGCGGAGTGGTGCTGGCTGCGGGTGACTTCACCAATGCGCCGGATCTGAAAGCACGCTTCATGGGACCGCAGGAAGCCAAGGTGGAAGGGGTTAACCCCACAGCGACCGGCGATGGTCAGCGTATGGCCGAGGCATTGGGGGCGCGCATCGTCAACGGAGATCTGGCCCTGGGGCCGGAAATTCGTTTTATCCCGCCGCAGAAGGAAAACCTGGTTCGGCGGCTACCCCCATGGCGCTGGTTGGCAGCTTGCATGCAGTGGTCGCTGGACCATTTGCCAGCGGCTTTGCTGCGGCCGTTCATGATGAAATTTCTTACTACAGCCCTGGCGCCCTCGCTCGCGCTGTTTGAGCAGGGGGCCATTCTTGTCAATGCGCGGGGAGAGCGCTTCGGCAGCGAACTGGAACGGGCAGCTTGGCGCCTGCCAGACCAGCCGGGCAAAGTGGGTTACATCATTGTCGACGCAGCCTTAGCCGAGCAGTTTTCGGCCTGGCCTTATTACGTCTCGACCGCCCCTGGCATTGCCTATGCCTACATCCCGGACTACCGGCGCAACCGGCCTGATGTGTGTCACCAAGCTCCCAGCCTGCAGCAACTGGCCCGCCTGTTGGGCATGGAGGAGGAGGCTCTGCTGCACAGCGCGCGCGAAGGCGGAGTGCGGCCGTTGGGCGCGGGGCCTTACCTGGCGCTGGGTCCGGTGCGATCGGTATTTGTGCACAGCGAAGGCGGCTTGATGGTGGACAGCCAGCACCGCGTGCTAGGTAGCGAAGGGTGTCCGATTCCCGGGCTGTACGCTGCCGGTTCTAACGGGCAAGGCGGGCTGCTGCTCAAAGGGCATGGCCATCATCTGGCCTGGGCCTTTGTGTCAGGCCGGCGTGCCGGGCGGTTTGCTGCTGCAGCTGCGCGCGATTGCAATACCCATCACGAATCGTGAACCCCTCTAGCGTCTGCGCTGCTTATTTCTGTGATCTTCAGCGGCTACAGTGACGTGCCACAAATCTTCCAGAGGCGGATAGAGCAGGTAGAAATGATTGATGTCCTGATCATCGGCGGCGGCAACGCCGCGCTGTGCGCTGCGCTGATGGCGCGCGAGGCCGGCGCCTCCGTGCTGCTGCTCGAGGCCGCGCCGCGCGAGTGGCGCGGCGGCAATTCGGCGCACACGCGCAATCTGCGCTGCATGCACGATGCCCCGCAGGACGTGCTGGTGGACGCCTACCCGGAAGAGGAGTTCTGGCAGGACCTGCTCAAAGTCACCGGCGGGCGCACCAACGAGCAGCTGGCGCGCATCGCCATCCGCGCCTCGGCCAGCTGCCGCGGCTGGATGCAGCGGCATGGCGTGCGTTTCCAGCCCCCGCTGTCGGGGGCGTTGCACGTGGCGCGCACCAATGCCTTCTTCATGGGCGGCGGCAAGGCGCTGGTCAACGCCTACTACCGCAGCGCCGAGAAGCTGGGCGTGCGGATCCGCTACGAGGCGCCGGTGGACCGGCTCGACATCGTTGACGGCGAGTTCAGGGCTGCCTATGTGCGAGGCGAGCGCATCGCGGCGCGCGCCTGCGTGCTGGCTGCCGGCGGCTTCGAGTCCAACCGCGCTTGGCTGCGCGCAGCCTGGGGGCAGAACGCGCGCGGCGAATGGCCGGCCGACAACTTCCTGATCCGCGGCACGCGCTACAACCAAGGCGTGCTCATCCGGCATATGCAGGAGCAGGGGGCCGACATGGTCGGCGACCCCACGCAGTCGCACTGCGTGGCCATCGACGCGCGCGCGCCGCTGTACGACGGTGGCATCTGCACCCGCATCGACTGCGTCTCGCTGGGCGTGGTGGTCAACAGCCAGGGCGAGCGCTTCTACGACGAAGGCGAGGATTTCTGGCCCAAGCGCTACGCGATCTGGGGCCGGCTGGTGGCGCAGCAGCCCGGGCAGATCGGCTACTCCATCATCGACAGCAAGGCCGTCGGCCGCTTCATGCCGCCGGTCTTTCCCGGCGTGCAGGCCGACAGCCTGCCCGAACTGGCGCAGCGGCTCGGTCTGCCGGTGGACGCCTTCATGCGCACGCTCGACGGCTACAACGCCGCTTGCCGCGTCGGGACCTTCGACCACACGGTGCTGGACGACTGTCATACCGAGGGGCTGAGTCCGCCCAAGAGCCACTGGGCGCTGCCGCTGGACACGCCGCCGTACTTCGGCTATGCGCTGCGTCCGGGCATCACCTTCACCTATCTGGGCCTGAAGGTGAACGAACATGCCGCGGCGCATTTCGGCGGCGTGCCCAGCGGCAACTTATTCGTTGCCGGCGAAATGATGGCCGGCAATGTGCTGGGTCAGGGCTATACCGCCGGCGTGGGCATGACCATCGGAACGGCTTTTGGCCGCATCGCCGGTACGCAGGCGGCGCGGGCCGCTCTGGGGCAGACATTCAGGGAGCCGCAGCATGCAGCCGCTTGAACAACTGACCCGCCAGGCGCGGGCTCTGGGCCATGGCGAGGCGTCGCCCGGCACGGCCGAGGCCGAGGTGGCGCGCCAGCTGCAGATCTGCAACGCCTGTCGCTACTGCGAGGGCTTCTGCGCGGTGTTCCCGGCCATGACGCGGCGGCTGCAGTTCCCGCTGGCCGACGTGCACTACCTGGCCAACCTTTGCCACAACTGCGGCGCCTGCCTGCACGCCTGCCAGTACGCGCCGCCGCATGAGTTTGGCGTCAACGTGCCGCAGGCCATGGCCAAAGTGCGGCTGCGCACCTACAAGGATTTCGCTTGGCCGGCCGGCTTCGGGCGCCTGTACGAACGCAATGGGCTGACCGTGGCGCTGGCCACGGCCGCGGCGTTGGCGTTCTTCATGATGCTGACGCTCTGGCTCCAGGACGCGCTGTGGCGCGTGCCGGCCTCGGCGGATTTCTACGCCATCTTTCCGCACCAGCTGCTGGTGGCGCTGTTCGCGCCGGTATTCTTGTTTGCCGTGCTGGCGCTGGCCCTGGGTGTGCGCGGCTTCTGGCGCGCGGTGACGCCGGCTCACGAGTATGAGGTGCCCGCCGTGGCTGCCGTGCGTGGCGGTGCCGTGGCCGAGGCGGCGCACGACGCGCTGCGCCTGAAGTACCTCGACGGCGGCCACGGCGAGGGCTGCCCCAACGAGGACGATGCCTGGACCCGGCAGCGCCGCGTCTTCCACCATTTCACTTTCTACGGCTTTGTGCTGTGCTTCGCGGCTACCAGTGTGGCGACGCTCTACCACTACCTGTTCGGCTGGGTGGCGCCCTACGACTGGCCCAGTCTGCCCAAGCTGCTGGGCGCCGCCGGCGGGGTGGGCCTGCTGGTGGGCACCGCCGGTCTGTGGCGGCTGAACCTGCGGCGCCATCCACAGCACGGCGACGCGGCGCAAAAGCCCATGGACCGCGGCTTCATCGCGCTGCTGTTCTTCACCTCGCTCACCGGCCTGGCGCTGTGGGGCGTGCGCGGCACGGCCGGGATGCCGGCGCTGTTGGCCTTGCACCTGGGCTGCGTGATGGCGCTCTTTCTGACGCTGCCCTACGGCAAGTTCGCGCATGGCGTCTATCGCGGCGCGGCGCTGCTGAAATACGCGATGGAAAAGCGCCTGCCCAGCCGGCTGCGGCTGGGCGCGGACTAACAGGCCGTTGCAAAACTGCTGCGGTAGGCCATCTGCGGCGTTGCGCGGTGCTCGCTTCCTCGCCTATCCGGTCGATATGTCTCGGTCGCTGCGCGCCGTGCGCCTTGCATCTGGCCATCCTCGCGACGTTTTTCAACGGCCTGCTACGCCGGAAACAGCGCAGACTGTTCTGATCAGCCCTGCAACTGCTGCACCGTGGGGTCGGTGTACACCAGCTCCAGCGGGTAGCGCTGTCCGCGCAGATGGTCTTCCATGCAGCGCAGCACCAGCGGGCTGCGGTGGCGCTGCACGCTGGCGCGGATTTCCTCGGGCGTCATCCATACCGTGCGCACGATGCCGGTGTCCAGCGTGCGCCCCGGCACCTGTTCGCCCAGCGTGCCGGTATAGGCAAAGCGCAGGTAGGTGACGTCTTCCACGCCGCCTTCGGCCTGGGCGCGCTGGAAGCGCGACATGTAGATGCCCAGCAGGTGTGTGGGTGTGAAGCGGTAGGTGGTTTCCTCCAGCGCCTCGCGCGCGCAGCCTTCGGCTGGGGATTCGCCGGGGTCCAGATGGCCGGCGGGGTTGTTCAGGCGCAGCCCTTCCGGGGTGTGCTCCTCGACCAGCAGGTAGCGGCCGTCGTGCTCGATGATGGCGGCGACGGTGACATTGGGTCTCCAGCGGTGGGTCATGGCGGTCCAGTCAGGGGGTGGGGCGAAGCGGAAATTATGGGTTACCCCGAAAATTGTTATGGAGCCTGTGACCGTGGCCGCTGTAATTCTCGTTTAAGCTTGTTCGTTTGAGGCGGGCCGCCCTTTGCAAGGGGCCGCGCCATGTTTCAGAACGACAGCAGGAGATCGACAGATGGAAGCTGGCACAGCGCAGGCGGCGCAGCGCATCGGCGTGCCGCGGGAGACGTTCCCGGGCGAGAAACGGGTGGCCACCGTGCCCGAGGTGGTCGAAAAGCTCATCAAGCTGGGCTTCAAGGTGGCGGTGCAGGCCGGCGCCGGTGAGGCCGCCAACTTCAGCGACGACGCCTACCGCGCCGCCGGGGCCGAGATCATCGAGGGGGCGGCGGCTCTGTGGGCGGCCTCCGACATCGTGTTCAAGGTGCGTCCGCCCAGCGCCGACGAGGTGGCGCTGCTGCGCGAAGGCGGCATGCTGATCGGCTTCGTCTGGCCCGCCCAGAACCCGGAGCTGATGCAGCAGCTAGCGGCGAAGAAGGCCACCGTGCTGGCCATGGACTGCCTGCCGCGCACCCTCAGCCGCGCGCAGAAGATGGACGCGCTGACCTCGATGGCCGGCGTCAGCGGCTACCGTGCCGTCATCGAGGCGGCCAATGCCTTCGGCCGCTATTTCAATGGCCAGATCACCGCGGCCGGCAAGGTGCCGCCGGCCAAGGTCTTCATCGCGGGCGCCGGGGTGGCCGGCCTGGCGGCCATCGGTACCGCGGCCGGGCTGGGCGCGATCGTGCGTGCCAATGACACGCGAGCCGAGGTGGCCGACCAGGTCCGCTCGCTCGGCGGCGAATTCGTCAAGGTGGACTACGACGAGGAAGGCTCCGGCGGCGGCGGCTACGCGAAGGAAATGAGCGAGGGCTTCAAGGCCGCCCAGCGCGCCATGTACGCGCGCGAGGTCAAGGACGCCGACATCGTGATCACCACCGCGCTGATTCCGGGCAAGCCGGCGCCGCGCCTGATCACTGCCGAGATGGTGCAGTCGATGAAGCCGGGCAGCGTCATCGTGGACATGGCCGCCGAGCAGGGCGGCAACTGCGAGCTGACCGAGCCCGGCAAGGCCGTGGTCAAGCACGGCGTCACCATCATCGGCTACACCGACCTGGCCTCGCGCCTGGCCAAGCAGTCCTCCACGCTGTACGCCACCAACCTGCTGCGCCTGACCGAGGAGCTGTGCAAGGCCAAGGACGGCGTGGCCGTCGTCAACATGGAAGACGACGCCATCCGCGGCCTGACCGTCATCAAGGACGGCGCCATCACCTGGCCGGCGCCGCCGATCAAGATGCCCGCCGCGCCGGCGCCCAAGCCCGCGGCAGCGGCCGTGGTCGAAAAGAAAGCCGGCGGTCACGGCCATGGCAGCGGCGGTCCGCTGCCGGCGAAGACGCTGGCCACCATCTTCGCGCTGGGGGCGCTGGCCTTCTGGTTCATCGGCGCGTACGCGCCGGCGGCCTTCCTGGGGCACTTCACGGTGTTCGTGCTGGCCTGCTTCATCGGCTACATGGTGGTGTGGAACGTCACGCCCGCGCTGCACACGCCGCTGATGAGCGTGACCAATGCGATCTCCAGCATCATCGCCATCGGCGCGCTGATCCAGATCGCCCCGCCCGATGCGGCCGCCGCCGGGCGGCCGGACGAGCTGATCCGCTGGCTGGCCTTCGTCGGCATCGTGCTCACCGCCATCAACATGTTCGGCGGCTTCGCCGTCACGCGCCGCATGCTCGCCATGTTCCGCAAGTAACACCAGAACGGGAAGGCATCCATCATGTCCCAAAGTCTGTCCACGGTGGCCTATCTGGGGGCCGCCATCCTCTTCATCCTCAGCCTGGGGGGCTTGTCCCACCCGGAAACTTCGCGCCGCGGCAATCTGTTCGGCATCGTCGGCATGGCGCTGGCCGTGCTGGCCACCGTCGCCGGCCCGCGCGTCAGCGCCGCCGGCCTGCCCTGGATCATCGCCGCGCTGGTGATCGGCGGCAGCATCGGCCTGTACGCGGCGAAGGTGGTCAAGATGACCCAGATGCCCGAGCTGGTGGCGCTGATGCACAGCCTGGTGGGCCTGGCGGCCTGCCTGGTCGGCTATGCCAGCTACGTCGATACCTCGATCCAGTACCAGGGCGCGGAAAAGCTGATCCACGAGGTCGAGATCTACGTCGGCATCCTGATCGGCGCGGTGACCTTCTCCGGCTCGCTGATCGCCTTTGGCAAGCTCTCGGGCAAGATCGGCGGCAAGCCGCTGCTGCTGCCCGCGCGCCACTGGCTCAACCTGCTCGCGCTGCTGGTGGTGATCTGGTATGGCCGCCAGTTCCTGGCGGCCCAGTCGGTGGCCGAAGGCATGACGCCGCTGATCGTGATGACGGTGATTTCGCTGCTCTTTGGCGTGCACATGGTCATGGCCATCGGCGGCGCCGACATGCCGGTGGTGGTGTCCATGCTCAACAGCTATTCGGGCTGGGCGGCGGCGGCCACCGGCTTCATGCTGAGCAACGACCTGCTGATCGTCACCGGCGCGCTGGTGGGCTCCTCCGGCGCCATCCTGTCCTACATCATGTGCAACGCGATGAACCGCAACTTCATCAGCGTGATCGCCGGCGGCTTCGGCTCCGGCGGCGGGGCGCCGGCCAAGAGCGGCGAGGCCGCCCAGCCGCAGGGCGAGGTGGTGGCCATCAGCGCGGCCGAGACGGCCGAGCTGCTGAGCACGGCCAAGAACGTCATCATCGTGCCCGGCTACGGCATGGCCGTGGCGCAGGCGCAGCACACCGTCTATGAAATCACCCAGACCCTGCGCGAGAAGGGGGTGAACGTGCGCTTTGCCATCCACCCGGTGGCCGGCCGCATGCCCGGCCACATGAACGTGCTGCTGGCCGAGGCCAAGGTGCCCTACGACATCGTGTTGGAGATGGACGAGATCAACCAGGACTTCCCCGATACCGACGTGGCCATGGTCATCGGTGCCAACGACATCGTCAATCCCAGCGCCGCCGAGGACCCGGCCAGCCCGATTGCCGGCATGCCGGTGCTGGAAGTCTGGAAGGCCAAGACGTCCATCGTGATGAAGCGTTCGATGGCCTCGGGCTACGCCGGCGTCGATAACCCCTTGTTCTACAAGGAGAACAACCGCATGCTGTTTGGCGATGCCAAGAAAATGCTGGACGAGGTTTTGGCCGCCCTGAAAGGCTGAGGGGCTGACAGGGCATAATCCCGGCGACGGGAAAAAAGCACGACCGTGCCAAAATCCTGGCACGGTTTTTTTTCGTCCGGAGTCCGCCCCGACACAAACAGCCCCTCGTGACAGGAGACAAACCCATGAGCGAACGCATCTGGTTGAAAAGCTATCCCGAAGGCGTGCCTGCCGATCTGCCGGCCACGCTGCCCTACCCCTCGCTGGTGGCCCTGATGGAGGAGAGCTTCCGGCAGTACGCCGGACGGCCGGCCTACAGCTTCATGGGCAAGGAGCTGACCTACGCCGAAACCGACCGGCTGAGCCGGGCGTTTGCCGCCTATCTGCAGAGCCTGGGCCTGGCGCAAGGCGACCGGGTGGCCATCATGATGCCCAACGTGCCGCAGTACCCGGTGACGGTGGCGGCCATCCTGCGGGCCGGCTATGTGGTGGTCAATGTCAATCCGCTGTACACCGCCCGCGAGCTGGAGCACCAGCTCAAGGACTCCGGCGCCAGGGCCATCGTCATCATCGAGAACTTCGCGCACACGCTGGAAAAGTGCATCGCCCACACGCCGGTGCAGCACGTGGTGCTCGCTTCGATGGGCGACCGGCTGGGCCTGCTCAAGGGGGCGCTGGTCAACTTCGTCGTGCGCCGTGTCAAGAAACTGGTGCCGCCGTACAACCTGCCGGGTGCGGTGCGCTTCAACGAGGCGCTGGCCCGCGGGGAGCGCAGCACCTTGCGTCAGCCGCAGATCGGCCCCGACGACGTGGCGGTGCTGCAGTACACGGGTGGCACCACCGGGGTGTCCAAGGGAGCCGTGCTGCTGCACCGCAACGTCATTGCCAACGTGCTGCAGTCGCAGCTGTGGAACGAGCCGGTGATGAAGAAAATCCCGCCGGGCGAGCAGAGCACGGCCATCTGCGCGCTGCCGCTCTACCACATCTTCGCCTTCACCGTGGGCATGATGCTGTCGATGCGCAATGGCAGCAAGCTGGTGCTGATACCCAACCCACGCGACCTGCCCGCGGTGCTCAAGGAACTGTCGAAGCACAAGTTCCACAGCTTTCCGGCGGTCAACACGCTGTTCAACGGCCTGGTCAACCACCCGGACTTCGACAAGGTGGACTGGAGCCATCTGAAGGTATCGGTCGGCGGCGGCATGGCCGTGCAAAGCGCCGTGGCGCAGAAGTGGCTGCAAAAGACCGGCTGCCCGATCTGCGAGGGCTATGGCCTGTCGGAAACCAGCCCTTCGGTGAGCTGCAACCCGGTGACCACGACCGAATTCACCGGCACCATCGGCGTGCCGCTGCCCAGCACCTGGATGAAGATCATCGACGACGAAGGGCGCGAGGTACCGCAGGGTCAGCCGGGCGAGATCGCCATCAAGGGGCCGCAGGTCATGGCCGGCTACTGGCAGCGTCCCGACGAGACCGCCAAGGTCATGACGGCCGACGGCTGGTTCAAGAGCGGCGACATCGGCGTGATGGACGAGCGCGGCTACTTCCGCATCGTCGACCGCAAGAAGGACATGATCCTGGTCAGCGGCTTCAACGTCTATCCCAACGAGGTGGAGGACGTGGTGGCCAGCCTGCCCGGCGTGGCCGAATGCGCCTGCGTGGGCGTGCCCGATGCCCAGACCGGCGAGGCGGTCAAGCTGGTCATCGTCAAGAAGGATCCGGCGCTGACCGAGGAGCAGGTGCGCGCCTGGTGCCGCGAGAACCTGACCGGCTACAAGCAGCCCAAGGTGATCGAATTCCGCACCGAGCTGCCCAAGACGCCGGTGGGCAAGATCCTGCGGCGCGAGCTGCGCGAGTCGAAGTAAACACTAAACACCTCTCGGGGGGCGCTTCGGCTGCCATGACGACCGCGATCCTCAGCGCCCTGCCCGAAGAGCAGCAGGGCCTGCTCGAGCGCCTGCAACACGTGCGCGCGCAGCGCCGGGCCGGACGCGATTTCTGGCTGGGCGAGCTGCACGGCCAGCCGGTGGTGCTGGCGCTGTCGCGCATCGGCAAGGTGGCCGCCGCCACCACCGCCACCACGCTCATAGAAGCCCTGGGCGTGCAGCGCGTGGTTTTCACCGGCGTGGCCGGCGGTTTGGGGCCGGGCGTGCAGGTGGGCGATGTGGTGGTGGCGCAGGAGTTCGTGCAGCACGACATGGATGCCTCGCCGATCTTTCCCCGCTACCAGATTCCGCTCTACGGCCGCGAGCGTTTCGCCTGCGATCCGCAGCTGGCGCAGGCGCTGCTGGCGGCCACGCAGCGCGGCCTGCAGAGGCTGGGGCTGGACGCGGCGGTCCACCACGGCCTGGTGGCCAGCGGCGACCGCTTCGTCTCGGCGGCGCAGGAGGCGCGCGCGCTGCGCGCGGCCCTGCAGGAGGCGGGCCACGCGCCGCTGGCGGTGGAGATGGAAGGCGCGGCCGTGGCCCAGGTCTGTCACGACTACGGCATTCCCTTTGCGGCGATGCGCACCATCTCCGACCGCGCCGACGACACCGCCCACGTCGATTTTCCGAAGTTCGTCAGCGAGGTGGCCAGCCGCTACGCGCTGGCCATCCTCGATGAGTTCGTGCGCGAGCTCAAGTAACGCGGCCTGCCGCAGCCGTACTACTTGAGCCAGCCGCGCTTGCGGAAGTACCACATCGGCCCGACCGCGCTGAGCACCATCAACACCAGCGCGAACGGGTAGCCCCAGGTCTGGTTGAGCTCGGGCATGTACTGGAAGTTCATGCCGTAGATGCTGGCAATCAGCGTGGGCGGCAGCAGGGCGACGCTGGCCACCGAGAAGATCTTGATGATCTTGTTCTGGTTGATGTTGATGAAGCCGACGGTGGCGTCCATCAGGAAGTTGATCTTGTCGAATAGGAAGGCCGTGTGCGAGTCCAGCGAATCGATGTCGCGCAGGATCTGCCGCGCTTCCTCGAACTGTTCGGCGTTGAGCATGCGGCTGCGCATCATGAAGCTGACGGCGCGGCGCGTGTCCATCGCATTGCGGCGGATGCGGCCGTTGAGGTCTTCCTGCCGGGCGATGGCGCCCAGCACCTCGCCGGCCAGCGCGTCGGTCACGTCGCCCGAGAGCACCAGCTTGCCGGCTTTTTCCAGCTCGTCGTAGATGCCCTCCAGCGCGTCGGCCGAGTACTCCGCGTCGGTGTCGAACAGCTTGAGCAGCACTTCCTTGGCGTCGGTGATCAGCCCGGGGGCGCGGCGCGCGCGCATGCGCAGCAGCCGGAAGACCGGCAGGTCCTCGTCGTGGATGGAAAACAGCACGCCTTTGCTTTTCAGCTCGTCGTTGACCAGGTTCAGGATGAAGGCCACGCGCACGGTGCGCGGCGCGTCCTCGTCGGCGATCAGGAAGTCGCTGCGGATGTGCAGCTCGCCGTTGTCTTCTTCGTAGAAGCGGGCCGATTCCTCCAGGTCCTCGTCCATCGCGTCTTCGGGGATGGACAGGCCGAAGTACTGCTTGACCCAGCGCTTTTCTTCCAGCGTGGGGGCTTCCAGATCGACCCAGATGGGCTGGAAACGCGACAGTTCTTCGAGCGACTCGATCTCTTCCTGGACGAGCCGCCCGTTGGCGAGCGTGAAGATGTTGAGCATGGGCTCACTCCCTCGAAATGGGTGCGTCGGATGGGGCGGAACCGGCTTCCGGCCCCACGGAAATCGAGGGAGCCGGAAGCTAGCGACTAGGGCTGGCTTCCACGAGGATGACTCCTGAACAAGGATGGGGGAATTATCGCATCAGCCGGCCGCGGCGACGCGGCCGGGGCGTGAAAAAAGCCAGCTTAACCCGGGGCGACGGGAATTGCAAAAGGCCAAACACGCCGCCGGTGTATGGCGCCCGGGATTGCCTCGCGGCCGCTGCCGGGGCATAGTGGCCCTGACCGCAGCGCCCAGGCGTGCCGGGCGGCAGAGCCTGGACGGTGCGGCCGTGGATCCATTTCCGAGAGCGACTGGAGGCTACTCATGAACCTGACGATCAGCGGTCACCACCTGGAAGTCACGCCTGCGCTGCGCAGCTATGTCACGACCAAGCTGGACCGGATCACCCGGCATTTCGACCAGGTCGTGGACGTCAAGGTGCTGCTGACGATCGAGAAGCAGAAGGAGAAGGAAAAGCGCCAACGCGCCGAGTGCAACATCCATGTCAAAGGCTGCGACCTGTTCGCCCAGAGTTCCCACCAGGATCTCTACGCCGCGGTCGACGAGCTGATGGACAAGCTGGATCGCCAGGTGGTGCGGCACAAGGACCGGTTGCAGGACCATCATCACGACCCGGTCAAGCGCCTCATGTGAAGGCGTGACCGTCGCCGCGGCGGCTACGGGCGCCGCAGGCACAGCCGGCCGCGGGCGATCCCCGCGGCTTTTGCATTTCTGCCGCGCATTCCGTGGCAAACGCACGGCCCGGGCGGCTTGCCGGGGCGCGGCGGCGGCTCGCCGGGCGGCGATTTGTGCATAATCTGCGGACCCGATCGCCATGAACCGTCTCGCATCCATCCTGCCTGCTGCCCAGGTGCTCGTGCACGTCGATGCCACCAGCAAGAAGCGGGCCTTCGAGGAAGTCGGCCTGCTGTTCGAAAACCTGCACGGGCTCAACCGCGCCCTGGTCACCGACAGTCTCTTTGCCCGCGAGCGGCTGGGATCCACCGGGCTGGGCCATGGCGTGGCGATTCCCCATGGCCGCATCAAGGGCCTGAAGTCGCCGATGGCGGCGGTGCTGCAGCTGGCCAAGCCCATCGGCTTCGATGCGCCGGACGACCAGCCGGTCAATCTGCTGATCTTCCTGCTGGTGCCGGAAGCGGCCACGCAAAAGCATCTGGAAATCCTGTCCGAGATCGCCGAGCTGCTCAGCGATGCCAACCTGCGTGCCAAACTGGCCAGCAGCGCCACGGCCGAGGAGCTGCATGGCCTGATCGCCAACTGGCACTCGGCGCAGCCGGCCTGAGCACGCCGCCACACGCAGCCGGGATGCGCGCATGAGGCCCACCGTCGTCAGCGCCGAAGTCCTGTTCGAGGAGTTCCGCGGCAAGCTCAAATGGGAATGGGTGGCCGGCCTGGGCGCTTCGGAGCGGCGCTTCGACGAGGTGGCCGTGCGCGCCGCCAATTCGGGCGCCGATCTGGTGGGCCACCTGAACTACATCCACCCTTACCGGCTGCAGGTGCTCGGCGAGCGCGAGATCGCCTATCTGACCAACGCCACGCCCGAGGACTGCGCGCGGCGCATTTCGCGCATCACCACGCTGGAGCCGCCGGTGCTGGTGCTGGCCGACCGGCAGGTGGCGCCGCCGGCGCTGATCGCGATGTGCGAGGAGGCGCAGATTCCGCTCTTTGCCTCGCCCGAATCGTCCGCCTACGTCATCGACGTGCTGCGCAGCTATCTGTCGCGCCACTTTGCCGACCGCACCTCGATGCACGGCGTGCTGATGGACATCCTGGGCCTGGGGGTGCTGATCACCGGCGAGTCGGGGCTGGGCAAGAGCGAGCTGGGGCTGGAGCTGATTTCGCGTGGCCACGGCCTGGTGGCCGACGACGCGGTGGATCTCTACCGCGTCAACCAGGACACCATCGAAGGGCGCTGTCCCGAGCTGCTGCGCAACCTGCTGGAGGTGCGCGGCATCGGCCTGCTGGACATCAAGGCCATCTTTGGCGAGACGGCGGTGCGGCGCAAGATGCGTCTGAAGCTCATCGTGCACCTGGTGCGGCGCGAGACGCTGGAGCGCGAGTACGAGCGCATCCCCTATGAGCCGCTGACGCAGGACGTGCTGGGCATCCCGGTGCGCAAGGCCGTGATCCAGGTGGTGGCCGGGCGCAACCTGGCCGTGCTGGTGGAGGCGGCGGTGCGCAACACCATCCTGCAGCTGCGCGGCATCGATACCTACAAGGAATTCGTCGAGCGCCACCGCCAGGCCATGGGCGAGGCGGGGGGCTGACCGGCCGGCCTGGGCCTGCGCTTACCTACGGGTCTGCCGCGGCCAAGGCGATGGCGCCGCGCGCTCAATGCCCGTTGCCGCGGCCGCCTTCGTCCTTTTTGTACGGGCAGGGCTTTTTGGTGCAGTGCGCGTACAGGCTCAGCGCGTGCTCGGCCAGCGTGTAGCCGCGCGTGGTGGCCACGGCGTTCTGCCGGTTTTCGATTTCGGGGTCGAAGAACTCCTCGACCCGCCCGCAGTCCAGGCAGACCAGATGGTCGTGGTGCTGGCCTTCGTTGAGCTCATAGACGGCCTTGCCCCCTTCGAAATTGCTGCGGGTGAGGATGCCGGCCTGCTCGAACTGCGTGAGCACGCGATAGACGGTGGCCAGCCCCACGTCGGAGCGATCCTGCAGCAGCACGCGAAAGACGTCCTCCGCGCTCATGTGGCGCTGCGTGCTTTTCTGGAAGATTTCCAGCACTTTCAGCCGCGGCAGGGTGGCTTTGAGGCCGGTGCTCTTGAGTTCGTCGATGGCGTTCATGCGCTTGCCTCCGCTGGGGCGGACCCGCCCGGTCCGGGGCAGGCCGCGGACCTCAGCCGGTACAATGGTCGGATCATATCGCCAGCGCCACTTTCATGCTTATTTTCCATCGTGCGCCGGGTTTTCTGGGCCCGGCCTTGCTGGGGGTTGCCGCCTTCCTGACACTGCCTGGCTGCACCGCGCTGCAGCCCTACCGCGCCCCGGTCGTGCAGGGCAATGTGGTCACGCGCGAGCAGGTGGCGGTGCTGCGCCCCGGCATGAGCCGCATCCAGGTGCGCGACATCCTGGGCACGCCGCTGCTGACCAGCCTGTTCCACGCCGACCGCTGGGACTATGTGTTCACGCTGCGCCAGCAGGGGCGCGAGCCGCAGGCGCGGCGGGTGACGGTTTACTTCAAAGGCGACGCGCTGGAGCGCTTCGAGGCCGACGAGCTGCCCAGCGAGCGCGAATTCGTCGCTACTCTGGGCCGGCAGCAGCCTCCCAAGGTGCCGGTGCTGGAAGCCACGCCCGAGCAGCTGCAGGCCTATCCGGCGCCCGCGCCCGCCCAGACTTCCGCCCTGCCGCCGTTGCCGGCCAGCTACCCGCCGCTGGAGCCGCCGGCGGCGCGCTGATGACGACACCCACACCATGAACGCCACCACCCCCCACCCCATCGCAATCGCCGGGGCTTCGGGCCGCATGGGCCGCATGCTGATCGAAGCCGTCCACCAGGCCGAAGACTGCCGCTTGGCCGGCGCCCTGGACATCGCCGGCAGCCCGGCCATCGGCAGCGACGCCACGGCCTTTCTCGGCCACGCCAGCGGCGTGACCATCACCGCCGACCTGGCCGCCGGCCTGAAAGACGCGCGCTTTCTGATCGACTTCACCCGGCCCGAAGGCACGATGGCGCATCTGCAGGCCTGCCGCGCACGCGGCGTGGCCATGGTCATCGGCACCACCGGCTTGAGCGAGGCGCAGAAGGCCGAGATCGCCGCCGCCGCGCGCGACATTCCCATCCTGCTGTCGCCCAACATGAGCGTGGGCGTGAACGTCACGCTCAAGCTGCTGGAAATGGCGGCACAGGCGCTGGGCAGCGGCTACGACATCGAGATCATCGAAGCGCACCACCGGCACAAGGTCGATGCGCCTTCGGGCACGGCGCTCAAGATGGGCGAGGTCATCGCGGCCGCCCAGGGGCGGGAGCTGAAAGACTGCGCCGTCTATGAGCGCTATGGCCATACCGGCGAGCGCCAGCCTGGCACGATCGGCTTTGCCACGATCCGCGGCGGTGACATCGTCGGCGACCACACGGTGCTCTTCGCCGGCACCGGCGAGCGCATCGAAATCACCCACAAGTCCGCCAGCCGCGTGACCTACGCCCAGGGCAGCCTGCGCGCGGTGCGCTTCCTGGCCGGCAGGACCCATGGCCTGTACGACATGTTCGACGTGCTCGGACTGAAGTAAACGCACAGCCCACCCAGCCATGCAAGAGAAATACAACCATCTCGAGGTCGAACGGGCCGCCCAGGCGCACTGGCGCGCGCGCGATGCCTACCGCGTCACCGAGGACGCAGGCAAGAAAAAGTTCTACGCCTGCTCCATGCTGCCTTACCCCAGCGGCAAGCTGCACATGGGCCACGTGCGCAACTACACGATCAACGACATGCTCACGCGCTACCTGCGCATGAACGGCTACAACGTCCTGATGCCCATGGGCTGGGACGCCTTCGGCTTGCCGGCGGAGAACGCGGCGCTGAAGAACGGCGTGCCGCCGGCGAAGTGGACCTACGACAACATCGCCTACATGAAGGGGCAGATGCAGGCCATGGGCCTGGCCATCGACTGGAGCCGCGAAGTCGCCACCTGCGACCCCAGCTACTACAAGTGGAACCAGTGGCTGTTCCTCAAGATGCTGGAAAAGGGCATCGCCTACCGCAAGACCCAGGTCGTCAACTGGGACCCGGTGGACCAGACCGTGCTGGCCAACGAGCAGGTCATCGACGGGCGTGGCTGGCGCACCGGTGCGCTGGTGGAAAAGCGCGAGATCCCCGGCTACTACCTCAAGATCACCGATTACGCGCAGGAACTGCTCGACCACGTGCAGATCGGCAACGACAAGGCCACCCTGAGCGGCTGGCCCGAGCGCGTGCGCCTGATGCAGGAGAACTGGATCGGCCGCAGCGAAGGCGTGCGCTTCGCGTTCACGCACGACATCCGCGGCGCCGACGGTCAGCCGATCCAGGGCGGGCGGCTTTACGTCTTCACCACCCGGGCCGACACCATCATGGGCGTGACCTTCTGCGCCGTGGCGCCCGAGCATCCGCTGGCTCAGCACGCCGCTGCCGGCAACCCGGCGCTGGCCGCCTTCATCGAGGCGTGCAAAAAGGGCGGCACGACCGAGGCCGAGCTGGCGCTGAAAGAGAAAGAGGGCATGCCCACCGGCCTGTCGGTGACTCATCCGCTGACCGGCGAGCCGGTGCCGGTGTGGGTGGGCAACTACGTGCTGATGAGCTACGGCGACGGCGCCGTGATGGGCGTGCCGGCGCACGACGAGCGCGACTTTGCCTTTGCGAAGAAATACGGCCTGCCCATCCGGCAGGTCATCGCCGTGGCCGGCGAGACCTTCAGCGCCGACGCCTGGGCCGAGTGGTACGCCGACAAGGCGCGCGGCGTCTGCGTCCATTCCGGCGTGCTCGACGGGCTGGGCCATCAGCAGGCCGTGGACAAGGTGGCCGAGCTGCTGGCGCAGCGGGGGCTGGGCGAGAAAAAGGTCACGTTCCGCCTGCGCGACTGGGGCATTTCCCGCCAGCGCTACTGGGGCACGCCGATTCCGATCATCCACTGCGCGTCCTGCGGCCCGGTGCCGGTGCCCGAGCAAGACCTGCCCGTGGTGCTGCCGCAGGACCTGGTGCCCGACGGCGGCGGCAACCCTTTAGCCAAGTGCGAGGCCTTCCTCAAGGTGGACTGCCCTTGCTGCGGCCAGCCGGCGCGGCGCGAGACCGACACCATGGACACCTTCGTGGACTCGTCCTGGTATTTCATGCGCTACTGCGACCCGGCCAACGACCAGAAGATGGTGGCCGAGGGTGCGCAGTACTGGATGCCGATGGACCAGTACATCGGCGGCATCGAGCACGCCATCCTGCACCTGCTGTATGCGCGCTTCTGGACCAAGGTCATGCGCGACCTGGGGCTGGTCAAGGTGGACGAGCCCTTCACCCGGCTGCTGACGCAGGGCATGGTGCTCAACCACATCTATTCGCGCCGCACCGAAAAAGGCGGCAAGGAATATTTCTGGCCGCACGACGTGGAGCACGTGCTCGACGCTTCCGGCAAGATCGTCGGCGCGCGCCTGAAGCACGCCGTGGGCGACCTGCCGGCGGGCACGCCGATCGACTACGAGGGCGTGGGCACGATGTCCAAGTCCAAGAACAACGGGGTCGATCCGCAGGACCTGATCGAAAAGTACGGCGCCGACACCGCGCGGCTGTACACCATGTTCACCGCGCCGCCGGAGGCCACGCTGGAGTGGAACGACGCCGCGGTGGAGGGCAGCTACCGCTTCCTGCGCCGGGTCTGGAACTTCGGCGTGCGGCTGGCGGGCCTGGACATGGCCGCGGCCCAGGCCAGCGCGGCCGGCGCCACGGATCTGCGGGGCGTGACGTTCGGTCCCGAAGCCCAGGCCCTGCGGCGCGAGATCCATGGCGTGCTCAGGCAGGTGGACTATGACTACCAGCGCATGCAGTACAACACCGTGGTTTCGGGCTGCATGAAGATGCTCAACGCGTTGGAGGACTTCAAGGCCCTGGGCACGCCCGGCGCCGAGGTGGCACTGATCGAGGGCTTCGGCATCCTGCTGCGCTGCCTGTATCCGGCTACGCCGCACATCACCCACGTGCTGTGGAGCGAGCTGGGCTATGCCGGCGCGCTGGGCGATCTGATCGACGCGCCCTGGCCGCGCGTCGATGAGGCCGCGCTGCAGCAGGACGAAATCGAGCTGGTGCTGCAGATCAACGGCAAGCTGCGCGGCGCCATCCGCGTGCCCGCCGGCGCGGACCGTTCGGCCATCGAGGCCGCCGCCGTGGCCAGCGAGCCGGTGCGCGCCGCCGGCGGCGCGGTCCGGCGCGTCATCGTCGTGCCTGGGCGGCTGGTCAACGTGGTGCTCTGATGCGCGGGCTGCGCCGCCGCCACCTGCTGCTGGGGCCGCTGGCCGCGGCGCTGGGCGGCTGCGGCTTCGCACTGCGCCAGCCGCCGAAATTCGCCTTCCGCTCCGTCTATCTGGACGTGGCGCCGACCTCGCCTTTCGGGGCCGAGTTGCGCCGCCAGCTAGCTGTCAGCGAGGTGGAGCTGATCACCGACGCTGCGCAGCGCGCGCGCGCCCAGGTGTGGCTGGACATTCTGGATGAGCGGCGCGTCAAAACCGTGGTGGGCGTCAGCGCCACCGGCCAGGTGCGCGAGTTCCAGCTGCGGCTGCATCTGCGCTTTCGCCTGCGCACACCCCAGGGCCAGGAACTGATCCCCGAGACCGAGCTCGTGCAGCAGCGCGCCCTCACTTTCGAGGAAGCCTTGGCGCTGGCCAAGGAAGCGGAAGAAGCCATGCTCTACCGCAACATGCAGAGCGACATGGTGCAGCTCATCCTGCGCCGCCTGGCGGCGGTGCAGAGCCTGTGAGCGCGACTGCCCGCGCAGGACCCGCAGGACCGACGCCCGATGCAGCTCGCCCCCGCCCAGCTGGCCGCCCATCTGCAGCGCGGGCTGCGCAGCCTCTACACCCTGCATGGCGACGAGCCGCTGCTGCAGCAGGAGGCGGCCGATGCCATCCGCGCGGCCGCGCGCGCCCAGGGCTACACCGAGCGCAGCGTCCACACGGTGGCCGGGGCCCACTTCGACTGGAGCGAGGTGCTGGCGGCCGGTGGCGCGCTCAGCCTGTTTGCCCAGCGGCAGCTTGTCGAGATCCGCATCCCTTCGGGCAAGCCGGGCAAGGATGGCAGCGTGGCGCTGCAGCAGCTGGCCGAGGCCGCGCCGGCCAACGCGGACGTGCTCACGCTGGTGCTGCTGCCGCGGCTGGACCGGCAGACCCGCGCCAGCGCCTGGTTCGCCGCGCTGGAGCAGCATGGCGTGACCGTGGCCATCGAGCCGGTGGAGCGCGCCGCCCTGCCGCAGTGGATCGCGCAGCGCCTGGCCGCCCAGGGCCAGCGGGTGGCCGCGGGCGAAGAAGGCCAGCGCACGCTGCAGTTCTTTGCCGACCGCGTCGAGGGCAACCTGCTGGCGGCCCACCAGGAGATCCAGAAGCTGGCGCTGCTGTACCCGCCGGGGGAGCTGGGCTTCGAGCAGGTGGAGTCCGCCGTGCTCAATGTGGCGCGCTACGACGTGTTCAAGCTCGGCGAGGCGGTGCTGGCCGGCCAGCCGCTGCGCGTGCAGCGCATGCTCGACGGGCTGCGCGCCGAAGGCGAGGCCGAGGTGCTGGTGCACTACGCGCTGGCCGAGGACATCCGGGGTCTCAAGCGCGTCAAGGATGCGCTGGCGCAGGGGCGGCCGCTGCCGCTGGCGCTGCGCGAGCAGCGCATCTGGGGCGTCAAGGAGCGGCTGTACGAGCGTGTGCTGCCGCAGCTGCAGCCGGCTGCCCTGGAGGCGCTGCTGCAGGAGGCACACCAGGTGGACGGCATCGTCAAGGGGCTGAAAGCGCCGGGTTGGCCCAGCGACGGCTGGCAGGCGCTGCAGCGGCTGGCTTTCGATTTCTGCCGCCTCTGCATGGCCGCAGCACCACGTGGCGGCGTGCGAAAATGAACCCATGAACGCGCCCGAATCCGCCGCCGTGACCGGCGATACCGCCGAACTCATCCGCCAGATGGGCCAGCGGGCCCGCGCTGCCGCCGCCCGCATGGCCAAGGCCGGCGCGGCGCAGAAAAACGCCGCGCTGCGCCGGCTGGCCGCGCTGCTGCGCGCCCATGAGGCCGCCTTGCAGCAGGACAATGCCCAGGACGTGGCCCGCGCCGAAGCCCAGGGGCTGGCCGCCCCGATGGTGGACCGCCTGCGCCTGACGCCCAAGGTCATCGAAACCGTGGCGCAGGGCTGCGAGCAGCTGGCCGCCATGCCCGACATCATCGGCGAGGTCGTCGGCCTGACCCAGCAGCCCAGCGGCATCCGTGTCGGGCGCATGCGCGTGCCCATCGGCGTGTTCGGCATGATCTACGAGAGCCGGCCGAACGTGACCATCGAGGCGGCCAGCCTGTCGATCAAGAGCGGCAACGCCTGCATCCTGCGCGGCGGCTCGGAGGCGCTGGCGTCCAACCAGGCGCTGGCGCGGCTGGTGCGCCAGGCCCTGCAGGAGTCGGACCTGCCGGCCGATGCGGTGCAGCTGGTGCCCACGACCGACCGCGCTGCCGTCGGCCAGCTGATCGCGATGCCCGAGTACGTGGACGTGATCATTCCGCGCGGCGGCAAGTCGCTGATCGAGCGCATCAGCCGCGAGGCGCGGGTGCCGGTGATCAAGCACCTGGACGGCAACTGCCATACCTATGTCGATGATCCCTGCGACATCGAGATGGCCGTGCGGGTGACCGACAACGCCAAGACCCAGAAATACAGCCCCTGCAACGCCACCGAAACCCTGCTGGTGGCGCGCGGCGTGGCCACCGAGTTTCTGCCGCGCATCGGCGCGGTGTTTGCCGCCAAGGGGGTGGAGATGCGCTGCTGCCCCGAGTCCTGGGCCATCCTCGAAGGCATACCGGGCGCCGCGCTGCGCGAGGCCACCGAGCAGGACTGGTACGAGGAGTACCTGGCGCCCATCATCGCGATCAAGGTGGTCGAGGGGCTGGACGAAGCCATCGCCCACATCAACAAATACGGCAGCCACCACACCGACGCCATCCTGACGACCGACCACCGCCATGCGCAGGCCTTTCTGCGCGAGGTCGATTCGGGCAGCGTCATGGTCAACGCCAGCACGCGTTTTGCCGACGGCTTCGAATACGGGCTGGGTGCCGAGATCGGCATCAGCACCGACAAGTTCCACGCCCGCGGCCCGGTGGGGCTGGAGGGGCTGACTTCGCTCAAGTACATCGTGCTGGGCGAAGGCGAAGTGCGCAGCTGACGGCACCGTCCACACCCATCTGCAAAGCGAGGCGACGCCACCATGGTTCCGCATCTGGTCACCGCACTCACCGGCCCGATCAACGAGCTGGAGCAGCGCATCCTGGACTCCATGCCCGCCATCGAGCGCTGGTTCCGGCTGGAGTGGATGGAGCACACGCCGCCGTTTTACACCTCGGTGGACATCCGCAATGCCGGCTTCAAGCTCGCACCGGTGGACACCAACCTGTTTCCGGGCGGCTGGAACAACCTGACGCCCGAAATGCTGCCGCTGGCCGTGCAGGCCGCGATGGCCGCGATCGAGAAGATCTGCCCGGAAGCGCGCAACCTGCTGCTGATTCCCGAGAACCACACCCGCAACACCTTCTACCTGAGCAATGTGGCGCAGCTGCGGCGCATCTTCCACATGGCGGGCTTGAACGTGCGCATCGGCTCCATCAGCCCGGAGATCAAGAAAAACACCACGATCGAGCTGCCCGATGGCGAGACGGTGATGCTGGAGCCGGTGATCCGCAACAAGGGCCGGCTCGGCCTCAAGGATTTCGATCCCTGCACCATCCTGCTCAACAACGACCTGTCTGCCGGCATCCCGGGCATTCTGGAGGACCTGCACGAGCAGTTCCTGCTGCCGCCGCTGCACGCGGGCTGGACCATCCGGCGCAAGAGCCAGCATTTCCAGTGCTACGAGGAGGTGGCCAAGCGCTTCGGCAAGCTGCTGGGCATCGACCCCTGGCTGATCAACCCGCTGTTCAACCGCTGTGGCGAGGTCGATTTCGCCGAGAGCCGCGGGCTGGACTGCCTGATGACCAACGTCGATGCGCTGCTGGGCAAGATCCGGCGCAAGTACAAGGAATACGGCATCAAGGAAAAACCCTTCGTCGTCGTCAAGGCCGACAACGGCACCTACGGCATGGGCATCATGACCGTGCGCGACGCCAAGGAGCTGCAGGAGATCAACCGCCGCACGCGCAACAAGATGAGCGTGATCAAGGACGGCCAGTCGGTCAGCGAAGTCATCATCCAGGAAGGCGTGCTGACCTACGAGCGCATGCACGACGCGGTGGCCGAGCCGGTGGTCTATATGATGGACCGCTACGTGGTCGGGGGCTTCTACCGCGTGCATGCCGAGCGCGGCGTGGACGAGAACCTCAACGCCCCGGGTGCCAGCTTCGTGCCGCTGGCCTTCGAGCAGAGCGCCCACCTGCCGCAGCCCGGCGCCAAGCCCGGCGCCAGCGCCCCCAACCGCTTCTACATGTACGGCGTGGTCGGCCGCCTGGCCATGCTGGCGGCCAGCTATGAGCTGGAAGCCACCGATCCCAACGCCGAGGTGTACGAGTAGCCGCCGCCAGTTGGTTGCTGCGGCGCAACAATTTCACGCCGGGCGCTGGCTGGCGCGTCACGCGCGCAGCCGGCGGGCGCACAATAACGGCTTCGCATTTCTCGTGCGGCGGCCTGGCGGCTGCCGCTTGCGTCCTTGAGCACATCCCGATCCTCGCTTGCCGCGCTGACCCTGGGCGCGATCGGCGTCGTCTATGGCGACATCGGCACCAGCGTGCTGTATGCCATCAAGGAGGTGTTCGGCTCCGGCCACGTGGCCTTCACCACCGACAATGTGTACGGCATCCTGTCCATCGTCTTCTGGACGCTGACGCTGATCATCTCGCTCAAATACGTGTCGCTGGTGCTGCGGGCCGACAACAACGGCGAGGGCGGCTTGGTGGCCATGCTGGCGCTGGCCTCGCAGTCGGTCAAGGACAGGCCCGAGCTGCGCCGCGTGCTGCTGCTGGTGGGCATTTTCGGCACCTGCCTGTTCTACGGCGACGGGGTCATCACCCCGGCGATTTCGGTGCTGTCGGCGGTGGAAGGGCTGGAGGTCGTCTCGCCGGCGTTCACGCGCGCGGTCATTCCGCTGACGCTGCTTATCCTCTTCGGCCTGTTTTTCGTGCAAAAGCGCGGCACTGCCGGCATCGGCCGTTTTTTCGGGCCGATCACGCTGTGCTGGTTCGTCGCGATCGCCGCGCTGGGGGTGGCGCAGATCGCCAGCCACCCGGAAATCCTCTGGGCCATCAGCCCCCATTACGCGCTGGGCTTCATCGTCGAGAACCCAGGCACGACCTTCGTCATCTTGGGTGCAGTGGTGCTGTGCGTCACCGGCGGCGAAGCGCTGTATGCCGACATGGGGCATTTCGGCAAGAAGCCCATCCGCCTGGCCTGGTTCTCCATCGTCATGCCGGCGCTGACGCTCAACTACTTCGGCCAGGGGGCGCTGCTGCTGGAAAACCCCGAAGCGGTGAAAAACCCCTTCTTCATGATGGCGCCGCCGTGGGCGCTGCTGCCGCTGGTGGGGCTGGCCACGATGGCCACCGTGATCGCCTCGCAGGCGCTGATCTCCGGCGCCTTCAGCGTGACCAAGCAGGTCATCCAGCTCGGCTACCTGCCGCGGCTGCAGGTGCAGCACACCAGCGAGACCGACACCGGCCAGATCTACATGCCTTTCGTCAACTGGGGGCTGTTCGTGGCCATCGTGCTGGCCGTGCTGTTCTTCCGCTCCTCCAGCAACCTGGCGGCGGCCTATGGCATCGCCGTGACGCTGGACATGCTGATCACCACGGTGCTGACCTTCTTCGTCATTCGCTACGGCTGGGGCTATCCGCTGGCGCTGTGCGTGGGGGCCACCGGCTTTTTCTTCCTGATCGACCTGGCCTTCTTCAGCTCCAACCTGATGAAGCTGCACCATGGCGGCTGGTTCCCGCTGGCCATCGGCGGCGCCGTGTTCCTGCTGATGACGACCTGGAAGCAGGGTCGTGCGCTGCTGAACGCAGCCTTGCGGCAGGATGCGCTGGATCTGGCCAGCTTTCTGGAGGCGGTGTTCATCAGCCCGCCCACGCGGGTGGACGGCACGGCCGTCTTCCTGACCGCCGAGCCCGGCAACGTGCCCAACGCGCTGCTGCACAACCTCAAGCACAACAAGGTGCTGCACCGCCACAACGTGTTCGTCACGGTGCGCAGCCATGAAGTGCCCCGCATCCCGAAAGAGCGGCGCGTGGAGATCACGCCGCTGGGGCACGACTGCTGGCAGGTCATCGTGCACTACGGCTTCAAGGACGATCCCGACCTGCCGCAGGCGCTGCAGCAGGTGCGCGAGCTCGGTTGCGATTTCGATCCGATGACGACCAGCTATTTCCTCTCACGCGACATCGTGATTCCGACTATCGGCAAAGGCATGGCGCCGTGGCGCGAGAAGCTGTTCGCCCAGATGCACCACAACGCCAGCGCGGCGGCCGAGTTCCTCCACCTGCCGAACAACGCAGTGGTGGAACTGGGCTCCAAGATCGAAATCTGAGCCGCGCGACCGCCACGCCAGCGTCCTGGCGCGAGGCTGTTGTCAGTCCGGCTTGATGCCGGCGGTCTGCACCAGCTTGCTCCAGCGCTCGCTCTCGGCCTTGATGTGCGCGGCGAACTGCTCGGGCGTGCCGCCGCCCAGCTCATTGCCCTGCGCCAGCATCTGGGCCTTGATCTCCGGATCGGCCAGCGCCTTGTTGGTCACTTCGTTGAGCAGCTGGATGATGGGCCGCGGCGTGGCCGCCGGGGCCACGAAGCCCTGCCAGTTGCTGATCTCGAAGCCGGGGAAGCCCTGCTCGGCCATCGTGGGCACGTCCGGAAACAGCGGCGAGCGCTTCAGGCTGGTGATGGCCAGCGCGCGCAGCTTGCCGGCTTTCAGGTGGGCCGAGGCCGCGTACATCTGCTCGAACATCATGTCCACCTGCCCGCCCATCAGATCGATCGTGGCCGGCGCGCCGCCGCGGTAGGGGATGGTGGTGATGAAGACGCCGGCGCGGGCCTTGAACATCTCGGCTGCCAGGTGGTGCGAGCCGCCGGTGCCGCCGTGCGCGTAGGTCAGATGGCCGGGCCGGGCCTTGGCCGCGGCGACCAGGTCCTGCACGTTCTTGTACGGCGAGTCGGGCCGCACCATCAGCATCAGCGGCCCGCGCTCGATCAGGCAGATCGGCGCCAGATCCTTCAGCGGGTCGAAGCTGACCTTCTTGAACAGCGTGGGGTTGACCGCCAGCGGCGCGAAGTTGCCCATGCCGATGGTGTAGCCGTCGGGCTTGGCGCGCACGATGGCTTCGGTGCCGATGTTGCCGCCGGCGCCCGATTTGTTCTCGACCACGATGGGCACGCCCAGCGCCGGGCTCATGAAGCGGGCGAACTGGCGCGAGCGTTGGTCCGTGTTGCCCCCGGCCGGATAGGGGCAGATGATGGTGATGGGCTTGGACGGGTATTTGTCCTGGGCCAGGCCCAGGCCGGGCAGGGCCAGCAGCGGCGCGGCCTGCAGCAGGTGACGGCGTTTCATGCGAGACTCCCGGTTGGTTGTCAACGTTTTCGATGTGTTGGCCCTGCAACCATACACCGCGCCGCGTGTGCCGCGGCTAGGGGCTAACCACAATGCAAGCCGGCTCCCATGAAGCTCCTGTTCGTCGCCGATCCGCTGGAAACCTTCAAGACCTACAAGGACAGCACCTACGCCATGATGCGCGAGGCCCAGCGGCGCGGCTGGCGCATCGCCGCCTGCGAACCGCGGCATCTGTACTGGCGGGCCGAAACCGGCGTGCAGGCGCAGGTGCGCCACATCACGCTCACCGGCGAGGAAGAACGCTGGTTCCATGAGACGCCCGAGGCGCCGGCGCAGCGGCTGGCCGCGCTGCGCGACTTCGACGCCGTGCTCATGCGCAAGGACCCGCCGTTCGACAGCGAATACTTCTACGCCACCCACCTGCTGGAGCAGGCCGAGCGCGAGGGCGCGCGCGTGTTCAACCGGCCGCGCGCGCTGCGCGACCACCCTGAAAAGCTCGCCATCCTCGAATTCGCCCGGTTCATCGCGCCCACGCTGGTCACGCGCGACGCGCAGGCCATCCGCGCTTTCCATGCCGAGCATCGCGACATCATCCTCAAGCCGCTGGACGGCATGGGCGGCATGGGCATCTTCCGCGTGCGCGACGATGGCCTGAACCTGGGTGGCATCATCGAGACGCTCAACCGCCACGGTGCGCAGACCGTGATGGCGCAGAAGTTCCTGCCGGCCATCGCCCAGGGCGACAAGCGCGTGCTGGTCATCGGCGGGCGGCCCGTGCCCTATTGCCTGGCGCGCATTCCGCAGGGCGGCGAGGTGCGCGGCAACCTGGCTGCCGGCGGCCTGGGCGTGGCGCAGCCGCTGTCGCCGCGCGATCGCGAGATCGCCGAGGCGCTGGGGCCGGTGCTGGCCGCGCGCGGCCTGCTGCTGGTGGGGCTGGACGTGATCGGCGACTGCCTGACCGAGATCAACGTCACCAGCCCGACCTGCTTTCAGGAAATCACCGACCAGACCGGCTGCGATGTCGCAGCCCTGTTCATGGACGCGCTGCAGGCGGCGCTGGGCTGAGGCGCTCGCGCAGCCGCCAGGCCGCCCCCAGCGCCAG
This sequence comes from Hylemonella sp., assembly GCA_036846225.1. GTDB lineage: Bacteria > Pseudomonadota > Gammaproteobacteria > Burkholderiales > Burkholderiaceae_C > Hylemonella. The sequence goes on from DAIUCJ010000002.1 coordinate 132,359, forward strand.
CGCGCACAGCCCGCCCAGCAGCACGAAGGCCTCGTCGAAGGCGGCCAGCCGCTGCGCGCCGCCGCTGGCATCGTGCAGGCTGGCGCCGTGCGCGGCCAGCCGCCACTCCAGCACGATGCCGCACAGGCTCACGCCCACGGCGCCGCCGAGCATGCGCACGAAGTTGATCGCGCTGGCGCCCTGCGGGATCAGCGCAGGCGGCAGCCCGCGCATCGCCCCCAAGTTGAGCGCGGGCAGGATGCAGCCCAGGCCGACGCGGCCCACGATGGCCAGCGTGATGAGCAGTGCGATGGCTTGGCCGCTATTGACGAAGGCCATCAGCGCGAACGAGGCCGCCAGCAGCGCCACGCCGGCGCTGACCAGCCAGTGCGCCGGGTAGCGGTCGGCCAGGCGGCCGGCCGCGGCGATGGTGGCGGCCAGCACCGCGCCCGCCGGCAGCAGGATGGTGCCCACATAGGAGGCCGACAGCCCCAGCCCGATCTGCATGAACACCGGGATCAGGTAGGTGGAGCCGAACAGCGCCATGCCGTAGATGAAGGCCACGATGCTGCCCATCGCAAACGGGCGGTGGGCAAAGAGCGTGAGGTTCAGCAGCGCCGCCGGCCGCCCGCTGCCGGCGCCGTCCGCACCCAGCCGGCGGGCGCGCCACCAGAAGGCCAGCGTCAGCGCTGCCGCCGCGCCCAGCAGCAGCGCGGCGGCGGCGCTGGCACCGGCGTGCCATTGCACCAGGCCGTTGAGCAGGGCCAGCGTGCCCAGCGTGGCCAGCAGCAGGCCGGCCCAGTCCAGCGGGGCGCGCTGGCTGCCCGGGGCCACGCCGCCCGGCGCGGTGCTGGGCACGTAGCGGTAGGCCAGCGCCAGCGCGGCCAGGCACAGCGGCACCACCATGAAGAAGATCGAGCGCCAGCCCAACCAGTCCACCAGCACGCCGCCGATGCTGGGCCCCAGTGCCGGCGCCAGCACCACGCCCATGCCGAAGATGCCGCTGGCGCGGCCCTGCTCGTGCGGCTCGAAGGCGCGCAGGATGATGATGGCCGGTATCGGCTGCACCACGCCGGCGGCCAGCCCCTCGGCCACGCGCGCGGCCAGCACCAGCGGGTAGTCGTTGGCCAGACCGCCGGCCACGCCGCCGACCAGCATCAGCAGCATCGTGGCCACGTAAGTGCGGCGATAGCCGAAGGCGCCCAGCAGCCAGGGCGTGGTCAGCATGGCCACCGTCATTGCCACCATGAAGCCGGAGCTGACCCACTGCGCGCGTTCCTGGCCCAGCGTGAAATGGCGGCTCATGTCGGGCACGGCCACATTGATGATGGTGGAGGACATGATGGCCGCCATCGCGCCCACCATCACGGCCAGCAGCAGCAGCCAGCGGTAGCGTGGGCCGTGGCGCGCGCGCAGTTCCTGCAGGGTGGCGGGGCGGGTCATCGGTGCAAAGAAGGGGGCTGGCGGCGCACAGGCCGCTGCCGTGTGGCCGATGCTAGCAGCCCGGCGCCGGGGCATGGCACCATGGAGGGTATGTCGTGGCTTCGCTCTCTGGTGTTCGTCCTCGTCTGCGCTGGCCTCAGCCTGGGCGCTGCCGCCAGCCAGCAGCTGGCGCAGGAAGCCGGTTGCTACAGCTGCCATGGCGAGCCGCCGCGCCGCGGCGCGCCGACGATGGCCCAGCTGGCGGCCGACTACGCGCGCTACCGCGGCCAGCCCGATGCGCCGCGCCGGCTGGCCGACAAGCTGCGCGCCGGCGGTCTGTTCGGCCACATCGCCGCGCACGAGCGGCTCAGCGCCGCGCAGTGCGAAGCCCTGATGCGCTGGATCATCGACGGCGCGCGCTGAGCAGCCGGCTTCAGCGGGGCGCTGCCGTGGCGCAGGCCGCGCAGATGCAGGCGCGCCGAACGGCGGCCGCCGGCACCCGCGCCAGCAGTTCGGGCGCAAAGCGCACCCGCTCGCACCAGCAGGGCTGCGGCGGCTGGCCGCTGGCGCGCGCCGCCTGCAGCGCGCAGCCGTTGGGCGCGCCGCACAGCGGGCAGCGCGCGGGATCGACGGCATCCGGGGGGCTGGCGGGGGTGTCCATGCCGGCAGTGTAGGGCGCTCGGCTAGACTTGCCCGGTTCCGGCGTCGCCTCCCGTTCATGTCCGCCCCGTTTCGCTTCCCCCCGCTGCTGCTGTGGCTGCTTGCCGGCCACAGCGTGCTGCATGTGGCGCTGGGCTTCGCGCTGGGCCTGACGGCCGATGAGGCGCACTATGCGCTCTACGGCGCGCATCTGGCGCTGAGCTATTACGACCATCCGCCGCTGGTGGGCTGGGTGCAGGCGCCGCTGGTGGCGCTGCACGCGCCGGCCGGGGTGCTGCGCCTCATACCGGCCGCGCTGTGGGCGGGCACGGCGCTGCTGGTGTACGCGGCCACGTACCGCCTGCATCGCCTGCTGATGGCGGGAGACGCCGACAGCGCCGAGGCCGCCGGCCTGTGGGCCGTGGGGGCCTACAGCCTGGCGCCGCTGCTGCACCTGCTGGGCATCGGCCTGGTGCCCGATACGCTGCTGATGTTCTTCACCGCGGCCATCCTGTGGCAGACGCTGCGTCTGCTGTCCGTGGACGACCTGCGCCAATGGCTGCTGCTGGGCCTGCTGCTGGGCCTGGCCGGGCTGTCCAAATACACGGCCATCTTCGCCGCGCTGCCGGCGGCGGCCACGCTGCTGGCCGTCTACAGGGCGCGCCTGCTGCGCCGCCCCGGGCCCTGGCTGGCGCTGGCGCTGGCGCTGCTGCTGGTGCTGCCGGTGTTCGTGTGGAATGCGCAGCACGACTGGATCTCGTTTCGCTACCAGCTGCAGCACGGCAGGGGCGGGGCCTGGCAGGTCGGGCCGGTGCTGGTGTTCGCGCTGCTGCAGGCGCTGCTGTACCCGCTGCTGATCCGCGGCGCGCTGGCCCTGCGCGGCCGCGTGCGCTGGGATGCGCGGCGCCTGGGGCTGCTGGGCTTTTACCTGCTGCCGTTCGCGGTGCTGGCCTATCTGTCCGGCGGCGGCAGCAGCCTGCCGCACTGGACGGCGCCGGCCTGGGTGGCGCTGGCGCCTTTTGCGGGCCTGGGGCTGGCCGCGCTGTGGGCCGCCGGCCGCCGCGCCGGCATCCGCGTGCTGGGCGCGTGGCAGGCGGTGCTGACGCTCGCGCTCTATGCGCTGATGCTGCTGGGCGGCGCGCCCTGGCAGCGCGGCGCGGAGCCGGGCAGCGCGGCGCCGGAGGCCTTCAACCCGTTTACCGATTTCTACGGCTGGGACGCCGCCGGCGCGCGCGCGGCCGAACTGGCGCGCGCCCATGGCGTGGGCCATCTGGCGGTGCAGAACTGGACGCTGGCCAGCCGGCTGGCCTGGTACGCGCGGCCGCTGCCGGTGCACGTGCTGGCCCCCGGCGTGGACCAGTTCAGCTTCTGGAGCGGCCCGCTGCCGCCGGGGGCCAGCGCGGTGCTGCTGGACTGGTCGCAGCTGCCGCATGTGCCGCCGCTGGCGCCGGGGCAGTTCGCGCGCTGCGAAGCGCCCGAGGTGCTGCCGGTCGTGCGCGCGGGCCGGGTGCTGGCGCATTTCACCCTGCAGGTCTGCCATGGCTGGGGCGGGCAGCCTGCGCCGCGCCGCCGCGGCGATGGATGAGGACACCGATGTCTGCCGAACGAGAGTCTTTGCGAGCGATCGCGCCCTGGCACTGGGCGCTGCCTTTCATCGTGCTGGCGCTGACCGCGCCGCTGTGGCTGGGCTGGCACGAGCCGGCGGTATTTCGCGCCGTGAACCGGGCGTTTGCCGCGCTGCCCGATACCTTCTGGTCGCTGCTGTCGCTGCTGGGCACGGGCTGGGCCATCTATGCGCTGACGGCGCCGGCGCTGTGGCGCGCGCCGCGCCTGATGCTGGCCTGGCTGTGCGCGGCGCCGCTGGCCGGGGTGCTGACGCGCCTGGGCAAGGCCATGGCCGACAACCCGCGCCCGCTGGAGGCGCTGGGCATGGAGGGCATCCGCGTGGTCGGCGAGCCGCTGTTCATCGCCGCCATGCCCTCGGGCCACACCGTCACCGCCTTCGCCGGCGCCGCGGCGCTCTACTTTTCGCAGCAGCCTAGCGAGCGCCGGCAATGGCTCTGGCTGTTTTTGCTGGCAACCGGCGTGGCCTGCTCGCGCGTGGCGGTGGGGGCGCACTGGCCGGCGGATGTGGCCGTGGGTGCGGCGGCCGGCCTGCTCAGCGGCTTGAGCGGCGCCTGGCTGGCCGCGCGCATTCCGCCGCGGCACCTGCGCCCGCAGGCCTGGCTGATGCGTGGCGTGGCGCTGTTCGGCCTGTACTGCCTGTACGTGCTGTGGAGCGACGAAATGGGCTTTGCGATCAACCTGCCTTACCAGTACGCGCTGGGCGCCTGGCTGGCCGCCTGCCTGCTGGTGTTTGCCGCCCGCAGCCTGCGCGCGCAGCCGGGAGCGGGGGCATGAACATCATCATCCTGGGCGCGGGCCGGGTCGGCGAGAGCGTGGCCGAGAGCCTGGTGTCCGAGCAGAACGACATCACCGTCATCGACCAGGATCCGGTGCGGCTGCGCCGGCTCGAGGAAAGGCTGGATCTGCGCGGCGTGGTGGGCAACGGCATCCAGCCCTCGGTTCTGCGCGAAGCCGGCGCGCAGGACGCCGACATGCTGATCGCCTGCGCTGCGCTGGACGAGTCCAACCTCGTGGTCTGCAAGGTCGCGCACGACGTGTTCCAGGTGCCGGTGACGATCGCGCGGGTGCGTTCGCCCGAATTCGCCGCCGGCGATGCGCTGATGTCCAAGTCCGGCTTCGCGGTGGACCGCATCATCTGCCCCGAGGAGTCGGTGATGCGCTACATCCACCAGCTCATCGACTACCCGGAGGCGCTGCAGGTGCTGCACTTCGGCGGCGGGCAGGCCTGCCTGGCCGCGGTGCGCGTCACCGCCGCCAGCATGCTGGCGCAGCGCAGCATCGGCGAGTTCCGCGACCGGCTGCCCGGGGTGCAGATGCGGGTGGTGGCGCTGTACCGCCACGATGCCGAGGTGCCGGCCGATCCCGACACGCGGGTGCTGCCCGGCGACGAGATCTTCGTGTTGGCCGCGGCCAACCAGATCCGCGAGGTGCTGGCGGCGCTGCACACGCGCGACCAGCCGGTGCAGCGCCTCATGATCGCCGGCGGCGGCAAGGTGGGCCTGCGGCTGGCGCGCAGCCTGGTGGGGCAGTGCGAGGTCAAGATCATCGAGCACAACGCCCAGCGCTGCGACTACCTGGCCAGCCAGCTGCCCAGCAGCATGCTGGTGCTGCACGGCAATGCGGTGGAAGAGGAGCTGCTCCTGGAGGAGAACATTGGCGAGATGGACCTCTTTCTCGCGCTGACCAACGACGACGAGGACAACATCATGTCCGCGATGCTGGCCAAGCGGCTGGGCGCGCGCCGCGTGATGGCGCTGGTCAACCGGCGTGCCTATGCCGAGATGCTGCAGGGCAGCGCCATCGACATCGCCATCTCGCCCGCGCAGGCCGTCATCGGCGAACTGCTGACCTTCGTGCGCCGTGGCGACGTGGTGGCCGTGCACAGCCTGCGCCGGGGCGCGGCCGAGGCGCTGGAAGGCATCGCCCGCGGCGATGTCCGCACCTCGCGCCTGGTGGGGCGTCGTATCGACGAAATCCGGCTGCCCGCGGGGGCGCGCTTTGGCGTGATCGTGCGCGGCAGCGGCCGGCAGTCCGAGGTGCTGATGCCGCATCACGACACCGTCATCGAAGACGGCGACCACATCGTCATCTTCATTCCCAGCAAGCGGCTGGTGCGCGAGGTGGAAAAGCTGTTCCAGGTCAGCGCCACCTTCTTCGGCTGAGGGGGCTGCGCCATGCTGCTGCCCGTCCTGGCTCTGTTCGCCCGCATCCTGATGGTGTTTGCGCTGGCTTTCGGCGTGCCGCTGGCCTGGGCTTGGGCGCATGACGACGCCACGCTGCACGCCGTCTGGGCCGTCAGCGGCGCCTTCACCCTGGGCAGCGGCGCGCTGCTGTGGCTGCTGACGCGGCGGCACCAGCGCGAGCTGCAGGCGCGCGACGGCTTTCTGCTGGTCAACCTGGTGTGGGTGGTCCTTACTTTTTACGCCGCGGTGCCGCTTTATTACACGGTGCCCGGCATCGGCTGGAGCCACGCCTACTTCGAGGCCATGAGCGCGCTCACCGCCACCGGCGCCACCGCGTTGCAGGGGCTGGATGCGCTGCCCGTGTCGGTGAACATCTGGCGCTGCTTTCTACAGCTCATCGGCGGGCTGGGCATCATGCTGCTGGTGGTGGCCATCCTGCCCATGCTGGGTCTGGGCGGCATGCAGCTGTACAAGGCCGAAACCCCCGGTCCGATGAAGGACGCGCGGCTGACCCCGCGCATCGCCGAGACCGCGCGCGGGCTGTGGGGCGTGTATTTCGCCTTTTCCGCCGCCTGCCTGCTGGCCTACCGCTGGGCCGGCATGAGCTGGGCCGATGCCTTCATGCACATGTGCACCACCATGGGCCTGGGCGGCTTTTCCTCGCACGACGCCAGTTTCGGCCACTGGAATTCGCCCGCGATCGAAGGCGTGGCCATGGTGTTCATGACGCTGGCCGGCGTGAGCTTTCTGCGCTATTTCCTCGTGATCCGCTCGCGCAGCCTGCGCCCGCTGACCACCGACCGCGAGATCCGCACCTATTTCTTCGTGCTGCTGGCGGCCATCGCCCTGCTGACCCTGCTGCTGCTGGACCACCGCATCCATGCGGACTGGGCCGAAGCCCTGCGCGCCTCGGCCTTCCATGTCATCTCGCTGGCCACCACCACCGGCTACGCCTCCACCGACTACGCCCAGTGGCCGGCGGCCGCGCCCGTGCTGCTGCTGTTTCTGGGCTGCTTCGTCTCCTGCGCCGGCTCCACCGGCGGCGGCATCAAGATGGTGCGCATGGTGCTGCTGCTCAAGCAGGCGCGGCGCGAGCTGGTGCGCATCATCCATCCGCGGGTGGTCAACCCCGTCACGCTGGGCGGGCAGGTGGTGCCGGCCGCGGTGATGACGGCGGTGCTGGGCTTCATGCTGATTTACGGCGCCGCCACCGTGGGGCTGAGCTTCCTGCTGCTGTTTTCCGGGCTGGACATCGTCACCGCCTTTTCGGCCGTGGTGGCCACGGTCAACAACATCGGCCCCGGCCTGGGCGCGGTGGGGCCGGCCGGCAATTTCGGCGGGCTCACTCCTTTTCAGCTGTGGGTGCTGTCGTTCGCGATGCTGCTGGGCCGGCTGGAGCTGCTGAGCGTGCTGGTGCTGTTCACCGCCGGCTTCTGGCGCAAGTGAGGGCGCGCATGCACGGCCTGCAACGCTTTCTCGACGCCCAGGCCCCGGTCTATGCCACGGTGTGCGCCGAGCTGCGTGCCGGCCGCAAGCAAAGCCACTGGATGTGGTTCATCTTCCCGCAGCTGCGCGGGCTGGGGCGCAGCGCCATGGCGCAGCACTACGGCCTGGCCGACCGTGCCGAGGCGCTGGCTTACCACCGGCACCCGGTGCTGGGGGCGCGGCTGCGCGCGTGCCTGCAGCTGCTGCTGGCCCATGCGGACCGCAGCGCGGTGGAGATCCTGGGCGAGATCGATGCCCTCAAGCTGTGCTCCTGCGCCACGCTGTTTGCCGCGGTGGCGCCCGAGGAGCCGCTGTATGCCCAGGTGCTGCAGCGCTTCTGCGGCGGCCGGCCCGATGCGCGCACGCTGGCGCTGCTGCAGCCGGCGCCATGAACGAGTCGCTGGCGCTGCTGCTGGTCTGCGCCGTGGGGCTCGGCGCGGGCGTGCTGGGCGGGGTGATCGGCTTTGGCACCACCATCGTGCTGATGCCGCCGCTGGTGCAGGTCTATGGCCCGGTGAGGGCCGTGCCCGTGATCGCGCTGGTGGCCATCGTGGCCAATGTGGCGCGGGTCGGGCTGTGGTGGCGGCAGATCGACTGGCGCGTCTGCGGCGCGTATGCGGCGGCCGCGGTGCCGGCCGTGGTGCTGGGCGCGCACACGCTGGTGCGGCTCGATCCGCGCGTGGTCGAGCTGACGCTGGGCGGCTTTCTGCTGCTGATGATTCCGGCGCGGCGCTGGCTGCGGCGCTTGGACTTCAGGCCACGCCTGGGCCATATGGCGCTGGTGGGCGCGCTCATCGGCTACCTGACTGGCATCGTCGCCTCCACCGGCGCCATCAACACGCCTTTCTTTCTGGCCTATGGGCTGGTCAAGGGCGCCTACATCGGGACCGAGGCCGCCAGCTCGCTGGCCCTCTTTCTGGCCAAGGGCGCGGCGTTTCACCAGCTGGGCGTGATCGACGCGGCCGCCGTCGGCCAGGGTCTGCTGCTGGGCGCCTTCGTGTTGGCCGGCTCCACGCTGTCGCGGCGCATCGTGCTGCAGCTGCCCGAGCACCGCTTCCTGCAGCTGATGGAAGCGGTCATGCTCGCCAGCGGCCTGGCCATCCTCTGGATGGCCTGGTGAGCCGGTCCTACAGCAGCGCGAACTTCAGCACGAAGACGAGCGCGATCGCCGCCACCATCGGCGGCAGCTCGCGCGCGCGGCCGGCCAGCAGCTTGATGGCCGCGTACGAGATGAAGCCGAAGGCGATGCCATGCGCGATCGAAAAGGTAAACGGCATGGTGATGGCCGTCACCACCGCCGGGGCGGCCTCGGTCAGGTCGTCCCAGGCGATTTCGGCCAGCCCCTTGAGCATCAGCACCGCCACGTAGCACAGCGCCGGGGCCGTGGCATAGGCCGGCACCGTGCCGGCCAGCGGCGCCAGCACCAGCGCGGCCAGGAACAGCACCGCCACCGTCACCGCCGTCAGCCCCGTGCGTCCGCCCACGGCCGTGCCGGCGGCGCTCTCGATATAGGCCGTGGTGGACGAGGTGCCCAGCGCCGCGCCGGCGGCAATGGCGGTGGAGTCGGCCAGCAGCGCGCGTTTCAGGCGCGGCAATTTCCCATCCTTGTCCAGCAGACCGGCGCGGTGCGCCACGCCGATCAGCGTGCCCGAGGCGTCGAACAGTTCGACCAGGAAGAAGGTCAGCACCACCGTCAGCAGCCCGGTGTGGAAGGCGCCGGCTACGTCCATCTGCAGGAAAGTGGGCGCGATCGACGGCGGCGCGGCCACGATGCCGCCAAAGGGCGCGAGCCCCAGCGCCACGGCGGCCACCGTCACCGCCAGGATGCCGATGATGATGGCCCCCGGCACCCGGCGCTGCTCCAGCGCCACGATGAGAAAGAAGCCAAGCACCGCCAGCACCGGCCCAGGCTGGTGCAGGTCGCCCAGCGTGACGAAGGTGGCCGGGTGCGCGGCGATCAGCCCCGCGTTCTTCAGCCCGATGATGGCCAGGAACAGCCCGATGCCGGCCGAGATCGCAAACTTGAGCGAGCGCGGAATCGCGTTGACGATGGCCTCGCGCAGCCGAAACAGGCTGACCAGGATGAACAGACAGCCCGAGATGAACACCGCCCCCAGCGCCTGCTGCCAGGTAAAGCCCATGCCCTGCACCACCGCGAACGCGAAGTAGGCGTTCAGCCCCATGCCCGGAGCCAGCGCGATCGGGTAGTTGGCATACAGCCCCATGATGAGCGAGCCCAGCGCCGCAGCCAGACAGGTGGCCACGAACACCGCGTCTTTCGGCATGCCGGCAGCGGCCAGGATGTCCGGGTTGACGAAAATGATGTAGGCCATGGTCAGGAACGTCGTCAGGCCGGCCAGCAGCTCGGTCTTGACGGTGGTGCCATGGGCGGTGAGTTGGAAAGTGCGCTCCAGCATCATCGGGCTCCAGCGAGGGGGGAGGGAAAGCGCGCGATTCTACGCAGCGTCCAGCGCGGCCTGGATCGCCGCATACCCTAGCCGGCACTGCTGCGCCAGCCGCGCGGCCTGGGCCTGGCGCTGGCGCGCGGGCAAGGCCAGCGCCTGCCGCAGCGCGGCGGCCACCCCGTCGGCGCCGCAGACGCTGCCCGGCTCATCGGCTTGCCAGCTTTGCACCCAGGCCCAGGTCTTGTCGCGCTGGGCACCGGCCTGCGGGCTGCGCAGGCTCACGGCCGGCAGGCCGCAGGCGGCCGCCACGATGCGCGCGTGCAGGCTGCTGGCCACGCAGCCGGCGCTGGCGGCCAGCAGCGCGGCGATGTCCCACAGATGCAGCGAGCCGAACACCCGGACCCGCCCGGCCGGCAGCCGCTGCGCCAGGCGGTGCAGCAGCGGCAGGCTGTCGTGCCAGGGCGCGGCGCCGGCGCGAAACAGCGCCACGCCGAGTCCGGTGCCCTGCAGCGCGAGCGTGAGCTGCCGCGCCAGCGCCGCCAGCGTGGCGTCGTCGCCGAACTCGGCGCCGCACTGCACGGCCAGGTAGCCGGCGGGCCACTGGGTGCGCAGCGCCGCCACCTCGCCGCGGGCCGCATGGGCCTGCAGCCGCTGGCCAAAGAGCGCCGGCACCAGCACGGCGGGATCGGGCAGCAAGGCCGCGGCCAGCCCTGCCTCTTGCAGCGCGGCCTGCGTGAGGCCGTCGCGCACGGCCACGGCGTCGAGCGCGCCCAGCTTGGCCTGTACTTCGGCGCGCACGGCTGCCGGCGCCTGGGGCAGCGCCACGCCGCCCAGGCCCCAGGCCGCCACGCGGCGCAGGGCCGGCCAGCGCCGCCTGTCGGCCAGGTACGGGACGGCCTCCTGCGTTCCCAGCGTCTGCCGCAGCCAGGCGGCGCGCTCGGAGGGGCGGTCTTGCAGATAGGCCACCAGCGCGGGGGCCTGCGGCGGCGGCTGCAGCATGACCGCGGCTTCCCAGGCCGTCGTCGTCAGGGTCTCGCCGCCGACGTGCAGCAGGTCATGCGCAGCGGCGGGCGCGCCGTCCAGCACCGCGGACAGGGCTTGCACCGCCTGGCCGCCTTGCGCGCGCAGATCGCGCGCGGCCAGGCCGGCGTGGATGAGCGCACGCCCCGGGTTCAGCGCGGCGGCCACCTCGGCCAGCAGCAGATCGCCGAAGTTATGCCGGTCGAACGCGCCAAAGAGGATGAGCGGGCGGGGCATGGCGCCATGCTAGCGCGGCCGGGCGGCTTGTCCGCCGCGCCTGCCAACCGCTACCATGAGTCCCGGCTATTCGACCTCAGGCCCGCATGCCCAGCAAGACCTTCACCAGCGGCCGCATCCGCCGCGCCGACTACGACGAATCCAGCCGCCGGCTCGAGCTGCACTGGGACGACAAGACCGTGCGCGCCTACGCGCAGGTGCCGGCCGAAGTGTTCCGCCGCCTGTGCGCCGCGCCCAATCCCGCTACGTATTGGGAAGACCGCATCGCCGAGGAATACCCGCAGGCCGCCGCGCCGCGCAAGAGCGCAGGCGCCGCGGCTGCGCCGCCGCCGTGGAGCGGGCCGTTGGGCGACCCGCCGTGATCAGGCCGCCCGCGCGCCGGTGCCGGCTTGCGCCAGCTGCTGCAGCGCGGCGCCCACGTCCATTTCCACCTTGAGCGTCAGCAGCGTATCGGCGCGAGTGCGGCCGCGGTTGATGGCCGCCACCGGCTTGCCGCTGGCGGCGGCTTCCTCGACGAAGCGGTAGCCCGAATACACCATCAGCGAGGAGCCGGCCACCAGCACCGCGTCGGCCTGAGCCAGCGCTTCACGCACCGCGGCCACGCGTTCGCGCGGCACGCTGTCGCCAAAGAACACCACATCGGGCTTGAGCACGCCGCCGCAGCGTGGGCAATGCGGCACCTCGAAGCGGCTGAAGTCCAGGTCGCGCAGGTCGGCGTCGCCGTCGGGCAGGCGGGCTGCTTCAGGCGCCAGCCAGTGCGGATTGCGCCGCTGCAGTTCCTGCTGCAAGGCGGCGCGCGGCGTGCGTGCTGCGCAGCCCAGGCAGACCACGGTATCGAGCCGGCCGTGCAGGTCCACCACGGCGCGGCTGCCGGCGGCCTGGTGCAGGCCATCGACGTTCTGCGTGACCAGCTGCACGATGCGGCCGGCCTGTTCCAGCCGCGCCAGCGCATGGTGCGCGGCGGTGGGGCGGGCGGCAGCCAGCGCGGGCCAGCCCTGCATGCTGCGCGCCCGGTAGTGCTGGCGCGCCAGCGCGCTGCCGACGAAGGTCTGGTGACGCATGGGCTCGGCGCGCTTCCAGCGGCCCTGCTCGTCGCGGTAATCGGGGATGCCGGCCGCCGTGCTGCAGCCCGCGCCGGTGAGCACCAACAGCCGCGGGTGGCGGTGCAGGAAATCGATCAGGGGTTGCAGCGTATGCACGGGCCGATTGTGCCGCCCGGTCGCAGCGTTTGCAGAGCGCATTTGCAATGGCTGCACGGTTGTCTTACGATCTGTCTTACTCTCTGAAGGGGCACCCATGGAAACCGTCACCCTGTCCAGCAAGGGCCAGCTGGTCATACCCAAGGCGTTGCGCCAAAGCGCCCGGCTGCAGCCGGGCGACCAACTGGCTGTCAGCTATGTGGAAGGCGAAATCCGCCTGCGCCCGTTGCCCGCGCCGGTAGTCAGTTCGCTCGAAGCCGTGGCCGGCTGTCTGGCCAGGCCGGGGCGCAGGCGCCTGAGCGAGGAGCAGACCCGGGCGGCCATCCAGGCACGCCTGAAGGCGCGCAACGCCGCATGATCGCGCTGGACACCAACATCCTGGCACGCCTGCTGCTGCGCGACGATGCGCGTCAGTATGGGCGGGCGCACGCCCTGCTGGCGCAGGACCGGCTGTACACCGCGCCCATCACCGTGATGCAGGAACTGGTCTGGGTGCTGGAAGTCAACGACTGCGCCCGAGAGGACATTGCGCGCGCATTGGGCCTGCTGCTGGGACTGCCGAATTTCAGGCCGCAAAACCCGCAGGCTTTGCGCCAGGCGCTGGCCTGGTACGTTCAGGGGCTGGATTTCGCCGATGCCCTGCATCTGGCGCTGAGTCAGGACAGCGAGGAACTGGCGACTTTCGACAAAGCGTTTGCCAGGCAGGCTGGCAGGTTGGGCGCGCAGCCTGCCGTGCGGTCGGTGTAAGCCCGCGCAGCCCCAGAAAAACGGCGCCGCAGAGGCGCCGTTGGGGTCCAGGCCGATGCGTGGCCTCAGCCGCCGCGCGCGGCCTTGACCTTCTGCCGCCAGGCATGCAACAGCGGCTCGGTGTAGCCGTTGGGCTGCTCCAGGCCCTTGAACACCAGGTCGGTGGCGGCCTTGTAGGCGTAAGAGGTGTCGGAGTGGCCAGCCATCGGCTGGTAGAACGGGTCGCCGGCGTTCTGCCGGTCCACCACGGCGGCCATGCGCTCGAAGGTCTCGCGCACCTGGGCTTCGGTGACGATGCCGTGCAGCAGCCAGTTGGCGATGTGCTGGCTGGAGATGCGCAGCGTGGCGCGGTCTTCCATCAGGCCGACGTTGTGGATGTCGGGCACTTTGGAGCAGCCCACGCCCTGGTCGATCCAGCGCACCACATAGCCCAGGATGCCCTGGCAGTTGTTCTCGATTTCCTGCTGGATTTCTTCCTTGCTCCAGCCGGGCTGGGCGGCCACGGGCACGGTCAGCAGCCCCTGGAGGAACTGTTCTTCCAGCTTGCGGAAATCCTTGCCCTTGGCCTGCCGCTCCAGCTCGTCCTGGATGGCGGCCACGTTGACCTGGTGGTAGTGCAGCGCGTGCAGCGTGGCCGCGGTGGGCGAGGGCACCCAGGCGGTGTTGGCGCCGGCCTTGGGGTGCACGATTTTCTGCTGCAGCATCGCGGCCATCATGTCGGGCATGGCCCACATGCCTTTGCCGATCTGGGCGCGGCCCTTGAGGCCGCAGGCCAGGCCGACGAGCACATTGCTCTTTTCGTAGGCGTCGATCCACTCAGTGTTCTTCATCGCCGCCTTGCGGATCATCGGGCCGGCGTGCATGGCGGTGTGGATCTCGTCGCCGGTGCGGTCCAGAAAACCGGTGTTGATGAAGGCCACGCGGCTCTTGGCCGCGGCGATGCAGGCCTTGAGGTTGACGCTGGTGCGGCGCTCCTCGTCCATGATGCCGAGCTTGACGGTGTTTTCCGGCAGGCCCAGCAGTGCCTCCACCCGCGCGAACAGATCGGAGGCGAACGCCACTTCGGCAGGGCCGTGCATCTTGGGCTTGACGACGTAGATCGAGCCGGTGCGCGAGTTGCGGATGCCCGGGGCCGTCAGGCCCTTGAGGTCGTGCAGGGCGATCGCCGTGGTGATGACCGCGTCCATGATGCCCTCGTGGATTTCGCTGCCGTCGCCGTACAGGATGGCCGGGTTGGTCATCAGGTGGCCGACGTTGCGCACGAACAGCAGCGAGCGGCCATGCAGGCGGATTTCCTCGCCATTGGCCCCCTTGTAGATGCGGTCGGGGTTGAGGCGGCGGGTGAAGGTGCGTCCGCCCTTGGTCACTTCCTCGGTCAGCGTGCCCTTGAGGATGCCCAGCCAGTTCTGGTAGGCCAGCACTTTGTCGTCGGCATCGACGCAGGCCACCGAGTCTTCCAGGTCCAGGATGGTGGACAGGGCCGCTTCGATCAGCAGGTCGCTCACGCCGGCCGGGTCGCCGGCGCCGATGGGGGTGGAGCGGTCGATCTGGATCTCGATGTGGATGCCGTGGTTGCGCAGCAGCACGGCCGAAGGCGCGGCCGCACTGCCCTGGTAGCCGATGAACTTGTGGCAGTCGGCGAGGTGCGCCTTGCGCCCGCCTTTGAGTGTGACGGTGAGCTTGCCGCCTTCGACTGCGTAGCCGGTGGCGTCCAGGTGCGAGCCCTGGGTCAGCGGGGCCACGCGGTCCAGCACATGGCGCGCGTACTCGATGACCTTGGCGCCGCGCACCGGGTTGTAGCTCTTGCCGTCGGGGCCGACCTTGGTGGCGCCGCCGTCTTCGGGGATGGCGTCGGTGCCATACAGCGCGTCATAGAGCGAGCCCCAGCGCGCGTTGGCCGCGTTCAGCGCGTAGCGGGCGTTGAGGATGGGCACCACCAGCTGCGGGCCGGCTTGCACGGCCAGCTCGGCATCGACGTTGGCGGTGTCGCATTCCACGTGCTCGGGCGTGGGCACCAGGTAGCCGATTTTTTCCAGGAAGGCGCGGTAGGCGGCCATGTCCCGGATCGGGCCCGGGTGCGCCTTGTGCCAGGCGTCCAGCTCGGCCTGCAGGCGGTCGCGCTCCTTGAGCAGCGCGGCGTTGCGGGGGCCGAACTCGTGCGCGATGGCGTCGAAGCCCTGCCAGAAATCGGCGCTGGCAATGCCGGTGCCGGGCAGGACCTGCTCCTCGACGAAGCGGTACAGGTTGGTGGCAACCTGCAGTCGGTGGACTTGGGTGCGTGCGATCATGGTGCGTGCTCCTGATGCGGAAGTTTTTTGGGGAACCGGGTGGCGGCCTCAAGCCGCCGGAAAAAAGCCAAGGACGTCGTCGAGCGTGGAGCCGGTGCGCGTGGGCTGCGTGCCCAGCTCCTCGAACGGCAGCTGGTAGCGGTTGACCCACAGCGTCTGGTAGCCGTACCAGGTGGCCGCCAGCGCATCCCAGCTGTTGCTGCTGACGAAGACGATCTGCGCCGCGCGCAGGCCGGTGGCGGCCTCGCCCAGCGCGTAGGCGGCCGGGTGCGTCTTGTAGCGGCGCACCGCATCGACGCTGATCACGTGGTCCAGCAGATCGTCCAGCCCGGCGCTGCGCACCGCGATGCCCAGCATCTGCGGGTCGCCGTTGGACAGGATGCCGGTGACGACGCCCCGACGCCTGAGCGCCTGCAGCACCGCGCGGTTTTCGGGAAAGGCGCTCAGGTGCCGGTACTGGTTCATCAGCTGCAGCTCGTGCGCATCGCTCAGGGCCAGCCCCAGCCGCTTGCAGGCATAGCGCAGCGCGGCCTGCGTCAGCGCCCAGAACGGCTGGTAATGCGCGCCGTCGTCGCTGGTGGTCACCAGGCGCGTGTACTCGATCTGCTTGTCGCGCCACAGCTGGCTCAGGGTCTGGCCATGGCCCGGGTACAACTGCTCGGCCAGCAGCGCCACGCTGTGCACATCGAACAGCGTGCCATAAGCGTCGAACAGCACGGCCCGGGGCGCGGGCCGCGCGGCCGGCATGGCGGGGGCGCGTGCTTTGTCCATGCCCAGACTTTATTTGATACTTTCCGTTCCATTAATAGCAAAAAAATGCGTAAATTGAGAACGAAAAGTATCTAATCGCAGGATCGGGCTGACATCGGCCCACACAGGCATAATGCGCGATCTGCGCTGTCAGCGCCGGCAAATCACCGTAATCTGTGTCCAATTCGCCGCAACTCGCTTCCGTCACCCTGAATCTGCCGTTCGATCTGGTGGATTTGCGTCTCATGGTGCGAATTGCCGAGGCCGACAGCCTGACCAGAGGGGCCGAGGCGGCCTGCCTGTCCGCGCCGGCGGCCAGCACCCGCATCAAGGCGCTGGAGGAAAGCCTGGGGGTGCGGCTGCTGCACCGCCATCCCCAGGGCGTCACGCTCACCCCTGCCGGGCAGGCCTTCGTGCACCACGCGCGGCTGGTGCTGGGGCAGCTCGAACACCTGCGTGCCGACCTGCGGGAATACGCCCGCGGCATCCGCGGCCATCTGCGCGTGCATGCCAACACCACCGCGCTGGGCGAGTTCCTGCCGCCGGTGCTGCGCCGCTATCTGCTGGACCATCCGGACGTGAGCGTCGATCTGCAGGAGCGGCTCAGCCACGACATCGTGCGTGCTGTCTCCGAAGGCCAGGCCGACCTGGGCATCGTCGCCGGGCTGGTGCGTACGGAGAACCTGCAAACCCTGCCCTACCGGCACGACCGGCTGGTGCTGGTGCTGCCGCGCGGGCATGCGCTGGCCGGCCTGTCCGCCATCGCCTTTGCCGATACGCTGGACTGCGACCACATCGGCCTGGCCGAAAGCAGCGCGATCCGCGCCTTCTTGCAGCAGATCTGCGCGGGGCTGGGCCGTCCGATGAAGCAGCGCATCCAGGTCAGCAATTTCGAGGCGGCCTGCCGCATGGTAGAGGCCGCCGTGGGCGTGGCCGTGCTGCCCGAATCGGCCGCGCGCCGGCATGCGCAGACCATGGCGGTGGCCATCGTCCCGCTGGCCGACCCCTGGGCCGAGCGGGCCCTGCAGATCGTCGTGCGCAGCCTGCAGGCGCTGCCGGCCTATGCGCGGGAACTGGTCGATCTGCTGGTGGCGGACGCACGCGCTGCGGCGCCGGGCGGCTGAGTCCCGATCGGGCAGTGGGTCGCGCTTTTGCCGCTGCTGGCGCAAGCCGGCCTGAGCATTGCCGCCATGGGTTTGGGGGCGCCTAACAAGCCGTTGAAAAACTGCTGCGGTAGGCCATCTGCGGCGTTGCGCGGTGCTCGCTTCCTCGCCTATCCGTTCGATATGTCTCGGTCGCTGCGCGCCGTGCGCCTTGCATCTGGCCATCCTCGCGACGTTTTTCAACGGCCTGCTAAGGAAACGCTGATCAAGTCCCCGCGCTGCGGCGAGATCGTCCTGCGTGGGG
>DAIUCJ010000003.1:0-135276 GCA_036846225.1 Hylemonella sp.
CCTTGGAATAACGCGCTTCACGGTACTTGACTTCGAAGACGGTTACTCAGACGCGCTCGAAAATGCCGGCCGCGCCCTGGCCCGTGCCCACACACATCGTGACCATGCCGTACTTCAGCTTGTGGCGGCGCAGCGCGTGCACCACGGTCGCGGCGCGGATCGCGCCGGTGGCGCCCAGCGGGTGGCCCAGCGCGATGGCCCCGCCCATGGGGTTGACCTTCGCCGGATCCAGCCCCAGCGAATTGATCACCGCCAGCGACTGCGCGGCAAACGCCTCGTTGAGCTCGATCCAGCCGATGTCGTCCTGCTTGAGGCCGGCATAGCGCAGCGCCGCCGGAATGGCTTCGATCGGGCCAATGCCCATGATCTCCGGCGGCACGCCGCGCGCAGCGAAGCTGACGAAGCGCGCCAGCGGCTGCAGGCCGAACTGCTTGACCGCTTTCTCGCTGGCCAGGATCAGCGCGCCGGCGCCGTCGCTGGTCTGCGAGCTGTTGCCGGCCGTCACGCTGCCGCGCGCCGCAAACACCGGCTTGAGCTTGGCCAGCGCCTCGGGCGTGGTGTCCGGGCGCGGGCCTTCGTCCAGGCTGACGGTGCGCTTGCTCACGCGGACTTCACCGGTCTGCAGGTCGGGCGTGCGCTCGATCACTTCGTAGGGCGTGATCTCGTCGGCGAACTCCCCCGCCTTCTGGGCCTTGATCGCGCGCATGTGCGACTCGTAGGCGAAGGCGTCCTGCGCCTCGCGGCTGACCTTCCACTGCTGCGCCACCTTCTCGGCCGTCAGGCCCATACCGTAAGCAATGCCGATGTTCTCGTCGCGCGCGAACACCTCCGGGTTGAACGAGGGCTTGACACCGCCCATCGGCACCATGCTCATGGACTCAGCCCCGCCGGCGATCAGCACGTCGGCCTCGCCCACGCGGATGCGGTCGGCCGCCATCTGGATGGCCGTCACTCCCGAAGCGCAGAAGCGGTTGACGGTGACCCCGCCGATCGGATGGTCGAACGCCAGCCCCACGGCGATGCGGGCCATGTTCATGCCCTGCTCGGCCTCCGGGAAAGAGCAGCCGATGATGGCGTCTTCAATGGCCTTGGGGTCCAGCGTGGGCACCTGCTTCATCGCGCTTTTGATGGCGGCGATCAGCAGGTCGTCGGGGCGGGTGTTGCGGAAATAGCCACGCCCGGCGCGCCCGATCGGCGTGCGCGTGGCGGCCACGATGTAGGCGTCTTGCACTTGTTTCATAGCGGTTCCTTCCTTGCCGGTCAGTTGCGGACCGGCTTGCCGGTGTTGAGCATGCCCATGATGCGTTCCTGGGTCTTGGGGTGCACGATGAGCGAGCAGAAGGCCTTGCGTTCCAGCGCCATCAGGTACTCCTCGGTCACCAGCGTGCCGGCATCGACATCGCCGCCGCAGACCACGTGGGCGATCAGGCTGGCGATGTGGTAGTCGTGCGCGCTGATGAAGCCGCCGTCGCGCATGTTGACCAGCTGGGCCTTGATCGTGGCCAGCCCGCTGCGCCCGGCCACCGGGAAGAGCCGGCGCAGCGGCGCGCGCCAGCCTCCCTGGTACAGCGCGCGCGCCTCGTTCAGCGCCACGTAGAGCAACTCGTCCTTGTTGGGCACGACGATGTCGCTGTCCAGCAGATAGCCCAGCTTGCGCGATTCCAGCGCGCTGGTGCCGACGGTGGCCATGGCCGCCGCCTTGAAGCCCTCGCTCAGGAAGGGCAGCAGGTCGTTGCCGGTGCTGCTGCGCGCGTTCTCGGCGGCGCGCCGCGCGATATAGGTCAGCCCGCCGGCGCCCGGCACCAGGCCGACGCCTACCTCGACCAGCCCGATGTACGACTCCATGTGCGCCACGCGCCGGGCGCAGTGCACGGCCAGCTCGCAGCCGCCGCCCAGCGCCATGCCACGGATGGCCGCCACCACCGGCACGCCGGCATAGCGGATGCGCAGCATCAGGTTCTGCAGCTCCTGCTCGGCCCCCTCGATGGCGCTGACGCCGGCCACCATGAAAGCCGGCAGCATGGCCTGCAGATCGGCGCCGACGCTGAAGGGCTCGTCGCCCGACCAGATGACCATGCCCTGGTAGTCGGCCTCGGCCAGCTCCAGCCCGCGCGCCAGGCCCTCGGCGACGGCAGGGCTGATGGCGTGCATCTTGCTCTTGA
Organism: Hylemonella sp.; assembly: GCA_036846225.1. Classification (GTDB taxonomy): domain Bacteria; phylum Pseudomonadota; class Gammaproteobacteria; order Burkholderiales; family Burkholderiaceae_C; genus Hylemonella. Next base: position 2,163 of record DAIUCJ010000003.1, read on the forward strand.
TGCTGGCGATCAGCACGCTGCCGCTGGCGGCTTCGCGGTTGTCGTCCAGCGTCCACAGACGGATCGCCTCGTCCTCGAACAGCGTCTTGCCCGCTGTTTTGTAGTTGGGCGAGCCGTCACCCAGCAGGCTCTCGCGGAAATACTGGATGCCATAGACCGGCAGGCTGCGCCGCGGCTGGAACTGGCCGGTCGTCGGATTGAACGAACCCTGCGGCGTGTGCACACCGCCGGCCTGGACCACCGCTTCGCTGAACACCCAGTCCGGCAGCGGCGCACGGCACAGCGCCCGGCCGGCATCGATGTCTTCCTGGATCATGCGCGCCACCTCCAGCCAGCCGGCTTCCTGCCACAGCTCGAACGGGCCCTGCTTCATGCCAAAGCCCCAGCGCATGGCCAGATCCACGTCCGCAGCCGTTTCGGCGATGGTGGCCAGGTGCACGGCGGCGTAATGGAAGCTGTTGCGCAGGATGGCCCACAGGAACTGGCCCTGCTTGCCTTCGGCGTTGCGCAGCAGCTTCAGCCGCTCGGGCGCGGGCTTTTTCAGCATGCGCTCATAGACGGCATCGGCTTTCTCGCCGCCCGGCACATAGTCCTTGCGCTGCGGGTCGAAACGCAGGATGTCGCGTCCGACCTTCTTGTAAAAACCGGCCTTGCTCTTCTGGCCCAGGTGGCCCATGTCGATCAGCGTCTGCAGCACCTGGGGCGTGCCGAAGTTCGCGTAGAACGGGTCGCTCTTCTCGTCCAGGTTGTCCTGCAGCGTCTTGATGACGTGGGCCATCGTGTCCAGGCCCACCACGTCGGCGGTGCGGAAGGTGCCGGAGCTGGCGCGCCCCAGCTTCTTGCCGGTCAGGTCGTCCACCACGTCATAGGTCAGCCCGAAGTTCTCGACCTCCTTCATCGTGGCCAGCATGCCGGCAATGCCGACGCGGTTGGCGATGAAGTTGGGCGTGTCCTTGGCCCGCACCACCCCCTTGCCCAGCCCGCTGGTGACGAAAGTCTCCAGCTGGTCCAGGATGTCCGGCCGCGTGACCGGCGTGGCGATCAGCTCCACCAGGTACATGTAGCGCGGCGGGTTGAAGAAGTGGATGCCACAAAAGCGCGGGCGGATGGCTTCGGGCAGGGCCTGCGACAGTTTGGTGATCGACAGGCCGGAAGTGTTGGACGCGACGATGGCGTGCGGCGCAACGAAGGGCGCGATCTTCTGGTACAGATCGAGCTTCCAGTCCATGCGCTCGGCGATCGCCTCGATGATGAGGTCGCAGCCCTGGAGCTGCTCCAGGTGCTCCTCGTAATTGGCCGGTTGGATCAGGGCCGCATCATCGGCCACGCCCAGCGGGGCGGGCTTGAGTTTTTTCAGGTTCTCGATGGCTTTGGTCACGATGCCGTTTTTCGGCCCTTCCTTGGCCGGCAGGTCGTAGAGCACGACCGGCACCTTGACGTTGACCAGATGGGCAGCGATCTGCGCGCCCATCACACCGGCGCCGAGCACGGCGACTTTGCGGACTTGAAATCGGGACATGGTGGTTTTCCTTGCGGGGAGTGTCACTGCACGCGGATCCAGACCTGCGTGCGGTAGAAAGGGCCGACATAGCCGCGCACCTGCAGCCGCGCGCCGCCATCCAGCGGAACCAGACGCAGGCGGTAGCTCTTGCCGTTTTCGGGGTCCAGGATGTGGCCATCGACCCAGGCGATCTCGTCGGCCGCCTTGCGCGCGCCGCGGATGATCTCCAGCCCCAGCTTGGGCTTGCCTTTGCGGTCGTCGGTGCACAAGTCACAGTTGGGCTGGCCGGACTGGATGAGCGCGCGCTCGATCACACCGGTGAGCACCCCATCCGGGCCGGCCTGGATACGGATCTCGGCTTTGGCCTGCCCGGTCTCATCGACCGTGCGCCACAGCCCCACCGGGGTGGGCTGAGCCCAGCCCGGCAGGCAGAACAGGAGGGCGGCCGCAGCCAGCCCCAGCGTGCGCGGGGTGGCCATGCGTTCAGGCCAGAGCCAGGTCGGTGTCCATCAACGGCTTGGCGCCAGCGCGCGCGGTGCGCATCAGCGTGGCCGTCTCCGGGAACAGCTTGGCGAAGTAGAACCGCGCCGTCTGCAGCTTGGCCTGGTAGAACGGATCGGTGCTGCCTTCCGCGATTTTCTTCAGCGCCACCGAAGCCATGCGGGCGAAGAAGTAGCCGAACACCAAATGGCCGGCCACGCGCAGGTAGTCCACGGCGGCGGCCCCGACCTCGTCGGGGTTCTGCATGCCCCGGAAGCCGATTTCGGTGGTGAACTTGGTCATCTGCTCGCCCAGGTAGGCCAGAGGGTTGATGAACTCGGCCATCTTTTCGTTGACGCCTTCTTCCTCCACCAGTGCGGCCACCAGCTTGCCAAACTTCTTGAGCGTGGCGCCGTTGTTGCCCAGCACCTTGCGGCCCAGCAGATCCAGCGACTGCACGGTGTTCGTGCCCTCGTAGATCATGTTGATGCGGGCATCGCGCACGAACTGCTCCATGCCCCATTCCTTGATGTAGCCGTGGCCGCCAAAGACCTGCTGGCACAGCACCGTAGCCTGGAAACCGTTGTCGGTGAGGAAAGCCTTGACGATGGGCGTGAGCAGGGCCAGCAGCTCGTCGCTGTCCTGACGCACTTTTTCGTCCGGGTGATAGAGATGCTGATCCAGCAGCAACGCGCAGTAGCAGGCCAGCGCACGCCCGCCTTCGGCATAGGCCTTGGCGGTCAGCAGCATGCGCCGCACGTCCGGGTGCACGATGATGGGGTCGGCCTCCTTGTCCTTGGCCTTGGTGCCGGAGAGCGAGCGCATCTGCAGCCGCTCCTTGGCATAGGCCAGCGCGTTCTGGTAGGCCACCTCGGTCAGCCCCAGCGACTGGTTGCCCACGCCCAGACGCGCGGCGTTCATCATCACGAACATGGCCTGCAGGCCCTTGTTGGGCTGGCCCACCAGCGTGCCGACGGCGTTGTCCAGGATCATCTGGCAGGTGGCATTGCCATGGATGCCCATCTTGTGCTCCAGGCCGCCGCAGTAGATGCCGTTGCGCTCGCCCAGGCTGCCGTCGGGGTTGACCTTGTATTTCGGCACGACGAAGAGACTGATGCCTTTGGTGCCCTTGGGAGCGTCCGGCAGGCGCGCCAGCACCAGATGCACGATGTTGCCGGCCAGGTCGTGCTCGCCGGCGCTGATGAAGATCTTCTGGCCGTTGAGACGGTAGGTCCCGTCGGGCTGCGGCTCGGCCTTGGTGCGCAGCAAGCCCAGGTCGGTGCCGCAATGGGGCTCGGTCAGGCACATGGTGCCGGTCCACTCGCCGCTGACCAGCTTGGGCAGATAGAGTTTTTTCTGCTCCTCGGTGCCGTGGGCGTGCAGGCACTCGTAAGCGCCATGCGACAGGCCGGGGTACATGGTCCAGGCCTGGTTGGCCGAGTTCAGCATCTCATAGAAGCACTGGTTGACCACGAAGGGCAGGCCCTGGCCACCGTATTCCGGATCGCATGACAGCGCCGGCCAGCCGCCTTCGATGTAGCGGGCATAGGCTTCCTTGAAGCCCTTGGGCGCCGTGACCGCATGCGTGTCCTTGTCCAGCTTGCAGCCTTCTTCGTCGCCGCTGATGTTCAGCGGAAACACCACTTCGGCGGCGAATTTGCCGCCTTCTTCCAGCACGGCGTTGATGGTGTCGGCATCGGTGTCGGCATGCCGTGGAATCTGCCGGAGCACGTCGGTGACTTGCAGCACTTCGTGCATGACGAACTGCATGTCGCGCAAGGGAGGGGTGTAGCTGGGCATGGGTTTACTCCTGTGGGGATGGGTGGGTTTTCCTGCGCCCGCCTTTGGCTGCGGGCGTCTTGCCGTTCGTCGCGCCGGCCGGCGCATGGCCATAGCGCGCCAGAATCTGCTCAAACGCCTGGGTGGCCCGCTCGATCGAACCCGGCGTGCGCAGAAAACGGGCCTCGTAGTGCACGGCCAGGATCAGTCCATGGATCTCGAAGCAGATCTGGCGCTCGTCGGCATCAGGGGCCAGATGCCCCTCCTCTTTGGACTGCACGACGGCGCGCTGCACCGCCGCCAGCCAGACCTTGACCGAGCTGGCCAGCGCATCGCGCACCGGACCCGGCCGGTCGTCGAAATCGACCGCGCCGCTGATGAAGATGCAGCCGGACTGGATTTCGACCGTCACGCGCTTCATCCAGTTGTAGAACAGGGCCCGCAGCCGGGGCAGGCCGCGGGGCTCCTGCAGGGCCGGATAGAAGATTTCCTGCTCGAAACGCTGGAAATACTCGCGCACCACCGAGATCTGCAACTCCTCGCGCGAGCCGAAATGGGCAAAGACGCCGGACTTGCTCATGCCGGTGACTTCGGCCAGCACGCCGATGCTCAAGCCCTCCAGCCCGATCTGCGAGGCCAGCCGCAAGGCCGCATCGAGGATGGCCAGCTTGGTCTGCTGGCCCTTGTGCAGCGCCCGCCCCTCGCGCGGCGCGGCGACGCGAGGGCTGCGGGTGCGGGCGACCTTGGCGGTCTGGGAGGTGGCGGCCATGACGGGCTAAAAATCGAACGATCGTTCTATTTTGCACGAAAAACCGCCTCCGTCAATCCGCCACCACCACCCGGGCACAAAAAAGCCGGCGTAAAGCCGGCCCGGTGGCAATCAGCGCCGAAACGGCACGACCCGCTGGGTCTGGGTGCCCAGACCGTCGATGCCCAGGGTCACCACATCACCCGCGCGCAGAAAGCGTGGCGGCTTCATGCCCAGCCCGACGCCAGGCGGCGTGCCCGTCAGGATGACGTCGCCGGGCATCAGCGTCATGAATTCGCTGAGGTGGCTGACGATCTTGGCCACGCTGAAGATCATCGTGCGGGTGTTGCCGGTCTGCATGCGCTGGCCGTTGACCTCCAGCCACAGGCCCAGGCGTTGCGGGTTAGGGATCTCGTCGCGGGTCACCAGCCACGGGCCCAAGGGACCGAAGGTGTCGCAGCCCTTGCCCTTGTCCCACTGGCCGCCGCTGCGCTCGAGCTGGAAGGCGCGCTCGCTCACGTCATTGGCCAGCACATAGCCGGCCACATGCTCCAGCGCGGCTTTCTGGGTGACGTAGCGCGCCCGCTGTCCGATCACCACCCCCAGCTCCACCTCCCAATCGGTCTTGACCGAACCCCTGGGCAGCATGATGTCGTCGTCCGGCCCCTGGATGGAACTGATGGCCTTGGTAAACACCACCGGCTCCCGCGGAATCGGCATGCCCGCCTCCTGGGCATGGTCGCTGTAGTTCAGGCCGATGGCGATGAACTTACCGATGCCGGCCACCGGGCAGCCCAGGCGCACGCTGTGCTGGGGCCTGCCCCGCACCAGCGGCAGCCGCTCCACCTTCAGCCGGGACAGGCGCTGCAGCACCGCAGGCGCGAGTTGCGCGGCTCCGATGTCCGGCACCACGCCGCTCAGATCGCGCAGACGGCCTTGAGCATCGATCAGGCCGGGTTTTTCCTTGCCGGGCCGACCGTAGCGTACGAGCTTCATGCAAAGTCTCCTGATCGTTGTGTCAGCCGGCTAGCCGGCAGGCCCCTGCGCGGGGGGTGTCTTTAGCGCAACAGCTGGGCGAGGCTGGCATCCAGGTGCTCGGTCGGCATGCGCCGAAAGCCCGAGCGGGCGAAGCGCTGCAGCCGCCCCACCACGAAGGCCGTCAGCACCGACGCCTGCACCTGGGCATCGGCGGTGGGCGTCAGCGTCTCGGCGGAGCCCTGGCGCAGACACTGTTTCAGCGTGGCCTCGATCTTGTCGAAGAACTGGTTCATGCGCTGCTGCAGGCGCTCGTTCTCGTACACCAGCGCGTCGCCCACCATCACGCGCACCATGCCGGGGTTTTTCTCGCCGAACTGCAGCAGCATCGTGACCACTTTGCCGGCATGGCGCGCGGCGGCGGCCGGATCGGTGGCACCGGCTTCCCGCTCGGCAATTTGGTTGACCAGCGTGAAGACCGCCTGCTCGATGAATTCGATCAGGCCCTCGAACATCTGGGCCTTGCTGGCGAAGTGCCGGTACAGCGCGGCCTCGCTGACCTCCAGCCTGGCCGCCAGCGCGGCCGTCGTGATGCGCTCGGCACCGGGCTGCTCCAGCATGCCAGCCAGCGCCTGCAGGATCTGGATGCGGCGCTCGCCCGGCTTGGGACGCTTGCGCGCCGGCGCAGCAGCCGGCCCGGACGGCTCGGCGGATGGGGGGTGTTCGACGTCGCTCATGGTGTTCCTGGATTCCCTGTTTCTGGAATTCTCGCATGGACGGATGCGGGGACCAGCCTCAGTAACCGCCCACTAGCAAGGGCGCGCCCCGGCTGCGAAAAACCACCCGCTCAGTGCGAACGGATCATCGTGCCGTAGGCCTGATCGGTCAGAACCTCCAGCAGCATCGCGTGCGGCACCCGGCCGTCGATGATGTGCACGGCATTCACGCCGCTCTTGGCTGCATCCAGCGCCCCGGCGATCTTGGGCAGCATGCCGCCCGAGATGGTGCCGTCGGCGATGAGTTCGTCGATGCGCCGCATGGTCAGCTCGGGCAGCAGCTGGCCCTGCTTGTCCAGCACACCCGGAATGTTGGTCAGCATCAGCAGTTTTTCGGCCTGCAGCACCGTGGCCAGCTTGGCCGCCACCACATCGGCGTTGATGTTGTAGCTTTCGTTGTGCTCGCCAAAGCCGATCGGGCTGACCACCGGAATGAACTGGTCGTCCTGCAGCGCCTTGACCACGGACGGGTCGATGCCCACGATGTCGCCGACCTGGCCGATGTCGTATTCCCTGCTGGGATCCTGGGCATCGACCATGCGCAGCTTGCGCGCACGAATCAGCCCCCCATCGCGGCCCGTCAGGCCCACGGCCTTGCCGCCAGCCTGGTTGATCAGGCCCACGATGTCCTGCTGCACCTCCCCGGCCAGCACCCATTCCACCACTTCCATGGTTTCGGCGTCGGTCACCCGCATGCCCTGGATGAACTCGCCCTTCTTGCCCAGGCGCTTCAGAGCGGTTTCGATCTGCGGCCCGCCACCATGCACGACCACCGGGTTGATGCCCACCAGCTTGAGCAGCACCACGTCTTCGGCAAAAGCGGCCTGCAGGGCCGGATCGGTCATGGCGTTGCCGCCATATTTGATGACCATGGTCTTGCCATGGAACTTGCGGATATAGGGCAGGGCCTGGGAAAGGATCTCGGCCTTGTCACGGGGGGTAATCGAAGAGGCGGCGGTCATGGGCAGCTCATGGAGAAATCGAGCCGGATTGTGCCGCAAGCACAGACCCCGCCCGCCTGAACCGCAGCGCCCCAGTGGAATAGGCGCAGAAAGGGGCGGAAACGACAGGGGGCGGGCGCAAGCCGGCGCCCGCCCGGCACCGCCCCTGATCCCGTCAGTTGACGGCGAATTCTTCCTTGGACCGCCCCTGCGCCACCAGCGCAGCCAGCCATTTGGGCATGAGGCCGCGGCCGCTCCAGGTCTCGCCATTGGGGCCGCGGTATTTCGGCGCCACCGGCTTGCCCGCTTGGGCGCTGCGGCGCCGGCCTGCGGCTTTGCCGGCGGTCTTTTTCGCCGCCGCGGCCTTGCGACCGCGGCCGCGCGCGCCTTTGCCCATGGCCTGCTGCAAATCCTTGAGCGTGATGCCAAAGGCTTGCATCTGCGCCACGATTTCGCGCACCGTCCTGTCGAATTCCTTGGCGCGGATGTCCGCAGCCTGCTTTTGCAGTTTTTCGATTTGTTGCTGAATGTCGATCAGATTACCCATGCTGGAATCCTCGGTGAAACGCCATTTTTTATCGGAGGAGTCTGGCGTCATTTTTCATCCCCGGCAGGATTTTCTCCGATTTTCTTGCGCAATACCAGATGACGCGGCGCATGAAACAAAACGATACGGCGGTACAACCACAGATACACCAGGGCAAACAGGCCGACGAAAAACATCAGCACGGCGGTGGAGCGCCAGAACAGCACCGCCGGCACGATGGCCAGCGACGACAGCACCCACAGATAGGGGGAAGTCAGCGCGTTGCGGCTGGTGCGGTCGGCCACCCGCTCGCTGCCGACGGCCCAGCGCACCAGCCGTTTGTAGATCAGCATATGCAGATGCACGCCGTCGGGCACGCCCGGCGACATGCCGCGCAGTATTTTCTTGCGGTAGATCGAAAACAGGGTTTCGAATACCGGATAGATGACGACCAGCAACGGAAACCAGGGCGACACCTGGGGGTTGCGCACGACCAGCAGCACCGAGATTTCCCCCACCATGAAGCCGAGGAAATAAGCCCCTCCGTCGCCCAGAAAAATCAGGCCGCGCGGGTAATTCCAGACCAGAAAACCCAGCAGGCCGCCCGCCAGGGCGGCACAGGTGCTCCACAACAGACTGTCGCCCACCCAGTAGGCCACATAGGCCAGGGCGCCGAAGATCATCACGCAGACCATGCCGGCCAGGCCGTTGAATCCATCGATGATATTGACGGCATTGGCCACGCCGGCAATCGCCACCACCGTCAGCAGCAGCGACAGCGGCCACCAGCGCAGCGCCGCATCCAGCAAAGGAATATCCAGCCGGTTGAGCCCGGCTTCCAGCAGCCAGTAACCCAGCAGCGCAGAAGCCATCGTCAGCAGCAACCGCGCCAGCACCGGCACCCGTTTGGTCAAATCCTCGACCAGCCCGCCAGCCAGCGCCGGCAGCGCCGCCACCAGCAGCCACCCCATTTGCCGCCCCAGCGGCGGGTTGGCGTGCAGCAGCCACGCCACCACGGCCAGCAGCCCCAGCACCGGCCCCAGCCCGCCGATGCGCGGCACGGCCCGGGCATGGAATTTCTGCACGCCGCCGCCCACGCCGTCGGCCGACAGGCCGGCATGCAGATGGTTATAGCGGATGAGCAGAAGAATCACCAGCCAGGAAACCAGACCGGCGATGACGATGCTGTTCACGATGACCTCCCGGGCTTTAGCTGCCCGAGTCTGCCATGGGCACGGCCCGGCGACGCAGCACGCGCTCGTAGATCCAGCCGCGCATGCCGGCCGGCAGCAGGAAGACCGCCGCGCGCAGCAGACCGTCCCGCCACGCCCGCCACCGGGATTTGAGACCGCAGGTCACCAACAGGCGCTGCAGCGCCCATTCGGCCCGCGCATAGCGCCAGCCGCCACGGCGGCGGTACAGACCGGCGCCAGCCGTGGCGTACACCAGAATTTCATCGGTATTGGCCATGCGCGCGCCTGCGGCCAGCAGACGGCACCACAGGCCATAGTCCTCCCGCAGATACAGCGGCGGATACCCCCCCACGGCCAGCACCGGCGCGCGGCGGTAGGCCACCGTCATGTGGTTGAACGGGTTGCGCAGGCGTGCGTAGCGGCGGATCTCATCCGCCTGCAGCGGTACCGTCCGCACCCCCAGAAGCCGACCATCCGCAGTCATTTCTTGCACGGCGCTGCCCACCACATCCAGCGCGGGCTGGCTCTGCAGCAGCCGCGCCAGGGCCTCGAAGCGATGGGGCAGATTCAGATCGTCCGCATCGGCCCGCACGACCCAGCTCTGGCTTATGCGCTGCAGGCCGGCATTGAGCGCGTGAGCCAAACCTTGGTTGAGTGGCAGGCGCTCGATCTGCAATTGCCCGCTGTGCAGCTGCTGCCATTTCTGCAAAACCACCTCCAGCGCCGGCGTCAGCGGCCCATCGGCCACCACCCATACCGCCGCCGGCTGCAACGTGTTGGCGAATACCGAACCGAGCGCCCGGTCGAACAGCGCCGGATCGTCGCGCTGATAGACCGCCATCAGCACCGCGAAATCGTCGGCAAACCGGCGTTCGGTCCTCATGCGCCCCTCCGCTGAACGGCCCGCTCGACCGCCGCCAGCAACTGCGATCTCACCTGCTGCAACGTGTAGCGCGCCTGACCGGCCTGCAAGCCGGCCTGCGCCCGCTCCTGCCACAGAGCCTCATCCTGCAGCAACCTGTGTACCAGCTCGCGCTGCGCCGCCACGGACTGCGCCAGACAACCCGCCCCCAGCTGCGGCACGGCCCCCACCGGTGTGGCCACGAACGGGGTGCCGCAGGCCATGGCCTCCAGCAGCACGATGGGCAGCGCTTCGGTCGTCGAAGGCGCCAGCAGGACCAGACTGCCGGCGATCTCGGCCGCCAGATCGCACTCATGGTCTTCCAGAAAGCGAACCCGCTGCGCCAGCCCCCAGTCCCGCGCCGCCTGTAGGCAACGGGCGAAATAAGCCCCCCGGCGCGGCCCGACGAAGCAGCCCTGGACGTCGGCCGGCAGGTCCGCCAGCACCCGCAGCGCGGCCAGCTGGTTTTTGACCGGCGAGTAATAGCCGACGACGATGACCTGCCGGCGGCGCTGCGCGCGCGCCGGCACACGGGCACAGACATGCTGTGCCACGTTCACCAGCGGCAACACCGGTACGCCGGCCTGGCGCGCCAGATCGCGGTCATGGAAGCGGGGCGAGGCGGCGGACAGGTCCAGCGCCGTCAGCGCCGCCAGACGCCGCAGCCGCGCCGGCAGCGTGACATGGCGATACCACAGCCAGGCCCCGGCCCGCAGCCTGTCCCGCCATGAAACGGTATAAGGATGGACCGACAGACCATGGCTGACCATCAGCACCGGCAGGCCCAGGGCATGCGCCTCATCGACGGCGGCGTCGGTCAGCGCGGTCTGCCAGGCCTCCACGAGCACCAGATCCGCGTCCGACTGTTGCAGAACCCGGCGCAAGGCCGCCCGATCGACGCGGGCCGGCGCATACAGCGCGCCGCTGCCGTGCGCCGCGACCTGGTGACGCGCCACCACCGGCAACGCCTCCTGCAGCACGGCGGCCTCGGCACCGACGATGGCGACCTCATGCCCCGCCTCGGCCAGCAGGCGCACATGCTGCGCGGCGGCCAGCGCCACGCCGGAGCGCTCGTGCACCGGCCAGGAACGCGAGACCACCACGATCTTCATGCCCTGCCCCTGCAGACACCGCCCTGCCGCCTAGCCATCCTGTCCATCACCATGCCGTGCGCGCCAGCCGCAGCAGGCGCTTGAGCCGCAGCGGCAGCGTTGGCAGACCGACCGCCGTCAGCAGATGGCGCCGCGCTTCGGCCTGCCCATCCGGCAGTTTCTGGTACATGCTGCCCATGTGGTAGTGGTGGCAGCGCAAGGCCAGTTCCCGCTCGGGCGAGGGCAGTTCCCCGAAGTAGGAGCGCACCGTGTTGTCGTATTTCTCGATCTGGCGCCGGCTGACGGCGCTGATGCCGTCCTCCCCGACCCAATAGGTGCCCAGCACCCGATCCAGAAAACGGAACCGCGCCCCGGCCACGGCCAGACGCAGCCAGGTGTCGAAGTCCTCGATCAGATCAGGGCTCTCCCGGATGCCGCCGATCTGCAGCAGCAAACTGCGCCGCACCACCACCGCCGAATTCGGCAGCGGATTGCCGAACAGCAGCATATGCCGCAGCATTTCCCCACGCACGGCCTCGCCGATGCGGGCGCGGCGTTCGCCTCGGCGCTTCAGGGCGCCGGCACGCCTGACGCGCAGGGGATGGTAGAGCACATCCACGTCGTCGGCCAGCCCGGCAGCCACGCAGGCCATGCGCTCCCGATCCCACCAGTCATCGCAATCGAGCCAGGCGACCCACTCGCCCCTCGCCTGGGCGAGCCCGACGTTGCGCGGCCGCGCCGGCCCACCGGAATTGGCGATGCGGACGTCACGCAGCGCCAGCCGCGTCCGGTAAGAGTCCACGACGGCCCCGATGTCTTCGGTGGAGCCGTCATCGACCACGATCACCTCGAAATCGCGCCAGGTCTGGCAGGCCAAGGCATCCAGGGCCCGCCGCAACAACGCCGCCCGGTTGTATACCGGAATGACGACGGAAACCGGCACGCTCACAGCCGCACCCATTCAGGCGGAATCAGATCGGGCGTGGCCCGCCCATCGGCGAACCACGCGCGGGGCGCGATCACCTGCTGTGCGGGCTGGGCCGCCAGCCACGCCGCCCACCAGCTGAAGCTGCTGTTGGCCACGACATGATGGCGACACCGGCTCATCAGCCGCAGGTCCTGGAAGGCCGCTTGCGGCCCGTTGTGATCGACATAGCGCACGGGAGCGGCGATGCGCAACTGCGCCCGCACCCACGGCATGTCGTCCGAAAACACGAAGAAATGGGGCTGGTGCAGTCGCTCCATCAGATAGCCCACGGCCCGCTCGTAGTAGTCCAGGCCGCAGACCCCGTGGAAACGCGCTGCCTGCGGGTTGCTGACGTAATCGCCCCGTCGCACGTGCAGACAGACGGCGTTTGGAACATCCTGCATGTGCGCGGCCACTTCCCGGTCTGCGTCCCCCATGGCCTCGACCGGCTCCAGCTCGCGGCGCAGGGTATCGGCGATGTCGACAAAGTATCTATGGCTCTGCCAATAGCCATCCAGATAGACGCCATCGGGCAAGTCCAGAATGCGGGCATCGAAGTCGTAACCCCGTTCGCGCACATGCCGCCACCGCCGCGGCAGAGGCAGCCGGCGCAGGATGCGGCCCTGGTGCAGCGCACACCAGAAGCGCTCGCTCCCCTGGGCAGGGCGCGCCTGGATTGGATAGCGCGCCAGCTCATAGGCACGCGGCGTGTTGAATGCCGGCGTATGCCGGTACCAGCCCAGATCGAGAACCAGCTCACTGCGGCGAACCTGGGCCAGCCGACGGCCGGCGGCGTACTGGAATAACTGATTGCCCAGCCCTCCGCAGAGGCGCACCACGATCATGGTGCCTCCTTGCGCAGCCAGAAGCAGCCACAGCCATAGCGCTGGGCATTGGCCAGTTGCTCGCTGGCCTGCCGGATCAGGCCCTGCGGGCTTCCGTCGTCCGGCACCAGCGCGAATTCGACCAGCTCGAACCCGGCAAATGCGGCCAGCACCTGCCGATACGTGTAGATGCGGTGGGCGTTGAACTGGATCCGGCTCTCCCCCCCGATCGGCACCGCCAGCAGAAGCTGCCCGCCGGGCGCCACGACCCGGCGCAATTCGGCCATGGCCTTGAGGTCGCCATCGTAATCCAGCGGGTCACCGTAGCGCCCCAGGCCCACATGCTCGACCACATGCATGCACGACAAGGATGAGACACTGCCATCGGGGAAGGGCAGGCGGGTCAGATCGGCACGGCCACATTGCAGACCGGACAGTTCCAGCGGCGCCGGACGGTAGTCGTAAAAGCGCACCGGCACGAAGGCCGACACCTGGGCGACGAAATACAGGGCGCTGGAAATGTCCACGTGCTCGACGGGCCGGGATGCAGCCAACACCCGACAGGCCCAGGCCGTGTGGTAGACGTAGTGCCGGTCGAACCCGGTCTGCCCGGTCGCGTCTCCCAGGCACAGCCAGCGATCGCGCCAGCGCAGCGCAAAGCGCGGCCTCGGCGCGCGCTTGAGCGCCAGATACTGGCCCGGCAGCCGCAGCAGCTGCGTCCACCAGCCAAGGCCGCGGCGAAGGACACGGCGGATCCGCGCCAGGCGCACGGAAAGACTCATGGTTCTCGCACTCCAGACCGGGGGCTGTCTTGCTGGCGCCACCACCACCCACCCAGTGTCAGCTGCACGAGCGACACCAACACCCACGCCCCGCCGCCGGCCACGATGCCGAACCGCTCGGCCGCCAGGGGCAACCATGCCAGCACGCACAGCAGCGCCACCGAATTGATACGCACGATCTGCATGCTGGCCCCACGTACCAGCATGCGCTGATAGATGACATGGTAGGCCGCATTCAACACCACCGCCAGCAGAATCAGGCGCAGGGGGGCGGCCACGTCGGCCGCGACCCGCGGATCGCCCAGCCAGTGCTGCAGCAGCCATGGCGCGAACAGGGCCAGACCCGCGCACGGCAAGGCGCACAGCACCAGCAGGGCCATCCCCAGCTGCCGCAACGACTGATTGCAGCGGCCCTGCGCATCGTCCCGCACCACACGCGGGAAATATGCCCGCATCAGCGGATATTGCAGCTGCAGCAGGGCCAGGCCCAGTTGGACCGCGATCGCATAGCGCCCGAACGCCGTGACATCGACGATGCGCGAAAGCACCAGGCGATCCACCTGCGACACCAGCATGCCGATCAGCACGCCGGCTGCCAGCACCCCGGCCTGGCGGGCCAGACCGAGCAGTTCCGCCGCTTGCACATCGCCTACGCCCTGGTGGCCGAGCTGCCGCCACACGGCACGCCGGTTCCAGGCCCATTCCAGCATCGACCACAGAACGAACCCGGTCAGATAGCCCAGCGCATCGGCCCGCCACCACGCGACCCCGGCCAAGGCCGTGCCGTGCTTGAGGGTGGCAAACGCACATTGCCGGACGTTGAGCCGCGCCTGCTGCTCAGTCCCCGACCAATAGCCGGTCGCGGCCTGGTTGGCGAACTGGAACATGAACTGGAGCAGCACCAGACGCAGCGCCCACTCGATCTGGGTCGCAGCCAGCCCCTCGGCCTGCACCCAGCTGCCGGCCAGCCAGCCCACCGCCAGCTGCCCCAGGGCCATGCCCGCCAGGCCCAGCACGCCATAGGCGCTGGCATACAGACGGTAGATGCGCGCCAGGGCTGCGCGATCGCCCTGCGCCCGCGCCACGTCGCGCGGCATGATCTGCCCCAGCCCCGCATCCAGCAGCCCCCAGACAGCCTGCAAGGTCATGCAGACCGCGACCAGCCCCCACTGCTGCGGCCCCAGCAGACGCAGATAGACCGGAATCAGCAGCAGCGACAGCGCACCCAGCCAGACCACGGCCAGGTAATTGGCCACGATGTTCTGCCCCAGCCGGCTGTGGCGCAACTGCAGTCCTGTCCAGCGCCCGGTCATTCGAATCGGCGACAAGTGACGCGGCGGATGCAGACCAACCTGACAGGCAGGCGCGTGGCGTCCGCCGCAGCCTCAGCGCCGGCCGTAGCTGTCTTCGAAGCGCACAATGTCGTCCTCCCCCAGATAGCTGCCGCTTTGCACCTCGATGATCTCCAGCGGCACCTTGCCCGGGTTGGCCAGGCGGTGCACCTCGCCCAGCGGAATGTAGGTGGACTGGTTTTCGCCGAGCAGGATCTTCCTGTCGCCGCAGGTCACTTCGGCCGTGCCGCGGACCACCACCCAGTGCTCGGCCCGGTGATGGTGTTTTTGCAGGCTGAGCGAAGCGCCCGGCTTGACCATGATGCGCTTGACCTTGAAGCGCTCGCCTTCGTCGATGCTGTCATACCAGCCCCAGGGGCGGTGCACCTTGCGGTGCAGGGTCTGCTCCTCACGCTGCTGCGCCTGCAGCGCGCCGACCAGTTTCTTGACGTCCTGGCTCTGGCTGCGGTCGGCCACCAGCACGGCATCGGCCGTCTCGACCACGACCACGTGATCCAGCCCCACCACGCCCACCAGCCGGTGGCTGGCATGCACCAGCGAGTCGCGCGTGTCGGCCAGCAGCACGTCGCCCTGCACGACGTTGCCCTGCGCATCGCGCGGCCCCACCTGCCATACGGCATCCCAAGCGCCCAGATCGTTCCAGCCGGCCTGCAGCGGCACCATGCGGATGGGCACCGTGGAGCCCGGGCAGCGCTCCATCACCGCGTAGTCGATCGACTCCGCCGGCACGGCGGCAAAAGCCGCCGCATCGGGCCGGATGAAGGGCGTATCGACGGTGCGCCCCGCCCAGGCCGCGCGCGTGGCCGCTTCGATGTCGGGCCGGAATTGCCCGAGCGCTGCCAGCCAGGTGCTGGCGCGCAGCACGAACATGCCGGCATTCCAGTAGTAGCCGCCCTCGACCAGATAGCGCTGCGCGGTGGCGGCGTCGGGCTTTTCGGTGAACGCCCGCACCGCATGAACCGTCGTGTCCGGGCCCGCCGCGCTGGCATGAATGTAGCCATAGCCGGTTTCGGGCCGCTCGGGCGTTACGCCCAGGATGACGATGGAGCCGTCGGCGGCCGCGCGCACGGCCTGCCGCACGGCTGCCGTGTAGGCGGCGGTATCGGCCACGGTCTGGTCCGAGGGCGTGACCACCAGGATGGGATCTGCGCCGGCGGCCATGGCCTGCAGGGCCGCCAGCGTCAGCGCCGGCGCGGTGTTGCGCGCAGCCGGCTCCAGCAGCAGGGTAGCCTGCACCTGCCGCAGCTCGCGCAGCTGATCCAGCGCCAGAAAGCGGTGCTCCTCGTTGGTGACGACCAGCGTCTCGCCCACCGCGATGTCGGCGTCGGCCAGCCCCTGCACCCGCTGCACGGCCTGCTGGAACAGGCTGTCGGTGCCCGACAGCACCAGGAACTGCTTCGGAAAGCCCGCGCGCGACAGGGGCCACAGCCGCGTGCCCGAGCCGCCGCACAGGATGACGGGGGTGATGTGCATCATGGTTGCAGATTGTCGCAGTTGCGTTGCCAGCGCCAGGTGCTCTCGCACATGTCCTGCAGGCCGCGGCGCGCGCGCCAGTGCAGCCAGCGCGCGGCCTTGTCGGCGCTGGCGTAGCAGGTGGCCACGTCGCCGGGGCGGCGCTGCACGATGGCGTAAGGCACGCGGCGGCCGCTGGCGGCCTCGAAGGCGCGCACCATCTCCAGCACGCTGTGCCCCTGGCCCGTGCCCAGGTTGAAGGCATGCCAGCCGGTCTGCGCCTGCAGGAAACGCAGCGCCGCCTCGTGGCCTTCGGCCAAGTCCATCACGTGGATGTAGTCGCGCACGCCCGTACCGTCGGGCGTGGGGTAATCGCCGCCGAAGACCTGCAGCCGCTCGCGCCGGCCGCTGGCCACTTGGGCCACATAAGGCATCAGGTTGTTGGGCACGCCCTGCGGGTCTTCGCCGATGAGGCCGGAATCGTGCGCCCCGACGGGATTGAAGTAGCGCAGGCAGGCGATGCGCCAGCTGGCGTCGGAAGCGGCCAGATCGGCCAGCATTTCTTCGATGTGCAGCTTGCTGCGGCCGTAGGGATTGGTGGCGCTGGTGGGATGGACCTCATCCAGCGGCAGGTAGCGCGGCTCGCCATAGACCGTGGCGCTGGAGCTGAAAACCAGAGTGCGCACCCCTGCCGCGCGCATGGCCTGCAGCAGCTGCACGGTGCCGGCCACGTTGTTGTCGTAATAGTCCAGCGGCTGCGCCACCGACTCGCCCACGGCCTTGAGGCCGGCAAAGTGCACCACGGCCTCGATGGCGTGCGCGCGCAGCGTCTGCGCCAGCCGCGCGGCGTCGCGCACATCGCCCTGCACCAGCGGCAGCGGCCGGCCCACGATGCGCGCCAGCCGCTGGGCCACGTCGGCGCGGCTGTTGCACAGGTTGTCGTACAGCACGACCTGGTGGCCAGCCTGCGTCAGCACCACGGCGGTATGGCTGCCGATGTAGCCGTTGCCGCCAGTCAGCAGAATGTTCATGTCCCGTATCCCCCGCTTCAGGCATAAGTCTCGGCCTGCGCCAGCGGCAGGCCTGCGCGGTCCTTGGCCGAAAGCTGCGGCACCCCGTCCAGCGGCCAGGCGATACCCAGCGCCGGGTCGTCCCAGGCGATGCAGCGCTCGTGCTCGGGCGCGTAGTAGTCGGTGGTCTTGTAGAGAAAGTCCGCCGAGTCGCTGGTCACCACGAAGCCATGAGCAAAGCCCGGCGGCACCCAGAGCTGGCGGTGGTTGTGCTCGCTCAGCTCCACCCCCACCCAGCGCCCGAAGGTAGGCGAGCTGCGCCGCAGATCCACCGCTACGTCATAGACGCTGCCACGCACCACCCGCACCAGCTTGCCCTGGGGCTGGCGAATCTGGTAGTGCAGGCCGCGCAGCACGCCTTTGGCGCTGCGGCTGTGGTTGTCCTGCACGAAGCTCACGTCCAGTCCCGTGGCCTGGCGAAAGGCACGCGCGTTGTAGCTCTCGAAAAAGAAACCCCGCTCGTCCCCGTACACCTGCGGCTCGATGAGCAGCACGTCGGCAATGGCCGTCGGCGTGACTTTCATACGCTCTCGCCTACCCGGTTCAGAACACCGGCCCTTCGGCCAACAGGCGCAGCAGATACTGCCCGTAGCCGTTCTTGGCCAGCGGCTGCGCGAGCTTTTCCAGCTGCGCGGCATCGATCCAGCCGCGGCGCCAGGCGATTTCCTCCGGGCAGGCGATCTTCAGGCCCTGGCGGCGCTCCAGCGTCGCAATGAACTGGCTGGCTTCCAGCAGCGATTCGTGCGTGCCGGTGTCCAGCCAGGCGTAACCGCGGCCCATGACTTCCACCTGCAGCCGGCCCTGCTGCAGGTACAAGCGGTTCAGGTCGGTGATTTCCAGCTCGCCGCGGGCGCTGGGCTTGAGACTTTTGGCCAGCTCCACCACCTGGTTGTCGTAGAAATACAGCCCGGTGACGGCATAGCTGCTCTTGGGCTGCTTGGGCTTTTCCTCGAGGGACAGCACCCGGCCCTGGGCGTCGAACTCGGCCACGCCGTAGCGCTCGGGGTCGTGCACGTGGTAGGCAAAGACGGTAGCGCCTTCGGAACGCGCCATCGCGCGCCCCAGCAGCGGTTGGAAGTCATGGCCGTAGAAGATGTTATCGCCCAGCACCAGGGCACTGGGGCCGTCGCCGATGAAGCGCTCGCCAATCAGAAAGGCCTGGGCCAGCCCGTCCGGGCTGGGCTGCACCGCATAGTGCAGCTGGATGCCCCACTGGCTGCCGTCGCCCAGCAGCTGCTCAAAGCGCGGGGTGTCTTGCGGCGTGCTGATGAGCAGGATCTCGCGCATGCCGGCCAGCATCAGCGTGGACAGCGGGTAATAGACCATGGGCTTGTCATAGACCGGCAGCAGCTGCTTGCTGATGGCCAGAGTCGCCGGGTGCAGCCGGGTGCCGGAGCCGCCGGCCAGGATGATGCCTTTGCGCGTGCTTGTCATGGAGGTCCTGGAGTCGTCAGAGGATATCGGCCAGCAGGCGCGCCACGCCCTGCTGCCAGGGCGGCAGCGTCAGGCCGAAGGTGTTTTGCAGCCGGCTCGTGTCCAGCTGGGAATTGAGGGGTCGGCGCGCCGGCGTCGGGTAGGCCGAGCTGGGAATGGGGCGTACCTGCTGCGGCCCGGCTTTCAGCGCCACACCTGCGGCCTGGGCCTGCGCCAGCAGGTAGCGCGCATAGCCGCACCAGGACGTCTCGCCGGCGGCCGCGACGTGGTAGATGCCCCAGGGGGTGAGGTCGTTGCGGCGCTGCGGCGGCAGCAGGTGGCGGATGGCGTGGGCAGTCACGTCGGCCAGCAGGTCCGCGCCGGTGGGCGCGCCGATCTGGTCGTCGATGACGGACAGCTCCTCGCGCTCGCGCGCCAGCCGCAGCATGGTTTGGGCAAAGTTGCCGCCGCGGCGACCATAGACCCAGCTGGTACGCAGGATCAGGTGGCGGCAGCCACTGGCGGCGATGGCCTGTTCGCCAGCGAGCTTGCTGCGGCCGTAAGCGTTAAGCGGTGCGGGGGCATCGCTTTCCTTCCAGGCAGCGCTGCCGCTGCCGTCGAACACGTAATCGGTGCTGTAGTGCACCAGTGCCGCGCCGAGTTCGGCTGCAACCTGCGCCAGCACGCCCGGCGCCTCGGCGTTGATGCGCTGCGCCAGCTCGGGTTCGCTTTCGGCACGGTCCACCGCGGTGTAGGCCGCGGCGTTGACGATGAGCTGGGGCCGCAGCCGCCGCACGGTGCGCACCAGCCCGGTCAGATCGGTGAGGTCGCCCACCAGGCCGTCGGCGCCCGCGCGGTCCAGCGCCACCAGCTCGCCCAGAGGGGCCAGCGCGCGCTGCAGCTCCCAGCCGAGCTGGCCGCCTTTGCCCAGCAGCAGGATCCTCATGCCTGCAGGCCGTAGTGCCGCTGCACCCACTCGCGGTAGGCGCCGGACTGCACGCGCGCCACCCAGTCCGGGTGGTCCAGGTACCACTGCACGGTCTTGCGGATGCCGGTCTCGAAGGTTTCGGCCGGGCGCCAGCCGAGCTCGCGCTCGATCTTGCGCGCGTCGATGGCGTAGCGCCGGTCGTGTCCGGGACGGTCCTGCACATAGGTGATCTGGCTGGCGTAGCTCTGGCCATCGGCGCGCGGACGCAGTTCGTCCAGCAGCGCGCAGAGGGTGCGCACGATCTCGATGTTGGCCTTTTCATTCCAGCCGCCGATGTTGTAGACCTCGCCGACGCGGCCAGCCTGCAGCACGCGGCGGATGGCGCTGCAGTGGTCCCGCACATAGAGCCAGTCGCGCACCTGCAGGCCGTCGCCATAGACGGGCAGGGGCTTGCCGGCCAAGGCGTTGACGATCATCAGCGGAATGAGCTTTTCGGGGAACTGGTAGGGGCCGTAGTTGTTGCTGCAGTTGGTGGTGAGCACCGGCAGGCCGTAGGTGTGGCCGTAGGCGCGCACCAGGTGGTCGCTGGCGGCCTTGCTGGCGGCGTAGGGGCTGTTGGGCTGGTAGCGGTGTTGCTCGGTGAAGGGAGCTTGCGCAGGCGCCAGCGAGCCATAGACTTCGTCGGTGCTGACGTGCAGGAAGCGAAAAGCCGCTTTTTCGGCCTGCGGCAAGGCGCTCCAGTGGGCGCGCACGGCTTCCAGCAGCCGGAAGGTGCCGACGATGTTGGTCTGGATGAAGTCTTCCGGGCCGTGGATGGAGCGGTCCACGTGGCTTTCGGCCGCAAAGTGCAGCACGGCGCGCGGACGGTGCACTTCCAGCAGCCGCGCCAGCAGCTCGCGGTCGCCGATGTCGCCGGCGACGAAGTGGTGCCGCGCATCGCCCTGCAGGCTGGCGAGGTTTTCCAGGTTGCCCGCGTAGGTGAGCTTGTCCAGGTTGACGATGGGTTCGTCCGACTGGGCCAGCCAGTCCAGTACGAAATTGGCGCCGATGAAGCCGGCTCCGCCGGTGAGGAGGATCATGCGATGGCCTGCCGCTGCAAGGTCTGCTGGAACGCCGGGGCGCCGCCTCCGATGCGGCCGCGGCACGCCGCCGCGTGGCCGTGCCGCCCTGGGCGGGCACCCGATCAGGGTGACTCGCTAGTGTAGTGGATGGCCTGCACGCAACAACCGGCCGGCGCACACTGGCGCGCGCGCCGGTTCGCGCGTACATTCGGGCCCATCGGACAAGGAGCACCCCATGAGCAGCAGCACCAGCCAATCCGGCCCCTCCACCCCCTCCTCCGCCACCGACCCGGTCCGCGAATCGGCCCACCAGATCTGGCTGGCCGGGCTGGGCGCCTTCAACAAGGCCCAGGAAGAAGGCAGCAAGATGTTCGATGCGCTGGTGCAGGAGGGCCTGGCCATGCAACGCCGCGCCCAGGAGCTGGCCGAGCAGAAGTTCCACGAAGCCAGCGAGAAGATGAACGCCGTAGCCCAGGAAATGAGCCAGCGCGCTGGCGGCCAGTGGGACAAGCTGGAGAGCCTGTTCGAAGAGCGCGTGGCCCGCGCCCTGCAGCGCCTGGGCATGCCCACGGCCCGCGAGGTACAGACCCTGCGCGAGCGCGTGGCCGAGCTGGAACGCGCCCTGCAGGCCCGCAGCACCCCCGCCCGCAAGGCGACTTCAGGCGCCCGGGTGGCCAGACCGAAGGCCAAGGCTGCCGCGCGCAAGACGCCCGCCAGGAAGGCGGCTGCGCGCAAGAAGGCGGGTTGACGCCGGCCTGGCCGTGCCATGCCCGGTGCGCACCGCACGGCCCGGCGCATCCAGGCCGCGGCGCTGGAGCTGTTCAACCGCCTGGGCGAGCCGAATGTCAGCACCGGCCAGGTGGCCGCGGCGCTGGGCATCAGCCCCGGCAATCTGCACTACCACCACCCGTCCAAGGAGGGGCTGGTCAACGCGCTGTATGAGCAGTACGAAGCCGCTCTGGCCGAGCTGCTGCCGGCAGCCGCCGGCGTGCGCGACATCGAAGATGCCTGGTTTTTCCTGCACAGCCTGTTCGAGTGCATCTGGGCCTACCGCTTCCTCTACCGCGACCTGAACCTGCTGATCAGCCGCAACCGGCGGCTGGAAAACGGCATGCCGCACATCCTGCAGCGGCAGACCCGGGCCATCGAGGCCCTGCTGCATGGCCTGTCCGCGCACGGCGCCCTGGCCCGGCCGCCGGCGGCCACGCTGCCCACGCAGATCGTGCTGGTGCTGAGCTACTGGCTGAGCTACGAGTACGCACGCAACCCCCGCCACGCGCTGGAGCCTGCGGGACTGCAGGCCGCGGTGCTGCGCGGCGCGGCCCAGACGCTCGGTTTGCTGCTACCCTATCTGGCCGCGCAGCCGCAGGCCCACCTGCAGGCCCTGCTGCGCGCCTATGAAATCCCTGAACCCGATTCCAACCGGAGTACCGATGAGTGACCTGCAAGCCCGCTTCGAAGCGGCCGTGGCCCAGTCCAAGGAACTGAGCGAGCGCCCCGACAACATGACCCTGCTGAAAATCTACGCCCTGTACAAGCAGGCCACGCAGGGCGACGCCGAAGGGCCGCGCCCGGGCTTCGCCGACATGGTGGCACGCGCCAAGTGGGACGCCTGGAATGCGCACAAGGGCAAGAGCCGCGAGCAGGCCATGCAGGAATACATCGAGCTGATCGAGTCGCTGAGCTGACGCGGTCAGCGGCCGTTTCCAGGCTGCGACTTCAGCCGAAGCCCGACCGGGCGGCAGCTGCAACGGCCGCCACGGCCATCGGATCCACCGCCACCCAGCGGCGGCCACCGCCTCACTGCAGCACGCCGCGCGCGCGCAGCGCGGCGATCTGCGCATCGCTCAACCCCACCTCGCGCAGCACCGCCTCGCTGTCGGCCCCCAGCGCCGGCGCGGCGCGCCACTGCCCGCCCGGGGTGGCCGACAGCTTGGGCACGATGCCCGGCACCTGCAGGGCGCTGCCGTCGGCCAGGGTGATCGTCTGCAGCATGCCCCGGGCGGCGTAATGCGGGTCGGCCGCGATGTCGGCCACCGTGTAGATGCGCCCGGCCGGCACTTGCGCCGCCTCCAGCGCCGCCAGCACCTCCTCGACGCTGCGGGCGGCGGCCCAGGCGCCGATAGCCGCATCCAGCTCCTGCACCCGCGCCACCCGGCCGGCGTTGTCGGCCAGCGCGGGGTCATCGGCCAGGTCGGCGCGGCCGATGCAGTGCATCAGGCGCCTGAAGATGCTGTCGCCGTTGCCCGCGATCAGCGCATAGCCGCCGTCGGCACAGCGGTAGGCATTGGTCGGCGCGATGCCGGGCATGGCGCTGCCCGATGGACCGCGCACCACGCCAAAGGCGCTGTACTCGGGCAGCAGGCTTTCCATGCAGTTGAACACCGCCTCGTACAGCGCCACGTCGATCACCTGTCCGCGCCCCTTGGGCGCTTCGGGGCTGACGGTGGCATGCCGGTGCTGCAGCGCCAGCAGGATGCCGATGACGCCGTGCAGCGCCGCCAGCGTGTCGCCGATGGACACGCCCACGCGCACCGGCACCCGATCCGGCTCGCCGGTGAGGTGGCGCAGGCCGCCCATGGCCTCGGCCACCACGCCGAAACCGGGGCGGTCACGGTACGGCCCGCTCTGCCCGTAGCCGCTGATGCGCAGCATGATCAAGCCCGGATTGAGCGCCTGCAGCACCTCGGGCCCCAACCCCCAGCCTTCCATCGCGCCGGGGCGGAAGTTTTCGATCAGCACGTCGGCTTCGGCCGCGAGCCGGCGCACGATGTCCTGCGCCTCGGGGTCCTTGAGGTCCAGCGCGAGCGAACGCTTGTTGCGCGACTGCACCTGCCACCACACCGAGGTGCCGTCCTTGAGCAGCCGCCACCTGCGCAGGGGATCGCCGCCGCCCGGCGGCTCGATCTTGATGACCTCGGCGCCAAAGTCGGCCAGCGTCTTGGCCGCAAAGGGACCGGCGATGAGCTGCCCCAGCTCGATGACCCTCAGGCCGACCAGCGGGCCACGCGGCGCGCCGGCGATGAACGATGCGGTATCGGGTTGAGTGGACATGTCGCGCATGCTACCCTCAGGCAGTCCACACCGAAAGCCCATGCTCTACAGATTCAAGTCCCGCGCCGCGCCCGACCTCATCATGCTGCAGCCGCATGGCCGGCGCGTGCTGCAGATCATCGGCAAGCCCGCCGACGCGGCGCAGGGCATCTTGCTGCCCGAGGAAATGCCCGCGGCCATCGCCGCGCTGGAAGCTGCCATCGCGCAGGAGGAAGACGCGCGCCGCGCCGCAGAAGCCGAGGCCGCCGAACGCGGCGAAGACCCCGAGCCACCCGAAGGCGTGACGCTGCGCCAGCGCGCCGCGCCCTTCATCGACATGCTGCGCCGTTGCCAGGCGGCGGACAGGGAAATCGTCTGGGGGGTGTAGCCGCCCCCCGCAGAGGTGCGGCCCGGGCCGTCACAGCCAGCGCTGCCGGATACCCGGCAGCGCGCCGGGCCACAGAACCGTCAATCGACCTTCGCGCCCGAGACCTTGACGACCACGGCCCACTTCTTGATTTCTTCGTCGATGAAGCGGGCAAACTCGGCCGGGGTGTTGCCGCTGGGAATGGCGCCCAGGGCGACCAGCCGCTCCTTCATCGCCGGCGTGGCCAGGGCCTTGGCCACTTCCTGCTGGATGCGCTGGATGATGGCCGGATCGGTGCCCGCCGGCGCCAGCAGGCCAAACCAGCTGCTGGCATCGAAGCCCTTGAGGCCGGCGGCCTCCTCGATCGTCGGCAGCTCCGGCAAGGTGGCCGAGCGCTGCGCGCTGGTCACGGCAAAGGCCTTGAGCTTGCCGCTCTTGATGTGCGGCATGGCCGAGGGCAGGTTGTCGAACATCACGTCCATATTGCCGGCCACCAGATCCAGCAGCGCCGGGTTGGAGCCGCGATAGGGAATGTGCGTCATGAAAATGCCGGTCTGCGACTTGAAGAGCTCGCCCGCCAGGTGGATGGACGTGCCGTTGCCGCTGGAAGCCATGTTGAGCTTGCCGGGGTTGGCCTTGGCGTAGCGGATGAAGTCCGGCACGGTGTGGATGTTCAGGGCCTTGGCCTTGTCGGCGTTCATCACCATCACATTCGGCACGCCGGCCACCAGCGTGATGGGTGCGAAGTCCTTCTGCGGGTCGTAGGGCAGCTTGCCGTACAGCGCCTTGTTGATCCCGTGCGTGCCCACCGTGCCCATGAACAGCGTGTAGCCGTCATTCGGCGACTTGGCCACCAGCTCCGCCCCGACGTTGCCGCCGGCACCCGCCTTGTTCTCGACGACGAAGGGCTGGCCAAAGGCCTTGCTGAGCTCGGGCGCGATCGCGCGCGCCAGGATGTCGGTGGTGCCACCGGGCGCGAAGGGCACGACGATCTTCACGGGCTTGTTGGGCCAGGCGCCCTGGGCCCAGGCCGGAGCAGCGGCGGCCAGCAGCGCGGCAGTGGCAGCGGCAAACAGATGACGGCGGTTCATGGCAACGTTCTCCTTGGTCTGCATCGAGTCAGCAACGCAGTCAGTGTACGGAGTGCCACGGCCTTCGTGACCTAGGGTTTGCCTCGGGGCTGTCGCCCCGGAAACAGCCACGGCGCGCGCCCATGCGGGCCGCGAGCCGCAGCGGCCCAAGGACCCGCGGCGCGGAAACGAAGGGAACGCACCCAACAAAAAGACAAGAAAAAGGCCACCCGCAGGTGGCCTGGCATGGAGCGCCTAGCGCGCGCAGTCAGTGCACTCAGTCGGCGTACACGCCGGCTGCCTTGATGATCGGGCTCCACTTGGCGATTTCGTCGGCCACGAATTTCTTGTGCTCGGCCGGCTCGACGCGCTTGTCGGTCACGACCACGGCGCCCAGACCTTCCTGCTTCTTGATGAACTCGGGGTCCTTGAGCGCGGCCTTCAGCGCCGCGTTCAGCTTGGCCACGACGTCGGCCGGCGTGCCCTTGGGTGCGTACAGGCCGTGCCAGATCGTGACCTCGAAGCCCTTGAGGCCGGACTCCTGCAGCGTCGGCAGATCCTTGAGCGCCGGTGTGGTCAGGCGCTTGGCCGTGGTCACTGCATAGGCCTTGACCTTCTTGGCCTCGATCTGGCCGGTGGTGTTGGTGGTCTGGTCACACATCAGATCGATCTGGCCGCCGATCAGGTCGGTCATCGCCGGGCCGGTGCCCTTGTAGGGCACGGTGGTCATGTCAACCTTGAGCGCATTCTGGAAAAGCAAGCCGCACAGGTGCGAAGCCGCGCCGATGCCCGCGTTGCCCAGGTTGATCTTGCCCTTGTTCTCGTTGATCCAGACCGCCAGCTCCTTGTAGTTGTTCGCCGGCAGCGTGGGGCGGCCGATCAGCGTCATCGGCACGTCGTTGATCATGCCCAGGTATTCGAAATCGCTCTCGACCTTGAAGGGCAGGTTGCGCACCAGCGTGGGCATGGTGGCCATGCCGATGTGATGCAGCAGCAGGGTGTAGCCATCGGGGGCGGCCTTGGCCACCTTGTTGGCGCCGATCGATCCGCCGGCGCCTGCGGCGTTGTCCACCACGACGGTGGCGCCCCCCAGGGGCTTGCGCAGGGCTTCGGCCAGATCGCGCGCGACGCGGTCGGTCGGACCGCCGGCGGCAAAAGGCACGACGATGGTGATCGGCTTGGAGCCGGGATAGGACTGGGCTTGGGCCGCAAAGGCCAGCACCGCGGCGGCCAGCAGCAACAGACGTTTCATGGCGGGTTCCTCCTAATTCCGCCGAGTCTAATCGGCGACAGCGCCCGGCCACCCGCGGGTATTACGTAGAGCGGAAGATGCGGCGGCCGGCTTATTTGTAACTGCGCGCGTCCTCGATGACCTTGCCGTCGTTGGGCAGGCTGCCGGGCGGCAGCAGCTGCACCTCGCCGCGCAGCTTGGTCACGTCGCGGATGCTCTGCGCCAGGCCCGCGGCCAGATCGGCGCTGGCGGCGGCCGTCTCGGCCTTGAGCGTCATGCGGTCATTCGCCATCTCGCCTTCGACCACCAGCCGCGCGCGCAGCACCTGCGGGTAGCGCCGCACGATCTCGGCGACCTGGGCCGGGTGCACGAACATGCCGCGCACCTTGGTGGTCTGGTCGGCCCGGCCCAGCCAGCCGCGGATGCGCGTATTGGTGCGGCCGGTTGGGCAGCATCCGGGCAGCACCGCCGACAGATCGCCGGTGCCGAAGCGGATCAGCGGGTAGTCCGGATTGAGCACCGTGACCACCACCTCGCCCACCTCGCCTTCGGGCAGCGGATCGCCCGTGCCCGGGCGCACGATTTCCAGGATGATGCCTTCGTCCAGCACCAGCCCCTCGCGCGCTGCGGTTTCATAGGCGATGAGCCCGGCATCGGCCGTGGCGTAGCACTGGTAGCCGGCGATGCCGCGCGCGGCCAGCCAGTCGCGCAGGCTGGGCGGGAACGCCTCGCCGCTGACCAGGGCCTTGGTGAACGGCAGGCGCTGGCCCTGCTCCTCGGCTTTCTCGACCAGGATTTTCAGGAAGCTGGGGGTGCCCGCATAGGCCACCGGCCGCAGGTCGGCGATGGCCGCCAGCTGCTGCTCGGTATGGCCGGTGCCGCCGGGAAACACCGTGCAGCCCAGCGCCTGCGCGCCGGCTTCCATGATCCAGGCGCCCGGCGTGAGGTGGTAGCTGAAGCTGTTGTGCACCAGATCGCCGGCCTCGAAGCCGGCCGCGGCAAAGGCGCGGGCGCTGCGCCAGTAGTCGCTGGCATGCCCTTCGGGCTCGTAGATCGGCCCGGGCGACTGATAGACCCGCCGCGCCCCGGAGGCCCGCAGAAGCCCGCGCCAGCCGATGGCGGAAAAGCCCCCAAAGGGGTCGCCGCCGGCGGCGCGGCTGGCTTGCTGGCGCTGCAGCAGCTCGTGCTTGCGCGTGACCGGCAGCGCCGCCAGCGCGGCCCGGCTGTCGATCGCGCCGGCGTCCACGCCCGCCAGGATTTCGGCATAAGCCGGCGCGGCCTGCTGCGCGCGCGCCACCAGCTGCGGCAAGGCCGCCATCAGCGCGGCTTCGCGCTGGGCCGGGTCGCGCGTCTCCAGCGCGTCGTAATGTCTCGTCATCGTCATCGTCCCTGTGCAATGCGTCCAGCCCTCTGCGCCCGGCGCCACAGCCACGCCATCCCGCTCCACCCGCCTGGCCGCGCCGCCAGCGCCCACTGCCTGGCAGCTGCAAGACAAGGGGCGCGGCGGCACGTCGTGCAGGCCGCCCGGCAGCGCGTCATGCCAGCCAGCGCTTGCGGCGCTTGTAGCTCTTGACGTCGCGGAAGCTCTTGCGCTCGGCGCCCCCCATGCCGAGATAGAACTCCTTGACGTCCTCGTTGTGGGCCAGCTCCTCGGCCGCCCCGTCCATGACGACGCGCCCCGACTCCATGATGTAGCCGTAGTCGGCATAACGCAGCGCCATGTTGGTGTTCTGTTCGGCCAGCAGAAAGGTCACCCGCTCCTTGCGGTTGAGGTCCTTGACGATCTCGAACACCTCTTCGACGATCTGCGGCGCCAGCCCCATCGAGGGCTCGTCCAGCAGCACCATGCTGGGCTGGGCCATCAGCGCGCGGCCGATGGCGCACATCTGCTGCTCTCCGCCCGAGGTGTAGGCCGCCTGCGAGTGGCGCCGCGTCTTCAGGCGGGGGAAATAGCTGTACACCTTCTCGAGGTTGGCCGCGATCTCGCCCTTGTCACGGCGGGTGTAGGCGCCGGTGAGCAGGTTTTCCTCGATGGTCAGGTGGGCAAAGCAGTGCCGCCCCTCCATGACCTGCACCACGCCGCGGCGCACCAGCTCGGCCGGCGAGAGGTTTTCGATGCGCTCGCCGCGCAGCTCGATGCTGCCCTTGGTGACTTCCCCGCGTTCGCCTTTCAGCAGGTTGGAGACGGCGCGCAGCGTCGTGGTCTTGCCCGCGCCGTTGCCGCCCAGCAGCGCCACGATGCCGCCTTCGGGCACCTGCAGCGACACGCCCTTGAGCACCAGGATCACGTGGTTGTAGATGACCTCGATGCCGTTGACGTTGAGCACGACGGGCCGCGCCTGCAGTCCTGCCTGCGCAGGATGGGAGGGTGTGTCGGCGGCCGGCATCTGGCCGGCCCGTTGAGCGGAAGACTGACTCATATGCGTCCTTCAGGCCAATCGGAAGGCCCGCCGCTGGCGGCCCTTTCGACTGGCGGCTCCGCGCCGGAGCCGCCACGGCGGCAGCCTGCCCAGGCAGGCTGCCGCACCCCGTGCCGCATCAGGACTGGCAGTCCTGCGGCGTGCGCCGGGTCAGCTTCTTCTCGGCTGCGTACTTGTCGGCGGCGTTTTTCACCAGCGGCTTGAGGATCTGCTCGTCCGCCTGGTACCAGTCGGACGTGAAGTTCCACTTCTTGCCGTCCCAGGTGTGGATGCGCGCCCAGCTCGAGCCCATGTGGTCGGCGCAGCTGGTGCTGATGGGGCGCATCACGCCGGCAAAGCCCAGGGCATCCAGCTTTTTCTGGTCCAGCGCCAGGTTCTCCAGGCCCCAGCGCACCTGCTCGCCGGTCATGACCTTGCCCTTGCCGTAGCGGTCCTGCGCACGGCGCACGCCTTCGACCGCCAGCATGGCGCTGATGAGCCCGCGCATGTACAGCACCTGGCCGACTTCCTCCTTCGGCCCCGTGCCCTGCCCTTTGTCGTGGACCTTCTGCAGCACCTCCTTGACCACGGCCGCATTGGGCTCGGCGCCGTGCTGCATGGCCAGCGCGTTGTAGCCCTTGGCGCCGTCGCCCACGTCCTTCACATCCGGCTCGGCGCCCGACCACCACACACCGTACATCTTCTCGCGCGGATAGCCGGTGGCCACCGCCTCCTTCAGCGCGGTGGAGTTCATCACGCCCCAGCCCCACAGCAGCACATAGTCGGGCCGGTTCTGGCGGATCTGCAGCCACGTGGCCTTCTGCTCCACGCCCGGGTGCGTGACCGGCAGCAGGCTGAGCGCAAAGCCATGCATGGCCGCACGCTCCTGCAGCAGCGGGATGGGCTCCTTGCCGAAGGGGCTGTCGTGATAGACCAGCGCAATCTTCTTGCCCTTGAGCTTGTCAAAGCCGCCTTCCTTCTTGGCGATGTGCTGGATCAGCACGTCGGCGGCCACCCAGTAGGTGCCGGCCAGCGGGAAGTTCCACTTGAACACCATGCCGTCCTGGCTTTCGCTGCGGCCGTAGCCGGCGGTGATCAGCGGAATCTTGTCGATCGGGGCCTTTTCGGTCAGCGCGAAGGTGATGCCGGTGGACAGCGGCTGGAACACCGTGGCGCCACCGTTCTTGCCCTTGAGGCGTTCGTAGCACTCGACGCCACGGTCGGTGGCGTAGCCGGTTTCGCACTCCTCCCAGCTGACCTTGACGCCGTTGATGCCGCCGCGCGCGTTGGTGAGCTTGAGGTAATCGACGTAGCCGTTGGCGAAAGGCACCCCGTTGGGCGCATAGGCGCCGGTGCGATAGACCAGCACCGGGAAGAACTGCTCCTTGGCCTGCGCGTGCGCGGCCGTGGAGGTGAGCCCGCCCGAGACGGCGGCAGCCGCGAAGGCGGCAGTCAGTGCGAGTTGTCGAAGCTTCATGGCAGGTCTCCTAGGTAGGTTGTCGAAGCGCACGGGAAAACTCAATGCGGGAAGGGCCACAGACGCAGCTTCTGCTTGGCGGTGGACCACAGTTTGGCCAGGCCGTGCGGCTCCACGATCAAGAACCACACGATCAGGGCGCCAAACACCATGAACTCGGCGTGCGAGACGGCCGCGGTGGACACCTCCACGCCGAAGAGGCCGCCGATAGCGGGCAGCAGCTGGTTGAGCACGATGGGCAGCACGACGATGAAAGCCGCGCCAAAGAAGCTGCCCATGATCGACCCCAGCCCGCCGATGATGACCATGAACAGCAGCTGGAACGAACGGTCCACCGAAAAGGCCGCCGGCTCCCACGAGCCCAGATGGATGAAGCCCCACAGCGCGCCGGCCACGCCGACGATGAAAGAGCTCACCGCGAAGGCGCTGAGCTTGGCGTACATCGGACGGATGCCGATGACGGCGGCAGCCACGTCCATGTCGCGGATGGCCATCCACTCGCGCCCGATGGCGCTGCGCACCAGGTTCTTGGCCAGCAGCGCGAACACGATGAGCACGGCCAAGCAGAACAGGTATTTCTGCAGCGGCGTATCCAGCGGCAGGCCAAAAACCTGCAGATTCGACACCGACACCGAACCCGACGGGTTGTGGTTGGTGAACCAGCCGATGCGCAGAAAGGCCCAGTCGCAGAAGAACTGGGCCGCCAGCGTGGCCACCGCCAGATACAGGCCCTTGACCCGCAGGCTGGGGATGCCGAAGAACATGCCCACCAGCGTGGCGAAAAAGCCGCCCGACAGCAGCGCCACGATCAGCGGCATGCCGTCGATGCGCACGAAGGTGTTGTACGCGGCATAGGCCCCCACCGCCATGAAGGCGCCCGAGCCCAGCGAGATCTGGCCGCAGTAGCCGACCAAGATGTTCACCCCGACGGCCGCCAGCGCCAGGATGAGGAAGGGAATCAGGATGGCGCGCAGCAGGTACTCGTCGGCCAGCAGGGGCACGCCGACGAATGCGAAAGCCACCAGGGCCAGGATGGCCCAGCGGTCCTGCGCGATCGGGAAGATCTGCTGATCCGCCGCGTAGGAGGTTTTGAACTGGCCGTTTTCTCTGTAGAACATGTGGCTACCGGTCGATGATCGTTGGGTTAGCGCTTAACCCTGCTTCGCAAAGCGAGTCTGCGCCGAAAGGTCATGGCTCACGTGTGTCATACGCGATCGATGATCTTTTCGCCGAACAGGCCCTGCGGGCGAAACAGCAGGAACACCAGCGCCAGCGCATAGGCGAACCAGATTTCGATGCCCCCGCCCACATAAGGCCCCAGATAGACCTCGGAGAGCTTTTCGCCCACCCCGATGATCAGCCCGCCGATGATGGCCCCGGGCACCGAAGTGAGACCGCCGAGGATGATGACCGGCAGCGCGCGCAGGGCCACGGTGGCCAGCGAGAACTGCACGCCCAGCTTGGAGCCCCAGATCATGCCGGCCACCAGCGCCACCACTCCGGCCACGCACCAGACGATGACCCAGATGCGGTTGAGCGGAATGCCGATGGACTGCGCCGCCTGGTGGTCGTCGGCCACCGCGCGCAGGGCCCGGCCGGTGGCCGTCTTCTGGAAGAACAGCGACAGGCCCGCGACCAGCAGCGCGGCAATGCCGGCGGCGATCAGGTCTTCCTGGTTGATCAGCACGCCGCCTTCGAAGACCGACTCGAACACGAAGATCGGCTCCTTGGGCATGCCGATGTCGATCTTGTAGATGTCGCTGCCGAAGAGGGTCTGCCCCACCCCTTCGAGGAAGTAGGTGATGCCCAGCGTGGCCATCAGCAGCGTGGCGCCTTCCTGGTTGACCAGATGGCGCAGCACCAGCCGCTCCACCAGCCAGGCCACGACGAACATGATGAGGCCGGCCAGCACGAAAGCCACGGTATTGGCCAGCCACTTGCTCTCGATGCCGGTCCAATGCGGCACCCACTCGGCCAGGCGCGCCATGGCCAGCGCGGCGAAGAGCACCATGGCGCCCTGGGCAAAGTTGAACACGCCCGAGGCCTTGAAGATCAGCACGAAGCCCAGCGCCACCAGGGCATACAGCATGCCGGCCATCAGGCCGTTGAACAGGGTCTCGATGAAAAAAGCCATGTCGTTTCCTCAGCGGATGCGCCGCCGCCAGCCAGCCGCGGCCCGGTCGGCCCGCGGCGCATCGGCAGCCATGACGCGCACCGTGCTCATGTCAGTGGCTCGTGCCCAGATAGGCCCGGATCACTTCCGGGTTGCTGCGCACCTCATCCGGGGTGCCGTCGCCGATCTTCTTGCCGTAGTCCAGCACCACCACGCGGTCGGATATGTCCATCACCACCCCCATGTCGTGCTCGATCAGCACCACGGTGGTGCCGAACTCGTCGTTGATGTCCAGGATGAAGCGGCACATGTCCTGCTTCTCCTCCACGTTCATGCCAGCCATCGGCTCGTCCAGCAGCAGCACCTGCGGCTCCATGGCCAACGCCCGGCCGAGGTCCACGCGCTTTTGCAGGCCGTAGGGCAGCTGCCCCACCGGGGTCTTGCGATGGGCCTGGATTTCCAGGAAGTCGATGATCTTCTCGACGAATTCGCGGTGGCGGATTTCCTCGCGCTCGGCCGGACCGATGCGCAGCGCCTGCAGCAGCAGGTTGCTGCGGATCTTGAGGTTGCGCCCAGTCATGATGTTGTCCAGCACGCTCATACCCTTGAACAGCGCCAGGTTCTGGAAGGTGCGCGCCACGCCCATTTCGGCGACCTGGCGGCTGTTCATGTGGTGGAAGGTCTGCCCGCGGAAGGTGATCGTGCCCTGCTGGGGCGTGTAAACCCCGTTGATGCAGTTGAGCATCGAGCTTTTGCCGGCCCCGTTGGGGCCGATGATGGCGCGGATCTCGTGCTCGCGCACGTTGAAGGAGATGTCCGTCAGGGCTTTCACGCCGCCAAAGGACAGCGAGATGTTCTGCACATCCAGGATCACGTCGCCGAGCTTGCGTTCATTCATCGCTGCGTCTCGCTCTCGTTCTCAGGCGGCGGCCTGCGTGGCCGGGTAGCGGCGCACGTCGCGGATCGGCAAGGTGGCGGCCACCGTGCCCGTGCGCCCGTCCTCGAACTTCACCTGCGTCTCGATGTACTGCTCGCTGCGCCCCGCATACAGCGCCTCGATCAGCACCTGGTATTTCTCGCCCACGAAGCCGCGGCGCACCTTGCGCGTGCGCGTGAGCTCGTCGTCGTCCGGGTCCAGCTCCTTGTGCAGCACCAGAAAGCGCGCGATCTGGGTGTCGGCCATGCCCTCTTCGACGGCCAGATCGGCGTTGACCTGCTGGATGCAGTCGGCCACCATGTCCAGCACCTCGGGCTTGCTGGCCAGATCGACATAGCCGCTGTAGGGCAGCCCCCGGCGCTCGGCCCAGTTGCCCACGGCCTCGAAATCGATGTTGATGAAGGCGCAGACCTGCTCGCGCCCGTGGCCGAATACCACCGCTTCCTTGATCTGCGGGAAGAACTTGAGCTTGTTCTCGATGTAGTTGGGCGCGAAGATGGCGCCGGTGGCCAGCTTGCCCACGTCTTTGGCGCGGTCGATGATGTACAGATGCCCGTCGTGGTCGATGCGCCC
Organism: Hylemonella sp.; assembly: GCA_036846225.1. Lineage (GTDB taxonomy): Bacteria > Pseudomonadota > Gammaproteobacteria > Burkholderiales > Burkholderiaceae_C > Hylemonella. Next base: position 36,123 of record DAIUCJ010000003.1, read on the forward strand.
CGCATCGCCGGTGTGGAAATACCCCTCGGCGTCGATGACTTCGGCGGTGGCGTCCGGCCGCTTGTAGTACTCCTTGAGCACCGACACCCCGCGCACCAGCACCTCGCCGTTGTCGGCGATCTTCACCTCGATGCCTGGCGCCGGCTCGCCCACGCTGTTGAGCTTGACGCGGCCGTTGCGCTGGATGCAGACGTAGGCACAGGTCTCGGTCTGGCCGTAGAGCTGCTTGAGGTTGATGCCGATGGAGCGGTAGAAGCGGAACAGGTCCGGCCCGATGGCCGCGCCGGCCGTGTAGGCCACGCGGATGCGGGAAAAGCCCAGCACGTTGCGCAGCGGCCCGTAGATCAGCACATTGCCCAGCGCGTACAGCAGCCGGTCCGTCAGCGGCACCGGCTTGCCGTCCAGGATGTCGGCGCCGCAGCGGCGCGCCACTTCCATGAAGGTGCGGTAGAGCCAGCGCTTGGGCGCGGCGGCGTCTTCCATGCGGATGGACACCGACGTCAGCATGCCTTCGAACACCCGCGGCGGCGCAAAGTAGTAGGTCGGACCGATTTCGCGCAGGTCGATGCTCACGGTGCCGGCCGATTCGGGGCAGTTGATCGTGAAGCCCGCCACCAGCCACTGGGCGATGGAGAACAGATGGTCGCCGACCCAGGCCGGCGGCAGGTAGGAAATGATGTTGTCGTCCGGGCCCAGGCCGTCGATCTGCACGCCGCCTTGCGCGGCGCGGATGAAGTTCTCGTGCGTCTGGCACACACCCTTGGGACGCCCGGTGGTGCCCGAGGTGTAGAGAATGACCGACACGTCCGACGGCTGGCCCTGCGCGACCGCCTGCTCGTAATAGTCGGACTGCACGCGGTCGAACTCACGCCCCAGCGCAAAGAGCTCGCGCACGCTGATCAGGCCCTCGTGCCGGTAATTGCGCAGGCCGCGCGGATCGTCGTAGATGATGTGCTGCAGCAGCCCGGGCAGCTGCGCGCGCAGCTCCAGCAGCTTGTCTACCTGCTCCTGGTTCTCGGCAAACGCATAGTGGATCTCGGCGTCCTGCAGCACGAAAGCCATCTCGCTGGCGATGGCGTCCTGGTACATCGGCACGGGCACGCCGCGCAGGCTCTGCGCGGCCAGAAAAGCCTGGTACAGATGCGGCCGGTTGTCGCCGACGATGGCCAGGTTCTGGCCGGCCTGAAAGCCCAGCGCCGCCAGGCCACAGCTCATCAGCCGCACGTCCTCGGCCGCGCGCCGCCAGCTCCAGGTCTGCCAGATGCCGTACTCCTTCTCGCGCATGGCCGTGGCCTCGGGGCGCTCGGCCGCGTGCTTGAGCAGCAATCGTGGGAAAGTCGTCTGCATCCCGGTCCTTCACTCGCCTGCTTTCGGTTCCCGCGGCGCGCACCGCACACCGCATGACGGCCATCGTAGGACGCGATTTGACGCCATGTTGTCAATGCAACGACAATTCAGGGCAATCCCTAGCTGGTACTTACCCGAGCCCATGAGCGATGCCCCCAGCCTGCACCAGCGCCGCCGCGCCCCCACCGAGGCCGAGCTGGCCGGCATCCCCTGGCTGCCGCGGCTGGCGCCTGCGGAGCGGGCCATCGCCGTGGCGCAGCTGCAGGTCAGCGAGGCCCAGCCCGGCGACCTGGTCTGCCGCATCGGCCGCCCCGTGACCTACTGGTTCGGCGTGATCGACGGCCTGCTGAAAATGAGCGGCGAGAGCGCCGACGGCCAGTCGATGACCTTCGCCGGCCTGCCGCCGGGCGGCTGGTTCGGCGAGGGCACGGTGCTCAAGCGCGAGCCTTACCGCTACAACGTGCAGACCCTGCGCAAGAGCCTGGTGGCCGGCCTGCCGGTGGACACCTTTCATCACCTGCTGGACCAGTCCATCGGCTTCAACCGTTTCGTGATGAACCAGCTCAACGAGCGGCTGGGCCAGTTCATCGCGGCGCGCGAGATCGACCGCATGACCAACCCAGACCTGCGCGTGGCGCGCAGCCTGGCGGCCCTGTTCAACCCGGTGCTCTACCCCGGCGTGGGCCAGGTGCTGCGCATCACCCAGCAGGAGCTGGCTTATCTGGTGGGCCTGTCGCGCCAGCGCGTGAACGAAGCGCTGGCCGCGCTGCAGCGCCATGGCCTGATCCAGGTCGAATACGGCGGCCTGCGCGTGCTGGATCTGCAGGGCCTGCGCACGGTGCGCGAACTCAAGGGATAAGCCCGCCCCTCCTTCGCCCGCAACCCGCTCTCGCCCCAGCCCTTCGCCCGCAAGGAGGCAGGCTACCGGATTAGGCCGCCGAGGTATGGAAGGCCGTACTCATAGCGGCAGCGTCAGCCGCGCCCCCAGCGTCCAGTTGAAGCCCGGTGCCGGCTCGTAGAACTGCTGACTGGTCTGGTTGACGATGACCGAGCCCACGTAGCGGGCATCGGTCACGTTGTCCAGCCGCGCGTAGGCCGTCAGCACGCCTTTGCCGGCCAGCGCCCAGCCATGGCTGGCCTTCAGGTTGAATACCGTATAGCCATCGGCCGAGGCGGTGTTGAGGTCGTTGGCGTACAGCCGCCCGGCATTGACCAGTTCCACCCCCGCTTGCCAGCCCCAGGGCAGCGCCCGCAGGCCCGGCTGCAACGGCCGCTGCGCCCACAGCAGCTCGGCAAACAGATAGTGCTGCGGGATGCCGGGCATCCTGTTGCCTGCCTGCACGGTGTTGGCCGGCGTGCAGGTGGTGGCGGTGCAAAAGCTATCGGTGTAGGTGGCGTCGATGGCGGTGGCCGCCAGCGTGGCGCGCCAGTGCGCGGCCAGCAGGCCGCGGGTGGCCAGCTCCAGCCCCTGGCGGGCCGTGCCCGGCGCGTTCTTGAACGTGGTGTTGCCGCCGGTGCTGGCCGCCACGACGATCTCGTCGCGGGTCTGCACGGTAAACAGCGTGGCATCGAGCCGCCAGCTGGGCTGCGGCGCCCACTTCAGGCCCAGCTCGTAGTGCTGGCTGCTGGCGGCGTTGAGCGTGGTGTTGAAGGTGTTGACCACCGTCGTGCCCGACAGCGCATAGGCCGTCTCGGCCAGCGTGGGCGTCTCGAAGCCGCGCCCGTAGTTCGCATAGACGTTGAGCGTGTCGGTGGCATGCCAGGTCACTCCCAGCACGGGGCTGGCGGCGCCGTAGCTCACGCTGCCCGAGCCGTTGCCATCGGCCAGGTAGTAGTCCACGCTGCGCAGCCACACCGTGCTGTAGCGCAGGCCGGCGGTCAGCGACCACTGCGGCGCCACGAGTGCCGTGGCCTGCGCATACAGATCGCTGTTTTCGGCCTGGTTGTCCTCGCTGCGCGTGGTGCTGCTCTTTTCGCCCAGCACCGCGGCGCCGCCCTGGCGGTACTCGCGCGAGCGGTCGTAGTCATAGCCGGCCACCCAGCGCACCGGCACGGCAGCCCAGCGCGACTGGGCGTTGTACTGCAAGCCCAACCCGTCGTAGGCGCGCTTGAGCGCGACCCAGGCGCCGGTGGAGGCTGGCGCACCGGTCTGGTACTGCAGGTTGTCGCGCGTGCCCAGATAGATGCGGGCGCTGAGGCTGCGCTCGCCGTCCAGCGCATGCGTCACCGTGGTGCCCAGCTGGTTTTGCGAGACGATCTTGCGCGTGCGCCGCGCCTCGGCGTTGGTGCCAGCCTGGGTGGCGTCCTGCGCCAGCTGGGCCGCCGTCAAGCCCAGCGGGTCCTGCGCCAGCGGCATGTCGAAGGCGTTGAACACCACCGCCACGCGCGTATCGGCGCCTGCGGACCAGTCCAGCTTGCCGTTGAAATGGTTGCGCTCGGTGCGGCTGTTGGCGCGAAAGCCATCGGTGGAAAAAGTGCTGTAGTCGGCCACCAGGCCCACGCCGGCCGCCCCATTGGCCGCGCCGATGCGGCCGGCATACTGCCAGTCGCTGCGGCGCATGTCCCAGGAACCGGCGTGGTACTGGGCGCCGAACTCCGGCTGCGCCGGCGCCTCGCGCGTGAAAGCCTGGATCACCCCGCCGGCGGAATTGCCGTACATCAGCGCCAGCGGCCCGCGCAGCACCTCGATGCGCTCGGTCGAGGTCAGGCTCACCGTCGAGCCCTGGGCCTGCCCGTCCGGCGTGGTGGCCGGGATGCCATCGACCAGCAGGCGGATGCCGCGGATGCCGAAAGCCGCGCGGGCGCCAAAGCCGCGGATTGACAACTGCAGGTCCTGCGCATAGTTCTGCCGGTTCAGGATGGTCAGGCCCGGCACGCGGTTGAGCGACTCCGACAGATTGACCTGCGGCCCGCTGGCCTGGATGGTGTCGCGCTCCACCGCCTCGATCGCCGCCGGCGCGTCGAAGCTGCGCTGCTCGGCCCGCGAGGCCGACACCACCACGTCCTGCAAGGTCTGCGCCGGCGCGGCCCCTGCCAGCGGCGCCAGCAGCCAGGCCCCGGCCCGCCATATCCGCCCCCCACGCCGCGCATCCTTTTGTTTCGTCGTAACCGACACCCGAATCTCCCGCTTCGTTTGGATCAACATGGACGGACTCACTCCACCCGGATCTGCAGCGACGCATACCACTGCGCCAGATCCTCGATGTCCTGGTCGCTCAGGGGCTTGGCGATGACGCTCATCACCTCGTGGTGGCGCTTGCCACTGCGGTAGTTGCGCAGCTGCTCCACCAGGTAAACCTCCGGCTGCCCGGCCAGGTGCGGCACGTTGGGCTGCATGGACAAGCCCTGCGGGCCGTGGCAGACCGCGCAGGCCACCGCCGCGCGGGCCTTGCCGGCGGCCACATCGGCCTGGGCGGCACCGGCCGCGGCCAGCAGCAGGCCGGCCAGGATCAATGCATGCATGGTGTTTCTTCCTCGAAAAAGCGACGAAGACCGTGTACGCGGTCTTCGTCGCCCGTCAACGGCGCCACCCACGGCGCCAGAACCCGCTTACTGGCTGTAGGTCACGCGGTAGATGGCACCCACATAGTCATCGGAGATCAGCAGCGAGCCGTCCTTCATGACCGCCACATCGACCGGCCGTCCTTTGTACACGCCGTTGGCATCGAGCCAGCCCTCGGCGAACACCTCGGGCGTGCCGGCAGTGCCGTCGGCTTTGATCGGCACGAAGTTGATCAGCGCCCCGCTGGGCTTGGTGCGGTTCCACGAACCATGGGCCGCGACGAAGATGCCGCCTTGATAGCGGGCCGGGAACATCTTGCCGCTATAGAAGGTCATGCCCAGCTGAGCCTGGTGGGCCGGAAACTCGGCCTGCGGACGGGTCCACTGGGCCGGCGGTTTCATGTCTTTCAGATCGGGGGCGGCGGCCGTGCCGGCGATCTGCACGTTGTGGCCGTGGATGAACGGATAGCCGAAGTGCTCGCCACCGGCTTTGGTGATGCGGTTGAGCTCGCCAGGCGGCGTGTCATCGCCCATGCCGTCGGTCTGGTTGTCGGTGAACCACACCGTCTTGTCCTTGGGGTTGATGTCTATGCCCACCGAGTTGCGCACCCCCACGGCCACCACCTCGCGGCCCGAGCCGTCGAAGGGGTTGAGGCGGATGATGCCGCCGATGCCCAGCTTCTCGTACAGCGCCACTTTCTCGCGCGGCTGCACGTTGTAGGGCTGGCCCAGCGTGATGTAGAGCTTGCCGTCGTCGCTGACACGGCAGGTGCGCGCGCCGTGGTTGAAGGACTCTTCCTCCACCGGGATCAGGCCGCCCTGCGGCACGACCTCGATCACGGCCACGTCCGGCCCCTCGTAGAAGAACTCGGCAGCCGGGAAGTTGAGCACCCGGTTGTGCTCGACCACGATCAGGAAACCGTCCTTGGTCCAGCACACGCCGTTGGGCACCTTGAAGTTCAGCGAAGGCGCGAAGGCCTTGACCTCGTCGGCGGTGCCGTCGCCGTTGCGGTCGGTCACGGCCCACACCCGGGTCTTGCGCGTGCCCACGAACAGCATGTTGGTCGAAGGCGCCACCGCCATGTGGCGCGCATCCGGCACCACGGCGTACAGCTCGATCTTGAAGCCCGGCGGCATCTTGATGTTCTTCAGGTTGGCGCGGATCGCATCGGCGTTGCGCCCTTCCTGCGGAACCACGGGAATGTTGAGGTCGGTGGAAGCGACCTTGAACTGCTTGAGGGTGGCCAGGTTGTCCTTGCCCGCTTGGGCCGCGGCGGTGGCGGCGGCCGCGGCGGCCAGCAGGGCGATGGCCAGCTGAAGTGTGCGCATGGGTAGTCTCCTCTGTCGGTTGTCGATCTTGTCGCGATGGTTCCCCGCCGATGCTGGCGGCAGGGAAAGACCATTAAGTGCCAGCCGACGCGCGCTGGCAAGAGGTGTTACCGCAAAAACCGGGGAACCTGCGGCGCAGGTGTCGCGCTTTGCGACAGTGTGCGGCGCAGCATGCCCGCGCCGTGCCCCATGGCCGGGGCTGGTTCATCAACAGCGCTTATATCGCTTAGTCGGTCGAGCCTTTACGACTTGAGGGGAAACCCGGGAGACGGCCCAAGCCGCGCCGCCTAGCATAGGCCGCACCCGACAACGACGACAACGGAGACAAGCCCATGCGCACGCTGCTTCCCCTATCGGGCGCGCTGCTGGCCGCCTTGCTGGCCGGCTGCGCCTCGCAACCGGCCGCCACGCCCCAGGCCAGCGCCCCCGCGCCTGCCACGCCGCCTGCGGCGGCACCGGCTGCAGCCGCCACGCCCGCCCCGCAGCCGCCGGCCTGGCAGCAGGGCCGCCCGGCCCACATGGCCGATTCCAAACTGGCGCCGCTGCCCGGCAAGAACACGGTCACGCCGGCATCCGAAATCCCGCTGCACCAGCTCAAGCTGCCGCCGGGCTTCAAGGTGGAGATCTGGTCCACCGGCACGCCGGGCATCCGCGCCATCTCGCGCGGCGCCAGCGGCAAGGTCTATGGCGGCACGCGCGGCCTGGGCCGGGTTTACGAGATCACCGATCACGGCAACAGCCGCAGCAGCCGCATCGTGGTGGACAAACTCAACCAGCCCGCCGCCACCATCCACCAGGGCTCGCTCTATGTGATGGCCATCGACAAGGTGCTGCGCTATGACGGCATCGAGTCCAACCCGAACGTGGCACCGGTGGATCTGACGGCCAACTTCAAGCTGCCGCCGCTGCAGCACCACAACTGGAAATACATCCGCTTCGGCCCCGACGGCAAGCTCTACGTGCCGTTCGGCGCGCCCTGCAACATCTGCGAGCTGCCCACGCCGGAATACGCCCAGATCCGCCGCTACAACCCCGACGGCACCGGCATGGAAGTGATTGCCACCGGCGTGCGCAACACGGTGGGATTCGACTTCCATCCGGTCACCAAGGAGCTGTGGTTCACCGACCATGGTCGCGACTGGATGGGCGACGACACGCCCGAGGACGAACTCAACCGCCTCAGCCGCCCGGGACAGTTCTTCGGCTTTCCCTACTGCCATGCCAACGGCGTGGCCGATCCGGACATCAAGAAGGCCGATCCCTGCGCCGGCGTGACGCTGCCGGTGACCACCCTGGGCCCGCACGCCGCCGCCATGGGGGTGCACTTCTACACCGGCACCATGTTCCCGCCGGAGTACAGGAACGCGATGTTCATCGCGCGCAAGGGCTCATGGAACCGCACCACCAAGTTCGGCTTCGACGTGGTGGTCGTCAAGGCCGACGCCGACGGCAGGAATGCCCAGGTCATGCCCTTCATGACCGGCTTTGCCGACCCGGCGGCCAACACCTTCTGGGGCCGCCCAACCTACTTCCTGCAGATGCCGGACGGCTCGTTGCTGGTATCGGACGAACAGACGGGGGCGATCTACCGCATTTCCTACTCGCGCCCCTGAACCACCTGCACTTGCAGCTTGCACAGGGCCGTACGCGGCCCTGCTTTTTTGGACGTAACGGACCCGTACCCATGCTTTTCCCCTGCCCGCGCCTGCTGCTGGCGGGCCTGCTCAGCGCCCTGGCTCTGGGATTGCCCCCGGCTGCGGCGCAGCAGCCCCAGCAACTGCAGCTGTGCGTGGCCTGCCACGGCCCGCAAGGCAACTCGACCCACCCGATGGTGCCCTCGCTGGCCGGGCAGCCACGCACCTTTCTGGAAAACCAGCTCGTGCTGATCCGCGACGGACTGCGCGACATCCCGCAGATGAAAGGCGTGCTCCAGGGTCTGAGCGACACCGACCTCATCGTGCTGGCCCAGTACTTCGCGGCACAGACGCCGCAGCCGCCCACGGGCGCGGTGGATGCGGCGCGCTACGCGCGCGGGCAGGCGCTGGCGCGCAGCATGCTCTGCGGCACCTGCCACCTGCCCGATTACGGCGGACGCGACCAGATCCCCCGCCTGGCCGGCCAGCAGGAGCGATTCCTGCGCTGGGTGATGGAGGAGTATCGCGACCGCCCGGGGCCAGGACGCGACACCGTGATGACCAATGCCCTGCTAGGCCTGAACAACGACCACCTGGACGATCTGGCCCACTTTCTGGCGCACTTCGGCCGCTAACCCGCTGGGCCTCAGCGTGCCAGAATCGGGCACGATGAAAAACACCCCCGTCCCGCGCCCCGGCGCGCCCCTGCGCCGGGCTCCACGCCCGGCCAGCGCGCAGCCCGCCCCGCCCGCCGGGACCACCGGCTCCACGCCGACCCGGCTGAACAAGCGCATGGCCGCACTCGGCCTGTGTTCGCGCCGCGAAGCCGATGCCTGGATCGCCCAGGGCTGGGTCCGCGTCAACGGCCAGCCGGCGCAGATGGGCCAGGCGGTCACGTCGGCCGACCGCATCGAGGTGGACCGCCAGGCGCAGCAGCGCCAGGCCGCGCAGGTCACGATCCTGCTGCACAAGCCCATCGGCTACGTCAGCGGCCAGGCCGAAGACGGCCACCAGCCCGCGGCGGTGCTGGTGCATCCACGCAACCACTGGCGCGAGGACCGCAGCCCCTTTTCCTTCCACCCCCGCCAGCTCCAGGGCCTGGCGCCGGCCGGGCGGCTGGACATCGACTCCACCGGCCTGCTGGTGCTGACCCAGGACGGACGGGTGGCGCGCGCGCTCATCGGCGAGGACTCGGCGATCGAAAAGGAATACCTGGTGCGCGTCTCCTACGACGGCGGGCGCATCACGCAGAACGTGCAGGCCGCCTTTCCCCGCGAGCGGCTGGCGCTGCTGCGGCACGGCCTGAGCCTGGACGGGCGGGCGCTCAAGCCCGCGCAAGTCGAATGGGAGAACCCGGAGCAGCTGCGCTTCGTCCTCACCGAAGGCCGCAAGCGCCAGATCCGGCGCATGTGCGAGCTCGTCGGCCTGAGCGTCACCGCGCTCAAGCGCGTGCGCATCGGCCGGGTCCGCCTGGGCCCGCTGCCACTGGGGCAGTGGCGCTATCTGGGGCCCCAGGAGCGGTTCTGACGGGCCTTGAAACCGGCGCGCCGCGCCCATAATTGCCGGCTTTGCCCGGCGCGTGCCGGCCGTGGGCGGCCGGCGCGCGCCTTGATCCAGTTGCGACAACCCAAGCCATGAACGACACCTCCACGATGAGCAAGCAGACCCATACCTTTCAGGCCGAAGTGGCCCAGCTGCTGCACCTGGTGACCCACTCGCTGTACTCCAACAAGGAAATCTTCCTGCGCGAGCTGGTGTCCAACGCTTCCGACGCCTGCGACAAGCTGCGCTATGAGGCGCTGAACAACGGCGCGCTGTACGAAAACGACCCGGACCTGCGCGTGCGCATCACGCTGGACAAGCAGGCGCGCACGATCACCATCACCGACAACGGCATCGGCATGAGCATGGCCGAAGCCATCGACCATCTGGGCACGATTGCCAAGAGCGGCACGCGCGAGTTCATGAGCCGGCTGGAAGCCAACAAGCAGGCCGATGCCAAAGAACAGGGCGCGCTGATCGGCCAGTTCGGCGTGGGCTTTTACTCCGGCTTCATCGTGGCCGACCGCATCACGGTGGAGTCGCGCCGCGCCGGCCTCAAGCCCGAGGAGGGCGTGCGCTGGAGCAGCGCCGGCACCGGCGACTTCGAAGTGGAGCCGATCACCCGCGCCGAGCGCGGCACCAGCGTGATCCTGCACCTGCGCGAAGACGCCGACGAGTACCTCAACGGCTGGAAGATCCGCAGCATCATCGGCAAGTACTCCGACCACATTTCCCTGCCCATCCAGATGCGCAAGGAGGAGTGGAAGGAGGGCAAGGACGGTCAGCCCGGCGAGATGGTCGCCACTGACCAGTGGGAGACCGTCAACAAGGCCAGCGCGCTGTGGACCCGCCCCAAGAAAGACATCACCAAAGAGCAGTACGAAGAGTTCTACAAGGCCATCAGCCACGACTACGAGGCCCCGCTGGCCTGGAGCCACAACCGCGTCGAGGGCAGCACCGAATACACCCAGCTGCTCTACATCCCGGCCAAGGCGCCGTTCGACCTGTGGAACCGCGAGCGCAAAGGCGGCCTCAAGCTCTACGTCAAGCGCGTCTTCATCATGGATGATGCCGAAGCGCTGCTGCCGGCCTATCTGCGCTTCGTCAAGGGCGTAGTGGACAGCGCGGACCTGCCGCTGAACGTCAGCCGCGAGCTGCTGCAGGAAAGCCGCGACGTGCGCGCCATCCGCGAAGGCAACACGCGCCGCGTGCTGGCCCTGCTGGAAGAGCTGGCTCAGCACGACAAGCCGGGCGCCGACGCCGACGAGGAAGCCCGATCCCAGGCCGGCAAATACACCAAGTTCTGGGCCGAGTTCGGCACCGTGCTCAAGGAAGGGCTGGGCGAGGACTTTGCCAACCGCGAACGCATCGCCAGGCTGCTGCGCTTTGCCAGCACCAGCAGCGACACGCCCAGCGTCAGCCTGGCCGACTACAAGGCGCGCATGAAAGAGGGCCAGGAAGCCATCTACTACATCACCGCCGACACGCTGGCCGCGGCCAAGAACAGCCCGCAGCTGGAGGTGTTCAAGAAAAAGGGCATCGAGGTGCTGCTGATGACCGAGCGCGTCGATGAGTGGGCGCTGAGCTTCCTCACCGAATTCGACGGCACGCCGCTGCAAAGCGTGGCCAAGGGCGCGGTCGATCTGGGCAAGCTGCAGGACGAGGCCGAGAAGAAAGCCGCCGAGGAAGCGGCCGAAGCCTTCAAGCCCACGCTGGCCAAGCTCAAGGACGCCCTCAAGGACAAGGCCGAGGACGTGCGCGTGACCACCCGCCTGGTCGATTCGCCGGCCTGCCTGGTCGTCAAGGAAGGCGGCATGAGCCTGCAGCTGGCGCGCCTGCTCAAGTCCGCCGGGCAAAAAGCGCCCGAGACCAAGCCCATCCTGGAAGTCAACCCCGAGCACCCGCTGGTGAAAAAGCTGGCCAGCGAGGCCGCGGCCGTGCACTTCCATGACCTGGCCCACATCCTGTTCGACCAGGCGCTGCTGGCCGAAGGCGGCCTGCCCGAAGACCCGGCCGCTTATGTGAAGCGCGTCAACGCGCTGCTGGCCTGAGGCCACGGCCCCCGGCTGGCCTGCCGCGCCCAGCCGGCCGCTTTCAGGGGTGCGTTCAGGCCGGCTGTCCTGCGGCCCCCGCTGGCCACAGCGCCGCGTACTGCGCGGCCGTGACGGTGTAGGCGCGGCCGAAGCCGGCCACGTAGCGCAGGAAGATCGGCTCGATCAGAAACAGGGCGAAGTCGCTGAAACCGAACAGCTCCTGCGCGTCCGGCAGCCTGGCCAGATAGGCCGCGCGGGCCGCCGGGTATGCCGCATCTTCCGGCGGACAGATGCGGGCCTGCCCCTGCACGCTCACGCGCGGCAGGGCCAGCGGCGTGGGGGCCGAAGCGGGCGCGGCCGTCACGAGCAGGCCGACCCCTGCATGGGCCTGCATGTCCTGGGTGTGCGTGGCCAGCCGGCTGACATGGATGACCCAGCGCCCATCCGGCAGCAGCGCATAAGGCACCATCGAAACCGCCGGCTCGCCCCTGTGCAGGGTGGCCAGGGCGGCCACCGTCGCGTCTTGCAGCAGCGCGCGCAGCCCTTGGGCAGTGGTGTCGTCCATGGCGTCAGAGCCGCTGGTCGCGGGTGCTGCTGCGCCGCTGGCCAGAAGCCGTGGCCTTTTCGGCCGCCGCGCGCATCAGCGTCAACGTCGCCGCCGCGCCGTCCAGCGAGAAGCGGACCACCCGGAACTGATCCCCCTCCAGCGGAATGGCCAGCCCGATGCGCCGGGCCTTGCGGACCATGCCATCGACCGCATCGAACTGGGCCAGCGCATAGCGGTATTTGCCACTTTCCAGGCGCCCGCGGCAGACCAGGGTGCTGGTCATGGCGCTGACGTCGGAATTGATCAGCACCGGGTAGCTTTCCCCGTCCTCGCAGGCAGTGGACAGGGCCAGCAGATAGGCGCAGGTTCCGGCATCGACGTCACACCACTGGCCGAACACATGGCCGCTGTCGTTCATGGTGGCCGCGTAGAAAGGCGGCCGCAGTTGATAGCTCCAGGCGCCGATGTCCTGCGCCCAGACCGAAGCGGACAGGGCCAGAACCGGCAGGACGGTCCACACACGCATGTCGAAAAAATCTTGTTAGCCGATGCGGCGAAGTTACCAGACTTTGCAAGCCGCCCAAGCCGGCGCGCCGGCCGTCGGCCGGGGCTCACTGAAAGCCGCAGGACTGGCGCAGCGCCGCAGAGCGGGCGCCGGCCAGCAGCTCGACCACCAGGCGCGCGGCCTGGGGCTGCTCGGATTTGGCAGCCACCGCGGCCATGTACACCGTGGCCAGCTCGAATTCGGACGGCAGGTTGGCGACGAGCTGCACGCCCGGGGTGTAGAGGATTTCGGTGACCTGGGTACAGCCGATCAGCCCCGGCCCGCTGGCGGCAGCCAGCTCCTTCATCGCGGTCGCGCCATTGGGGTAGGGCCGCAATGCGGGCGCCACCCGCTCGGCAATGCCCAGGCGCTGGAGCACGCTCATGAAGTGGATGCCCGCCGTGGCCTTGAGCGGATCGGGAAAGTAAATGCCACGCGCGGCCAACAGCGCGGCTTTCAGCGCCTCGGGCGTATCGACCCGGGGCGCTGGCTCACCGGCCTTGACGGCAATGGCGGTGCGCACCCGGCCCAGCGGCCGCGCGCTGAGCGGCTGCACGCGGCCGGCGGCGGCGAGCTCCTCGATCAGCGCCTGGGTGAGGATGAGCACGTCGCAGGAAGCGCCTTCGAGCAGCCTGTCGCGCATCAGGCCCACCGCGCCGAACTGCCCCTGCACGGTGCGCCCGGTTTCGCTGTAGATCGCACCGCGCAGCCCCTCCACCAGACCCTGGGCCGCGCCTGCGCTGAGGATGTGCAGCAGACTCATTCACTCCGCCTTGATGCCGGCGCTGCGGATGACACGCGCCCATTTGGCGATGTCCGCGCGCACATAGGTTTCGAATTCGGTGGGGCTCATCACCATCGGCGTGGCGCCTTGGCGCTGCCATTGCTGCCGCACCTCGGGCTGGCCGACGATGCGGCCGATGGCGTCGTTGAGCTGCTGCACGATGGCCGCCGGCGTGGCGCGCGGCGCCATCAGGCCCAGCCAGATCGTGGCCTCGTAGCCGGGCAGCCCGGCTTCGTGCAGCGTGGGCACGTCGGGCAGCACGCTGGAGCGCTCGCGTCCGCTGGTGGCCAGGGCCCGCACCTTGCCGGCACGGGCCTGCTCGGCCATCGTGGTGATGGCGTCGAACATCAGGTCCACCTGACCGCCGATCAGATCGGCCCGCGCGCCGGAGCTGCCCCGGTACGGAATGTGCACCAGGTAGATGCCGGCCATGCTCTTGAACAGCTCACCGGCCATGTGATAGGGCGTGCCCAGCCCGCTGGAGGCGTAGTTGTAGCGGCCGGGCCGCTCGCGGGCCAGACTCAGCAGGTCCTGCAGGCTGCGCACCGGCAGCGCCGGATGGGCAACCAGCACCAGATCCGAATAGTTGACCGGCGCAATCGGCACGAAATCGCGCAGCAGCTGATAGGGCTTGTTCGGAATCAGCGTCTCGTTGACCGTGTGGGTGTTGGACATCATCAGCAGGGTGTAGCCGTCGGGCGCGGCCTTGGCCACCTGCTCGGTGCCGATCAGCGAACCGGCACCGGGCCGGTTTTCCACCACGAAGGGCTGCCCTAGCGCCTCCCCCAGGCGCTGCCCCAGAAAACGGGCGTAGTTGTCCGCCGGCCCGCCGGCGGCAAACGGCACGACGATGCGCACCGGCCGCGCCGGATAGGCCTGCGCCAGCACGCCCGCGCTCCACAGGGCCAGCAGCAGCGCCCATGCGGCGCGCACGATCCCCACTCGCATGGTTGCAGTCTCCTCGTGGCCCCATGCTAGCCGGCAGGCGCTGGCGGCCGCCCCCGGACTATCCCTAGCAGAGGCCCCGGTGGTCAGGCCACGAGCGGATCGTCCTGCATGGCCTCGATCTGGTCCTGCAGCAGCTGGACCTGTCCCTGCCAGTAATCGCTGCTGCCAAACCAGGGAAAGGCGCGCAAGAAGGCCGGATCGTCGCGCCGCATCGCCAGCCAGGCGCTGTAGTGGATCAGACGCAGGGTGCGCAGCGGCTCGATCAGGGCCAGCTCGCGCCGGTCGAAGTCCCGCAGCTGTTCGTAGCCATCGAGCAGGCAGCCCAGCTGCCAGGTGCGCTGAGCGCGCTCGCCCGACAGCAGCATCCACAGGTCCTGCACGGCCGGCCCCGTGCGGGCGTCGTCCAGATCCACGAAATGCGGCCCCGGCCCGGCCGCAGCCGGCACGTCGGTCGGGGTCCACAAGATGTTGCCCACGTGGCAGTCGCCATGCAGGCGCAGGCACTGCAGCGGATGCGAGCCGCCGGCCAGCACCGGATGCCGCGCCACCAGCGCCAGCGCCGCATCGCAGACGCGCTGCCAGGCCGCGCGCACGTCCAGCGGGATCACCTCATGCTGCAGCAGCCAGTCGCGCGGCGCCGTGCCGTGGGTCGCCAGATTCAGCGCCGGCCGGTGCCGGAAGGGATGCGCCGCGCCCACGGCATGCAGCCGCGCCAGAAAGCGGCCGATCCATTCCAGCACCTCGGCGTCCTCCAGCTCGGGGGCGCGCCCGCCTCTGCGCGGGCTCACGCTGAAGAAGAAGGCCCCATGCCGGTGCAGCGTGTCGCCCTGCAAGGCCAGCGGTGCCACCACCGGCACCTCGGCCGCAGCCAGCTCGGCTGCGAACGCATGTTCCTCGCGGATCTGCGCCTCGCTCCAGCGACCGGGACGGTAAAACTTGGCCACGACGCTACGGCCATCGACCAACTGCACCTGGTACACCCGGTTTTCGTACGAGCTCAGCGGCTGCAGGCGACCGTCGCACACCAGCCCCAGGCCCTCCAGCGCGTCCAGCACCACCTCGGGCGTCAGGGCATCGAAAGGGTGGCGGTGTGGTGGCGTCATCGCCCGATTGTCGCGCAGCATGCTGCGCTGGCGTTTTCCCTGATCGGGGCGGCAGCGCCCCGCCGCTACACTGGACCGCAGCCACACTGAAACGAGTGGAGCCGTTCTGGCCGGCCCTGCCCGCCCTGCGCAAAGCGCGGCATCACAAAATGCGCGTCCCCATCTGCCCTATCGGCAGGGAGCGCCCACGGGGCACGGCAGGCCCGCCGCTTCGGCGTGGCCCAACGCTGCTGCCTGATGAACCCCTACACCCGCCAACTCCGTCTGACGCTGGCCGCCGTCACGCTGGGCGTGGCGGCGCTGGCAGCCGTGGCCACGGGCCTGCTCGCCCAGGACCGGGGCGAGGACACGCTGGCGGCCCAGACGGTGGAAGACGTGCAGCGCCTGCTGCGCCATGAAGCCTACCGCCCCGAAGGTGCGCAGGCCCTGACGCGGGCCCAGGCGGCAGCGACTGCGCTGGTGGCCAGCCACTTCGATGTGGTGCAGATTTACACCACCGCCGGCCTGCTGATGGCCGAGCAATACAGCGCAGACGGCCGCCAGCTCGAGCGCGACGGCGATCTGCCCGCGACGGCGGCCACCGCGCGCAGCTACACCCAGCCCTGGTTCGAGCGCCGCCTGCTGCCGGGGCGCCGCCCGCTGCAGCGCGTCTTCATCCCGGTGCGCGGCAGCGACCAGCAGCTCGTGGCCTATCTGGAAGCCGCGCGGCTGGTGCCCGCCTGGCAGCAGCAGCGGCTGGCCGCAGACGCCCGCCGCACGGCCCTGTGGGCGGCGCTGGCGGTGCTGCTGGCCGGCGCGGCCCTGTATCCGGCGCTGCTGCGCCTGAACCGCCAGAGCCAGCAGCGCCAGCGCGAGCTGCTGGAATCGCACATCGCGATGATGGAGGCGCTGGGACGCGCGATCGCGCGCTGCGACTCCGACAGCGACAGCCACAACTTCCGCGTGGCCTGGATCGCCGCCTCCCTGGCCGAAGCCGTCGGCCTGCACGGCACGCGCATGCAGGAGCTCATCGTCGGCAGCTTTCTGCACGACGTGGGCAAGATCGGCGTGCCCGACCACATCCTGCTCAAGCCCGGCCCCTTGAGCGAAGAGGAGATGCGCATCATGCGCACCCATGTGGGCATAGGCGAAGACATCGTCAGCGGTGCCGGCTGGCTCGGCGGCGGCCAGGCCGTGGTGGCCGGCCACCATGAGAAATGGGACGGCAGCGGCTACCCGCGCGGCCTGGCGGGCACCGACATTCCGCTGGTGGCGCGCATCTTCGCCATCGCCGACGTGTTCGACAACCTGTGCTCACGCCGCCCCTACAAGGAGCCGCTGACGCTGGAAGCCGCGGTGCAGGAGCTGCGCAACGGCGCGGGCCGGCATTTCGACCCGCATCTGGTGCGGGTTTTCGAGGGCTTGGCGGCCCACGTCTACCGCACCATCACCGACAGCAGCGAAGAGCAGCTGCGCGAGCTGCTGGAACGCATGGTGCGCAAGCACTTTGCGCTCTGAGCCTGCGCCCTTGCCTCAGCCTGCGGCCAGACCGCGGCCGGGCGGGCCCACCACCGTCACGGCCACCTCACCCTGTGCCAGCAGGGCCTGCCACGCAACGACATCCTCCGCCGCGGACAAGCCCAGCACGACGTGGCCGGCCAGATGGCGGCGCGCGCACGCCAGGACCGCCGTGGCCGCATCGCCACCGACCAGCACTTCGCAGGCCAGCGCCTGCCCCTGCTGCGCCAGCGGGCGCGCCCAGTACCGCAGACGCAGCTGCTGCAGGCGCAGCGCGGCGGCCTCGTCCTGCCCCGACGGCGCCGGCTCCAGCACCGTGACGCACAGCAGGCGCGTCTGCCCGCCCGCCCCCAGCAGCCGGTCCGCGGCGGCGCGCAGGCTCTGCTGCCAGGCCTCGGGCATGTCTTGCGCCGGCAGCGCCACCAGCACCACCGTCGCCTGGCTGGCCGCTGCCGCAGCGGCGCCTGCCAGGCGCGAGCGCCAGCCGGCGACCCGCCCAGACGGCAGACGGCCTGCGCCCGCCTGCCGGTGCTGCAGGTCGAACACGAGCGGCCCCAACGCGGCGTAGCGCCGCTGCGGCTCATGGGCCAGGCAGCGCAGCACCACCTCCTGCAGCCAGTCCGGCAGCAGCGGGCGGTGGTGACGCAACGGCAGCGGCCCCAGCCAGCGGCGGCGCCATCCGGCCAACCGCCCGGCATGCCGGTCCAGGGGCAAGGCGCCGGTCAGCAGCTGGTACAGCATGACGCCGATCGCGTGGATGTCGCTGCGCGGCTCGTCGCGCCGCCCGGCCAGCTGCTCCGGGGCCCAGGTGGGCGCAGCCTGTGCCGCATCCGGCGGCTGGCCGCTCCAGAAGTCGGGCCAGCCGGCGCGGCGCGCGCGCCCCAGGCCCAGCAGCACGACGCGGCCGTCCTCGCGCACCAGCACATGTTCGGGCTGCAGATCCAGATGCAGCACCTGCTGCGCATGCAGGCTGTGCACCGCATGCCCCAGCGCGACGGCCAGACGGACCACCTCCTCCACCGTCGGCCGCTGCGGCTGCTGCAGCCACTGCGCCAGCGTCTGCCCGGGCACGTACTCCCGCACCAGATAGGGCCGGTCCTGCACGCGGCCGGCTGCGACGAAGCGGGGCAGATGGGGGCCGCCCAGGGCGGGCAGCAGCAGCTGCTCCACCTCGCAGCGCAGGGCGTCGGCTCCGCTGGCCGGCTGCGTGCCGGCAGGCAGCTTGAGCACCATCGGGAAACCGGGGTCGGCCAGGCCCTCGGCGTATTTGACGCGGTACAGCCGCACGCCGCTGCCCGCATGGATGCAGCCGCCTACCCGGAACCCCGCGAACGTCTCCCCTTCGCGCAGGACGGTCATCGCCCCCACTCCAGCCGCAGCGCGAAAAACTCCGGCAGGCCGGCCTGACGGATGGCCGCCGCCGCCGCGGCATGGTCATAGACCACGCGGTGAAAGACCAGCTCGGCGCGGTCGGCGTCGAACACCGCATACATGGCGCGGGGATCGCCGTCGCGCGGCTGCCCCACCGAGCCGATGGTGGCCAGCCAGTGCCGATGGGCAGGCACCGGAATCGCCACCCCCGGCGTCGGCGCCAAGGGCTGCAGGCGCCCGTCGGCCCCGTGGAAGTACAACACCTGCCGGTGCACATGGCCGCCGAATACGTAGCGCACGTCCGGCTGGGCCTGCGCGGCCTGTAGGCTGACCTCGGCCATGGCCGCGTCGTAAACATAGCGCCACAAACCGGGGGCGTCGGCCGAGGCATGCACCAGCAGCAGCGGCGGGCACTGCAGCAGCAGCGGCAGACCGTCGAGAAAGGCCAGTTGCGCCTCGTCGAGCTGGTCGTGCGTCCACAGCGCCGTGCTCTCGCCCATGACCTGCTACACCGGCGGCGGGTTAGCCGCCATTTCGTCGTGGTTGCCCTTGAGCACCCAGGCACCGTCGCCGGCCAGGGCCATGATTTCCTCCAGCACCGCCCGGGGCTGTGCCCCATAACCGACCAGATCGCCCAGAAAGGCGTACTGGTCCACGCCCTGTGTGCGGGCATGGGCCAGGCAGGCCTGCAAGGCCTGCAGGTTGGCGTGCACGTCGGACAACAGCGCCACTCGCATGCCCCGAGTATGCCCGCGCGGCGGCGCACACCCTGTCCAGCCCCCGCCGGAATCGGGTATGGTTGCCCCGAAGACCAACGACCCGAGGGGAGACAGGGCCCATGTACGACTACCTCGTCATCGGCGGCGGGTCGGCCGGCTGCGTGCTGGCCGCCCGCCTGTCCGAAGACCCGCAGGTGCAGGTGGCGCTGCTGGAAGCCGGCGCAGCCGACCGCAGCATGCTGATCCACTGCCCGGCCGGGCTGGCGGTGCTGGCGCAGACCGGACAGGCCAACTGGCGCTTTCAGACCGTGGCCCAGCCCGGCCTGAACGACCGCCGCGGCTACCAGCCGCGCGGCAAGGTGCTGGGCGGCTCCAGCTCGGTCAACGCGATGATCTACACCCGCGGCCATCCGCGCGACTACGACGGCTGGGCTGCCCAGGGCAACCCCGGCTGGAGCTGGGCCGAAGTGCTGCCGTACTTCCGGCGCGCCGAGCACAACGAGCGCGGCGCCGACGACTACCACGGCACAGGCGGCCCGCTGAACGTGGCCGACCTGCGCGACCCCAACCCCTACAGCCAGCTGTTCGTGCAGGCAGCCGTGCAGGCCGGCTTCAGCCTGAACCCGGATTTCAACGGTGCCGCGCCGGACGGCGTCGGGCTGTACCAGGTCACGCACCGCAACGGCGAGCGCTGCTCCGCCGCCAAGGCCTATCTGGCGCCGGCGCTGCAACGGCGCAACCTGACCGTGCTCACCGAAGCCCAGGTCGCCCGCATCCTGTTCGAGCAGCGGCGCGCCGTCGGCGTGGAGTGCCTGCACCGGGGCCAGCGCCGCACGCTGCGCGCCGCGCGCGAGGTGCTGCTGTGCGCGGGGGCCTTGCAGTCGCCGCAGCTGCTGATGCTCTCGGGCATCGGCCCGGCGTCCGAGCTGCAGCGGCACGGCATCGCGCCCGTGCACGAGCTGTCCGGCGTGGGGCAGAACCTGCAGGACCATGTGGACGTGGTCACGGTGTACGACGCGCCCCGCGGCACCGAGCTCTTCGGCCTGTCTTGGCGCGGCGCGCTGCGGCTGCTGCGCGGCATATGGGTCTGGCAGCGCCGCCGCCGCGGCATGCTGACCACCAACTTTGCCGAGGCGGGGGGCTTCATCCGCAGCCAGCCCGGCGAGCCGATCCCGGATCTGCAGCTGCACTTCGTGGTGGGCAAGCTGATCGACCACGGGCGCACCCTCAGCTGGGGCCACGGCTATTCCTGCCACGTGTGCCTGCTGCGCCCGCGCAGCCGCGGCAGCCTGCGCCTGCTCGACGCCAACCCGCTGAGCGCGCCGCTGATCGACCCCAACTTCCTGGCCGAGCGCGACGACGTCGAACGGCTCATCCGGGGCTTCAAGCTCATGCGCAGCATCCTGTCGCAGCCGGCCCTGGCGCGGCTGGGCGCGCGCGAGCTGCCGGCCTCGGCCGTGGCGCGCAGCGACGTGCAGATCGAGCAGTTCATCCGCAACCATGCCGACACCATTTACCACCCGGCCGGCACCTGCCGCATGGGCACGGATGCGCTGGCCGTGGTCGATGCCCAGCTGCGGGTACATGGCGTGCAGGGGCTGCGCGTGGTCGATGCCTCGATCATGCCCACGCTGGTGGGCGGCAACACCAATGCGCCGGTGATCATGATCGCCGAGAAGGCCGCCGACCTGATCCGCGCAGCGGCCTTGCGCGCCTGAGCTCAACCCGAGCTTAATCGCGGCGCAGCGGCACGTACAGCTCGCCGCCGGCGCGGCGGAACTCCCGCGACTTCTCGGCCAGTCCGGCATCCAGGGCCTGCGCCTCGCTCAGGCCCTGTGCCTGGGCATAGGCCCGCACCTCCTGCGTGATCTTCATCGAGCAGAACTTCGGGCCGCACATCGAGCAGAAATGCGCGACCTTGGCGCTGTCCTTGGGCAGGGTTTCGTCGTGGAACTGCTGGGCCGTCTGCGGATCCAGCGACAGGTTGAACTGGTCGGCCCAGCGGAACTCGAACCGCGCCTTCGACAGCGCGTCGTCCCGCGCCCGGGCGCCCGGGTGGCCTTTGGCCAGGTCGGCCGCATGGGCGGCGATCTTGTAGACGATGATGCCCTGCTTGACGTCGTCCCGGTCGGGCAGGCCCAGATGTTCCTTGGGCGTGACGTAGCACAGCATCGCCGTGCCGAACCAGCCGATCATCGCCGCGCCGATGGCGCTGGCCAGATGGTCATAGCCCGGCGCGATGTCGGTGACCAGCGGCCCCAGCGTATAGAACGGCGCCTCGTGGCAGGCCTTGAGCTGCTCGTCCATATTGGCCTGGATCAGGTGCATCGGCACGTGCCCGGGCCCTTCGATCATGACCTGCACATCGTGCTTCCACGCGGTCTGCGTGAGCTCGCCCAGGGTGCGCAGCTCGGCCATCTGCGCCTCGTCGTTGGCATCGGCCTGCGAGCCCGGGCGCAGCCCGTCGCCCAGCGAGAAGCTGACGTCGTAGGCCTTCATGATCTCGCAGATCTCCTCGAAATGGGTGTAGAGGAAGTTCTCGCGGTGATGCGCCAGGCACCATTTGGCCAGGATGGAGCCGCCGCGCGAGACGATGCCCGTCATGCGCCGCGCCGTCAGCGCGATGAAGGGCAGCCGCACGCCGGCATGGATGGTGAAGTAGTCCACCCCCTGCTCGGCCTGCTCGATCAGGGTGTCGCGGAAGACCTCCCAGCTCAGGTCCTCGGCCACGCCGCCCACCTTCTCCAGCGCCTGGTAAATCGGTACGGTCCCGATGGGCACCGGCGAGTTGCGGATGATCCAGTCGCGTGTGGTATGGATGTTCCTGCCGGTGGAAAGGTCCATCACCGTATCCGCCCCCCAGCGCGTCGCCCAGACGAGCTTTTCGACTTCTTCCTCGATGCTGGAGGTCACCGCCGAGTTGCCGATGTTGGCGTTGATCTTCACCAGAAAGTTGCGGCCTATGGCCATCGGCTCCAGCTCGGGATGGTTGACGTTGGCCGGGATGATGGCGCGGCCACGCGCCACTTCGTCGCGCACGAACTCGGGCGTGATCACTGCCGGAATCTGCGCGCCCCGGCCGTGGCCACGCAGCCGCGCCTCGCGCTCGGCGTCGGCCTGGTAGGCCGCCATCCACTCGCGGCGCTGGTTTTCGCGGATGGCCACGAACTCCATCTCCGGCGTGACGATGCCGCGCCGCGCATAGTGCAGCTGCGTCACGTTGCCGCCTGCGCGGGCCCGCCGCGGCTGGCGCCGCAGGCCGGCAGCGGCCGCGCGCAGAGCCGCCAGCGCGTCGGCTTCGCCGGTGCGCACGCCATCGTCTCGGGCCTGGGGCGAGCGCCCGGCGTAGGTCTCGGTGTCGCCGCGCTGCGCGATCCATTCCGCCCGCAGCGCGGGCAGCCCGTGGCGGATGTCGATGACGGCCTGCGCATCGGTGTATGGGCCCGACGTGTCATAGACGGTGATGCGCTCGCCATTGCTGAGCGCGATCTCGCGCATCGGCACGCGGATGTCGGGGCGCGAGCCGCTGACGTAGATCTTGCGCGAAGCCGGCAGGGGCTCGCGGGTGAGCTGGAGCAAGCGCTCCAGGCGGTCGGGGGCATTCATATCCTGTCTCCTTGCACGGAAGTGGCTGCGCCTCAGGGCCGGGAGCCGCGCACGCCAACCAGACCGGCTGTGACAGCCGCAAGCGAGACAGAACCGCCGCTGGCGCACCAAGGGGGCACGCTAGACAGCGTTCAGGCACTTCTTACGCCGGTACGAACCGGATCAAGTTCGCGGGTTCGGATCACCGTCTCAGCAGGCCTGGACCATCCAGCCTGCACCCCGGGCAGGGCGTAGTGTAGAGGCAAATGCCTGCTGCGGCAGGAGCAGAAAGAGAAGGGAGATGACGGGCGTGTCAGGAATTTTCTGACGCGACGAAGCGGCAAACGCCGATTCAAGCCAGCCGGCACGCCGCCTAGAGTGATTACACCACGCCACCCCTGCGCGTGATGCAAGGAATACCCGTGAGAACCAACCCCATTTCGCTCAACCCCTTCAGCCTGATGATGGAGCCCGAGCTGGTCTTGCAGGCCATGGAGCGCTCGCCGGGGCTGCGCGCGCTACAGCGCCGCCAGCTCCATCCGCTGGACAAGCCGCTGATTCCCTACGCACACGGCGTCGAAACCCTGCCGGAGCAGCCCCTGCCGCGCGCCGCCCGCGACGCCGAGCCGCGCCACTGAGCGCGATTCAGCCGCTGGCCGTGGCGGCAGCTGCGATAGCGGGCGCATGCAGCGCGGCCAGTCCGCGGCAGACTTCGCCAACGATGATCACACACGGGCTGCCCAGCCCCTCGCGCCGCAGCGCGGCCTGCAAATCGCCCAGCGTGGTGCGCAGCTGGCGCTGCTGCGGCAGGCTGGCCTGCTGCACCAGGGCCACGGGCGTATCTGCCGGCAGCGCCTGCCGCAAGCCGGCTTCGATCTGCGCCGCCGTGCTCACGCCCATGTAGATCACCAGCGTGAGCTGCAGCGCCCGCGCGGCGGCCGCGGCCTGCGCCCAGTCCAGGTCCGGCTCGCCGGCTCGCGCGTGCCCGGTGAGAAACAACACGCCATGGGCATGGTCGCGGTGGGTGAGCGACAGGCCCAGTGCGCCGGCGGCCGCCAGCGCAGCCGTGACGCCGTTGACCACCTCGACCTCGATGCCGGCGGCCTGCAGGCGCTCGATCTCCTCGCCACCGCGGCCAAAGAGCAGCGGATCCCCGCCCTTGAGCCGCACCACCCGCTCGCCGGCGCGCACCGCGGCGATCATCAGCTTCTCGATGAAAGCCTGTGGCGTCGAACGGCAACCGCCGCGCTTGCCCACGTGCACGATGCGCGCCTGCGGCGAGGCATGGGCCAGCACATCCGGCGACACCAGATCGTCCACCAGCAGCAGCGTGGCCTGCTCGATGGCCCGCACGGCCTTGAGCGTGAGCAGCTCCGCATCGCCCGGGCCGGCGCCCACCAGCAGGCAGCGCGGCCTGCCTGGCCCTCCTGCCCGGATATCGCTGTGACTGCCGGTTCGCGTTTCCATCCTGTCCTCCTTGGGAAGCTGCGGCGCCTCCTGCCCGCTCTCTGCTGTCCGCACCCATTCTGCCCCCAGCTTCATAACTGCTAGGCATATGACAAATCACAACGGAACGCGCAGACGCGCTGCTAGCATTCGGCCCATGCAGGTTCAAGCTTCTTCTCCTACCTGGTTGGCCCGTCTGCCCGTCGGGCTGTTTGCGATTCCGGTTGGCCTGTACGCGCTGGGAGGCGCCTGGCGGCGCGGCGAGACACTGGGCTGGACCGCCGCCGCTGGCGTGTCTGCCGCCCTCAAGGGGCTGGCACTGGCCGTGCTGGGTGTGCTGCTGGTGCTGTATGCCGCCAAGATCTGGCGCCATCCCCAGGCCGCGCGCGCGGAATCCACCCATCCGGTCGGCGGCTCGCTGCTCGCCCTGATTCCGCTTGCGCTGCTGCTGACGGCAGCCTCCCACGGCAGCAGCAACCATGGCGGCTGGCTGGCGCTGACGCTGCTGGCCCTGGCCTTGCAGGCCATCATCGCGTTTCGCGTCGTGGCCGTCATCACCACGGGGGCGCTGCCCGCTGCCGCCGTGACGCCGGCTCTGTATGTCCCCCCGGTCGCTGGCGGCTATGTGGGCGCCATGGCGCTGCACGCCTTGGGCTATCCGGGCTGGGCGGCCCTGCTGTTCGGCGTGGCGCTGTCGAGCTGGGCCCTGCTGGAAGCACGCGTGCTCAACAGCCTGTTTGCCGGTCCGCTGCCGGAGCCGGCGCGTCCCACGATCGGGCTGGAACTCGCGCCCCCCACCGTCGGCACCCTGTGCGTGGCCACACTGTGGCCGCAGCTGCCCGGCGAGCTGCTCATCATCGGCCTGGGCATTGCGGCCGGCCCTATCGTGGCGGTGCTGGCGCGCTACAAGTGGTGGCACCAGGTGCCGTTCTCGCCCGGGTTCTGGTCGTTTTCTTTCCCGGTCGCGGCCTTTGCCGGCAGCATCATCGAAGTGGTGCGCCGCGGCGGCTGGCCGGCGGAAATCGCCGCCGCCGCCCTGGCGCTGGCCAGCGCCATCATCGGCTATCTGCTGGTGCGCACCCTCTTGCTGCTGATCCAGGGCCGCATCGTGCCGCCGCCTGCCGCGCCGGCGGCCCCGCGCCAGGGCTGATGCGTGCGCCCCGGCGCGGCCGGGGCGTCACATGTTGCGGCGGTACTGGCCGCCCACCTCGAACAGCGTCTGGGTGATCTGGCCCAGCGAGCAGCAGCGCACCGCGTCCATCAGCACCTCGAAGACGTTGCGGTTGTCGATCACGGCCTGGCGCAGGCGCTCCAGCATGGCCGGCGCTTCATGCGCATGGCGGGCATGGAAGTCCTGCAGACGCTGCAGCTGGCTGCGCTTTTCCTCTTCGGTCGAACGCGCCAGCTCCAGCGTATCGGGAATCGGGTCGCCGTGCGGGTTGCGGAAGGTATTGACGCCGATGATGGGCAGCTCGCCGGTGTGCTTGAGCATCTCGTAGTGCATGCTCTCGTCCTGGATCTTGCTGCGCTGGTAACCGGTCTCCATGGCCCCCAGCACGCCGCCGCGCTCGCTGATGCGCTCGAACTCGGCCAGCACGGCCTCTTCCACCAGCTCGGTCAGTTCCTCGATGATGAAGGCCCCCTGATTGGGGTTCTCGTTCTTCGCCAGCCCCCACTCGCGGTTGATGATGAGCTGAATCGCCATCGCGCGGCGCACGGATTCTTCCGTCGGCGTGGTGATCGCCTCGTCGTAGGCGTTGGTGTGCAGGCTGTTGCAGTTGTCGTAGATGGCGATCAGCGCCTGCAGCGTGGTGCGAATGTCGTTGAAGGCGATCTCTTGCGCGTGCAGGCTGCGCCCCGAGGTCTGGATGTGGTACTTCAGCTTCTGGCTGCGCTCGTTGGCGCCGTACTTTTCCTTCATCGTGACAGCCCAGATGCGCCGCGCCACCCGGCCCAGCACCGTGTATTCGGGGTCCATGCCATTGCTGAAGAAAAACGACAGATTGGGCGCGAAGTCGTCGATGTGCATGCCCCGCGCCAGATAGGCTTCCACATAGGTAAAGCCGTTGGCCAGCGTGAAAGCCAGCTGGCTGATGGGGTTGGCGCCAGCCTCTGCGATGTGGTAGCCGCTGATGGACACCGAGTAGAAGTTGCGCACCCCATGGTGCACGAAGTACTCCTGGATGTCGCCCATCACCTTGAGCGAGAACTCGGTGGAGAAAATGCAGGTGTTCTGCCCCTGGTCTTCTTTCAGGATGTCGGCCTGCACGGTGCCGCGCACATTGGCCAGCACCCATTCGCGGATCTTGGCGGCCTCGGTGTCGGTCGGCTCGCGCCCGTTGTCGCGCTGGAACTTCTCCATCGCCTGGTCGATGGCCGTGTTCATGAACATGGCCAGGATCGTGGGCGCAGGCCCATTGATGGTCATGCTGACCGAGGTGGCCGGGTCGCACAGGTCGAAGCCGCCGTAGAGCACCTTCATGTCGTCCAGCGTGGCGATCGACACGCCGGAGTTGCCGACCTTGCCATAGATGTCGGGCCGCGGGTCCGGGTCGTGGCCATACAGCGTGACCGAGTCGAAGGCCGTGGACAGGCGCTTGGCCGGCATGCCCTCGGACAGCAGCTTGAAACGCCGGTTGGTGCGGAACGGATCGCCCTCGCCGGCGAACATGCGGGTGGGGTCTTCATTCTCGCGCTTGAAGGCGAACACGCCGGCCGTGTAGGGGTAGCTGCCGGGCACGTTTTCCAGCATCAGCCACTGAAGCAGCTCGCCGTGGTCCTCGTACCTGGGCAGCACGACCTTGCGGATCGTCGTGCCCGACAGGGTTTTGTAGGTCAGGGCGCTGCGGATTTCCCGGTCGCGGATCTTCACCACGTATTCGTCGCCGCTGTAGGCCTGCTGCATCGCCGGCCACTGCGCCAGCAGCTTGCGCGCGTCCGCGTCCATCTGCAGCTCGCGCGTCTGGGCCAGGTCGAGCACCGCCTCGGCCGCCTTGGCGCGATCCGGCTTGTCCACGCGCAGCATGCGCGCAGCCGCCTGCAGCTGCTGCACTTCGCGCGCCAGCTGCGCCTGCGCCCGCACGCGGCGCTTGTAACCGCGCACGGTTTCGGCGATCTCGGCCAGGTAGCGGCTGCGTTGCGGCGGCACCGTCGGCGTCTGGTTGCTGCTGTGGCGTACCTGCACCACGGGCAGGCGCCCCGGCTGCAGCGGCAGACCCAGCGCCTGCAGACGGTCTTTGAGAGCCTGGTACAGCGCGGTCACGCCGTCGTCATTGAAGCGCGCGGCCATCGTGCCGAACACCGGCATCTGCTCCAGCGGGGCCTGAAAGGCCGCGCGGTTGCGCTGCACCTGCTTGGCCACGTCGCGCAGGGCGTCCAGTGCCCCCTTGCGGTCGAACTTGTTGATGGCCACGAATTCGGCAAAGTCCAGCATGTCGATCTTCTCCAGCTGGCTGGCCGCGCCGAACTCCGGCGTCATCACGTACAGCGGCACGTCCACATGCGGAACGATGGCCGCGTCGCCTTGGCCGATGCCGGAAGTCTCGACGATGATCAGATCGAAGCCCGCGCATTTGCAGGCGGCCAGCACGTCCGGCAGCGCCGTGCTGATCTCGCTGCCGGCCTCGCGCGTGGCCAGCGAGCGCATGTACACCCGCTGCCCCCGCGCCCAGGGGCCAATCGCATTCATGCGGATGCGGTCGCCCAGCAAGGCGCCGCCGCTCTTGCGCCGTGACGGATCGATGCTGATGACGGCCACGCGCAGCGCGTCGTCCTGATCCAGCCGCAGCCGCCGGATCAGCTCGTCGGTCAGGCTGGACTTGCCGGCCCCGCCGGTGCCGGTGATGCCCAGCACCGGCACCCGCGCGGTCTGCGCCTGCGTCCGCATGGCCGCGCGCAGCGCCTCGTCCGCCTGCTGGTTTTCCAGCGCGGTGATGAGCTGGGCCAGCGCGCGCCAGGCTGCCTCGCTGTGGCCCGCGATGGCGTCGAGGCTGCGCGGCGCATGCGCGCTCAAGTCCTGGTCGCAGCGCATCAGCATCTCGCCGATCATGCCCTGCAGCCCCATGCGTTGCCCGTCCTCGGGGCTGTAGATGCGGGCCACGCCGTAGTCTTGCAGCTCGCGGATCTCGGAGGGCACGATGACGCCGCCGCCGCCGCCAAAAACCTGGATGTGCGCGCCGCCGCGCGCGCGCAGCAGGTCGATCATGTACTTGAAATACTCGACGTGTCCGCCCTGGTAGGAGCTGACGGCGATGCCCTGCACGTCCTCCTGCAAGGCGGCCGTGACCACCTCATCGACGCTGCGGTTATGACCCAGGTGGATGACCTCCGCCCCCATGCTCTGCAGGATGCGGCGCATGATGTTGATCGCCGCGTCATGCCCGTCGAACAGGCTTGCTGCAGTGACGAAGCGCACCTTGTGCGTGGGGCGGTAGTTGGCCAGGGCCTGGTAGTCGGCAGTCAGCTGGGTCATGGACAGTCTCGCTCACGGGCCGTCGCCGGGGGCGGCCTGAATTGACGTTTACGTAAACGTCAATCTTACCCCTTGTGCCGCCAACCCCCAAGCAAAAGGGGGCGCTCGCGCGCCCCCTCTGCTTGCCAGGCTCGACCGACCTGATTACTTGTACAGCACCTGCGGCAGCCACAGCCCGATTTCGGGAAAGTTGTACAGCAGGATGATCGCGATGATCTGGATGCCCATGAAGGGCAGCATGCCGGCAAAGATCTGGTTCAGTGTCACATGCGGCGGGCTCACCCCCTTGAGGTAGAAAGCGGCCATGGCCACCGGCGGCGACAGGAAAGCCGTCTGCAGGTTCAGCGCCACCAGCAGGCCGAAGAACAGCGGATCGACGCCGAAGTTGTCCAGCAGCGGGATGAAGATCGGCATAAAGATCACGATGATCTCGGTCCACTCCAGCGGCCAGCCCAGGATGAAGATGATGAACTGGCTCAGGATCAGGAACTGGGTCTTGGTCAGGTTCATCGACATGACCCACTGCTCGACCAGCTCCTGCCCGCCCAGCAGCGCGAAGGCCGCCGAGAAAATCGCCGAGCCGACGAACAGCCAGCACACCATGGCCGAGGTCTTGGCCGTCAGGAACACGCTTTCCTTGACCACGTTGAAGGTCAGCTGCTTGTAGGCGGCCGCCAGCAGGAAGCCGCCCAGCGCGCCCACGGCGGCGGCTTCGGTCGGCGTGGCCAGACCGAGCACGATGGAGCCGAGCACCGCGAGAATCAGGATGAGCAGCGGGAAGAAGCTGGTCAGCAGCATCTTGAACACTTCCAGCCGGGTAAAGCTCAGCAGCGCGTAGTACACGACCAGCGCCAGCGCACCCACTCCGACACCGATCCAGTAACCCATCGGCGCGCTTTGCGCAGCTGCAGGCTGTTGCGGCTCGGCGAGGCTGCCAGCCTGTGCGGCAGCAGGCGTGGCAGAGCTGGATTCTTCCTTGGCCGCTTCCTGCTCGGCGCCGGGCGGCTCCTGCACGCCCGATGCACTTTCTTCCTCTTCTTCGCTGCCCGGTGGCTCGGCCAGATCGCTGGACGACGCCTCTTCGGCATCGCCTTCGTCCACGCCCTGCAGCACGGGCGTTTCCTCCGCCACCGGAGCCGCGGTCACGCTGGCATAAGACCACAGCGCAACGAACACGAACACCACCAGCGGCAGCAGCACGACGCCCAGTTGCTTGAGGATGTAGCTGGTGGGCACGTCGGCGTTGTGCTGGCCCTTCAGGGCTTTGAGCAGAGCCGGCAGGGCGCGGGCCGCGTGCGACGGCGCCAGTTTCTCCAGCAGCGGTGGCAGCGGCACGAAGCGCTCGGCCTCGGGCAGCGGAGGGGCCATCGAAGGCTTGATCTTGGCCACCAGAATCACGTAGCCGATGTACAGGCCAGCCAGCATGAGGCCGGGAAAGAAGGCACCGGCATAAAGTTGCACCACCGACACGCCGGCCGTGGCGCCATAGACGATGAGCATCACCGAAGGCGGAATCAGGATGCCCAGGCAACCACCGGCGGTGATGGCGCCGGCAGACATCTTGACGTCGTAGCCAGCGCGCAGCATCTGCGGCAGCGCCAGCAGGCCCATCAGCGTGACCACGGCGCCGACGATGCCGGTGGCGGTAGCAAACACCGCGCAGGTGACCAGCGTGGCCACGGCCAACGCGCCGGGCAGACGGACCAGGGCCAGATGCAGGCTGCGGAACAGCTTTTCGATCAAGTTCGCCCGCTCGACCAGATAGCCCATGAACACGAACAGCGGAATCGAGATCAGCACGTCGTTGCTCATGACCTTGAAAGCCGAGGCCACCATCAGGTCCAGCGTTTTGCCGGTGTCCTTGTCATAGGCCAGCCAGGTGAAGATCATGCCCATGCCCATCAGCGTGAACGCCGTGGGGAAGCCCAGCATGATGGCCACCACCACCAGCGACAGCATCAGCAGACCGATGTGCCCGTTGGTGATCTTCTCGGCGCCCAGCAGCATGGCCAGCGCGCCCAGGATGATCAGCCCCATGAGGCTGAAGCCGAACCAGAGTTCTTTGCGGATCTTCATTTCTGGGCGCCTTCCTTCACGACGTATTTGTCCAGCGCCTGGATGTCTTCGTCTTTCACGTGGACCATTTCCTTGAGCTTGTCTACATCGACCTCTTCCACGTCTTCCTCGCGCGAAGGCCATGCGCCGTCGCGGATGCACAGCACGCAGCGGATGATCTCGACGATGCCTTGCAGCAGCAAAATGCCGCCGGCCAGCGGAATCACGAACTTGAACGGATAGATGGGCAGAGGCTCGGCCGAGAAGGTCTGCTCACGGATCGCCAGCGCATCGCTGAAGTAGTTCCAGCCGGCATAGGTCAACGCCGTGATGCCCGGCAGGAAGAACACGAAGTAGAGGATCAGGTCGATCCAGGCCTGCGTGCGCGGCTGGAAAAAGCCATAGAGCACGTCGCCGCGCACATGGCCATTCTTCGAGAGGGTGTAGGCACCGGCCGTCATGAACAGCGTGCCGTAGAGCATGATCTGGAAGTCCAGCATCCAGGCGTGGGGCTTGTTCAGCACATAGCGTGAGAACACCTCCCAGCTGATCATGAGCGTGAGGATGAGCGCGGTCCAGGAAAAGATCTTGCCGATCCAGGTGGACAGGCGATCGACCGCGAGCAGGAAGTTCTGCATGGGGAGTCCTGGCAGTCAGTGGTTGGTCAGGTAGGCTGAATGAACTGAGGGCGCCATGGCTTGCGCCACAGCGCCCTCGGGGGCGGCTCCGGATTTTACCGGTTCAGCTCATCAAGCCTTTTTTTCCTGCTTCTTGCCGAAGTAGTGGTTGGCCGCCATCTTGAAGTCCACCGTGTAGTCGTTCCACCACTGGGTGGCGCGCTGGGCGTAGGCCCGCTGGGACTCCAGCACCTTCTTGAACAGCGGGTTCTCGGCGCTCTTCTTCTCGATGATCTTGTCCCAGGATTGCAGCTGCGCCTGCAGGATGGCGTTGGGGGTCTTGTAGAACTTGACGCCCGCCTTCTTCAGCTCGATGTAGTCGGTGGAGTTGCGCTCGATGGCCTTCCAGCTCATGTCGGCGCTGGCGGCCTGCACGGCGTACTCGATGATGGCCTTGAGCTCGGCCGGCAGCGCATTGATCTTGGCCTTGTTGAACAGGATCTCGAACTGCTCGCCCGACTGGTGGAAGCTCTGCAGCATGCAGTTCTTCACGACATCCGGGAAGCCCAGAATGCGGTCGGACGTGGCGTTGTTGAATTCGGCTCCGTCGATCAGGCCGCGGTCCAGCGCCGGAACGATTTCACCGCCCGGCAGCGGATTGACGGCCGCGCCCATGTCGGTGTACATGTCCACCGCCAGGCCCACGGTACGGAACTTGGTGCCTTTCAGGTCGGCCACCTTGGTGATCGGCTTCTTGAACCAGCCGAAAGGCTGGGTAGGCATCGGGCCATAGAGGTAGGACACCACGTCCATGTTGATGGACTTGTAGATCTCCTCCAGCAGGGCCTTGCCGCCACCGTAGTAATGCCAGGCCAGCAGCATGTTGGGGTCCATGCCATACGACGGACCCGAACCCCACAGCGCCAGCGCAGAGTTCTTGCCATAGTGGTAAGCCACCACGCCGTGCCCACCGTCGAGCGTGCCCTTGTTCACCGCTTCCAGCAGCTGGAAGGCCGGCACCACGGAACCCGCGGGCAGCACCTCGATCTTGAGCTTGCCGCCGGACATGTCGTTGACCTTCTTGGCGAAGTCGTTGGCGTACTCGTGGAAGATGTCCTTGGCCGGCCAGGTGCTCTGGAAGCGCAGGGACGTGGTGGTCTGGGCGGTCGCCACCATCGGGGCGGCCATGGCGCCGGCGGCAACGGCAGCGCCCTTGAGCAGGCCGCGGCGGGTCGGGGTCTTGTTGGTCACGGTAGTCTCCATGGATGAAGAGAGAAGAAACAAGGGGGTCTCACACCCTTGAGCGGCGATTCTCTCCCTGCGCTCCTCACCCTTCCCCTAGGGGTTTTCCCGAGGTGCGGGCTTCGGCATTGATTTCTGTTTTCACTTTTCGTGTCACTATCGCGCACCCGAACCGCGCCACAGTCACGCGGTTTCAACCACAGCAACAATGAGGAGACTCCATGGACCGTCGCCGCTTTTTCCAGAACACCGCACTCGTCAGCACTGGCGCCCTGGCTGGCTGCGCCCTGCCCGGTGTCGCGCAGAACAGGCCCAAAACCCCTTTCGATGTGGCCGACACCTACATCCCGATCGTGGGCAGCGACGAGATGTTTCCGGTGCGCCGCATCTACTGCATCGGCCGCAATTACCGGGCCCACGCCATCGAGATGGGCTCCAACCCGGACAGGGAGCCGCCGTTTTTCTTCCAGAAGCCGACCGACGCGATTCAGTACGTACCGGCCGGAACCGTGGCCGACCATCCCTATCCTACGCTGACCAAAAACTACCACTACGAAGCCGAACTCGTGGCCTGCCTGGGCAAGCGCGGCAAAAACATTCCGGTGGAGCAGGCCCTGGACTACGTTTATGGCTATACGCTGGGTCTGGACATGACGCGCCGCGACCTGCAGCGCGCCATGGGCGACCAGAAAAAGCCCTGGGAAATCGGCAAGAGCTTCGATCACTCGGCGCCTATCGGTGCCGTCCACAGGGTGGCCCAGACGGGCCATTTCAAGGAAGGAGCGATCTGGCTCAAGGTCAACGGCCAGATCAAGCAGAACGCGAACCTGAAGCAGATGATCTGGAACGTGGCCGAGCAGATCAGCAAGCTGTCCGAAGCCAATGAGCTCTTCCCCGGCGACATCATCTATTGCGGCACGCCGGAAAACGTCGGTCCGGTCGTGCGCGGCGACGTCATCGAAATGCACATCGACGGCCTGCCCAACCTGAGCGTGCGCATCGTCTGAAGCCGCGCGGCCCCGATTCGCCGCAAATCTGCCGACGCCCGGCGCCGCCGGGCGTTTTTGCTTATGCTTGCAGGCTTGCCATCCGATTGCCGCGCAAGAGCCGCACCCGCCATGAACCCGATCCAGCTCTTCGACCCCGCCTCCAGCACCTACACCTATGTCTTGTTCGACCCGCTCAGCCGGGAGGCGCTGATCATCGACCCGGTGGACGAGCAACTGGAGCGGGACCTGCGGGTGCTGCGCGAATACGGTTTGCGCCTGCTGTGGACGGTGGAAACCCATGCGCATGCCGATCACATCACCAGCGCCGCGCTGCTGGCCGAACATGCCGGCGCGCGCACCGCAGCCCCGGCGGCCTGCGGCATCCGCACGGCGGCCGTGCAACTGCAGCACGGCGATACGCTGCCATTCGGGCAGCAGCACATCCGGGCCCTGCACACACCCGGCCACACCGCGGGCAGCATGTGCTACACATGGGAGAACGAAGGCCAACGCCACGTGTTCACCGGCGACACGCTGCTGATCCAGGGCTGTGGCCGCACCGACTTCCAGTCCGGCAGCTCCGAAGCGCTCTATCGCAGCATCACCGAGCAGCTGTTCACCCTGCCTGACGACACCATCGTCTGGCCCGGACACGACTACCACGGACGCAGCCATACGACCATCGGCGCCGAAAAGGCCACCAATCCGCGCCTGGCCGGCAAGACGCTGGCCGAGTTCCAGGCCATCATGGACACGCTGCAGCTGCCCAAGCCGCGCCGCATCGACGAGGCCGTGCCAGCCAACCTGCGCTCCGGTCTGCGGCACGATGCCGATGGCGCCGCGCTGCTGGCCGTACGCCCTGCGCAGGGCTACGCCGGCGACATCAGCCCCCAGCTGGCCTGGGCCTGGGTCCAGTCCGGCGAAGGCGTGCTGGTGGACGTGCGCAGCGATGCCGAGCGCGAGTGGGTGGGTTTCGTCCCCGGCGCCCTGGCTATCGCCTGGAAACAGTGGCCCGGCATGGTGCCCAATCCGGCATTCGACGAGCAGTTGCGCCAGTCCGTCCCCGCGGGGAAAAAGGTGCTGATGCTGTGCCGCAGCGGCGCCCGCTCGATGGCGGCCGCCCGTCGGGCCACCGAGCTGGGCATGGAGGCCTACAACATTCTGGAAGGCTTCGAGGGCGACCCCGACGAGCACGCCCACCGTGGGCGCAAAGGCGGCTGGCGCTACCATGGCCTGCCCTGGCGGCAGAATTGACGCCACGCATTCTCCTCGTTAGCCCGCAGACCTGCTGTCATGTCTTTTCTGGCTGTCGATGTCGGCAACACCCGCCTGAAGTGGGCGCTGTTCGATGCGCCGCAGCCGGGTGCGCGCGTCATCGCGCAAGGTGCCGAGTTTCTGGACAACATCGACCGGCTGGCTGTGACGAGCTGGGCCAAGCTGCCCACGCCGCGCTGCATGCTGGGCTGCGTCGTGGCCAGCGATGCGGTCAAGCACCGCGTCGAAGCCCAGATGGAGCACTGGGATCTGTCGGCACAGTGGGTGTTTTCCAGCGCACAGGAAGCCGGGCTGGTCAATGGCTATGACCATCCGGCGCGCCTGGGGCCGGACCGCTGGGTCGCGATGATCGGCGCCTGGCACCGCATGCGCGCGCGTGGCGCCCCGCGCCCCATCGTGCTGGCCATGGTAGGCACTGCGGTAACGGTAGAGGCCATCGACGCCACCGGCCGCTTTCTGGGCGGCTACATCCTGCCCGGTCACGGCATCATGCTGCGCGCGCTCGAATCGGGCACGGCCGGCCTGCACGTACCCACCGGCGAGGTGCGCCCCTTCCCCACCAACACCAGCGACGCGCTCACCAGCGGCGGCACCTATGCGATCGCCGGCGCGATGGAGCGCATGGTCCAGCACCTGCGCGCGCACAGCGGTGAGGAGCCCTGGTGCGTGATGACCGGCGGCGCCGGCTGGAAGATGGCCCCCAGCCTGGCCACACCGTTCGAGCTGATCGAAAGCCTGATTTTCGACGGCCTGCTGCAAATTGCCGCCCATCGCGGCTTTTGCGAGCGGCGCTGAGCTGCCTGTTCAGCGCGCCGGCGCCAGCCAGGCCTCGACCAGGCGCACCCAGTAGGTGGCGCCCAGCGGAATCAGCTCGTCATTGAAGTCGTAGCTCGGGTTGTGCAGCGTGCAGGGCCCCTCGCCATGCCCGTGCAGGCGGTGCAGGCCGTCGCCATTGCCGATGAACGCATAGGCGCCCGGCTTGGCCTGCAGCATGAAGGCAAAGTCCTCGGCGCCCATCGTCGGCTCCTGCGGGAGCACACGATCGTCACCGACGATCTGCGCCATCACCCGGCGGGCAAAGGCTACCTCGCGCTCAGCGTTGACGGTGGGCGGGTAATTGCGCTCGAAGTGAAACTCGCAGCGCGCACCGAAAGCCGCGCAGGTGTGCTGCGCCACTTCGCGCATGCGGGCTTCGATCCGGTCCAGCACTTCCAGCGTGAAGGTGCGCACCGTGCCCTGCAGCTCGCAGCTGTCCGCGATCACGTTGCTCGCATGTCCGGCGTGCACCATGGTCACCGATATCACCCCGGCCTCGATGGGCTTGATGTTGCGGCTCACGATGGTCTGGAAAGCCTGCACCATCTGGCAGGCCACCAACACTGGATCGATGGCGTTGTGCGGCATCGCGGCATGTCCGCCCTTGCCATGAATGACGATGCGGAATTCGTTGCTCGAGGCCATCACCGGCCCCGGGCTGAGCGCGAACGTCCCCGCCGGCAAACCAGGCCAGTTGTGCATGCCGAATACGGCTTCCATCGGGAAGCGCTCGAACAGGCCGTCCTCGATCATGCGCCGGGCACCGGCGCCGCCTTCCTCTGCCGGCTGGAAGATCAGATAGACGGTACCGTCGAAGGTCCGCTGCTGCGCCAGCTGCCGCGCGGCCGCCAGCAGCATGGCCGTATGACCATCATGCCCGCAGGCATGCATCACGCCGGCATGGCGGCTGGCGTGCGCGAAGCCGTTGGTTTCCTGCAGCGGCAGCGCGTCCATGTCGGCGCGCAGACCTATGGCCCGGCCGGACGTTCCATGGGTGATCACGCCGACCACCCCGGTTCCGCCCAGCCCCCGGTGGACTTCGATGCCCCACTCGCGCAGCTTGCGCGCCACCAGATCGGCCGTGCGGTGCTCCTGGAAACTGAGCTCCGGATGGGCGTGGATGTCGCGCCGCAGCTCGGCCATGCTGGCCGCCTCGGCCACGATGGAATCGATGAGCTTCATGGATCGAAGTCTATGCCGACTCTTGCCCCCATGTCATCCAGGGGCTCGGCGTGCGAAGGGGACGTGCCAAGCGCGTCTGCTGCGCCCACGCCTTGGTCGCGTCCAGAAATAGCAAGGCCCTCGGAAAGAGGGCCTTGCGGGATTTGGTTGCGCGAGGAGGATTTGAACCTCCGACCTTTGGGTTATGAGCCCAACGAGCTACCAGGCTGCTCCATCGCGCGTCGAAGCTGAAATTATATCTTATTCTGCCTTCGGTGCCTCTTCGGCAGCCGGTTCAGGACGGTCCACCAGCTCCACCAGGGCCATCGGCGCGTTGTCGCCGACGCGGAAGCCCATCTTCAGGATGCGGGTGTAGCCGCCCGGGCGGGTCTTGTAGCGTGGGCCGAGTTCGTTGAACAGCTTGGTGACGCTGTCGCGGTTGCGCAGACGGTCGAAAGCCAGGCGGCGGTTGGCCAGCGTCGGCTCCTTGGCCAGCGTGATCATCGGCTCGACGACGCGACGCAGTTCCTTGGCCTTGGGCACCGTGGTCTTGATGACCTCATGCTCGATGAGCGAGTTCATCATGTTGCGCAGCATGGCCAGGCGATGCTCGCTGGTGCGGTTCAGTTTGCGCAGTCCGTGTCCGTGACGCATGGTGTTTTCCTTTCCTTATCGCTTGCTGGAGCCGTATCAGGTACTCCAGATTCACCATTGAAAAAAATCAGACGGCGAGGCTGCATGTTCAGCAGCCCCGCGCTCCAGTAGCCAGTTAGCGCTTTTCCAGCGCGGCCGGGGGCCAGTTCTCCAGCTTCATGCCCAGCGTCAGACCACGCGAGGCCAGCACTTCCTTGATTTCGTTGAGCGACTTGCGGCCCAGGTTCGGAGTCTTGAGCAGCTCGTTTTCGGAGCGCTGGATCAGATCGCCGATGTAGTAGATGTTCTCGGCCTTCAAGCAGTTGGCCGAGCGCACCGTCAGTTCCAGCTCGTCCACCGGACGCAGCAGGATGGGGTCGAACTGGGCGCCGCCGCGCGGAGCCGGCTGGTCGAATGCGGCCAGCTCGCCGCCCTCAAGCTGGGCAAACACGGCCAGCTGCTCCACCAGAATCTTGGCCGATGCGCGCACCGCATCCTCGGCGCTGATGGCGCCGTTGGTCTCGATTTCGAGAATCAGCTTGTCCAGATCGGTGCGCTGCTCCACGCGCGCGCTCTCCACCGTGTAGCTCACCCGCTTGATCGGCGAGAAGGAAGCGTCGAGCACGATACGGCCGATCGACTTGACCGGCTCATCGCCATACCGACGCACGGTACCCGGCACATAGCCACGGCCTTTCTCGACCTTGATCTGCATGTCGAGCTTGCCGCCGGCCGACAGCGTGGCAATCACGTGTTCAGGATTGATGATCTCCACGTCATGCGGCGTTTGGATGTCGCCGGCCGTGACCACGCCCTCGCCATCCTTGCGCAAGCTCAGCGTGACTTCGTCACGGTTGTGCAGCTTGAACACCACGCCCTTGAGGTTGAGCAGGATGTTGACCACGTCTTCCTGCACGCCGTCGATCGACGAATATTCGTGCAGCACACCGGCGATGGTCACTTCGGTAGGCGCATAACCCGGCATCGACGACAGGAGGACGCGGCGCAGCGCATTGCCCAGCGTGTGGCCATAGCCACGCTCAAACGGCTCCAGCGACACTTTGGCGCGGTTGGGGCCGAGCTGCTCGACGTTGATTGCTTTGGGTTTCAGCAGACTGGTTTGCATGCAGACTTCCTGTCAATACCCCCGGCTCGTTACACCGGTAAGGCTGGTGAAGCGCCCGGCCGGGATGCCTCCCGGCCGGGTACGGAAACTTCCAGGAACCGGGCTGCCCCGGTTCACGCCCGCTTAGCGCGAGTACAACTCGACGATCAGCGATTCGTTGATGTCAGACCCAAACTCGTCGCGGTCCGGCACCTTCTTGAAGACGCCCTCGACCTTGTCCATGTTCACCTCAACCCAGGCCGGGAAACCCACTTGCTGTGCCAGCTGCAGGGCTTCGAGCACACGGTTCTGCTTCTTCGACTTCTCGCGCACCGCGATCACGTCGCCGGCCTTGACCAGATAGGACGGAATATTGACCGGCTGGCCATTGACCAGGATGGCCTTGTGCGAAACCAGCTGGCGGGCTTCTGCGCGGGTGGAGCCAAAGCCCATGCGATAGACCACGTTGTCCAGGCGGGACTCCAGCAGGCTCAGCAGGTTGGCGCCGGTATTGCCCTTGCGGCGGTCCGCCTCTTCGAAGTAGCGGCGGAACTGGCGCTCCAGCACGCCGTACATGCGCTTGACCTTCTGCTTCTCGCGCAGCTGCATGCCGAAGTCGGACGTGCGCGAACCGGACGTGCGGCCATGTTGGCCGGGCTTGGAATCGAACTTGGCCTTGTCGCTGATGGAGCGCCGCGCGCTCTTCAGGAACAGGTCGGTGCCTTCACGGCGGGAGAGTTTGGCTTTGGGGCCGAGGGTACGTGCCACTTGATCTTCCTTTATGTCAACTACCGCGGCTTACACCGCGGGAGCCACTGGCGGCAGCCAGTGGCGGTGGGCTTGAAAAACTTGGTTTGCGTATGCTGGCGGCTTCGGCAGCCGTCGCCTCAGATACGGCGACGCTTGGGCGGACGGCATCCGTTGTGCGGGATGGGCGTCACGTCGGAAATGGTGTTGATCCGGATGCCCAGTGCGGCCAGGGCGCGCACGGACGACTCGCGCCCGGGTCCGGGACCTTTGATCTCCACGTCCAGGTTCTTGATGCCCTGCTCCATCGCCGCGCGGCCAGCGGCCTCCGAAGCCACCTGGGCAGCGAACGGCGTGGACTTGCGGGAGCCTTTGAACCCCTGACCGCCGGAAGAAGCCCAGGACAGGGCGTTGCCCTGGCGGTCGGTGATCGTGATGATCGTGTTGTTGAAGGACGCATGCACGTGGGCGATGCCGTCGGCCACGTTCTTGCGAACCTTCTTGCGCACGCGCTGGGCGGCGTTGTTGGCGGGACCTTTAGCCATGATGTTCTCTCAGTACCGGATTACTTTTTGAGGGCGGCGGCGCCTTTGCGCGGGCCCTTGCGGGTGCGGGCATTGGTGCGGGTACGCTGGCCGCGCACAGGCAGGCCGCGGCGATGGCGGAAACCGCGGTAGCAGCCAATGTCCATCAGGCGCTTGATGCTCATCGTGTATTCGCGCCGCAGGTCGCCTTCGATCGTGTACTGGGCGATCTGGTCGCGGATTTTTTCCAGATCGGCGTCGGTCAGGTCCTTCACCTTCTTGGAATAGGGGATGCCGCAGGCCTCGCAAATCTTGCGGGCCCGGGTGCGACCGATGCCATAGATGGCGGTCAGACCGATCTCGGCGTGCTGATGCGGCGGAATGTTGATGCCAGCGATACGTGCCATGTTCGTCCTCTCAAACTCTTGCTGCTCAGCCCTGGCGCTGCTTGTGGCGCGGATCCGAGCAGATCACGCGCACCACGCCTTTGCGGCGGATGATCTTGCAGTTGCGGCAGATTTTCTTGACCGAAGCCGAAACTCTCATTTTGCTCTCCTAAAACTGTCTCTGGCCGGACCCCGGAACCCCCGGTGTCCGCACGTTCATTTCGCCCTGAACACGATCCTGGCACGGCTCAGGTCATAAGGCGTCAACTCGACCGTCACCTTGTCTCCCGGCAGGATGCGGATGTAGTGCATGCGCATCTTGCCGGAGATATGGCCCAGGACGACATGGCCGTTTTCCAGCTTCACGCGGAAGGTCGCGTTCGGCAGGTTCTCGATCACCTCGCCCTGCATCTGAATCACATCGTCTTTCGCCATCCTTTTTCAGGCCCCCGGCTTGAAATTGGCCTTTTTCAGCAGCGACTCATACTGCTGCGACATCAGGTAGTTCTGCACCTGCGCCATGAAGTCCATCGTGACGACCACGATGATCAGCAGCGAGGTGCCGCCGAAGTAGAACGGCACGTTGTACTTCAGGATCAGGAACTCCGGCAGCAGACAGACGAAGGTCAGGTAGATCGCACCGGCCAGCGTCAGGCGCAGCAGGATCTTGTCGATGTATTTGGCGGTCTGCTCGCCGGGCCGGATACCCGGAATGAAGCCGCCACCTTTTTTCAGGTTCTCGGCGGTCTCCCGGCTGTTGAACACCAGCGCCGTATAGAAAAACGCGAAGAACACGATGGCCGACGCATACAGCAGCACATAGATCGGCTGACCCGGCGTCAGGCTGCCCGCGATGTCTTTGAGCCACAGCATCGAGTCGCCGCTGCTGAACCAGCTGACCACGGTGGCCGGCAGCAGGATGATGGACGACGCGAAGATCGGCGGAATCACGCCCGCCATGTTCAACTTCAGCGGCAGATGCGAAGACTGCCCGCCATAGATGCGGTTGCCCACCTGGCGCCGAGCGTAGTTGACCAAGATCTTGCGCTGGCCGCGCTCGACGAACACCACGAACCAGGTCACCAGCACCACCAGCGTGACGATGATCAGCGCGGCAATGATGCTCATCGCGCCGGTGCGCACCAGCTCCAGCAGACCACCGATCGCTCCCGGCAGCCCGGCGGCGATGCCGCCGAAGATCAGGATCGAGATGCCATTGCCCAGGCCGCGCTCGGTGATCTGCTCACCCAGCCACATCAGGAACATGGTTCCGGCCGTCAGCGTCACCACGGTGGTCAGGCGAAAGCCGAAGCCCGGCGCCATGACCAGACCGGGCGAGCTCTCCAGCGCCACGGCGATGCCCAGCGACTGGAAAATGGCCAGGCCCAGCGTGGCATAGCGGGTGTACTGCGTGATCTTGCGCCGGCCGGCCTCGCCCTCTTTCTTGATCTGCTCGAAAGC
Organism: Hylemonella sp.; assembly: GCA_036846225.1. Taxonomy (GTDB): domain Bacteria; phylum Pseudomonadota; class Gammaproteobacteria; order Burkholderiales; family Burkholderiaceae_C; genus Hylemonella. Next base: position 77,535 of record DAIUCJ010000003.1, read on the forward strand.
GGGCAGCACATAGGTCAGCAGCTGCATGATGATCGACGCGGAAATGTAGGGCATGATGCCCAGCGCGAACACCGTGAAGCGCGACAGCGCGCCGCCCGAGAACATGTTGAACAAGCTCAGGATGCCGCCTTGCTGGCTCTGGAACAGCTTGGCCAGCTCGTCCGGGTTGATGCCCGGTACGGGGATGTGCGCCCCGATGCGGTACACCACCAGCGCGAGCAGCAGGAAGACCAGCCGGCGACGCAGGTCGCCGAACTTGCCAGTCTTGGCTATCTGAGCCGCGTTCGTTGCCACTTCGTTTTCTCTCTACGCCAGACAGTCATCAAGCCACGCTGCCGCCGGCCGCCTCGATGGCGGCCTTGGCGCCGGCCGTCACGCCGATGCCCTGCAGCTTCACGGCCCGCTTGATCTCACCGGACTTGATCACCTTGACCACCTTGGCCAGTTCGCCGACCAAGCCGGCCTGCTTGAGCGTGAGCAGATCCACGGTGTCGGCACCGAGCTGGTCGAGCGCGCGCAGCGTCACCTCGGCATTGAACTTCAGGCTCTGCGACTTGAAGCCCCGCTTGGGCAGACGGCGATGCATGGGCATCTGGCCGCCCTCGAAGCCAACCTTGTGATAGCCACCGGAGCGGGATTTCTGACCCTTGTGGCCACGACCGGCGGTCTTGCCCAGACCGGAGCCGATGCCGCGACCGACACGGCGTTTGGCGTGCTTGGCGCCCGCGGCGGGTTTGATGGTATTCAGTTGCATCGTCAGCCTCTCAGAGTACCTTGACCAGGTAGCTGATCTTGTTGATCATGCCGCGCACGGCCGGGGTGTCCTGCAGCTCGCTGATGCTGCCGAGCTTGCGCAGACCCAGGCCGCGCACCGTGGCGCGATGGTCCTGCTTGCAGCCGATGGGGCTGCGCACCAGCTGGACCTTGACGGTTTGTTGCTTCGTCATGCTGAAACTCCCGGTCAGGCGAAGAGTTCTTCCACGGACTTGCCACGCTTGGCCGCGACTTCCGCAGGGGTGCTGCAGTTGCGCAGGGCGTCCAGGGTGGCGCGAACCATGTTGTAGGGGTTGGTCGAGCCGTGGCTCTTGGCCACGATGTCGGTGATGCCCATCACCTCGAAAATGGCACGCATCGGACCGCCGGCGATGATGCCGGTCCCCTTCGGGGCCGGTGCCATCATCACGGTGGAGGCTCCATGGCGGCCGATCACCTGGTGATGCAGGGTGCCGTTCTTCAGCGGCACCTTGGTCATGTTGCGACGGGCTTCTTCCATGGCCTTCTGCACGGCAGCGGGCACTTCCTTGGACTTACCCTTGCCCATGCCGATGCGGCCGTCGCCGTCACCGACCACGGTCAGCGCGGCGAAACCCAGAATGCGGCCGCCCTTGACCACCTTGGTCACGCGGTTGACCGCGATCATTTTCTCGCGCAGACCGTCCTCGGGACCCTCGGCCCCTTTGCCTTGCATCTTTGCTTGAACTTTAGCCATCTTAAATTCCGATCTGCTTAGAACTGCAAGCCAGCCTCACGCGCCGCTTCGGCCAGCGCCTTGACGCGACCGTGGTACGCGAAACCCGAGCGATCAAATGCCACCTTCTCCACGCCGGCAGCCTTGGCTTTCTCGGCGATGCGCTTGCCGATCAGCTGGGCCGCAGCGGTATTGCCACCCTTGCCGGTCGCACCGAGCGCCTTGCGGACTTCGGCCTCCACGGTGGAAGCGCTGGCCAGCACGCGGGTGCCGTCGCCGGAAATGACGTTGGCATAGATGTGCAGATTGGTGCGGTTGACAGTCAGACGCGCCACGCCCTGCTGGGCGATGCGGATGCGGGTCTGACGGGCCCGGCGAAGACGCTGCTCTTTCTTGGTCATCATCGCGCAGCTCCTTACTTCTTCTTGGTCTCTTTGATCACGACCGTCTCATCCGCATAGCGGATGCCCTTGCCCTTGTAGGGCTCCGGGGGACGGATGGCACGGATTTCCGCGGCGACCTGGCCGACGCGCTGGCGGTCGGCCCCCTTGATCACGATTTCAGTGGGCGCCGGCGTGGCCACGGTAATGCCCGCAGGCATGTCGATGTTCACCGGATGGGAAAAACCCACCGACAGGTTGAGCTTGGCGCCGCTGGCCTGGGCCTTGTAGCCCACGCCCACCAGGGTGAGCTTCTTCTCGAAGCCCTTGCTGACGCCGTTGATCATGTTGTTGACCAGCTGGCGCATCGTGCCGCTCATGGCATTGGCTTCGCGGCTGTCGTTGACCGGCACAAAGCTCAGCTTGCCGCCTTCGTTGCTGATCTTGACCAGGGCCGACTGGGCCAGGGTCAGCGTGCCACCGGCGCCCTTGACGCTGATCTGGTCGTCCTTGATCTGCACATCCACCCCGCTGGGGATGGCCACAGGCAATTTACCTACGCGAGACATTGCTGCTTACTCCTCGATGCCTTAGGCCACGTAGCACAGCACTTCGCCACCGACACCGGAGGCGCGCGCCTTGCGATCGGTCATGACGCCCTTGGGGGTCGTCACGATGGCCACGCCCAGACCGTTCATGACCTGGGGAATGGCGTCGCGGCCTTTGTACACGCGCAGGCCCGGACGGCTGACGCGCTCGATGCGCTCGATCACCGGACGACCGGCGTAGTACTTCAGGGCAATTTCCAGCTCGGACTTGCCACCCTCGGTCTTCACCTTGAAGCCCTCGATGTAGCCCTCGTCCTTCAACACCTGCGCGATGGCGACCTTCAGCTTGGAGGAAGGCACCGACACGGAGGTCTTGGCCACCATCTGCGCGTTGCGGATACGCGTCAGCAGGTCGGCGATGGGATCACTCATGCTCATCTCTAATCTCCTGCTTACCAGCTGGCCTTGGTGACACCCGGGATGTCGCCGTTGAAAGCCATTTCACGGATCTTGGCGCGCGCCAAGCCGAACTGGCGGAAGGTGCCACGCGGACGACCGGTGATCTCGCAGCGGTTGCGCTGACGCGTGGGGTTGGCGTTGCGCGGCAGCTTCTGCAGGGCCGCGCGCGCCGCGGCACGCTCTTCCTCGCTGCGCTTGGCGTCGCCGGCGATCGCCTTGAGTTCTGCGTACTTCTTCGCGTACTTGGCGACCAGTTTGTCGCGCTTGAGTTCGCGCTGGATCAAAGCCACTTTAGCCACAGGTCACCTCAGTTCTTGAAGGGGAAACGGAAGCCCGCGAGCAGCGCCTTGCACTCCTCGTCGGTCTTGGCCGTCGTCGTGATGCTGATGTTCAGGCCGCGCAGGGCATCCACCTTGTCGTACTCGATCTCGGGGAAGATGATCTGCTCCTTGACACCGATGTTGTAGTTGCCACGGCCGTCGAAGGCACGACCGGACACCCCGCGAAAGTCGCGCACGCGCGGCAGCGCCACGGTGACGAAGCGGTCCAGGAATTCGTACATGCGCTGACCACGCAGGGTCACCATGCAACCGATGGCCTGCCCCTCGCGGATCTTGAAGCCGGCAATGGCTTTCTTGGCCTTGGTGACCACGGGCTTCTGGCCGGCGATCTTGGTCAGGTCGGCCACGGCATGCTCCATGACCTTCTTGTCGGCCACCGCCTCGCTGACCCCCATGTTCAGGGTGATCTTGGTCAGGCGCGGCACCTCCATGGGCGACTTGTAGCCGAACTTCTTGGTCAGCTCGGGAACGATCTTCTCGCGATACAGCTGCTGGAAACGTGCCATGGTCATGCCACCTTGATCTCTTCGCCGCTGGACTTGTAGACGCGCACGCGCTTGCCGTCAGCCAGCACCTTGATGCCCACGCGATCGGCCTTGCCGGTGGCGGGATTGAAAATGGCCACGTTGGACTGGTGGATCGGCATGGCCTTCTCCACGATCCCACCGGTCGTACCCTTCATCGGGTTGGGCTTGGTGTGCTTTTTCACCAGGTTCACGCCCTCGACCACCACATGCTCGGCATCCTTGCGCAGCGTGACCCTGCCACGCTTGCCCTTGTCACGCCCGGTCAGGACAATGACCTCGTCGCCTTTGCGAATCTTGTTCATGGCAGGTCCTTACAGAACTTCCGGAGCCAGCGACACGATCTTCATGAACTTTTCGGTACGCAGCTCGCGCGTGACCGGTCCGAAGATGCGGGTGCCGATGGGCTCCAGCTTGTTGTTGAGCAGCACGGCGGCATTGCCGTCAAACTTGATCAGCGAGCCGTCGCCACGGCGGATGCCCTTGGCGGTGCGAACCACGACCGCGCTGTAAACCTCGCCTTTTTTGACGCGGCCGCGCGGAGCAGCCTCCTTGACGCTCACTTTGATGATGTCGCCCACGCTGGCGTAGCGACGCTTGGAACCGCCGAGCACCTTGATGCACAAAACGGACTTCGCGCCGGTGTTGTCGGCGACTTCTAACCGAGATTCAGTCTGGATCATGTCAGCATTCCCAACTTGTACCGGCCGCAAAGCGTCACCGGTCAGTCTTGGGCCCGTCGTCGCAGCGCAAAACCACTTGCGCCACTTCGCTTTGGGCAGAAAACTCCGCTCCGGGTATTTCAGAGCGAAGCCCGCAATTGTGCCAGACGCGGCGGCGGCCGTCAACTACCCTGCCGCGTACACCGGGTGGGCGTAGCGCGCCGCCTGCTCGGCGAAGGCGGCCAGCGCCGGGTCGTGACCCAGTTCCTGCTCCAGGATGGCCGCCACCCGCGGCGCGGCCGCCAGCGCCTGCTCGGCGTCGAGAAACAGCAGCCGGGATCGCCTGGCAAGCACATCCTCAACAGTGAGCGCGTACTCATATCTCGCCGCGAAGCGGACCATGGCTGCGCTCAGCCCGGGCGCCACTTCCTGATCGCCCCCTGGCAGACGGGCCAGCCAGGCGGCCTCGCTGCCGTACAGATGCGCCCCCGGTGGCGCCGCCAGCGCCGCGGGGGGGGGCGGCGCGCCCCCCGCCGCAGTGCCTACCAGGGCCAGGCCGGCGCTGACGCTGGATCGGGCGCTGGGCGGCAGCAGCCCCTGGCGCACCGCCTGCGCGAGCACGTCGTCCGCCATGGCCCGGTAGGTCGTCCATTTGCCGCCGCTGACGCTGACCAGGCCGCTGGCGCTGGTGACGATGAGGTGCTCGCGGCTCAGCCCCGCCGTGCCACCGGCTGCTGCGCCGCCGCCCACCAGCGGCCGCAGCCCCACCCAGACGCTGCGCAGGTCGGCCAGCGTAGGCGCGCGGCGCAGGTAGCGCGCAGCCTCGCCCAGTATGAAGTCCAGCTCGGCCCGCCAGGGCGCTGGCTCGCGAGGGGCGTCCGGCCGCGGCGTATCGGTGGTGCCCAGCACCAGCTTGCCCAGCCAGGGAATGGCAAACAGCACTCGCCCGTCCGCCGTGCGCGGCACCAGCAGCGCGTGGGCGCCGGGCAGAAAGGCCTGATCGACGACCACGTGCACGCCCTGGCTGGGTGTGACCAGGGCTTGCGCCGCTTCAGCCCGCGCGGCAGCGTCCTGCGCGCGCAGGCCATCGACCCAGACCCCCGTGGCGTTGACCACACAGCGGGCGCGCACTTCGTAATCCTGCCCCAGCAGGCGGTCATGCGCACGCAGCCCCACCACCTGCCCCTGCTCATGCAGCAGGCCGCGGACTTCGCAGTAATTGAGCAGCAAGGCGCCATGGCTGGCAGCCGTGCGGGCCAGCGCCACGGCCAGGCGCGCGTCGTCGAACTGCCCGTCCCAGTACTGCACGCCTCCGCGCAGACCCTGGGGCTGCAGGCCGGGCAGCGCCTGCAGGGTCTGCTCGGCAGACAGCCAGGTCGTCGCGCCCAGGCGGGCAGAGCCGGCCAGCAAGTCATAGGCCGTCAACCCGGCCCCGTAGAAAAGCCGCTGCCCCCGGCCATAGGCGGGCAGCACGAAAGGCAGCGGCGCGGCCAGGTGAGACGCATTGCGCAGCACGATGGCCCGCTCGCGCAGCGCCTGGCGCACCAGGCCGATGTTCCCCTGCGCCAGATAGCGCACCCCGCCATGCAGCAGCTTGGTCGAGCGCGAGGACGTGCCGCTGGCGAAGTCGTGGGACTCCAGCAACACCACCGCATAGCCCCGCACTGCCGCCTCCAGCGCCAGCCCCAGCCCGGTGGCGCCCCCGCCGACGATGGCCAGATCCCAGCGCGGCACCGTGGCCAGCCGCTGCAGCAGGGCGGGGCGCCGGGTCGGGATCGGCTCGGGCGGCCAGGCGGACATGGCTCAGCCCCGCCGGGCCCAGTGACGGGCACGCTCCACGGCCTCGCGCCAGCGCGCCCGCTTGGCCCGCCGGGCCGGCTCGGACAACCGGGGTTCGAAGCGACGCTGCAGCCGCCAAAGGGCGGTCAGCTCATCGGCGCCATGCCACAGCCCGCTGCACAGCCCGGCCAGCGCCGCCGCCCCCCAGGCGGTGGTTTCGGTCTGCGCCGGCCGCAGCACCGGCACCCCCAACAGATCGGCCTGCAGCTGCATCAGCAGGTCGTTGCGGCTGGCGCCGCCATCGACGCGCAGCTCGGTCAGCGGCATGCCGGCGTCCTGCCGCATGGCCTCGAAGACATCGGCCGTCTGCAGCGCGATGGCTTCCAGCGCGGCCCGGGCGATGTGCGCGCGCGTGGTGCCGCGCGTCATGCCCACCAGCGTGCCGCGCGCATGGCCGTCCCAGTCCGGCGCGCCCAGCCCGGCAAAGGCCGGCACCAGATAGACATCCTGCGTGTCGGGTACGGTGGCCGCCAGCGCCTCCACCTCGGCTGAAGTCCGGATGATCTGCAAGCCATCGCGCAGCCACTGGATCGTGGCGCCGGCCATGAACACCGAGCCCTCCAGCGCGTAGCAGGCTGGCGGGTGCGGCCCCAGCCAGGCCACGGTGCCCAGCAGCCGGTGGCGGCTGCGCACGGCCGCCGTGCCGGTGTTCATCAGCATGAAGCAGCCGGTGCCGTAGGTGTTCTTGGCCATGCCCGGCGCGAAGCAGGCCTGGCCGAAGGTGGCGGCCTGCTGGTCGCCGGCCACCCCGGCGATGGGCACCGGCGCTCCCAGCAAATCGGTGGCGGTCTCGCCGAACACGCCGCTGGACGGGTGCACGTGCGGCAGCACGGCGCGCGGAACGCCAAACAGGCGCAGCAGCTCGTCGTCCCACTGCAGGGTGTGGATGTTGAACAGCAGCGTGCGCGCGGCGTTGCTGGGATCGGTCGCATGCACCTGACCGCCGGTGAGCTTGAACAGCAGCCAGCTGTCGATCGTGCCAAAAGCCAGCTCCCCGGCCTCGGCGCGCTCGCGGGCACGAGGCACCTGCTGCAGCAGCCACTGCAGCTTGGTGGCCGAGAAATAGGCATCCAGCACCAACCCGGTGCGGGCCTGGATCTTGGCCGCCCAACCCCGCCGACGCAGCGCGTCGCAGGCCGCCGCGGTGCGCCGGTCCTGCCAGACGATGGCCGGCGCCACCGGCTCGCCGCTGGCGCGGTCCCACAGCACCGTGGTCTCGCGCTGGTTGGTGATGGCCAGCGCGCGCAGCTGCTGCGCTTGCAGGCCCGCGCGCGCCAGCGCCTCGCGCGCGACGGTCAGCTGGGTACGCCAGATCTCTTGCGCATCGTGCTCCACCCAGCCGGCCCGTGGGAAATGCTGGGTGAATTCCTGCTGCGCCAAGGCCACCACCTGGCCCTGGCGGTCGAACACCAGGGCGCGGGAGCTGGTGGTGCCCTGATCCAGGGCCAGGATGTGCTCGGCGTGCGGATTCATCGGTGGCGACTCCTGCTGCAGCGACAGCCGCAGCCTAACGCAAAACGGCGACAATCCCCACCCGGAACGAACCCCGACACCGCGCGTGCGCGCTCCCACTTTTTTCTTTTTATGACCGAACGCATCGCATTCATCGGCGGCGGCAATATGGCCAGCGCCATCATCGGCGGCCTGATCCAGCAAGGCCGCGCAGCGGCCAGCATCGACGTGGTGGAACCCGGAGCCGAGGCCCGGCAGTCCCTGCGCAGCCAGTTCGGCATCACTGCCCATGAGCAGGCGGGCGACTTCCTACAGGGCGCGGACCTGGTGGTCTGGGCCGTCAAACCACAGGTCTTCCGCGCCGCCACCCTGCCGGTGCGCCCCTGGGTCGGCCCGGCGCTGCACCTGAGCGTGGCCGCAGGCATCCCCAGCGGCAGCATCGCGCGCTGGCTGGGCAGCGAGCGCATCGTGCGCAGCATGCCCAACACGCCGGCGCTGCTGGGCCTGGGCATGACCGGCCTGTACGCGCGCGGCGGCGTCAGCGCTGCCGACCGCCAGCTGATCGAGCAGGTGGCCACCACGATGGGCGAATTCCTGTGGGTGCAGCACGAGCAGCAGCTCGACGCGGTGACGGCCCTGTCGGGCTCCGGGCCTGCCTATGTGTTCTATTTCCTCGAGGCCATGACCCAGGCCGGCACCGAGATGGGCCTGCCGACCGAGCAGGCCTACAGACTGGCCGTGGAAACCTTCCGTGGCGCCAGCGCGCTGGCCAAGGCATCGAGCGAGCCGCCCGAAGTCCTGCGCCAGCGCGTCACATCCAAGGGCGGCACCACGCACGCCGCCCTCACACACATGGAAGCCGCCGGGCTCAAGCCCCTGTTCATCGAGGCCCTGCACGCGGCCGAGCGGCGCGCCCGCGAGCTGGGCGAGGAATACGGTCGCGACTGATCAGCGCAGCGCCGTGCCCGCCACGACGCCGGCGAACACGGTCGCCCCCAGCCAGTGGTTGACGCGGAAGGCGTGAAAGCAGCCCTCGCGCGTACGCCCGCGGATCAGCCGGTAATGCCAGACCAGCTGCGCGCCGGCAGCCAGCAGCGTGACGAACCAGACCCAGGGAGCCAGACGCCCGAGCAGCAGCACGGTCCAGATCAGCAGGTGCAGCACGTAAAAGGCCATCACGGCCGCCACGTCCCAACGTCCCAGGGTGATGGCCGAGGTCTTCATGCCGATGCGCAGGTCGTCGTCGCGGTCCACCATCGCGTATTCGGTGTCGTAGGCCAGCACCCAGAACAGGTTGCCGACCAGCAGCCCCCAGGCCAGCGGCGGCACTTCGCCGCGCACGGCCGCAAAGGCCATCGGAATGCCAAAACTGAAGGCCACGCCCAGCACCGCCTGCGGCATCGCGAAGAAGCGTTTGGCGTACGGATAGACGATGGCCACGGCCAACGCCGCGAACGACCAGGCCACGGCCACCGGGTTGGTGGTCAGCACCAGGCCGAAGGCCATCAGCGCCAGCGCCGCTCCCACCCAGATGGCCTCGCGCACCGACACCCGGCCAGCCGTCACCGGCCGCTGCGCGGTGCGCTTGACATGGCGGTCGAAGTCGCGGTCGGCCACATCGTTGACGCAGCAGCCGGCGCTGCGCATCAGGATCGTGCCCAGCACGAAGACGGCCAGCAGATGCCAGCCCGGAAAGCCCTCGGCCGCCACCCACAGCGCACTCAGGCTGGGCCACAGCAGCAGCAGCCAGCCGGCCGGGCGATCCCAGCGGATCAGGTCCAGATAAAGGGCCAGACGGCCCGAAACGGCGACGGACATTCTCAGCAGCGCTCCTGCGGCGCCCGCCACGCGCCGCGCCTGGCAGGTGCGGGGCGGGGCGCACGGGGCCGGGCGTTCACTCCTCAAGCAGCGAACGCAGCATCCAGGCGGTCTGCTCGTGCACGGTCAGGCGCTGGGTCAGCAGGTCGGCCGTCGGCTCGTCGCCCGCCTTGTCGGCCAGCGGAAAGACGCTGCGCGCGGTGCGCGCCACGGCCTCATGGCCCTGCACGAGGATGCGCACCATCTCCAGCGCCTTGGGCGGTTTGGCCGGCGCGTCGGGCACCGAGGCCAGCTTGCCGAACTGCGCGTAGGAGCCAGGTGCCGCATGCCCCAGCGAGCGGATGCGCTCGGCGATCGGATCGACCGCATTCCACAGCTCCGTGTACTGCTGCATGAACATGGCATGCAGGGTGTTGAACATGGGGCCGGTCACGTTCCAGTGGAAGTTGTGGGTGGTCAGGTACAGGGTGTAGGTGTCTGCCAGCAGCTTGCTCAGCCCCTTGGCGATTTCGGCTCGGTCTTTCTCGCCGATGCCGATGTTGATCGGCGGTACGTTCGCTTTGGCCATGACGATGCCTCCAGTGGTTGATGATCATTCCGACAGCCGCTTCACGCCGGGCAACTCGCAGGCATAGATGGCGTTGCGCAGCGCCGCGATGGCTTCGTAGCGGGTGAAGCTGCGCCGCCACACCAGCACCACGCGCCGGGTGGGCGGATCCCCGGCAAACGGCAGGTAGCGCACGAAGCCTTCGTCGCTGTGCGCCTTGGCGCTTTTGCCCTTGGCGGCAAAGGCGGATTTGGGCACGCTCAGCCGCGGCACCAGCGTCACGCCCATGCCGGCTGCCACCATGTGCTTGATGGTCTCCAGCGAAGAGCCCTCGAAGCTCCTGCGAATGCCTTCGGCATTGCTGGCAAAGCGGGCGAACTCGGGGCAAACCTCCAGCACGTGGTCGCGGAAGCAGTGGCCCGTGCCCAGCAGCAGCATGGTTTCGGACTTGAGCTGCTCGGCGGTGACGCTGTCCTGCCGCGCCAGTGGATGGTTCGCCGGCACGGCGGCATAGAAGGGCTCGTCGTACAGCGGCGCGACGGCCAGGCCCGTGTCCGGAAACGGCTCGGCCAGGATGGCGGCGTCCAGCTCGCCGGTGCGCAGCATCTCCAGCAGCTTGACCGTGAAGTTTTCCTGCAGCAGCAGCGGCATCTGCGGCGTGCGCGCGATCACCTGGCGCACCAGGTCCGGCAGCAGATAGGGGCCGATGGTGTAAATCACGCCCAGCTTGAGCGGGCCGTTGAGCGGGTCTTTGCCGCGACGGGCGATTTCCTTGATCGCGGCGGCCTGCTCCAGCACGGCCTGCGCCTGGCGCACGATTTCCTCACCCAGCGGCGTCACCGTCACCTCGTTGGCGCTGCGCTCAAAGAGCTTGACGTCGAGCTCTTCCTCGATTTTCTTGACCGCCACCGACAGCGTGGGCTGCGAGACAAAGCAGGCTTCCGCGGCGCGACCAAAGTGCTTTTCGCGCGCGACCGCGACGATGTACTTGAGTTCGGTGAGCGTCATAATTGAATTGTGACATCCCCGCCGCCAGGCCGATAGCGGCGGCCGACGCCCCCGCGCGGCGGCCGGGCCGTACGGATCAAGGCAGCGTCACGCGCAGCTGCAGCTCGCGCGGCCGCCCGGCGGCGGCATCGCTGCGGTAGCTGCCACGGGGCGGCTCGGCGCCGGTCCGCGCCAGCGGCACCCACACGCCCAGCGGCGCCTGCACCGTGGTCAGCAGCTCGCTGCGCTGTTGCGCCGGCAGCGCAGCGCCGGGTTCGGGCTGGATGTCGGCGGCGGTGCGCTCGATCTGCACCGCCACCGGCTGCTGGCCGCCGCCCCAGCGGGCCCGCAGCAGCAGGCGCTGGCCGGCCTGCAGCCAGGTCTGCTCCAGGCGCACGCCAGGGCCCACGAGCGCACCGCCGGCCTGGGCGGACTGCACCCACTGGAAGGCCACGCTGCGCTCATAGACCACACGGGCCTCGCCCCCATTGCGCAGCCGCAGCGTCTGCGGCGGCAGCAACGGGGTGGCGGGCCGGGTGCCGGCCACATAGCCGCTGCCGGCTGCCTCGACCTCGCGCAGTTCGAGCAGCAGGTCGCGCGCGGGCAGGGCCTCGCGCGCCGGCTGGGCCCAGGCGGGCACGGCCGCGCCCGCGACGGCTACCGCCATCGCGAGCCCCAACCGCGCCAGGGACCGCCTCCGCGCTGCAACAAACGGCTTCATATGGAGCGGCATTGTTCCACGGCGAAGGCCGCCGCACCAGCGCGCCCCAGGGCCGCCTCGCTGCGCGTCAGAAGCAGCCGAACAGGCAAGCCGAGTGGCCGACTAGGCTGCTGGCGGGAGAAGGCGCGGCGGACTGCCGCGTCCCGGACCTCAGGACTTGGTGCGGCAGGTGTTGATGCCCAGCACGGTGTACAGCGGGCACCAGCCCAGCACGCCGGTGATGAGCGGCACTACGCCGATCCAGCCCCATACGCCCACGGCGCCGGTGGCTGCCAGCGCGATCAGCACCAGGCCGGCGATGATGCGCACGCTGCGATCCAGGGTTCCTTCGTTGGTTTTCATGGTCAGACTCTCCTGTAGGGGGTTGCGACAGGCCGTCATTGAAGCGGCGCGCACCCGCCGGCGTCTGTGACCTGGATCACACAGGCTGCGCTCAGGGCGCCGGCGCGGCCAGGGCGCGCAGCGCCGCGCTGTCGCGGATGAGGATGCGCTCGCGCGCCAGCTCCACCCAGCCCTCGCGCTCGAAACGGCGCAGCAGCCGCGTGACCATTTCGCGCACCGTGCCCAGTTCGTCGGCCAGCTCCTGATGCGTTAGCGCCAGCTCCATGCCCCGCCCCAGCAGGGCCCGCGCCAGTCGCTGATCCAGCCGCTGAAAGGCCACGGCCTCGATCAGCGCGCTCAGGTCGGCTATGCGCTCGGCAAAAAGCCCCAGCACCGCATCGCGGAAGGCCGGCGTTTGCAGCCACTGCTGGAACAGAGCCGGCGCAATCAGCAGCAGGCGGCTGTCGCGCGTGGCCACGCCGCGCGCCGACAGCGGCGTGCGGCGAAACAGGCAGGCGCTGGAGACCAAGCAGATCTCGCCGGCGCCGACGCGGTACAGCTCCAGCTGGCGCCCTTCGCCGGAGCTGCGCGCGACCTTCACTTCGCCCGCCAGCACCAGCGGAAACCCCTGGCAGGGCGCCCCTTCCTCGAACAGCACGGTGCCGGCCGCCGCCTGCAGCAGCGGCAGCGCCTGCGCAGCCGGCGGTGGCTGCACTTCGGCCAGCGCGGGGTAGAGGGTCAGCAGTTCGGCGGGCAGGGACATCGGCAAGACGGGGTAGTGCAGGGCGTGCATCATGCCAAAATGCCGCGGCCTTCCCCGCCCCCTTCCCCTTCTTCTGTCCTGCCTTGAGTCTGCTGCCGTGAGCCTGCTCTTCACCCCCTACACCCTGCCTGCCCCGCAAGGCGGGCTGTCGCTGGCCAACCGCATCGTCATCGCACCCATGTGCCAATACGCAGCGGTGGACGGCGCCGCCGGCGACTGGCATCTGGCGCACTGGGCCAGCCTGCTGCTCAGCGGTGCGGGGCTGCTGACCATCGAGGCCACGGCCGTCACCCCCGAAGGGCGCATCACCCCGCACTGCCTGGGCCTGTGGGACGAGGCCACCGCCGGCGCGTTCGGCGACGTGCTGGCGCGCGCCCGCCGGCTCGCGCCGCCGGTGCCGGTGTGCGTGCAGCTGGCCCACGCCGGGCGCAAGGCCTCCAGCGCCGCTCCCTGGCACGGCGGCGCGCTGCTGGCGCCGGCCGCAGGCGGCTGGCAGCCGCTGGCGCCATCGGCCATCCCCCATCTGCCGCACGAACCGGCGCCGCTGGCCATGAGCCGCCCGCAGATCGACGCCGTGCGCGACGCCTTCGCCGCCGCGGCGCAACGGGCGCGGCGCATCGGCATCGACGCCATCGAGCTGCACGCCGCGCACGGCTATCTGCTGCACCAGTTCCTCTCTCCGCTGGCCAACCGGCGCGAGGACGACTACGGCGGCAGCCTGGACAACCGCATGCGGCTGACGCTGGAGGTGTTTGCCGCGGTGCGCGCCGTCTTCGACGGACCCGTGGGCGTGCGCGTCTCGGCCACGGACTGGGTCGATGGCGGCTGGGACCTGTCCCAGACCCTGGTGCTGACCCAGAAGCTGAAAGCGCTGGGTTGCAGCTTCATCCATGTCTCCAGCGGGGGCGTGTCGCCGCAGCAGCAGATTCCGGTCGGCCCCGGCTACCAGGTGCCGCTGGCGCGCGAAGTGCGGCTCGCCAGTGGCCTACCCACCACGGCCGTGGGCCTGATCACCGAGCCCCGGCAGGCCGAGGCCATCCTGCAGGCCGGCGACGCGGATCTGGTCGCCATCGCCCGCGCCGTGCTCTACCAGCCCCGCTGGCCCTGGGCCGCGGCGGCGGCGCTGGGTGGCGCCGTGCAGGCCGCGCCGCAGTACTGGCGCTGCTTGCCACGCGAAGCAGCGACCATTTTCGGCGGGCAAGCGCGCGTGGCGCAGCGCTGAACGAAATAAGGCAGCTCAGGGCCGCTGGCGGATCACCAGCACCGGCAGGTCCAGCGCCTTGATGCGCAGCGCGGCCTGCTCGGCCTCGGCCTGGCGGGTGAACGGCCCCACGCGCACGCGCGTCAGCCGCCCCTTGCCCGGGGCGTCGAAGGACTCGGCCCCGGCGTCCAAACCCAGGCCCTGCACCTGGGCCAGCGCCCGCTCGGCATTGGCGGCGTCAGCATAGGCGCCGACCTGGATGACCCACACATGGCGCGGCGGCGCGCGGCGCTCAGGCGCCGGGGCAGAGGCGGCTGGGGCAGAAGGTCGCGCCGCAACCGCCGGCGGCACGGCGGCGCTGGCCGTGCGGGTGAGCGCCGCCGCTGGCTCGATGGCCGCGCTGGGGGCCCCATCGGAAGCCCGGGCAGCAGCCGGCTGGCCCGGCACCCCGGAAGGCGGGGACGGCTGCGCCAGCCGCCCGGCCTCGGCGGCCGTTTCCCGCCGCGCCGGCGTCGCAGCCGGTGCGACCACGGCCGAAGCGGCTTGCGCGGGCGCTGCCGCCACGCCCGCTGCGGCCTGCGGCGCCGACGCCGGCTCCTGTGGCGCGGAAGCGGCTGCAGCCACGGCAGGCGCCGCGCCGGCTGCCTCGGCGGCTGCGGCTCCCCCTGTGGGCGCAGCAGGCGCGCTGGCCGCTGCGGCAGCGGACATTGCAGCTGCGGGGGATGCGCCCGCCGGCGCAGCGGCGGCCATCCGGTCATCCGGCACGGCGGCCTGCTGCGGCAGCGCGGCCTCGCTGCCGTCGAAAGCCTGCGCGAGCAGCACCGCCAGCGCCAGCAGCACGGCATTGGCCAGCGCGATCAGCAGCAGGCGACGCTGGCCAGGCGCCTGGGCCGCCAGCGCGGTGGCCGCGGCCTTGACGTCCTGGGTGTCGCGCAAGGCGGCGGAGATGCGCTCGTTCAGGTGGTGGTAGAGCCAGGCATTGGCGTAGAGCCCGGGCACGACGAAAGCCGCCGTCAGCAGGCCCAGAAACAGCAGCCAGGCGCTGGTGGCGGAATAGTCCAGCAGCAGCTTGCCCACGCCGAAGATCAGCAGCGCCAGCCCGGCCAGGGCGGCCACGTAGGCCAGCGCCCAGCCCCACATGCGGCGGTAGATCAGCCAGTTCAGCGTGGCCCAGTAGGCCGCCCAGTTCCAGCTCGTGCCGGCGCGGCCCTCGCTGTCAAAGCGCGCGAACTGGCGCAGGTAATAGTCCTGCGCGCGCTCGCCCAGGGCGGCGCGGTACAGATAAGCGGTGTCGCCGGCAGGCGGCGCGGAGGGTTCGGCGGTGGCCATCCGGAATGCCCTGTATGGGGCCGAGTCTAATGCAGCAGCCGGCGCAGCAGCGGTTCCGGCGCCGCGCTGGTGCCTGTTTGCGACGTGCCATCGCAACGCGCAAGGCCCGGCCAACGCTGGCCGCGCCCGGCGTCTGCGCCCGGTCTTCAGGCCTTGAGGTAGTCGGTGCGCCCGCCCAGCCAGCGCGCCACATGGCGCGCGGCGGCCTCGGGGTAGCCGTCCAGCATCTGCGCGGCCGCTTGCCGCGCCCATTGCAGCAGATGGGCGTCGGTGTCCAGATCGGCAAAGCGCAGCAGGGCCGGGCCGGACTGGCGGGCGCCCAGGAACTCGCCGGGGCCGCGCAGTTGCAGGTCGCGGCGGGCGATCTCGAAGCCGTCGGTCGTCTCGGCCATGGCTTTGAGGCGCGCGCGCGCCACCTCGCCCAGCCGGGGGGCGTCGCCCGTGTCATACAGCAGCACGCAGGCCGAAGCCGCCGCCCCGCGGCCGACGCGCCCGCGCAGCTGGTGCAGCTGACTCAGGCCGAAGCGCTCGGCATGCTCGATGACCATCAGCGTGGCATTGGGCACGTCCACCCCGACCTCGATCACCGTGGTGCTGACCAGCACGCCCATGTCGCCCCGCACGAACGCCTCCATCACCGCCTTCTTTTCGGCCACCGGCATGCGCGCGTGCAGCAGGCCGACCGCCACGCCCGCCAGCGCGGCCTGCAACTCGGCGTGGGTGGCCGTGGCATTGGCCAGATCCAGCGCCTCGCTTTCCTCGATCAGCGGGCAGACCCAATAGACCTGCCGCCCCTGCGCCAGCTGGCCGCGGATGCGCTCGATCACCTCGGCGCGGCGCGCCGCCGACACCACCTTCGTCACGATGGGGCTGCGCCCGGGCGGCAGCTCGTCGAGGGTGGACACATCCAGGTCGGCGTAATACGTCATGGCCAGCGTGCGCGGTATGGGCGTGGCCGTCATCATCAGCAGATGCGGCTCCACCTGCGCCTGCGCCCGCTTGTGGCGCAGCGCCAGCCGCTGGGCCACGCCGAAACGGTGCTGCTCATCGATGATGGCCAGCGCCAGCCGGGCAAAGCGCACCTGCTCCTGGATCACCGCGTGCGTGCCCACCACCAGGCCGGCCTGGCCGGTCTCGATCCGCTCCAGCATGGCCTGGCGCTCCTTTTTCTTCTGGCTGCCCGTGAGCCAGGCCACGCACACGCCCAGCGGCTGCAGCCAGCCAACGAGCTTGCGGAAATGCTGCTCGGCCAGGATTTCGGTAGGCGCCATCAGCGCGCACTGCCAGCCCGCATCGATGCAACGCGCCGCCGCCAGCGCCGCCACCACCGTCTTGCCCGAGCCCACATCGCCCTGCAGCAGGCGGTGCATGGGCCGGGGCCGGGCCAGATCCTGCGCGATTTCCGCGCTCACGCGCCGCTGGGCCGCCGTCAGCTCGAACGGCAAAGCCGCCAGCAGGCGCTCGTACAGCGCTGCCGGCTGCCCGGTCGGCGCAGGGCCGACGAGCACGGGCGCCTGCAGCAATGCGCGCTCACGCCGCGCCTGCAGCTGCGAGAGCTGCTGCGCCAGCAGCTCCTCGGCCTTGAGCCGCTGCCAGGCCGCGTGGCTGTGGTCCTGCAGGGTCTGCAAGGCCACGTCGGGCGCCGGACGGTGCAGGAACTCCAGCGCCTGCCGCAGCGTCCACAGCGGGCGCAGCGGCAGGCTGGCCGCCAGCGCCGGCGGCAGGGTCTCCGACAGATCGGCGCGCGCCAGCGCCGCCAGCACCGCCTTGCGCAGATAGGGCTGGGGCAGGCCCGCCACGGTCGGATAGACCGGCGTCAGCGCCGTGGGCAGCTCGCCTGTGGCCGCGCGGGTCTGCGGATGCACCAGGGTCCAGCCCAGCAAGCCGCCGCGCAGCTCGCCGCGTGCGCGGATGCGCGTGCCCACGGCCAGGGCCTTGAGCTGCGAAGGATAGAAATGGAAAAAGCGCAGCACGCACTGGCCGCTGCCGTCATCGACCGTGACCAGCAACTGCCGGCGCGGGCGCGGCACCACCTCGCAGGCCGTGACCTCGCCTTCGATCTGCACGGTATCGCCCTCGCGCGCGTCGGCCAGCCTGACGATGCGCGTCTCGTCCTCGTAGCGCAGCGGCAGGTGCAGCGCCAGGTCGATGTCGCGCGTCAGCCCCAGCCGGGCCAGCGCCTGCTGGGCCGGCGAGGGCCGGCCGGCGGCTGCAGCCGCAGACGGTGCGGCCGCAGGGGCTTGCGCGGCACGGGGCGGTGGCTCATGCGGCACGGGCCTGTTCATGGGCTTATTGTGCGGCAGCGCCCGTGCGGCCAGGCGGCCTTCGCGCCGCCGCAGGCAGCAGCCGCGCGGTTGCCTTGACAGGCCGTTGGAAACGTCGCGAGGATGGCCAGATGCAAGGCGCACGGCGCGCAGCGACCGAGACCTATCGACCGCAATAGGCGAGGAAGCGAGCACCGCGCAACGCCGCAGATGACCTACCGCAGCAGTTTTTCAACGGCTTGTTAAGCTGCGCGTACCGCCGTTGCCACCTTGCTTGCGCCATGCGCTATCACCTCGTCTGGTTCAAACGCGACCTGCGCCTGCACGACCATGCCGCGCTGCAGGCCGCCAGCCGGCTGGGGCCACTGGTGTGCCTCTACATCGTCGAGCCGGGTCTGTGGCAGCAACCCGATGCCGCCCGCCAGCACTACGAGTTCGTGCGCGAAAGCCTGGCCGACCTGCAGGCCGCGCTGCAGCAGCGGGGCGGGCAACTGCTGGTGCTGCAGGGCGAGGCCACCGAGGTGCTCACGCGCCTGTGGCAAACCGCGCCTTTTGCCAGCCTGCACAGCCATGAGGAAACCGGCAATGGCTGGACCTATGCCCGCGACCAGGCCGTGGCGCGCTGGTGCCGCGCGCACGGCGTGCCCTGGCAGGAACAGCCGCAGTACGGCGTGGTGCGCGGCCTGCGCAGCCGCGACCGCTGGCAGGGTATCTGGGAAGAGCGGATGGCCGCCCCGGTGTGCGATAGCCCCGCGCTGCGCTTTGCCCCGCTGCCCTGTGCCAGCATACCGCTGCCCTGCGCCGGCGCGCTGGGTCTGCAGGACCACGACCCGCCCCAGCGCCAGCGCGGCGGCCGCACCCGTGGCCTGGCCGTGCTGCGCTCCTTTCTGGACGAGCGGGCGCGCCATTACCGTGGCGGCATTTCTTCGCCGTTGAGCGCGCCCACGGCCTGCTCGCGGCTGTCTCCTTACCTGGCCTGGGGCTGCCTGAGCCTGCGCGAAGTGGTGCAGGCCACCCGCGAGCGGGCGGCCACCTGCGGCGATGCCCGGCTGCGCGCAGGGCTGGCCGCCTTCCAGAGCCGGCTCTACTGGCACTGCCACTTCATCCAGAAGCTGGAAAGCGAACCGGCGATCGAGTTCCACAACATGCACCGGGGCTATGACGGCCTGCGCGAAGACGAATTCGACGCCGCCCGCTTCGATGCCCTGACCGCCGGCCGCACCGGCTGGCCGCTGGTGGACGCCTGCGTGGCCATGCTGCGCGAGACCGGCTGGATCAACTTCCGCATGCGCGCGATGCTGGTGTCGGTAGCCGCCTATCCGCTGTGGCTGCACTGGCGCCCCGTGGGGCTGTGGCTGGCGCGCCAGTTCCTCGACTACGAGCCGGGCATCCACTGGAGCCAGCTGCAGATGCAGGCCGGCACGACCGGCATCAACACGACGCGCATCTACAACCCCGTCAAGCAGGCGCTGGATCATGACCCACAGGGCCGCTTCGTGCGCCAGTGGCTGCCGGTGCTGCGCCGCGTGCCCGACAGCTGGCTGTTCGAGCCCTGGCGCATGCCGGCTGCGGTGCAAAAGGCCTGCGGCGTGCAGCTGGGGCAGGACTGGCCTCAGCCGCTGGTGGATCTGGAGGCGGCCACCCGCACAGCCAAGCAGCGCCTGTACGACCGGCGCAGCCAGCCCGGCGTGCGCGCGGCCAGGGCCGACATCGTGCAGCGCCATGGCTCACGACGCCGCCCCACGGGCAGCGCGCCAGCGGCCAGCGCCGCCAGCGCCGGGCAGCAGCTGCGGCTGGACTGGTAGGCCCGGCCCCCAACCCCACCGCACGGAAAGCCCGCCAGCGACCGGGGACAAGGCACGGCTTTTGCTTGCCGTTCCATCGCATACACCACCCTACCCACCCGCCATGTCCCAGACCCGACCCAGGCTAGCCATCGACACGTTCCTGCCCTACATGCGCGACGTCGTGCGCTGCGAGCAATCGCTGCGCGAACTGAACCTGATGTGGCGCATGATCGAGTCATCGGCCAAGATGAACTGCCCGCAGGAGGCCCACACCATCCTGCCCATCATGGCCGCCACGCGGGAAGGCTTCGCGCGGCTGGAAACGGAACTGGTGGACAGCCTGGTCGGCGAGAAGGTGGCCAACGTTCTGGCCTCCATCGGCACCAAGGCCCAGTACGTGATCGACATCGTGGTGCGCAACCTGTACGAGCGCACCGCCGACGTCGGCTTTCTGGCCACCGATGGCGAGCTGTGCGCCTTCGTCGCGGGCCTGACCGACGATGCCGACGCCATCCGCGCCCGGCTGCTGGCGTACCGCCGCAAATACACCGTCTACAACGAAATCATGCTGCTGGACACCCGTGGCAATGTGCTGGTGCAGCTGGATGCGGATTCGCCGGTGGAAGGCAGCGCCGACCCCCTTATCGCCGAAACGCTGCAAAGCGACCGCTATGTCGAGACCTTCCGCGCCACCGATCTGCGCCCCGGCCGCAGCCAGGCGCTGATCTATTCCCGCCGCATGCACCACCCCCAGACCGGCTCGGTCGTCGGGCTGCTGTGTCTGTGCTTCGACTTCGAGGCCGAGATGGCCGGCATCTTCCGCTCGCACCGCGACCCGCAGGGCCGCTCCAACATGCTGCTGCTGGACGCCCACCACCGCGTCATCGCCAGCGCCGACGAGCGCTGGATCGCCCCCGGCACGGTGGTCCCGGTCAATCTGCAGGGCTCGCCGCAGCTGTTCATCCACGAAGGGCGGGAATACCTGGTGCGCACCTACGCCGCCGAAGGCTATCAGGGCTACATGGGGCCCGAGGGCTGGCTGGGCCAGGTGATGATCCCGATCGACCTGGCGTTTTCCGGCGACGGCAGCCGCACGCTGTCCACGCTGGAGCCGGAGCTGGCCGCGGGCCTGCTGTCGCACGCGCGCAGCTTCAGCCAGCCGCTGCATGAAGTGATGACGGCGACCGAAACCATCCGCCGCGTGGTCTGGAACGGGCAGGTCATCACCGCCGACCAGCACGGCGAGCGCCTCAAGCTCAAGACCATCCTGGAGCAGATCAGCGAAACCGGCGCACGCAGCAATGCCCTGTTCTCGCAGTCCATCCGCGACCTGTACGAAACCGTCCTGGAATCGAAGCAGCGCAACACCGAGTTCATGGCCCAGCTGATGGTCGATCTGCTGGACCGCAACCTCTACGAGCGAGCCGACGACTGCCGCTGGTGGGCCTTGACGCCGCAGCTGCGCAGCACCCTGGCCGACAGCGAGGTCAGCCCCGCCCAGGCGCGCCAGCTGCAGGACATCCTGACCTACATCCACGATCTCTACACGGTCTATACCCAGCTCTTCGTCTATGACCGCCATGGCCGCATCGTCGCCCGCTCCTGCCGCAGCGGCTCGCCTGGCCCGGCCGAGGTGGACGCCGGCACGCTGCAGCGCGTGCGCGCGCTGCGCGACGACCAGGCTTACCACGTCAGCGCCTTCGAGCCCAGCGCGTTTTACGACGGCCGCCCCACCTACATCTACCACGCGGCCGTGCGCCATCCGCAGCAGCCCGAGCAGGTGGTCGGGGGCATCGGCATCGTGTTCGACGCCGCACGCGAATTCCACGCCATGCTCAGCGGCTGCCAGTCGCAAAACGGCGCCATCAGCGCCTATTTCGTGGACCGCCAGGAACGCATCATCTCCAGCACCGATGCGCAGGCCCCGGCAGGCGGGCGGCTGGAGCTGGACGAGGACCTGCGCCAGCTACCCCGCGGGCGCAGCCTGGCGCGGGTGGTCACGCACGCGGGGCAGTACGCCATACTGGGCTGCGCTGCTTCGCAGGGCTACCGGGAGTTCAAGGTCAGCGACGGGTATGAGGAAGACGTGCTCGCCTTGGTCTATCTGCCGCTGGGCGCGGTGCGCAGCGGACACGGGCTGCACCGCACCGACGGCGCGGCCATCGAGCCCGATGCCCGTGCCGACGACCGCGCCCCGCGCCAGACCTATGCCACGTTCTGGTGCGGCGGCAACCTGATGGCCCTGCCCGCCGCGCAGGTGCTGGAGGCCCTGCCGGCCACTGCCCTGTCGGCCCGGCTGCCGCATGCGGGCACCGCCCGCCTGGGCATGCTGGCCCCGCAGGACAACAGCCGGATCCGGCACTTCGTCTGGGTTTTCGATCTGGGCTGCCTGCTGTCCGGGCAACCCAGCCTGCAGGATGGCAACAGCCAGATCATCATCGTGCGCCATGGCCTGCACACCGTGGGGCTGCTGGTCGATGCGCTGCATGCCGTGCCCGAGTTCGCCGATGCGCAGCGCCTGCCCTCCCCGCTGGCTGCCGGCCGGCGCCTCGTCAGCCATTTCATCAAGGCCAACGCCGGACGGCTGCTGATCCAGCTGCTCGATCCCGCGGCCCTGTTCTGCGCGCTGGGCGTCGGCGCGGCCAGCGAGGCCCCGTCCGAGCAGGAGGAGGTTCTGGGAAAATAGCGGCCTTTTCCCACCCTTGGAACGGGCCCGTCCGGCCCTCAAGACCATGACGCACCCCTGCGACGCCGCGCGCGTCTTCACCCTGTCCGACTTCGACTTTGAACTCCCACCGGAGCTGATCGCCCAGCATCCGGCCGCCGAGCGCAGCGCCGCGCGGCTGCTCGACGGCCGCGGCTGGCCGCCGGCGGACCGCATCTTCCGCGAACTGCCGGCGCTGCTGCAGCCGGGCGATCTGCTGGTGTTCAACGACACCCAGGTCATGAAGGCGCGCCTGTTCGGCCGCAAGCCCAGCGGCGGACGGCTGGAGCTGCTCATCGAGCGCGTGCTGCCCGGCCACGAGGTGGCGGCCCATATGAAAGTGAGCAAAAAGCCGCCGGTGGGCACGCGGCTGCTGATGGATGGCGGCTACACCGCCGAGCTGCTGGGCCGCTGGCCGCATCCGCAAGGCACCCTGTTTCACCTGCGCTTAAGCGACGACCCGCACCAGCTGATGGCCCGCCACGGCCATGTGCCGCTGCCGCCTTACATCGCGCACGGCGACACCGCCGAGGACGAGGCGCGCTACCAGACGGTGTTCGCCGCCCGGCCCGGGGCGGCGGCGGCGCCCACCGCGGCGCTGCATTTCGACGCCGGCGTGCTCGCCGCACTCGATGCCCGCGGCGTGCAGCGCGCCAGCGTGACGCTGCACGTGGGCGCCGGCACCTTTGCCCCGGTCAAGACCGAGAACCTGGCCGAGCACAGAATGCACAGCGAGTGGTACGACGTGCCAGCGGCCACGCAGCAGGCCATCGCGGCCACGCAGGCGCGCGGCGGCCGCATCGTCGCGGTGGGCACCACCACCATCCGCACGCTGGAGTCCTGGGCGCTGACCGGCGCCAGCAGCGGCGACACCGACATCTTCATCACCCCGGGCTTCGACTTCCGCGTGGCCGACCTGCTGATCACCAACTTCCACCTGCCCAAATCCACGCTGATGATGCTGGTCAGCGCCTTTGCCGGCTACGAACACATCATGGCCCTGTACCGGCACGCAATCGCGCAGCGCTACCGCTTCTTCAGCTACGGCGACGCCATGTTGCTGCAAAGAAAGAGCTGACCATGCTCCAGTTTGAACTGCTCAGAACCGAAGGACAGGCCCGGCGTGGCCGGCTCACGCTGCGCCACGGCGTGGTGGAAACGCCCGTTTTCATGCCGGTGGGTACTTACGGCACCGTCAAGGGCGTGATGCCGCAAAGCCTGGAGGACATGGGCGCGCAGATCATCCTGGGCAACACCTTCCACCTGTGGATGCGCCCGGGGCTGGACATCCTGCGCGCCTTCGGCGGCCTGCACCGCTTCGAGAACTGGCACCGGCCCATCCTGACCGACTCCGGCGGCTTTCAGGTCTGGTCGCTGGGCGCAATGCGCAAGATCAGCGAGGAAGGCGTGCATTTCGCCTCGCCGGTCAATGGCGACCGGCTGTTCCTGACCCCCGAGGTGTCGATGCAGATCCAGACGGTGCTGGGCAGCGACATCGTCATGCAGTTCGACGAATGCACGCCCTACGTGTCGCTCGACCCCAAGACCAAGGGACAGCTGACCACCGAGCAGGAGGCCCGCGCCTCGATGGAGCTGTCGCTGCGCTGGGCGCGGCGCTGCAAGGCCGAGTTCGAGCGGCTGGGCAACCCCAACGCGCTGTTTGGCATCGTGCAGGGCGGCATGTACGAGCACCTGCGCGACGAATCGCTGGCCGCGCTGGAGGAGCTGGATTTGCCCGGCATCGCGGTCGGCGGCGTCAGCGTCGGCGAGCCCAAGGAGGACATGCAGCGCCTGATGCGCCACTGCGGGCCGCGCCTGCCGGCGCACAAGCCGCACTACCTGATGGGCGTGGGCACGCCGGAGGACCTGGTCTATGGCGTGCAGCAGGGCTTTGACATGTTCGACTGCGTCATGCCCACGCGCAACGCGCGCAACGGCCACCTGTTCACGCGCTACGGCGATCTGAAGATCCGCAACGCCCGCCACAAAGCCGACCCGCGCCCGCTGGACGAAACCTGCAGCTGCTACGCCTGCGCCGGCCGCTCGGGCGTGCCCTACGCCCAGGGCGGACGCGAGGGCTTTTCCCGCGCCTACCTGCACCACCTGGACCGCTGCGGCGAGATGCTGGGCCCGATGCTGGCGACGGTGCACAACCTGCACTACTACCTGAACCTGATGCGCGAGATCCGCGCCGCGCTGGACGCAGGCACCTTCGGCGCCTTCGTGGCGCAGTTCCACGCCGACCGCGCGCGCGGGGTGTGAGGCCCGCCGCAGGCCCAGCGAGTGGCACGCAGACGCGCGCCGTCGAGTGCTCAGCGCCAGTACGCGCGCAACGCCCAGGCCAGCCCCGCCAGCAGCAACACGGCCAGCGCGCCGAAGTACAGCGCCCAGGGCTGCTTCTTTTCGGCATAGGGATCGGTCAGCGCGCGCTCGGCATTGGCCGGCAGCGCCGCCAATTGGGTGAGCGCCGTGCCGAACGGGATGTTGATGCGCGCGCGCGCATTGACGGCCCAGCCGTTGGCGTCCAGCAGCGGGCCCAGCGTGCGGCTGCGCAGCTTGAACCAGGCCAGCGCGACCGCCGGCCCGGAGATGGCCAGCATCAGGCCGGCCAGCGCCAGCGGCAGCTGCCACCAGCTCAGGGCCAGCAGGCCGGTGAGCACCGAAGCCAGCGCCGTGCCGATGGCCCCCACCGCCAGGCCGATGGCGGCAAAGATGCCGGCGAATTTGGCCACGTCGAACGGCGCCGGCTGCGCCGGCGCGCCGGCGGCGGCCTTCTTGCCGCCTTCCAGCGCGGCGGCCGTGAGCCTGTCGTCGGCCGCCTTGGCCTTGCTGGCGGCCAACTTCTGCAGCTGCTCGCCGACGAAGCGCGCCAGCCGCTTGTACGGCGCCCAGAAGGCCTGGCGCAGGCTGATGGGGTGTTCGACGATCTTGGTGATGGTGGCGTCCCAGTCGCGGCCCTGCCGGTCATAGAACACGCCATTGCGCCCGACCATCAGCTGGTCCGCATCGCCGGCGGTGAAGGCCGCGGCGATGCTGCGCTTCTCGCTGCCGCGGGTGCAGTCGCAATAGACGAGGTACAGCCGCGCCAGCGTGGCCAGCGCCGCATGGCGCGCCGCATCGTTGACCGCCACGCACAGCTCCGCGGCCCGCCCGTCCAGATAGAGCGTGCCGACCTGGAAGGTGGCCGGGCCGCGGCGGGTGTAGAAATCGCGAAACGCCACGAAATTGTTGGCCAGCGCCTGCAAGTCGCGCACGTAATGGGCCAGCTTCTCCAGCCCGCGGATGCCGGCGCCTTCGGCGGCCTCGCCGGGGCGCGCGGCGCGCCAGGCTGCGTACGGCGCCAGCCGGTCTTTCAGCGCCTGCCACTCGGCCTGCGACAGGCTGTCGCGCGCGCCCAGCAGCGGCAGCACCGCCAGCTGCCGCAGCGTCTGTAGCCGCGCGGCCCAGGCCGGATTGAGCCCCTGCGTCAGCGGCAGCGCCGCGCCAGCGTGCACCCGCGCCAGCGGCAGGGCCGCCACCGCCTCGGCGTCGGCCGTGAGCGTCGTGCCGCTCAACGCGGCCAGCGCCGGCTCGGTGGGGCTGAGCGCTGCGGCGGCGCGCTCGTCATAGGCCGCCAGGTGGCAGCGTACGAACCAGTCATCGACCTTGTCGGCCACTGCCTGCAGCGCCTCGTAGGCCGCGGCGGTGTCCGCCCCCAGCACCTGGGCCGCCGCGCCGGCAGCCTCCCACGCCGCCTGCGCGCGCTGCGCATGGCGAGCCTGCGCCGCCAGCGCGTCCTGGGCGCTGACCAGCCCGTCGGTGCGCCCCAGGTCCTGCAGCAGCTCGCGCGCGGCCGCGGCGATGGCCGCGCCTTCCTCATCGTCGTCGCGGATGGCTGCCAGCGGCACGCCGGGCAGACCCTGCACCAGCACCTGCGGATCGCTGAGCCGCTGGCCGGCCCACTGCACGGCCGCGATCAGCTCGGGGGCACGGATGTGGCCGTCGCCGTCGGCATCGACGAAAGCCAGCGTGCGCGCGTCGAACTCGATGCCCTGCACCGGGCACGACAGCGCCACCCACAGTTTCTGGTCGAGCTCGCCGATGGCCAGCAGCTCGGCCGCCGTGTCCAGCCGAACCTGATCGAAACCACCGGCGCGGAAAAACCGCCAACGGGTTGCAGAGCCTGTCATGCCTGTCCTTTCTGGGCTGCCATCGGTGCAGCCATCTTACGGCAGCGCCGACGGCAAGCCGCAGGCACCTGGCAGTCAGTCAGGTCAGGCCGCGCCTGCGGCCGCCTGGTGCGGACGCTGGCCCACCACCAGCACGTCGGCCTCGGACTCGGCCAGCACCCGCTGGGTCACGCTGCCCAGCAGCAGCTCCTCGGTCACGTGCGTGCCGTGCTTGCCCATGACGATGAGGTCGCAGCGGTCGCGCCGGGCCTGCGCCACCACTTCATGCACGGCCTCGCCGTGCAGCACGCGGGCGGTGTACTGCGCCGGCTCCAGCCCCGCCTGGGCCGCCAGGGCGTGCAGCTGCTGCACCGCGCGTTCGCGCGCCTCCTGGCGCAGCTGCTGCTGCACCAGCTCATCGACGCCGGCAAACTGCAGCTTGCCTTCGAACGGCACCTCGAACACGTGCAGCAGCTCCAGATCGGCCCCGGGCACGAGCCGGCGCGCCAGTTCCACGGTCAGCGCCGAGGCGGCGGAAAAATCCACCGGCACCAGCACCCGCCGGTAAGGACCCTGCGGCATCTGCTTGACCACCAGCACCGGCGCCGGGCTCTTGCGCACCAGCCGCGAGACCGTCGAGCCCAGCAGCAGGGTCTGCAAAAAACCGCTGCCGTGCGCGCCGGCCAGCAGCAGATCGGCCTGCTGCGCCTGCTGCGGCACCACGGTGCCGGCCACCCCTTCGAGCACCAGGGGCTGCACGGCCACGCCGGCGGCGGCCTGCACCCCCGCCAGCTGGGCCTGCAGATCCTCGCGCGCCTGCTGCAGCAGCCGTGCCGACACCCCGGCGGCCTTGTCGCCCAGCAGGCCGCGCAGGAAGGCCAGCGCCTCCAGATTGAGCACATGCAGCACGGTGTAGCGCGCGCGGTGCGCGGCTGCCAGCTGGTAGCCGCGCTCGAGCACGGCACGCGTGGCGGCCGATAGATCGACCGCGGCCAGGATGTGCTGCAGGGTTTGCATGCGCGGATCCTCCTCGTTCAGGCCTGGCGCGGCGCCCAGCGGGCCAGGATGTGGTCGATCATGCCACGGGCGAGTTCGTGCTCGCCGAGGAAGACCTCGCCCCAGCCCTCGCGGCGCAGCAGCTCGGCCTCTTCCTCGTTGTGGGTGCGCAGCACCACGCCCAGCCGGGGGTTGAGCATGCGCGCCAGCTCCACCATGCGCCGCACATCGACGGGATCGGGCACGGCCACGACCAGCAGCGCCGCGCGCGCCACATGGGCCTGCACCAGCGTCTCGGCCTGCTGGGCGTCGCCGCTGACCGCCGGCACGCCGCGGCGGCGCAGCGACTCGACGATTTCGCGGTTTTGCTCCACCACCACGTAGGGAATGCGGCGCTCGTCCAGGCTGTGGGCAATGCGCCGCCCCACCCGGCCGTAGCCCACCAGCACCACCTGGTCCTGCAGCACGCGCTGGTCGGTGCTCATTGGCAGCGCGGCCAGCGGGTCCTCGCGCTGCTCCAGCCGCCGCGCCAGCGCCGAGCGCGCCAGGATCCAGCGGCGCGCCGGCTCCACGCCGGCAAACAGCGCCGGATTGGCCGCGATCGACACCAGCGCGCCGGCCAGCACCAGGCTCTGCCCCTGCGGCGGCAGCAGCCCCAGCGCCACCCCCATGCCGGCCAGGATGAAGGAAAACTCGCCGATCTGCGCCAGGCTCACCCCCACGGTCAGGGCCGTGTTCAGCGGATAGCGAAACAACAGCACCAGCGCGATGGCCGCCAGCGTCTTGCCCAGCATGATGATGAGCACGACCAGCGCCAGCTTCAGCGGCTGCTGCACGATCACGGCCGGGTCGAAGAGCATCCCCACCGAGACGAAAAACAGCACCGCGAACGCATCGCGCAGCGGCAGCGACTCGTCGGCGGCGCGGTGGCTGAACTCGGACTCGCGCATCATCATGCCGGCGAAGAAAGCCCCCAGCGCGAACGACACGTCGAACAGCTCGGCCGCTCCGAACGCCACCCCCACGGCCACCGCCACCACGCTCAGGCGAAACAGCTCCTGCGAGCCGGTGCGCGCCACCCACCACAGCGCCTTGGGCAACAGGCGGCGTCCGACCACCAGCATCAGCGCGATGAAGGCCGTGACCTTGGCCAGCGTCAGGCCCACGGTCTGCCCGATGTCGTCCAGCGCCGCATTCGGGGTGGCGGCAGCCGCGCCGAAGAGCCCGGCCAGCGCCGGCAGCAGCACCAGCACCAGCACCATGACCAGATCCTCCACCACCAGCCAGCCCACCGCGATCTGGCCGTTGACCGACTGCAGCAGGCCGCGCGCCTCCAGCGCGCGCAGCAGCACCACCGTGCTGGCCACCGACAGGCACAGCCCGAACACCAGGGCAGCGCCCCAGCCCCAGCCCCACAGCAGCGCCGCCAGCGCGCCCATCAGCGTGGCCACGGCGATCTGCACCACCGCCCCCGGCACGGCCATGCGCCGCACCGCCATCAGGTCGTGCAGCGAAAAGTGCAGCCCCACGCCGAACATCAGCAGCATCACGCCGATTTCGGCCAGCTGCGCGGCCAGCTGCACGTCGGCCACGAAGCCCGGCGTGTGCGGGCCGATCAGGATGCCCGCCAGCAGATAGCCCACCAGCGGCGGCATGCGCAGCTGGCTGGCCAGCAGCCCGAAGACCATGGCCAGCCCGAAGCCGGCGGCTATGGTGGAAATGAGGGCGATGTCATGCGGCATGGCGGCGCGGGAAAAAGGAAAGACCGCTTCAGCAGGGAAGCAGGACCGGGACGGGCAGTCCCGAAGATAACCCAGCAACCCGCAGCCCCTTATCTCCCCTGGCGCAATGGGGCTAGACTGGCCCCATTCCCGCGCCCTCCGCATGACCGAGATCTTCAACGAATTCGCGCTGCTGCTGCTGGCTTCGGCCGGCGCCGGCGCCTTGGCCGTCTGGCTGCGCCAGCCGCCGCTGATCGCCTACATCGTGGTGGGCATCGTCGCCGGCCCGGCGGTGCTGGGCCTGAGCAGCGCGCACGGGCAGATCGTGCTGCTGGCCCAGGTCGGTGTGGCGGTGCTGCTGTTCCTGGTGGGCCTGAAGCTGGATCTGCAGCACATCCGCCACATCGGCCCGGTGGCGCTGGCCACGGGCCTGGGCCAGCTGGCCTTCACCATCGCCATCGGCCTGCTGATCCTGCTGGCGCTGGGCAAGGACTGGCTGGAGGCCCTGTACGTGGCGGTGGCGCTGACTTTCTCCAGCACCATCATCATCGTCAAGCTGCTGACCGACAAGCGCGAGCTCGACACGCTGCACGGCCGCATCGCCGTGGGCTTTCTGATCGTGCAGGATCTGGCCGTGGTGCTGGCCATGCTGGCCATGAGCGCGCTGCGCGGCGGCAGCGAGGCCGCGCTGGCCGAGGTGGCGCTGTCGCTGCTGCAGCGCGTGGCGCTGGCCGCGCTGGCGCTCATCGTGCTGATGCGCTACGTGCTGCCGCGGGTGGTGGCGCTGATGGCCCGCTCGCAGGAGCTGCTGCTGATCTTCGCCATCGCCTGGGGCACGGGGCTGGCCGCGCTGGGCGAGTGGAGCGGCTTTTCCAAGGAAGCGGGCGCCTTTCTGGCCGGCTTTTCGCTGGCGTCCACCCGCTACCGGGACGCGATCCACGCGCGGCTGGGCGGCATCCGTGACTTCCTGCTGCTGTTTTTCTTCATCGACCTGGGCGCGCGCTTCGATTTTTCGATGCTCGGCGGCGAGCTGGGCACGGCCGCGCTGCTGTCGCTGTTCGTGCTGGTCGGCAACCCGCTGATCGTCATGGCCATCATGGGCTGGATGGGCTACCGCCGGCGCACCGGCTTTCTGGCCGGCCTGACGGTGGCGCAGATCAGCGAGTTTTCGATCATCTTCGTGGCCATGGGCGTGGCGCTGGGCCATGTGGGCGCGTCCGCGCTGGGGCTGACCACGCTGGTGGGCGTGGTCACGATCGCCCTGTCCACCTACATGATCCTGTACTCCCATCCGCTCTACGAGCGGCTGGCGCCGTGGCTGCGCCTGTTCGAGCGCCGCCACCCGCACCGCGAGCAGGCCCTGGCCGCAGACGCGCCCACCGCGCAGGCGCCGCAGGTCATCGTGATCGGCCTGGGCGTGTACGGCCGCCAGCTGGCGCTGGGGCTGCGCGCGGCGGGCCTGCGCGTGCTGGGCGTGGATTTCGACCCGGAAGTCACCCGCGCGCTGCACCGCCAGGGCCTGGCCGTGCGCTTTGGCGACGCGCTGGAGGCCGATTTCCTCGACACCCTGCCGCTGGCCCATGGCCCCTGGGTGGTCAGCACCCTGCCGGATCCGCCATCCAACCGCAGCCTGCTGCAGACGCTGCGGCGGCAGCACCCGCACTGCCGGGTGGCGGTGGTGTGCCGCCGCGAAGCCGATGCCGCGGCGCTGCACGCGCTGGGCGCGGACGTGGTGCTGGATCCGACGCGCGACGCCATCGCGCAGGCCGTGCAGTCGATCACGCAGCTGGCGCAGCCCTCCGGCTGAGAGCCTGCACACGGCCATCGGACAGGCCCGCGCGGGCGGTCAGCGCGTGGCCATGCGCACGCTGCGGTAGTCCGTCACGCCCTCCAGCACCTTCAGGATGCCGTACTGCGTCAGCCGCAGCATGCCTTCGCGCGCGGCGGTGGCAAACAGCTCCTCCACCGGGGCGCGGGTCTGGATCAGCTTTTTGACCGCCGCCGTGGCCGTCATCAGCTCGTAAATGCCGATCCGGCCCTTGTAGCCGGTGTGGTTGCAGGCCTCGCAACCCACCGCCTGGTACAGGGTGATGCGCCCGGCGGCATCGCCATGCCGCTGGCGCCACTGCGCCAGCAGCGTCTCGGGCGTCTGCGGGGTTGCGGTGCTGTCGGCCAGGTAGTCCTGCAGCATCTCCTGCAACTGTGCTTCGGCGTCGGGTGCCGGCGCCCTGCACTGCCTGCACAGTCGCCTTGCCAGCCTCTGTGCCAGCACGCCGATCAGCGCGTCGGCGAAGTTGAACGGGTCCAGCCCCATGTCCAGCAGCCGCACCACGCTCTCGGGCGCGCTGTTGGTGTGCAGCGTGGACAGCACCAGGTGGCCGGTCAGCGACGCCTCGATGGCGATGTGGGCGGTCTCGGCATCGCGCATCTCGCCCACCATGATGATGTCCGGGTCGGCCCGCAGAAGGCGCGCATGGCGGTGGCGAAAGTCAGGCCGATGCGCGGAATCATCTGGATCTGCCGCAGGCCGGGGTGGGTGATCTCGATCGGGTCCTCGGCCGTCCAGATCTTGTTCTCCGGGGTATTGATCTCGGCCAGCAGCGAGTGCAGCGTGGTGGTCTTGCCCGAGCCGGTGGGCCCGCACACCAGAAACAGGCCATAGCTGCGGTGCACCATCTCGCGCAGCGCCTTGATGAGCCCGGCCTCCATGCCCAGCTGATCCAGCGGAATCGGCTTGGAGGAGGCCAGCAGGCGCAGCACCACGTCCTGCAGGCCGTGGGAAGTGGGCAGGCAGGCCACGCGCAGCTCCAGCTTGGTGGCCGCGTAGTTGGAAAAATCGATCTTGCCGTCCTGCGGCAGACGGTGCTCGGAGATGTCCAGATTGGCCATGATCTTGATGCGCGAGACCAGGGCCGAGCGCAGCAGGTAAGGCACGCGCATGTAGTCGGTCAGCACGCCGTCGATGCGAAAGCGGATGCGCGTGTCCTGCTCGCCGGGATAGGCTTCGATGTGGATGTCCGACGCCCCTTGGCGCTGCGCATCCAGGATCATCTGGTTGACCAGCCGCACCACCAGCGTGTCGTCGTCCGAGACCACCCGGGCCTGGCCGGCTGCGGCCGTCTGGCGCTCCTCCTCGACCTTTTTCTTGAGCTGCTCCAGCTCGAGCGGTATGGTCTGGAAATCGCCGCCCGCCTCCACCGGCCCGTATTCGCCGAGGATGCGCTGGCGCAGCTGCTCGCCGTCGGCGATGACGGCAATCACCTGCCGCTGGGTCT
Source organism: Hylemonella sp. (assembly GCA_036846225.1). Taxonomy (GTDB): domain Bacteria; phylum Pseudomonadota; class Gammaproteobacteria; order Burkholderiales; family Burkholderiaceae_C; genus Hylemonella. The sequence goes on from DAIUCJ010000003.1 coordinate 109,790, forward strand.
TGAAGCGCAGGTCGTCCAGAAAGTCCGCGTCGATCGGGCTTTCCACCGCCACCACCAGGGCCTGGCGGCTGGCCAGCAGCGGCAGCACGTTGTGCTCCAGCGCGAACTCGCGCGGCACCAGCTCCAGCACGTCGGGCGCGATGCGGAAGTCGCGCAGCTCCACCAGCGGAATGTTGAGCTGCTCGGCCACCGCATGCACGAGCTGCTCGCGGCTGAGCACCCCCATGTCCACCAGCACCTGGCCCAGCAGCGTGGTCTTGGCGCGGCGCATCTGCTGCAGGGCCGCGAGCATCTGCTCGCGTGAAACCAGCCCCTGATTGACCAGGATGTCGCCCAGCCGCGTCGAGGGGATGCTGCCCACCTGCGTGAGCTGCGCCGCCAGCGCGTGCACCGACGGATCCGGCGCATCGCCCAGATGCGCATCCACTTCCAGCTGGCGCCGCCGCATCTGCTCCTGCAGCGCCTGTGCCAGCTGCTCGGGACGCACATAGCCGCGATCGACCAGATGCTGCCCCAGCAGGCCGCCGATCTGGAAATCGGCCAGCGCATGGCTGGGCACGAAAATGCGCACGACCTGCTCGCCCGCGGTGAGCAGAAACACGAACAGCCCGACGCGGCTGCGCACGAAGCCCTTGGTCGTGCCCTGCAACTGCTCGCCGTCGGCAAAGCGCACCGTGAACTGGCGCGCCTCCAGCGCGGCCAGATGGCCGCCCAGGCGCAGGTACTGCTCCACCAGCTCGGCATCCACCGCCAGCGCCACCGGCACCACCAGCTGCAGGCTCTTGAATTCGGCAAAGCGCAGCGTGCGCTCGCCGCCAGCGCCGCGCGGCAGCAGCCCCAGCGACTGCGTATCGATCTGGAAACGCTGCAGCCGGCCATGCACCGCCTGCCCGTCGAGCAGGAACAGCAGCGCTTCCGGTGCTTCGTCCGCCGCACCGCGCGGGTCCTGGAGAAAAGGGGGCAGCGGCCAGCCTTGCATGATGGGATGCGGCCCCGGCGGGGCCTGATGCATGCTGCCCATTATCACCAGACCCGCCCCTGCGCCAGCGGCCTGGGGCGGCACTTTTGCACGTCCAGGCCAGCCGCGTGCCCGCCGCCAGGGCCCGCACGCACGCGCCCGCTCAAATACGCCAAACCAGCGACAGCAGGTACAGCAGATACAGGGCGACGAACACCACCCCCTCGCGGCGCGAGACGCTGTCGCCGCTGCGAAACACCGGCAGCAGCAGCACCGCCACGGCCGCCGCGACGGGCAAGTCGATCCACAGCACCTCGCGCGCCACCACCACGCCCTGCGGCGCGACGGCCGCGGTCAGCCCCAGAATGACCAGCACGTTGTAGATGCAGCTGCCCACCAGGTTGCCGATGGCCACGTCGCGCTGGTTGCGCAGCGTAGCCACCAGCGTGGTGGCCAGCTCCGGCGCCGAGGTGCCCACGGCCACGATGGTCAGGCCGATGATCTCGTCGCTCACGCCATAGGCCCGCGCCAGCGCCACCGCGCCCTGCACGAGCAGCTCCGCGCCCAGCAGCGTCACCGTGATGCCTGTCGCCAGCAGGGCCAGATACCACGCCGCCCGCGCCGAGCGCGTGCGCAGCAGCCCGGCCTGCGGGGCCACGGTGGCCGCTGCGTATTCGCTGGCGAACTCGCGCCGCATCGCCGGGCTTTCGCTGCGGCTGAGCCACAGCAGCGCCAGTGTGTAGCTCAAGGCGCCGGCCAGCAGCACCGCCCCGTCCGCGCGCGTAAGCACCCCGTCGCTGGCCAGGGCGATCAGCATCAGGGCCGCGCCGATCATCACCGGCACGTCCAGCCGGAAGCTGAGCAGATGCAGCGGCAGCGGCCGCACGGCCGCGCTCAGGCCCAGGATCACGAGGATGTTGAACACATTGGTCCCGGCGATATTGCCCACCGCCAGGCCGGCGTTGCCGTCCAGAGCTGCCGTCACGCCCACGGCCAGCTCGGGCATGGTAGTGCCCACCGTCACCACCGTCAGCCCGATGACCACCGGCGGCACGCGCAGCAGCACCGCCAGCCGGGTGGCGCCGCGCAGCAGCAGCTCGGCCCCCAGCACGATGACGACCAGCCCACCCAGAAACAGCAGCGCCGGATGCAGGTTCATGCCCGCATGGTGGCGGCCGCGTGTCCCGCTCTTGTTGACCTGGGTCAAACAAACGGGGATGCGCAAATCCCCACACCGCGCCTGCTTTCGATAATGGCCCGGCGCGCTGCGCAGCGGCGCAAGCCCCAGCGCGCATCGTGTCCCGCAGATCATCGTCCCACCGTCCATGAGCCCACAGACACCCGGCCTGTCCGCATCCGACCTTGCTGCGCCACCGCCGCCTGCCCCCGTGCACTGGCATGCGCTGCCCGCGCAGGACGTGCTGCAGCACCTGCAGGTGGACGCCTCCCAGGGCCTGGGCGCAGACCAGGCCGCGCAGCGCCTGCGGCAGCACGGCGCCAATGCGCTGCCCGAGCCGCCGCCCAAGCCGCTGTGGCGCACCTTTCTGCGGCAGTTCAGAAGCCCGCTGATCTACATCCTCTTCGTCGCCGCGGTGCTGGCCGTGGCGCTGGGTCACCATGGCGATGCGGTCGTCATCCTGGCGGTGGTGGTGGTCAACGCGCTGATCGGCAGCTTCCAGGAGGGCCGCGCCGAGCGCTCGATGGCCGCGCTGCGCCGCCTGTCGGCCCTGCGCGTGCGCGTGCTGCGCGACGGCCGCGAAACCCAGGTCGAGGCGCGCGCGCTGGTGCCCGGCGACGTGCTGCTGCTGGCCGCCGGCGACGCCATCGCGGCCGATGCGCGCCTGATCGAGCAAGCCCAGCTGCAGGTGGCCGAAGCCGCGCTCACTGGCGAATCGGTGCCGGTGAGCAAGTCCGTCCATCCCGTGCCCGCATCCACCGGGCTGGCCGACCGGCACAACATGGTCTATTCCGGCACCTATGTCACCGCCGGGCGCGCCCGCGCCGTGGTCGTGGCCACCGGCGCGCACACCGAGGTGGGCCGCATCGCCGGGCTGACCGAGGGCGCCGAGGAGCCCAAAACGCCGCTGGAGCTGCGGCTGGAAGGCTTTGGCCGCGCGCTCGTGATGGCCGCGCTGGGCCTTTTCGTGCTGGTGGTGCTGCTGGGGCTGTGGCGCGCGCTGCCGCTGCCGCAGGTGCTGATGGTGGCCATCAGCCAGATGGTGTCCATGGTGCCCGAGGGCCTGCCGGTGGCCATGACCATTGCGCTGGCCGTGGGCATGCAGCGCATGGCCGCGCGCGGCGCCATCATCCGCCGCCTGTCGGCCGTGGAAACCCTGGGCTCGACCACGGTGATCTGCAGCGACAAGACCGGCACCCTGACGCGCAACGAAATGACCGCCGTGGCGCTGTGGCTGCCCGGCGGGCGCCGCATCGCCGTCGAAGGCAGCGGCTACACGCCCAGCGGCGCGCTGCACGAAGCCGGCCGCCGCATCGACGCTACCGATCCCGAACTGGCGCCGCTGCTGCGCTGCGCCGCGCTGTGCAACGACGCCGCGCTGCTGCCACCCGCCAGTGCGCGCAGCGGCTGGAGCGTGGTGGGCGACCCCACCGAAGGCGCGCTGCTGGTGCTGGCCGTCAAGGCCGGGCTGGATCTGGAGGCGCTGCGGGCGCAGGCCGTGCGCGAGGCCGAACTGCCCTTCGACTCCGACGCCAAGCTCATGGCCACGCGCCACCGCTGCCCCGATGCGCCGCGGCGGGTCTATCTGAAAGGCGCCCCGGAAGCGGTACTGGGCCTGCTGCCCGCCGGCGACGCCGCCACCGCCGCAGCCGCGCGTGCCATGGCCGAGACCCTGGCCACGCAGGCGCTGCGGGTACTGGCCTTTGCCGTGGTCGAAGACGATGCGCTCGATGCCGCAGCCGGCTTCGAGGCGCTGCGCGGACGCGCCCGACTGCTGGGGCTGATCGGGCAGATCGACCCGCCGCGCGAGGAAGCGCGCGCGGCGGTAGCCGAATGCCGCGCCGCCGGCATCCGGCCCATCATGGTCACCGGTGACCACAAGCTCACCGGGCTGGCCATCGCGCGCGAGCTGGGCATCGCCCGCGAGGGCGACCGCGCCATCGACGGCCCCGAGCTGGAACGGCTGAACGAAACCGAGCTGCGCGAGGAGCTGCCCGGCATCGCCGTATTCGCGCGGGTGCAGCCGGCGCAGAAGCTGCGCATCGTCGAGGCCCTGCAGGCCCAGGGCCACACCGTGGCGATGACCGGCGACGGCGTCAACGACGCCCCTGCGCTGGCGCGCGCCGACGTGGGCGTGGCCATGGGCATCACCGGCACCGAAGTCGCCAAGAGCGCGGCCAAGATCGTCATCACCGACGACAACTTCGCCACCATCGTCGGCGCGGTGGAAGAAGGCCGGGTGGTCTATGGCAACCTGAAAAAAGTGATCCTCTACCTCTTTGCCACCTCGATGGCCGCGCTCGCCGTCTTGCTGCTGGCGCTGCTGTCGGGCCTGCCACTGCCGCTGGCGGCGGTGCAAATCCTGTGGATCAACATCGTCACCGAAGGCACCGTGACCGTGAATCTGGTGATGGACCCGCCCGACGGCCACGAAATGCGCCGCCGCCCGGTGCCGCGCGACGACCCGCTGCTCGGGCGCGAGCTGCTGCAGCGCGTGGCGCTGATGACGCCGCTGATCGCCGCCGTCACCTTTGGCTGGTTCGCCTGGCACATCGCGCAGGGCGCACCCGAGGCGGTGGTGCGCACCGAAACCTTCACCCTGCTGGCCATGTGCGCCTGGTTCAACGTGCTCAACTGCCAGAGCCCCACCGCCAGCGCGCTGGGCCCGCGCCTGCTGCGCAACCGCTGGCTGGCCGGCGGCCTGGCGCTGTCCATCGCGCTGCAGGCTGCGGTGCTCTATGTACCGGCGCTGAACGCGCTGTTTCACACCGTGCCCCTGCCGGCTGGCACGCTGCTGGCGCTGGCCGCCCTGGCCAGCAGCGTGCTGTGGGTGGAAGAACTGCGCAAGCTGATCGTGCGCGGCCGGCTGCGGGCCCGCGCGGGCGCTTCGGCCTAGCCGGCCGGCCGGGGAGTTGAGGCCCGCCATGCGGTGTTTGGGGCGTGAATTAACCGCAATTAATGCGGAGAATACTTGCCGCGCGGAGATTGAACCCTACAATCTCCGCATGGATGGCGGTGAAAAGCTCTATGTCTGGCAGCAGGACGACTGGCCGCACTGGCGCTATGACCTGCCGCGCTTGGCTCCACTGCTGGCCCAGGCGCATGAGGCCCGGGGGCGGCTGCTTGGGCGCATGCACGACCTGGGCCTGGGCCTGCGCGAGCAGGCCACGCTGGGTGCGCTGACCGAGGACGTGCTCAAGACCAGCGAAATCGAAGGCGAACGGCTCAACCCCGACACGGTGCGCTCCTCGGTGGCGCGCCGCCTGGGCGTGGACATCGGCGCCCTGGCGCCGGCGGATCGGCATGTGGACGGCGTGGTGGACATGGTGCTCGACGCCACGCAGAACGCGCAAGCCCCGCTGAGTGCCGAACGCCTGTTTGCCTGGCATGCGGCCCTGTTTCCCACCGGGCACAGCGGGCTGACGAAATTGCGCGTGGGCGCGTGGCGCGACGATGCCAACGGCCCGATGCAGGTCGTCTCCGGCCGGCTCGACCGCCAGACCGTGCACTACCAGGCCCCCCCCGCCGCGCTGCTGGACGCCGAGATGGCGGCTTTCCTGCGCTGGTTCAACACCGTGCAGCCGGATGACCCCCTGATCCATGCCGGCCTGACGCACCTTTGGTTTGTCACCATCCATCCCTTCGAGGACGGCAACGGCCGCATCGCCCGTGCCATCGGCGACATGGCACTGGCCCGCTCCGAACCGATGGCGCAGCGCTACTACAGCCTGTCGGCCCAGATCCAGCGCGAGCGCAAGGACTACTACGACATGCTGGAGCGCACGCAGAAAGGCAGCATGGACGTCACCGGCTGGCTGGCCTGGTTTCTGGGTTGCCTGCTGCGCGCCATCCAGAGCGCCGAAGCCACGCTGGACGCGGTGCTGGCCAAGGCCCGCTTCTGGCAGCGCTGGGCCGGCACGCCGATGAACGAACGGCAGATCAAGCTGCTCAACCGCCTGCTCGACGGCTTCGAAGGCAAGCTCACCAGCAGCAAATGGGCGGCCATAGCCAAATGCTCGGCCGATACCGCCCTGCGCGACATCAGCGATCTGCTGGCGCGCGGCGTGCTGGTAAAAGCCGCTGCCGGAGGGCGCAGCACGCATTACGAACTCGCCCCCATCTCGTAAAGCGCGCTCGTTTCGGGCGCAGCGCGCCGGCGCTCACACCCCCGCAGGCAGCTTGGCGCGCATGGCCTGGCGCCGGTCCAGCCGGCGGCCGTCGGCGATGAAGGTGCCGTCACCCACGGCGTGCAGCATGCGGCGCTCTTTATCCGTTTTGCGCGCAGTGTCCACCCAGGCGGCCACACCCTGCAGGAAAACGACGCTGTGCTTCCTGTTGTAGTCGATCACCCGGCATTCAATGTTCGCCAGGCACTCCTGGATGAGCGGCGCCTGGACCTGGCTGGCCGGCAGCGGCGTGAGTTTGAATCGCGCGAACTTGTCCACCTCCGCGCCCGAGCAGGTGCCGATGCCGACCACCTTGTCCAGCAGGTCCACCGTGGGGATGGCAATCACGCACTCCTTGGTCTTGCGCAGCGCGGCGAACGAATGGTTCCACGGCCCGGTGGTGAGGGCGAACACCGGCGTGAAGTCCACCACCATGATCCAGGAGATGGTCATGATGTTCGGCTGCTGGCCGTCATGCGTGGTGACGAGCACCACGGGGCCGGGTTCGATGAGCGTGAAGGCTTTGCGCAACGACAACTTCTGCATCATGGCCTGGCCCCCTCACCCCGGCGGGCAGCAACCGATGGATCGGCTTGCAACAGTTGCTGGATGGCCGCCCGCAGGGCTTCGGGCTGCACGGCTTCGGCCCGCAGCGGCGCCCCCACATGCAACCCCACCCGGTTGAACAGCCCGCGCCGAAACGGCTTGACCATCGCCGTCGGCTTGCCGTCCACGCGCTCGATGCGGCTGAAAAACGAGCCCCAGAGGTTGGTCAGCGCCATGGGCACCACCGGCACGGGCTGCTGCTCCAGGATCTTCATGATGCCGCCCTTGAATTCCTGCAGCGTGCCGTCCTTGGTGATGCCGCCTTCTGGGAAGATGGCGAGCAGTTCGCCCTCGCGCAGCACCTGCACGGCCGCGGCGATGGCGCGCTCGTAGGCTTCGGGGTCCTCGCTGCGCGGCGCCACCGGAATGGCCTTGGCCAGCCGGAACAGCCAGCCCAGCACCGGCGTGCGGAAGATGCGGTGGTCCATCAAGAAGCGGATGGGGCGCGGGCTGGCGGCCATGAGCAGCACCGCGTCCACATAGCTCACGTGGTTGCAGGCCAGGATGGCCGGCCCTTCGGACGGAATGTGCTCTTCGCCGCGCACCTCGAAGCGGTAGATGAAGTGCGTCAGCACCCAGGCCACGAAGCGCAGCAGGTATTCGGGCACCAGCAGGAAGATGTAGAAGCCCACCGCCACGTTGAGCAGGCCCACGGCCAGAAAGACCTGCGGAATGCTCAGCCCCAGCGCCAGCAACGCGCCGGCCAGCACGGCGCTGACCACCATGAACAGGGCGTTGAGGATGTTGTTGGCGGCGATGATGCGCGCGCGGTGCGTGGCCGGGCTGCGCAGTTGAATCAGCGCATACATGGGCACGCTGTACAGCCCCGCAAAGAGGCTGAGCAGCAGCAGGTCGGCCATCACGCGCCAGTGCGCCGGCTGCGCGAGAAAAGCCCCCAGCCCCATCAGCTCGGCGTGCGGCAGGCTGCGCGAGGCGAAGTACAGGTCGATGGCGAACACGCTCATGCCGATGGCGCCCAGCGGCACCAGGCCGATTTCCACATGCCGGCGGCTGAGCAGCTCGCACAGCAGCGAGCCGGTGCCGATGCCTACGGAAAACACCACCAGCAGGAAGGAGGCCACATGCTCGTCGCCATGCAGCACCTCCTTGGCGAAGCTGGGAAACTGGGCCAGGAACACCGCGCCGAAGAACCACATCCAGCTGATGCCCAGCAGCGAGCGAAACACCACGATGTTGCCGTAGGCCAGCTTGAGGTTGCGCCAGGTTTCGCTGAACGGGTTCCAGTTGATTCTCAAGCCCGGGTCGCTGGCGGGCACGCGCGGGATGCGCGCGGCCGTCACCCGCCCGACGATGGCCAGCGCCACGCAGGCGATGGCCACGTTCTGGTGCCCCACTTCGGGCATGGCCACCACCAGGCCACCGGCCACATTGCCCAGCAGGATGGCCACGAAGGTGCCCATTTCCACCATGCCGTTGCCGCCGGTGAGCTCGCGCTCGTTCAGCACTTCGGGCAGGTAGGCGTATTTCACCGGACCGAACAGCGTGGATTGCAGTCCCATCAGGAAGATGCAGACCAGCAGCACCGCCACCTGCCCCATCACGAAGGCCCAGGCCGCCAGCAGCATGATGGCGATTTCCAGGTCCTTGGTCAGGCGCATCAGGCGCACCTTGTCGTACTTGTCGCTCAGCTGCCCGGCGGTGGCGGAAAACAGCACGAAAGGCAGGATGAACAGCGCCCCGATCACCAGCCCGGCCAGCGCCGGCGGCAACCAGCTGACCTGCAACTGGTAGGTGACCATGACGGTCAGGGCGAACTTGAACAGGTTGTCGTTGGCCGCGCCGGCGAACTGCGTCCAGAAAAAGGGCGCGAAGCGGCGCTGGCGCAGCAGCGCAAACTGGTTGGGCCCGGCAGACGCAGGCGGCTCGGCAGGCCAGGGTTGGTCGAAGTCGCGCACGGGGGTGTCTCCAGTGGCAGGTTTTTCTTGTGCTTATGCGCGGGCATTCTGCCGCAGGCGGCGCAGCGCGCCGATGACAGGCCAGGCCGCCAGCGCCGCGATCAGGTGCTTGAGGCTGTGGCCCGACACCAGCTGGCCGGTGACGGCAAAGACCGCGTGGTCGGCGCTCTCGGCCGCCTTGGCCAGTGCATAGAGCGCGATGACCAGCGCCCAGCGCACGGTCGGCGCCCCGGGCAGGGGCTGCATCATCGCCAGCGCCAGCAGCAGCACAACCCCACCGCCCTGCAGCACGGCCCAGGGCAGCATGTTGCCGCTGCGCCAGCACAGGGCGGCACTGGCCGCGCCAGCCAGCAAGACGGCAGCCGCCAGCGCCACGCCGGCGCGTGCGCTGACCGCGGTTGCCGCGCCCAGGCCCAGCAGGCCGGCAAAGGCCACGCTCATGCCCAGACGGTCGATGAACAGCCCCGCGTCGTCGGGCCGCAGGTGGTAGCCGCCTGAGGCCAGCGCGGTCAGCACCAGCCCGGCGAAAAACAGCGCGGCCAGCGCGCGCGCAGCCGGCGCCAGCGCTGCGGCAGGAACGCCGCGCAGCACCCGCCAGCCCCACAGACCGAATAGCGCGAATGGCGCATTGCTCCACACGTCCCCAGCGCGGGGCAGCCCCAGCCAGAGGCGGGTGTCGGCGTAGGCGTGGATGTGGGGCGGCTGGGCCAGCGGCGGCGCCAGCAGGGCCAGGCCGAGCAGCGCGAGCGAGCCCGCGCCCAGCAGGATTTCACGGCGGGTCAGGGCCAGTAGGTTCATGGTCGGACTCCAGGGTTGCAGCAGACCGCGGCAGTGTGCGCAGCGCCGGCTCGCTGCCTGCCTGTTTTTGCGACCAGACCGATGCATGGTATCGTGAAGTATCGTTTTTCGATACTTTTCTATGAGCACGACGGCCGATCTCGTCCAGGTCATCAAGCAGGAGCTGAAGGCTGCACGCATGACCTATGCCGATCTGGCGCGCGAACTGGGCATGGCCGAAAGCAGCGTCAAGCGCATGCTGGCCAGGGGCGAGATGGCTTTGTCGCGCATTGATGCGATCTGCCGCGCGCTCAGGCTGGACTTCGCCGAACTGGCCCGCCGCGTGGCCGACGCGCAGCCGCTGCTGGCGGAGCTGACGCAGGCGCAGGAGCAGGCCGTGGTGGCCGACCGCAAGCTGCTGCTGGTGGCGATCTGCGTGCTCAGCCAGTGGACGCTGGAGCAGATCGTGGGCAGCTACCGGCTCAGCGAGGCCGAATGCATACGCTACCTGGCGCAGCTGGACCGCCTGGGCATCATCGAGCTGCGGCCGCTGAACCGCTACCGCCTCAAGCTGGCCAAGACCTTCCGCTGGCGGCCGCACGGGCCGGTGATGAACTTTTTCCGCGAGCATGCGCTGCTGGACTACTACGGCGGCGGCTTCGACGGCCATGGCGAAGCGCTGCTGCTGGTGCATGGCCGCATCGCGCGCAGCCTGGCGCCGGCTTTCGTGGAGCGGCTGCAGCGCGTGGCCCAGGATTTTGCCCAGCAGCACCTGGCCGACCAGAAGCTGCCCGCCGCCGAACGCGAGGGCTACACGCTGCTGCTGGCCATGCGCAGCTGGGAGTTCGAGGCCTTTGCCGCGCTGCGGCGCTGATCAGCCTAGAAGCGGCAGTTGAACAGGACCGAGTGGGCTGTCAGGGCGTGGGCTGGTCAGGCGCGAGGACGCCGCGGGCTGGCTGCCCGCAAGGACGAGCAACGCCGCCAGCGCGCGCCATGGCAGCGCAATCGGGCCTGTAGCGCCCTCACCCTTTCGGTGAAGGAGCACAAAACAGGCCCACCTTGATCAGACCAGGCTGTCCGCTGAAGAAGGAGCGGTCAACTGCCGTTTCTAGGCTCAGTCCGCCGTGAAAACGGTCAGCACGCCGGTGTAACCGTAGAGGTGGTGCCGGGCGATTTCGCCACTGGCGAAAAAGCCCACCAGCGGCACGTCGCCTAGGGCGTGGCGCAGCAGCTGCAGCTCGGCGTGCGGCGCGCCGAAATGCGGGCCGCCGCGGCCGGCGCAGCTGACGTAGATAGCCCCGGCGATGGGGCGCGGCTGCGCCGGTTCGGCCTCCACGCTGTAGGCGGCCGCAACGGGCTCCTGCGGCGCCAGCTCCTCGCGGATTTCGGCGCAGATGCGCCGCAGGTCGGCCCGCGCGGCCTGGGCGTTGCGCTGGCAGAAGGCCAGCTGCATGCCCGGCTGCACGAAATCGGCCAGCGCCACGCCGCCGCGCTGCGGATCCAGCCCGACGATGTGGCGCACCCGCACGTCGCTGCCAAAACAGCCCGCCCGCCCGATGACCCTGCCGTCGGCGGGCAGGTCCTGCGCGCCGACCAGGCCGGCCAGCGTGCTGCGCACGGCCTGCAGGGCCTGCTGCGGCTGCTCCAGCGTCACCCCCAGCTCGCGCAGCAGCACGGCCAGCGCCGGCTCGCCGTCGAGCTGATAGACCACGTTGCGCTCGGCCTCGGTCACGGTGTGGCTGCGCGCCAGCGGAAAGCAGCCCTGGGTGACGCGCGAGACCAGCGCCACCTGCGGCCCGAAGGCCACGCCGCTCAGCCCCCCACGGAACACGCCGCTGGCGCGCCCCTGCCCGCGCAGGAAGCCGTCGCCACCGCGCGCGAACTGCACCGTCTCGCCGCGCCCGCTGCTCAGGCCGCCAAAGAGGTAGCCGCTGCGCGTGCGCGCGGCCAGCTCGCGCACCAGCTCGCCCAGCTCGGGCGTGCGGGCATCGGCATGGACCAGCGCGCTGTGCGCCTCGAAGTGCGGCGGCAGCGGCGCGATGCCGGAAAACACCCGGTACTGGTCGGCCGGCAGGTCGCACAGCATGACGGCCAGCGCCGGCTCGTCGAAATACTCCACGCCGTTGGCGGCGATGCCCACCCCCACCGTGCCCACCCAGTCGGTCACCCCGGGCAGGCCGGCGGAGAGTTCGGCCAGGATGGCCTCGGCCGCCGCCGCGTAATGGTCGGTGATGTACAGCAGGCCCAGCCCCGGCGCGCCGTCGCCGGCAATCTGCGCGCGCAGCGACTGCAGCACCTGAGCCACGGCCTGCGACCACTGCGCGTGGCCGGCATGGGCATAGGGAAAGCGCCGCATGCTTTCAGCCCCCCGGCGTGCCGCCATCGGACCCGCGGCGCCGGCCCCCGGCCGGCTTGGCCGGCGTGGCTGTGGCCGCGCGCGCCGCCGTCTCCTGCAGCGCCTGGGCGGCGATGCGCTGGAACTGCTGGGCCAGCGCGCCCCACAGCTGCAGCGGGTCGGCCAGCGGGGTGGCAGGCGCAGACTGCGGCGTGGCGGATTGCGCCGCCCGGCTGCGCCGCGCCGCGCGTGGACGTGAAACCGCAGCGGGCGCGGCAGGCGTCTGGGCCGCTGCGGCCGCCGGTGCGGGCGCGGCGGTTGGCGCCGCCTGCGCGGCCGGTTTGCCGCCCGGCGGCCAGCCCAGCGGCACGTTCATCGACTGCAGGGTCTGCAGCGTCATCTTCTGCACCTCCAGCGCCTGGATCGTGGCCTTCAGCGCGGCTGCGTTCTGGTCCAGCCAGAACTGCACGGCCTTGAGCTCGCCGATGCGCTGCTCCAGCGCCTGGGCGTCCAGCGTCGGCGCCACCCACTGGGCCCAGCTGGCGGCCCCGCCCTGGGCCAGCTGCTGCAGAAAGTCGAAGCCGGGCACGGCGGTCGGGGTAGGGGAAGCGCCTGGTTTCATCGCGGGCCCTTTCTCTGGAATTGCTCTTTCCTGCAACGCTTGGTCTTGCAACGCTCGCTCACGCAACGGTCGTGCCAGTCTATGCCAGGGCGCCCTGCTGCGCTGCCTCGCGCGGCGGCAGCAGGCCGGCGCGCGCCAGCCGGGCCAGCTCGTCCGCGGGCACGGCGCGGCTGTACAGAAAGCCCTGGTAGGCCTGGCAGCCCTGGGCAGCCAGCGCGGCGCGCTGCGCGGCGGTTTCCACGCCTTCGGCCACCACCTGCAGCTCCAGCGCCTGCGCCAGCGCGATGATGGTGCGCACGATGGCCGCGTCGTTGGGGTCGGTCAGCAGATCGCGCACGAAGGAGGCGTCGATCTTGAGCTGCTGCAGCGGCAGGCGCTTGAGGTAGGCCAGCGAGGAGTAGCCGGTGCCGAAGTCGTCCAGCGAGAAGCCCACGCCGGCGCGGCGCAGCGCCTCCATCTTGCCCACCACCTCCTCCACATCCAGCATCAGCAGGCTTTCGGTGATTTCCAGCTTCAGCCGCGTGGCATCGGCGCCGCTGTCGCGCAGCGCCTGCAGCACGCGCGGCACGAAGTCGGGGTGGCGGAACTGCTGCACGCTGACGTTGACCGACAGGCTGAGCGCGCGCAGCGCCGCGTCCTGCGCCCAGGCCACCAGCTGCGCGCAGGCGTGCTGCAGCACCCACAGGCCCAGTTCGTGGATCAGGCCGCTGTCTTCGGCCAGCGGGATGAACTGCGCCGGCGACACCGCCCCGCGCTGCGGGTGCTGCCAGCGCAGCAGCGCCTCCGCGCCGGTGATGCGCCCGTCGGCCTGCACCTGCGGCTGCCAGTGCACCTGCAGCTGAGCGGCCGGCAGGGCCTGCCGCAGATCGGCCAGCAGCGCGGCGCGCTCGCTCACGGCAGTCTGCATCTGCGGATCGAAAAAGCGCAGGGCATTGCGCCCGGCAGCCTTGGCCTGGTACATGGCCAGGTCGGCCTGCTGCAGCAGCTCCTCGGGCTGGCGGCTGGCCGGCCCGAACAGGGCCACGCCGATGCTGGGCGTGCTGTACTGCTCGCGCCCGGCCAGCAGATAGGGCCGGCTGAGGGCGGCCATGATCTTGCGCCCCACGCCTTCGGCCTGCGCGGCCGCCACGGCGGATGTGGTATCCAGGTCTTCGACCAGGACGACGAATTCGTCGCCGCCCAAACGCGCCACGGTGTCGCCCACGCGCACGCAGGTGCGCAGCCGCGCGGCCACCTCGCGCAGCAGCAGGTCGCCGTAGTCGTGGCCCAGCGTGTCGTTGATGGTCTTGAAGTGGTCCAGATCGACGAAAAGCAGCGCGCCGTTGCTGCCGTGCCGCCGGCTCACCGCCAGCGCGTGCTGCAGGTGGTCCAGCAGCAGCCGGCGGTTGGGCAGGCCGGTCAGGCCGTCGTAGTAGGCGAGCTGGTGGATCTGCTCCTCGGCGCGCTTGCGCTCGCTGATGTCCAGCGCGGTGCAGGCCAGCAGCGCGGGCTGGCCTTGCGCGTCGCGCAGCAGCAGGCCGCTGGTCAGCAGGGGCCAGGTGCGCCCGTCGGTGCCGCGCAGCAGCAGCTCGGCCGGCGCTGGCGTGCGCCCGTCGGCGATGGCGCGCCAGTAGGCCTGCGCCTCCTCCAGCCCGTCGTCGGCATAGAGCGTGAGGTAGCGCTGGCCGATCAGCTCGGCTTCGGGCAGGCCGCGCAGGCGGGCGCAATGCGCGTTGACATAGACCAGCGCACCGTCGAGCCCGGCAATCCAGGCGGCAAAGCCCGACTGATCGAAGATGGCCTTGAAGCGCCCTACTTCCTCCTTGGCCTGCTGCAGCGCGTGCGTGCGCGCGGCCACCTGCCGCCGCAGCAGCCAGGCCAGCGCCAGGGCCAGCAGCAGCGCGGCGGCCAAGGCCGCCAGCGCCCACCAGATGCTGCGCGGCACCTGCGGCTCGGGTACCTGCCCGCCCCACTGCCGGATCAAGGCATAGTAGAGCGAACGCGGATCGTCCTGCCACTGGCCGAGGTGGCGGTCGATCGCCGCCAGCAGATCGGCGTTGCGGCCGCGCGGGCTGGCGTAATACAGCCGCGAGGGCTGGAACACGATGGCCGTCTCGGCCAGCCGGTAGCGCGCGGCCTGGCGGCCGCCAAAGAAATGGTTGGCGATGGCCGCATCGGCCCGCCCGGCCGCCACCCGCGCGAAGCCCTCATCCAGCGTGGGCACCGGCACCAGCTGCACCCGCACGCCAAAGCTGCTGACCAGCTCCTGGAACAGACCGGCCTGGACCGAGCCCTCCAGCACGGCCACGCGCTTGTCTTGCAGGTCCAGCACCGACTGGATGGGCACTTTGGGATGGCGATAGACCTGCGACCAGCTGTGCATGACCGGGCGCTGGTGAAAGTCGAAACGGGCGGCGCGCTCGGCGGTATAGGCCACATCGGGCATCAGGTCGAGCCGGCCGGCTTCCAGATCCTGCAGGCAGGCCGACCAGTCGCAGCGCCGCCACTGCAGCTGCCAGCCTTCGGCGCTGGCGATGGCCTGCAGCAGATCGGCAAAGACGCCGGTGGCGCGCCCCTGCGCGTTCAGGAAGATCTTGGGCTCGTTGGCATAGACGCCCACGCGCACGGTGCGCGGCTCGCCGCCGGCTGCGGCAGCGCCGAGCAGCAGCGCGGCCAGCAGGCCGCGGCGAACGAAGGATGCGACGGCAGACACGCGCGCGGTGCGGAAAGTTCAGACCGCACGCATCTTAGGGCAAGGCCGGGTCGCGCCCCTGCGCCTCGGGCGCCGCCCATCCGGCGCGCCCGGTGCCGGATGGGCGCACGGGGTAAGCCGTAGGGTGGGCCGTGGGGGACGGACCGCGCGGGCGTCAGTCCACCCGGCCGATGCGCTGCACCAGCGCGGCCATGGCCTTGGCGTCGGCCTGCACGAAGCGCTCGAACTCCGGCGCGTCCTGGTACTGGAAGGCCGTGCCGGCCGCTGCCAGCGCGGCGCGGGCGCGCTCGTCCTCGACCGCCGCGCGCGCGGCCTGGCGCAGACGCGCCACCACCGGCTCGGGCGTGGCCGCCGGCACGAACAGGCCGGACCACTGGGAGTAGCTGATGGGCACGCCCAGCTCCCTGAAGCTGGGCACTTCGGGCAGCGCGGCCAGCCGCCCCTCGCCCCAGTGCGCCAGCACGCGCAGCCGCCCGGCGCGCACATGCTGCATCACGCTGGACGGCCCGGTGGACAGCGCATCGACCTGCCCGCCCAGCAGCGCCAGCACGGCCGGGCCGGCGCCGGTGTAGGGCACGTGCAGCATGAAGGTGCCGGTGGCGGCCTTGAGCTGCTCCATCGGCACGTGCATGGTGCCGTAGTTGCCCGAGGAGCCGAAGCTCACGCTACCGGGCTTGGCGCGCACATGGGCGATGAAGTCCTGCCAGGTCTTCCAGGGGCTGTCGGCGCGCACCACCAGCGCGGTGGGATCGGCGGTGAAGCGCGCCACCGGCTTGAGCTGATCGAGCGTGTACAGCGGGTTGCGCTTGAGCACCTTGTCCGCCTCGGGCAGCACGACGATGGACGACAGCGCCATCAGCACCGTGTAGCCATCGGGCCGCGCCTTGGCCACCTGGGCCATGCCGATGCCGCCGCCGGCGCCGCCCTTGTTTTCCACCACCATGGACTGGCCCAGCGCGCGGCCCATGGCCTCGGCCACCGGACGGCCCACGGTGTCGGCCACGCCGCCGGGCGGAAAGGGCACGACCATGGTGATGGGCTTGCCCGGATAGGCGTCCTGCGCCCACGCGGGCCAGCCGGCGGCGGCCAGGCTGGCCAGACCGTAGTGGATGAAGGTGCGACGCTGGGTCATGATGGATCTCCTCGGGTTGTAGGGTTGCGTCGGACGGCGGGCGGAGCCGGCTTACGCGGGCTCGACGGCCTCGACCCGGTTGTTCAGCTCGCCCAGGCCGGTGATGGCCACGCGGACCACATCGCCATGCTTGAGGAACTTCGGGGGATTGAAGCCCACCCCCACGCCCACCGAGGTGCCGGTGAGGATCAGGTCGCCAGGCAGCAGCGTCATGGCCGCCGACATGGTTTCGATCAGCGTGGGGATGTCGAAGATGAGCTGCGAGATGTGCGCGTTCTGCCGCAGCTCGCCGTTGACCCAGGTCTGCATGCGCATGTCGGTGGGCGCCTCGTCGGTGGTGGTGATCCACGGCCCCAGCGGGCAGAAGCCGTCGAGCGACTTGCCCAGGAACCACTGCGCGTGGTTCTTCTGCAGGTCGCGCGCAGTCACGTCATTGGTGGCGACGAAGCCCCAGACGTATTGCATGGCGTCGGCCTTCTTGACGTTGCGCGCGGTCTTGCCGATGACCACACCGATCTCGCCCTCGTAGTCCACCGACTGGGTGTGCTTCGGGTTGTAGCGGATCGGATCGGTCGGGCCGTTGAGCGTGAGCGTGGCCTTGGTGAAGATCTGCGGGTACTGCGGAATGGCCGAATCCTTGCCCGAGGTGGCGTTGAAGCCGCTCTTGTCGAACTCCAGCGCATGCTCGTGGTAGTTCTTGCCCACGGCGAAAGGGTTGCGCAGAAAGGCCGAAAACGGCGCAAGGAATTTCACCTGCGCCAGCGGCACCCGCTCGGTCACCGCCGCCTGCAGCTGCGCGGGCGTGACGCCCTGCTGGATCACCTGCAGCACGGGGTTGGGATGGGCGGCCAGCTCGCCGCCGATCAGGGCGACTTCCTGCCTGGCCTCATCCACCAGAGCCAGGCGCACCTGGCCGTCTTTCTGCACACGGGCGATCTTCATGCGGTCTCCAGTCAGCGGGGCAACCAGATTGGTTGCAATTGGTTGAACATTGCCAACCATTTTAGGAATCCACGCGGAGCGAACACCTGTGGAAACCACCTAATCGCGCCCCTGATTGGTTTGGAATTGGTTCAATCGTTGCTACGATGACGGCCGATGAAGCGCGACACGACCGACCTGCCGATGGACCCTGCGACCTCGCTGCGCGCCGCCTTGCTGCACGGGCTGAGCAGCGGCGCCTGGGCCGCCGGCCAGCGGCTGCCCACCGAGCGCGCGCTGGCCGCGCGCTACGGGCTGGGTCGCTCGGCGGTGCGGCGCGTGCTGGGCGAGCTCAGGGAGCAGGGCCTGATCCGCCAGGCCGTGGGCAGCGGCACCTACGCCACCGCTGAAGCCGCGACGCTGGCTCACGCCGCCGCGCCGGCCGGCGTGAGCCCGGCCGAGCTGATGGAGGCACGCCTGGCGCTGGAGCCGGCCATCGTGGAGCTGGTGGTGCGCAACGCCACCGCGGCCGACTTCGCCCGCATGGCGCAGTGCTGCGAGCGCGCCGAGCAGGCGCGCTCGCTGGCCGATTTCGAGCACTGGGACGGCCAGCTGCACGAGGCCATCGCCAGCGCGACGCACAACGACTTCATCCGCCAGGTGTTCAGCCTGATGAACCAGGCCCGCGCCCAGGGCGAATGGGGCGAGCTCAAGCGCAGGAGCGTCACACCCGAGCGGCGCGCCGCCTACCAGCGCGAGCACCGCGCGCTGGTGGCCGCGCTGCGTGCGCGCGACCTGCCAGCGGCGCAGGCCCGCACGCGCGAGCACCTGCTGCACGTGCGGCGCAACCTGCTGGGGCTGTGAGGGCCCATCCGCGCCAAGCCCCTGGCGCTGCGTCCTGCGCAGCAAGCAGAGTGCAACGGCTTACAGAGAAAAGGCCTGCGCGTGCGGCTGGGGCAAGCCGGAATCCGCGTTGAAGAAGTGCAGAAGAGCAGCGGTGGGGCCTCAGCCGCTCGGACACGCGCAGGCAAAAACAGACAGCGATCTCGCATAGCAATGACCGAGCGCCAGCCGGCCACGGCCATGCGAAGGTCGATGCGCCTCAGTGCTTCATGCCGCCATGGCCCATGCCGGCCGCCGGGCCCGCGCCCAGCGCTCGCGCCGGGGCCTTGAGCTCCAGCGTCTGGCGCTGGCCGTCGCGCGTCTGCACCACCAGGGTCAGCGGCACCTGGTCGCCTTCCTTGACCTGGCCCTTGAGGTCCATCAGCATCACGTGGTAGCCGCCGGGCTTGAGCTCCACGGTCTTGCCCGCGAGCAGCTCCAGCGACTCGACGGCGCGCATCTTCATCACATCCTGGACCATGGCCATTTCGTGGATTTCCACGATGCCGGCCACCGGCGAGCGCGCCTCGATCAGGCGGGCATCCTGCGCCGCGACGAGCTGCATGAAGGCGCCGGTGGCTTTCTGGTGCGGCACGGTGGCGCGCACCCAAGGATCCTTGACCGTGACCTGGGCGGATGCGGAGACGGCGGCCAGCAGCAGGGCGGCCAGGGCGAGAGCTTGACGTTTCATGGTGGTTTCCTTCGAAGGGTGGGGTTGGGCAAGGGGTGCGCTGCCGGCGCCGGGCGCACGGCATGCGCGCGCCGACACCCTGACCCCAAGCCGGGCCATGGCATCGGGCGTGACGGCCTGCAAGGGCCGGATTCAGGAGAAGAACGGGGGAGCGCGGGCCGCCGCGGCAGGCAGCTCGCGCGTAGGCCCTGAGTGGACGGCGAAATCGAAGCCGCTTGCGGCCGGCGGCATCACCGGCAGCGGCGGCCACCGCACCGGCAGGGCCAGCTGCCCCGGCAGACACAGCGGGCAGTCCAGCGTGGGCGTGGCGGCCGTGCGGCCTTCGTCGTCGCCCAGTTGCACCAGCTTGACGCTGCCGGCGCTGGAGCAGACCAGCTCCATGGCCTGAGGCTTGACCAGCGGCGAGGCCACCGCCACGCCGAGCGCGAGCGCGAACCACACCAGCACGAAGCGGGCGAGAAAACGGGCACGGCGCAGGGCTTGCATGGCGCGCATTATGACGCAGGCCGGGCGCGCGGCGGCCGGCTGCGGTCTTGACCTGTGTCAAAGACGCGCGGCAGCGGCCGGCGCATGATGGCTTCACTTACCTGGAGCACCCTGCATGAACAAACTGGACACGGCCCCGTTCAAACAACAGCTGCTGCAGCAGCGCGCCACCCTGCTAGCCCAGCTGGCCACCCTGCGCGGCGGCGCCATCGGACGCGCCGAGGCGTCGGCGGCGCATTTCGGCGAGCGCGAGGAAGACTCCCGCGCCCAGATGGAAACCGAGCGCGAGATGGAGTTCACGCTGGATGCGCGCGAAAGCGCCGAGCTGGATGCCATCGACGCGGCGCTCCAGCGCATCGAAGACGGCACTTATGGCGTGTGCATCGACTGCGGCGTGGACATTCCGGCCGCGCGGCTGAACGCCGCGCCCGAGACGCCGCGCTGCGTGCGCTGCCAGGAACAGTACGAGCGGACCCATCGCGCCTGAGCCTGGCCGCGCCCCATTCCCTCTAGACCAAGGAGCACCCCATGTCCACCTACCACGCCATCGTCTGGCTCGACCGCAGCGAAGCGCACGTCATCCTGTTCGACCGCGAGCACATCGCCGCGCAGAAGATCAAGTCGCGCAGCACGCACAAACCGACCGGCGGCCATGGCGGCTCGCACCAGGGTTCGGGCCGCGGGCCCGGCACGCACGGCCACCACAGCCCCGGCGGCGGGCACGCCACCGCGGACGAAGCCTACTACCACGCGATCGCCGAATCGCTCAAGGGCGTGCACGAAATCCTGGTCACCGGCCCAGCCCAGGCCAAGGACGAGTTCAAGGCGCACTGCGAGCGCCACGACAAGGACATCGCCAAGGCCATCGTTGGCGTCGTGCCCAGCGACCACCCCAGCGACGGCCAGCTCGTGGCCATGGCCCGGCAATACTTCCTGAAGTACGACCGCATGCAGGGCCAGGCCTGAAGCCCTGCGCCGGCGCGGGAAGCCACCGCGCCGGACCTCCCCGCCGGACTCAGGACCAAACGGCCGGAATCCGGCTACGGGTCTTCATCCACCGCTATCAAACTTGTAGCCAGCCGCGCGCCAGGCCGGAAAGCCGCCGCGGAACCAGTACACCCGCTGGTAGCCGGCCTGCAGCGCCGCCTTGCTGGCCTTGTAGCTTTTCCAGCACTCGGCCCCGTTGCAGGCGAAGACCAGCGCCGCATTGCGGTCGGCCGGTAGCTGGCTGAGGTCGAACTGGTCGAGCTTCGGGTCGTAGTCGGCGTCCTTGGGGCTTTTCTCCACATAAGGCAGCAGGCGCGAGCCGGGCACGCGGCCGGCCTTGAACTCGGCCTCGGTGCGGGTGTCGATATAGACCGCGCCCTGCTGCAGCAGCTGCGCCACCGCCGCCGGATCGACCACCTGGGCCCCGGGCAGCTCGCGCGGCGTGAAATAGCCCAGCGTGGAGACGTAATCGAAATCGGCCGCGTGCATCGAGACCACCCGGGCCTTCTCCAGCCGCAGCGCCTCGCTGCCGGCCAGCGCCTCGGTCAGCGCCGCGTCGAAGGCCGCCAGCGGCGGGCGCACGCCGTCGCGGATGGCCACGCTCAGGCCCGGCACCGGCTTGGACTCCATCACCACCTTCAGCGCGTGGCCGGCCGCGACCCAGCGCTCGTACACCGCGCGCTCCACCGCCACCACCTCGCAGCGCAGCAGTTGCAGGCAGGGCAGCAGCGCTTCCTGGTAGCGGGTTTCGTACAGCGGGCCGAAATGGCGCCGGATCGTGGTGTTGGCGGCGTTGACCTCGCCGCGCAGCAGGTAGGTGACCACGCTGTCTTGCAGCGGCAAGCCCAGCCGCCGGCCGGCAGCGCTGGCCAGATCGCGCACCGGGCTGTCCTTGGGCGCCACCAGCACGGCCTGCACCGGCCGGTCCAGCCCGAGCACCGGGGTGTAGCCGTAGCGCAGCGCGCTGCCGATCACATGCGCCGGCGCCACGAAGATGTCTTGCGTGCGCGCGCGCGTCGCGCCCAGATCGGCGGTGGCGTCGTTGGACAGCTGCACCTGCACGCCCTGGATGCGCTCCTTGCGCAGGGCCTGCTCGATGGCCGTCTTCCACGCGGCATACAGCGCCACGCGCGACTGCTCGCCGCTGTCGCCGGGGTTGACCAGCACCCGCGTGGCCGCCGCCTGCCCCGTCCCCTGCGCGGCCGCAGCAGCCGCCCCCAGCCCCAGCACGACGGCAGCCAGCAGCCGCCTGCAACGTTGTCCCAACATCACGTCCTTGCTCTCCATCACGCCCGTTCCCTGGCGGTTTTGTCTGGGGGCGCATCGTAACGGGTTGGCAGCCCGTACCCCTTGGGGTTTTCCACAGTCCTGCCACTCCGCGCGGCGGCCATGCCGTTTTTCGGACTATCCGTGCATACGGCACAGCCGCGCATGCCGCGGCGCCGCAGCGACGGCCTATCATCGGGCCGCACGCAATCCTGGGGGCTCTGGAATCTCCGCCGGGCGACAGACTCCGCCATCCATCACAGCCACTTCAATGACGCAACGCTCCGAAGCGCCATCTCCGCGTTGGGCCTGGGGACTGGCCGCCCTCGCCACCCTGCTGACCGCCTGCATGGCCTGGCTGACCGTGCAGTCCATCGTCGAGGACCGGCGCAATCACGACCACTACGCGCACACCACCGTGCGCAACCTCTCGCTGCTGCTGGAGCGCGAAGTCCACGCCGAGCTCGACCAGGTCAATCTGGTGCTGCAGACCGTGGCCCAGGCCATCTCCCGCCATGGCACGTCGGACTGGGTGCGCACCGTGATGGACAGGCAACGGCCCTACCTGCCGCCGGGCACGGCGCTGGCCGTGCTGGATGCACGCGCCCAGCCGCTGCAGGCCCTGGACTGGCCCGCCAGCTGGGCGGGGCTGCGCGAGCAGGAATTCTTCATCCGCCTGCGCGGCAGCGACGAGCCGCAGCTGCGCATCGCGCTGCCGCTGCAGACGCCGGACGGCGCCTGGCAGATCCCGCTGGCGCGCCGCCTGCCCGGCGAGGCATTCAGCGGCGCGGTCGTGGCGCTGGTGCCGCTGAAGCACTACACCCAGCGCTTTGCCGATCTGCAGCTGGGCCCGCGAAGTCTGGTGGCCTTGCGTTCGGCCGAGCACCGCACGATGGTGCGCCACCCTGAGCTGCGCGAAGGCCCCGGCTCACCGGGACAGTTCGGCATGACGGATCCGCTGCAGCGCCTGCTGCAGACCGGACAGAGCAATTTCAGCTACGTCGCACTGGCGCCGTCGGACCAGCACGAGCGCGTATTCGGTTACGCGCAGCTGCGCCACCACCCGCTGTACGTCATCGTGGGCCTGTCCACGCAGGACTATCTGGCCACCTGGTGGCGCAACACGGCCTGGACGCTGGCGATCGCGCTGGTCTATATGCTGGGCACGGCCGCTTTCGCCTGGCTGGCGCTGCGCGCCTGGAGCCGCCAGCAGCAGACCGAGCGGCTGTGGAGCAGCGCGCTGGACGCCAGCGGATTTGGGGTATTCCAGATTGAATTGCCCAACCGGCGACTGCGCATGGCCAAGCACAGCGCCAAGCTGCTGGGCTATGCCGACGGAGAAATCGGCAACACGATCCCGGCATGGTTCAAGCTGCTCCATCCCCAGGACCGCCAGCGGCTGCAGGCGCTGGCGCAGGCGCATCTGGACGGCGCCAGCCCCCGCCTGAGCGCCGAGGTGCGCCTGCGCCGCAAAGACGGAGGCTGGAAATGGCTGCACCTGCGCGGCCAGGTCACCAGGCGCGACCGCGAAGGCCGGCCGCTGCAGCTGGTGGGCACCTATGTGGACATCGACGAGCGCCGCCAGCGCGAGGAAGAGCTCAGGCTGGCCTCCACCGTGTTCCAGATGGCCAACGAAGGCATGGTCATCACCGACGCGGACAACCGCATCGTCTCGGTCAACCCGGCCTTCACCGCCATCACCGGCTACGAGCCGGCCGACGTGATCGGGCACAACCCGCGGCTGCTGTCGGCACGCACCCACAGCCGCGCCTTCTACCAGGACATGTGGCAGCAGCTGCTGGCCACCGGCGCCTGGACCGGCGAGGTGCTCAACCGGCGCAAAAGCGGCGAAGTCTATGTGGAGTGGCTGTCGATCCGCCGCATCACCGACGAAGACGGCCAACCCACGCACCACGTAGCCGTCTTCACCGACATCACCGAGCGCAAGGCCACCGAGCAGCGCATCCAGCATCTGGCGCTGCACGATGCGCTGACCGACCTGCCCAACCGCGCCCTGCTGCTGGAGCGGCTGGAGCAGGCCCTGCGCCGCGCGCAGCGCAACCGCAGCACCGTCGGACTGATCTACTTCGACCTGGACCGCTTCAAGCCGGTCAACGACGCGCACGGCCACGAGGTCGGCGACCAGCTGCTCAAGGCCGTGGCGCAGCGCGTGCTGGGCTGCATCCGCGCTTCCGACACGCTGGCGCGCTTGGGCGGCGACGAATTCGTCATCCTGCTGCCGGACACCCCCGGCGCCGAAGCCGCGCTGGAAGTGGCGCGCAAGGTACTGGCCGAGCTGCAGCGTCCGTTCGAGGTGGCCGGCCTCACGCTGGAGATTTCCGGCAGCCTGGGCGTGGCCCTGTACCCCGAACATGGCCCGGACGGAGCCACGCTGCTGCGCCATGCCGATGCGGCCATGTACCAGGCGAAGCAGGGCCGCGGCCGCGTGGCCCTCTACACGGGCCCTGCTTCAGACCCGCCGGGGGCCTCAGCCTAGAAGCGACGGTTGAGCAGGGCCGATGGGGCCGCGCGGTCAACTGCCGTCCCCAGGCTAAGCCGCGGCGCGGGCCGCCAGCGGCGCGATCTTCTGGTCGATGGCGCCGAAGATGGACTGGCCGTCCTTGCCCTTCATCTCGATGCGGATGGTGTCGCCGAACTTCATGTAGTCGGTCAGCGGCTTGCCGTCGAGGATGGTCTCGATCGCGCGCTTTTCGGCGATGCAGCTGTAGCCGCGGGTCCACTCTTTCCTGCCGTTGACCTCGGTGGCGCGGTTGCTGACCGTGCCCGAGCCGATGATGCTGCCGGCGCGCACATTGCGCGTCTTGGCCAGGTGGGCGATGAGCTGGCCGAAATGGAAGGTCATTTCCTCGCCAGCCTCGCACAGGCCCACGGTGCGGCCGTTCCAGACGCTTTGCAGCGTCAGGTGCACCCGTCCGCCGCGCCAGGCCTCGCCCAGCTCGTCGGGCGTGACAGCCACCGGGCTGAAGGCCGTGGCGGGCTTGCTCTGCAAAAAGCCGAAGCCCTTGGCCAGCTCGTCCGGAATCAGGTGCCGCAGGCTCACGTCGTTGGCCAGCATCAGCAGGCGGATGCCTTCCAGCGCCTGCTCGGGGCTGGCGCCCATGGGCACGTCGCCGGTGACCACGGCCACCTCGGCCTCGAAGTCGATGCCATGGTCCTCGCTGACGCAGACCACGTCGTCGCACGGCCCCAGAAAGTCGTCGCTGCCGCCCTGGTACATCAGCGGCTCGGTGTAGTAGTTGTCCGGCACCTTGGAGTTGCGCGCCAGCCGCACCAGCTCCACATGGTTGATGTAGGCCGAGCCGTCGGCCCACTGGTAGGCGCGCGGCAGCGGCGCCATGCACATCTTGGGGTCGAACGGAAAGGCATGCCGCGCCTTGCCCTGGTTGAGCGTGACGTACAGATCCTGCAGCTGCGGCGCAAGGAAGTTCCAGTCATCCAGCACCTGCTGCAGGCGCTGGGCGATGCCGCTCGCATAATGGGCCGTGCTCAAATCGCGCGAGACGACGACCAGCTGGCCGTCGCGCGAACCGTCCTTGTAGGTGGCTAGCTTCATCCGTGCATCCCGATGGCGTATCGTTGACGCCCCGCATTAGACCATGGCGCATCCCCCGTCCGAACCCGCGCAGGGCCGCCGCCGCTGGCTGCTGGCGCTGGCGCTGGCCGTGCTGCTGCACCTGCTGGTGCTGGGCTGGCTGCCGCTGCCACAGCCCGCATCCGACGCTCCTCAGGTGCTGCACCCGCTGATCTACAGCAGCCCGCCGGCGCCCGAGCCTGCCACGCCGCAGCGGCCCGCCCCGGCGCCGCGACCCCGGCCCGCTGCGCCTGCGCCCACGCTGCCGCCCGTTGCTGCCG
>DAIUCJ010000004.1:0-80219 GCA_036846225.1 Hylemonella sp.
CAGCCCGAGCCCGCGCCCCCCGCACCGCCGCCCCGGATCGAGCCGCCGCAGCCCAGCGAGGCCGACATCGCGCTGGCGCGTGAGCGCGAGCGCAAGGCCCGCGAGCAGGCCGAGCAGCAGCGGCGCGAGCAAGAGCGCCAACGGCTGGAACGCGAACGCATCGAACGCGAACGCATCGAACGGGAGCGCGCCGGACGCGAGCGCCTGCAGCGCGAAAAGCAGCTCGCCGAGGAGAAAAAGAAGAAGGAGCTGGAAGCGAAGCGGCGCGAGCAGCAGCAGGCCGCCGAGCGCGGAAAGCTCCGTCAGGAGCAGATCCAACGCGCCGTGGAGCTGGCCGGCGCCAGCGGCGCCCCTGCGGCCAGCGGCACGGCGCTGCGCTCCGCCGGCCCCTCGGCCAGCTACGCGGCTCGCATCCGCGCGCGCATCAAGCCCAACATCGTCTTTGCCGACGAGCTGCCCAGCAACCCCAGCGCCGAGGTCGAGGTGCGCACTTCGCCGGACGGCACCATCGTCGGCCGCCGGCTGCTGAAAAGCAGCGGTGTCGCAGCCTGGGACGAAGCCGTGCTCAAAGCCATCGACAAGACCGAGACGTTGCCGCGCAACGAAGACGGCATCGTGCCCTCGCCGATGATCATCAGCTTCCGGCCCAAGGACTGAACAGACGCCGAACAGACAGCGACGACCGGCTTCCTGCGCGGCCAGCCGGGCGCTGGGCACGGCAGCGATGACAGCAGCGGCAGAGGCGGCGCCGATCCGCCCCCTGCCCGCGGACTCAAGCCACGTTTTCCAGCGCCATCACGCCGGTGGCGGTGTTGGAAATCGGGATGTGGTAGTTGCTGTGCACTTTGCGCACGCCGCTGCCGGCGGTGCTCAGCGCCCCGCGCATGGCCAGCCACATCAGCAGCTCCACCCCCTGGGTGCCGGTTTTTTCCACCAGCTCGTGGATGCTGAACTGCGTGGCCCATTCGGGGTTGCTCTGCATGCTTTCCATGAACTTCAGGTCGAAGTCCTTGTTGATGAAGCCGGCACGCTGGCCGTCGAGCTGGTGACTCAACCCGCCGGTGCCGATCACCACGACCTTCAGATCACTGTTCCAGCTCTGAATGGCCTCACCCACGGCCTTGCCCAGGTTATAGACCCGCCGCGCATGCGGCAGCGGAAACTGCACGGTGTTGATGCAGATCGGCACCGTCATCACGGGGCAAACCTCGTCGGGCCAGAAGAGCTTCAGCGGCACCGTGAAGGCGTGGTCCACCAGCATTTCCTGGCAGCTGACCACGTCGAACTCGCGGTCGATCAGCGTGTTGATGATGTGCCAGCTCAGGTCCTGGTTGCCTTTGTAGGGCGGCAGCGTCGGAATGCCCCAGCCTTCGTCGGCGTTGTGGTACTCGGCGGCGGCGCCCACGGCAAAGGTGGGCATCTTGTCGAGGAAGAAGTTCAGCCCGTGGTCGTTGTAGAACACCACGGCCACGTCGGGCTTGTGGCGGGCCAGCCATTCGCGGATGGGCGGAAAGCCGTCGAAGAAAGGCTTCCAGTACGGATCCTGCTGCAGCCCCTTGGCGATGGCGCCGCCGATCGCAGGGATGTGGGAAGAGGCGAGTCCGCCGATGAGTTGGGCCATGTTGGGTCTCCTGGTGCGTTGCGGTGTACGGGCGGTCACTGGTAGGCGGCTGCGCGCAGCTTGGCCTTGAACTCTTCCTTGCTCATGCCGGTCTGCAGGGCCCCCAGGTCCTGCACGTCCAGCCCCAGGATGCCGGCGAATTTGGCGAGGTAATAGACATTGCCGCCGGCGGCGATCAGCCCCAGCACGTCGCGCGCGCGGATCGCGCGGGCCTGTTCCTCGTTCAGGCCGTAGCGTTTCATGTAGGCCTCTTCGTCGGCCTTGAAGGCGGCGCGGTTCTCGGCCGAATTGAAGGAGTAGCACATCTTGTTCAGCGCATAGCCTTTGCGGGCCTGCTGCGCGTCAAACAGGATGGTCCCGGGGATGGGTTTTTCCTCGCGGCAGTTGTTCATGCACGGTCTCCGGTGTGATGGGTTCAAGACGCAATGGCGCCAGTATTCCGGCCCGATTGACGAAGATAAACACATGAATCAAGATAGGTTCCATGAGCAAATTCGATCATTTGGACCTGGATGGCCATCTGCTGCGCCTGCTGCTGGCCGTGATCGAGGCCGGCTCGGTGACCGGCGCGGCCCAGCGCCTGGGGGTCACGCAGTCGGCGGTGAGCCATCTGCTGGACAAGCTGCGCGCCATCACCGGCGACCCGCTGTTCGTCAAATCCGGCCGCGGGATCGTGGCCACGGCCCGGGCCGAGGAACTGGCCGCGCAGGCGCGCAGCCTGCTGCGGCAGCTGCAGCACTTCGCGCACAGCGGGGAATTCGACCCCGCGCGCTGGCAGACCACGCTGACCATCGCCGCCAACGACTTTCAGCGCGACCTGCTGCTGCCCGCGCTGGCCGCGCGGCTGCGCGCGCAGGCGCCGGGGGTGGCGCTGCGCATCATTCCCTCGGCCATTCCGCGGCTGGAAATGCTGCGCAATGACGAGTGCCAGCTCGTCATCAGCCCGCGCCCGCCCGAGGGCAGCGACATCGTGCAAAAGCGCCTGTTCGAAGACCAGTACCGCGTGTTCTACGACCCGGCGGTGCGCGAGCCCCCCCGCAGCGAGGCCGACTACCTGGCCGCCGACCACGCCACCGTGGTCTATGAACCGCGCCGCAGCCTCGATCTGGACCAGCACCTGGCCGCACGCGGCGTGCAGCGGCGCTTTGCCGTCATGGTGCCGGCCTTCAGCGCGCTGCCGGCCTTTCTGCGCGGCACCCCGCTGCTGGCCACGGTGCCGGGGCTGCTGGCGCGCCACACCCTGGCCGGGCTGGCCAGCTGCGCGCCGCCCATCGCCTGCCCCACCCTGCCGATGTATCTGATCTGGCACGCCCGCTACCAGCAGGACGCCGCCCACCGCTGGCTGCGCGAGCAGTTGCAGGCCATCGTCGGCCCGGCGCTGCAGGCGCGCCCGCCCGCTCAGGACGGTGGGGCGAGCACATAGCGGTCGCGCCCGGCCTGCTTGCCGGCCAGCAGCGCGCGGTCGGCACGGTCGATGGCGGTGCTGAGCGTGTCCTGCGGCTCCACGCGGGCTAAGCCGACCGTCATCGTCAGCGCCAGCGGCGTGCCGTCCTGCAGCCGCAGCGGACTGCCGCGCAAGCGCTGGAGCAGCCGCTGCACCACGGCCTCGGCCTCCGTGCCCAGCAGCAGGAGCAGGAACTCTTCGCCGCCATAGCGCACCAGCACGTCGTTTTCGCGCAGCGACTCGCGCATCAGGCGCGCCAGATGCCGCAGGGCCTGGTCGCCCACCGAATGGCCGTGGCTGTCGTTGACGCGCTTGAAGCGGTCCACATCGGCCATGGCCAGATACAGCGGCAGGCCCAGGCGGGCCGCATCCCGGCGACGCAGATCGAAGGCATAGTCCAGGCCATTGCGCAGCGGCAGGCCGGTGAGCGCATCGTGCTGCAGCGCGGCTTCGGCCACGCGCTGGCGCAGCAGGGTCAGACTGGTCACCATGCCGCTTTGCCCGGCTTCGTAGGCCTGCAGGTCCGCGATGCGGGCCGGCTGCCCCTGCAGCGCGCACTGGCACAGCGTGCGCACCGCATCGTGCATGGCCCGGTGGTGCTGCACCAGATCCTGCACGGCCCGGGCATCGAACCGTGTCAACTCCTGCTGCTGCCTCTGCAGCCACAACCCGAAACGGCAGCGCAGGTGGGCATCGGGCAGCAGCATGTCGTCTCCGGGGCTGACATGCAGCAGGGCGCAGCGCAACAACCGCTGGTTCCAGGCCACATGGGCCTGCAGGCCCAGGTCGATGCCCTGCAGCAGCGCCTCCACGGGCGGCACCGGGGTCAGGGCGGCAGCGGCGGAGTCCATCCTGCGGCCCATCTTAGCGCCGCACAGGCAATGCGGGGAAATCCTGCACGGCGGCCGCGGATACTGCGCACAGCGCAAGGCCCGCTGCCCCCCAGGGCCGCGCCGGCCGCACCGGCCCGCGCGGCGCGGCCCGAACCCCGCAAGCCGGCAGCGGGGGAATCGATCGCTCAGGATCAATCGGCCACGCGCAGCTGCCGCTGTGCCGCGCGCCAGCGCTGGGGGCTCAGGCCCGTGCGGCGCTTGAAAAACCGCGAGAAGTAGGCCGGGTCCTCGAAACCCAGTTCGGCGGCCAGGCTGGCTGCGGGCGCGGCGATATAGAGCAGCCGGCGGCAGGCTTCGCGGGTTAGGCGCTCGTGCACCAGCTCCAGCGCGCTGCGTCCGCTCTCGGCGCGGGTGAGGCGGTTGAGCCGCTGCGTCGAAAGCCCCAGCTGCGAAGCGTAGCGCTCCAGCGGCCAGTGCTCCAGGAAATGCTGTTCCACCAGCAGCAGAAAGCGGGTGAACAGCGCCTGGTGCCGGTGGGCCCGCGCGCCGCTGGCGGCCTGCTCCAGCCGGGCCCGCGCCTGCGCCAGCCGCCAGATGACGGCACGCGCCAGCCAGCCGGGCACCGGCGTGTCCCCGGCGCCCGGCTGGGCGAATTCGGCGGCCAGCTCGCGCAGCAGCGCATGCAGGCGCTGCGCCGTCTCGCTGCCGGCGTCCAGCGGCAGCACGCCGGGCGCGGCGAACAGGGCGCGAAAGGCCGCGCCGACGGACTGGAATTCGCCCTCGACCAGAAAGCGCGCGCTCAGGGTCAGCACCAGACCATCGGTATCCGGCGCGAACCGGAAGCCGTGCACCACGCCCGGCGGCACGACGATGGCCGCCGGCGCCTGCACGCGCCGGACCATTTCGTCCAGCGCCACGTCGGCCGCGCCGCCCTGCAGCCACAGCACCTGGTACAGGCCCTGGTGGCGGTGGGGGCCGATTTCCCAGTGATAGAGGCGGCTGCGCGAGGCCACGGCCTCGATGTGCAGCAACTCCTGCCCCGGTGCCGGGGCTTCGCCATAGAGGGCGAAACTGGGAATGGTTGACTGCCGCATTCCAGCATTCTGATCGAAAAGTACAAGAAATGAACAAGGTTTGTGCAGAAAGAATCCACCCCAGCCGACCTAAAGTTCAAGCCGACAACTTCCAGCCCCGCCAGGAGACAAGCCATGTTCAGCTTCGACCCCTATTCGCCCGCGATCGACGCCGACCCCTTCCCGTACTACAAAACCCTGCGCGACGAATACCCCTGCTTCTGGAGCCCCGAAGCCCAGATGTGGGTGCTGTCGCGCTATGCCGACATCGTGACCGCGCTCAATGACTGGCAGACGTATTCGTCGGCCAGCGGCAACCTGATGACCGAGTTGCCCGGGCGCGCCGGCGCCACGCTGGGCAGCTCGGATCCGCCCCGCCATGACCGGCTGCGCGCGCTGATCCAGCACGCCTTCATGAAGCGCAACCTGCTGGCATTGGAGGAGCCGATGCGGGCCATCGCGCAGCAGGTGTTCGGACAGTTGCAGGGCGTGCGGACCTTCGATTTCAAAGACGTGTCCTCGCAGTTCACCGTGAAGGTGCTGATGGCCGCGCTGGGGCTGCCGATGGGCGAGGAGGCCCTCGTGCCGGAGCAGGAAGTGCGGGACAACGCCGTGCTGATGGTGCAAAGCGACGCGCGCACCCGCACCAAGGGGCCGGAGCACATCGCCGCCTACAACTGGATGCAGGACTATGCGGCCAGGGTCATCGCGATGCGCCGCGCCGAGCCCCGCAACGACCTGATCAGCCACTTCGCGCTGGCCGAGATCGACGGCGACCGCCTGGACGAGCGCGAGGTGCTGCTGACCACCACCACCCTGATCATGGCCGGCGTGGAGTCGCTCGGCGGCTTCATGATGATGTTCGCCTATAACCTGGCCACCTTCGACGAGGCGCGCCGCGCCGTGGTGGCCAACCCCGCGCTGCTGCCCGACGCCATCGAGGAAAGCCTGCGCTACAACACCTCGGCCCAGCGTTTCCGCCGCCGCCTGATGAAAGACGTGACGCTGCACGGCCAGACCATGCGCGAGGGAGACTTCGTCTGCCTGGCCTACGGCTCGGGCAACCGCGACGAACGCCAGTTCCCCAACCCCGATGTCTATGACATCGCCCGCAAGCCGCGCGGCCACCTGGGCTTTGGCGGCGGGGTCCATGCCTGCCTGGGCACGGCCATCGCGCGGCTGGCGGTGAAGATCGCGTTCGAGGAATTCCACAAGGTCGTCCCCGACTACCGGCGTCTGGCCGATCAGCTGCCCTGGATGCCGTCGTCCACCTTCCGCAGCCCGCTGCGGCTCGATCTCGTCGTACAGTAAGCCAGCCTTGCCACAGGAGTCCGCACCCATGCCCCAGATCACCTACATCGAAGCCAGCGGCCAGAGCACCACCATCGACCTGCCCGAAGGCTGGAGCCTGATGCAGGGCGCCACCGCCAACGGCATCGAGGGCATCCTCGGCGAATGTGGCGGCTCCTGCGCCTGCGCCACCTGCCACTGCTATGTGGAGGAAACGCGCCTGGACGACCTGCCGCCGCCCAGCGACAACGAGCTGGCCATGCTGGAGAACGTGGCGGCCGAGCACCGCCCCAACAGCCGACTGGCCTGCCAGATCAAGGCCACGCCCAAGCTGCAGGGCCTGATCGTGCGGCTGCCCGTGACGCAGGAATGAACGGCCCCGTCCTCATCGTCGGAGCCGGACAGGCCGGAGTGCAGACCGCCGAGGCGCTGCGCGCCGGCGGCTTTGCCGGCCCCATCACCCTGCTGGGGGACGAGCCCCATGCGCCCTACCACCGCCCGCCGCTGTCCAAAGCCTGGCTGGCCGGCGAGATGGACGCCGCGCAGCTCGTGATGCGCGCGCCCGAGATGCTGGCGCGCAAAACCATCGAGCTGCGCACGGGCGTCAAGGTGACCGCCATCGACCGCGCGGCCAAGGCCGTGACCCTGGTCGACGGCAGCACCCTGGCCTATGAGCGGCTGGTGCTGGCCACCGGCGCCCGTCCCCGCGCGCTGCCGCTGCCCGGCGCCGACGCGCGCGGCGTGCTGGCGCTGCGCAGCCGCGACGACGCCAGCGCCATTGCCGCGCGGCTGGATCTGTGTCTCGCGCAGAGCCGGCCCGTGGTCGTCATCGGCGGCGGCTTCATCGGGCTGGAAGTGGCGGCCACCGCCCGCAAGAAAGGACTGGCCGTCACCGTGCTGGAGGCCGCGCCTCGCCTGCTGGGGCGGGTGCTGGCACCCCAGCTGTCGGACTGGTACGCCCAGCTGCACCGCAGCCACGGCGCGCAGCTGCTGCTGGGCGCACAGGTCGCCGCCATCGAGCATGACGCGGCGCGCACCGTCACCGGCGTGCGCCTGGGCGATGGCAGCGTGCATCCCGCCGGCCTGGTGGTGGTGGGCATCGGCGTGGAACCCAACGACGAGCTGGCCCGCGCTTGCGGGCTGGCCTGCGAGCGCGGGATCGTGGTCGATGCCTGCAGCCGCACCAGCGACCCGGACATTGTGGCTGCGGGCGACTGCACGGCGCGGCGGGCGGCCGACGGCAGCCTGCTGCGGCTGGAATCGGTGCAGAACGCCACCGAGCAGGGCAAGAGCGCCGCAGCCGCCCTGCTGGGCCAGGAGCGCCCTTTCACCGCCACCCCTTGGTTTTGGAGCGACCAGTACGACAGGAAGCTGCAAATGGCCGGCCTGTCCAGCGGCGCCACCCACTGGGTGCTGCGCGGCGACATGGATGGTGGCTCCTTCACGGTCTGGCACTACCGGGATGCGACGCTGCTGGCCGCTGACAGCGTCAACGCCAGCCGCGAGCACCTGCTGGCGCGCAAACTGCTCGACGCCGGCGTCTCGCCAACGCCCGAGCAGGCGCAGGACAGCGGTTTCGATCTGGCCAGCCTGCTGCCGCGTGCCTGAGCGCAGCGCGGCCCTCTCGTGCCTGCGCAGGCATGAGCTCATACCGAAAGCGGCATAAACGAGGCGAGATAATCGGCGCCCATGTTCGATCCGATTGTTTTGTTCCCGCTGGGCTGGCGGCATTACCTGCTGGGCGGCCTGGCCATCGGCGCGGGTGCCGCACTGCTGTATCTGACCACCGGCCGCGTCGGCGGCATGAGCACCGTGTACACCAGCACCTGGTCCTGGCTGATCCGCCGGCCTTTTTTCCAGCAGGCGCGCTTCACTGCCTCGCGCGGCTGGCGCCTGGTCTATGCGGCCGGGCTGGTGCTGGGCGCGGCCCTGTGGTGGCTGGGCGTGGCCGGCGGCGCGCCGCAGACCACCCAGGTGCCGGCCTGGCAGCTCGCGCTGGGCGGCTTTCTGGCCGGCTATGGGGCCCGCCGGGCCAATGGCTGCACGTCGGGCCACGGAATCTGCGGCCTGGGCTCGCTGCAGTGGCCGTCGGCCCTGGCGGTGCTGACCTTCATGCTGACCGCCTTCCTCACCGCCAACCTGCTGGCCTGGGTGCGCGCATGAAGCCTGCACGGACTACGCCGATGTTGCGCGCCCTGTGCACGCTGGCTGCCGGCATGCTGTTCGGCTTCGGCCTGGCTTACGCCACGATGATCCAGCCGGAAGTGGTGCTGGGTTTTCTGCGGGGGCAGGATTTCGGCCTGCTGCTGGTCATGGGCGCTGCGGTCGCCGTGGCGCTGCTGGCCTACCGCGGGCTGCCGCGGCTGCTGCGCCGTCCGCTGCTGGACGACCACTTTCATCCCCACCCCTCGGTGTGGAACCGCGACACGCTGATCGGCGCCGCGCTCTTCGGAGTGGGCTGGGGGCTGGCCGGCGTGTGCCCTGGCCCGGCCATCGCCGGCCTGGGCGCGGGCAACACAGACCTGCTGTGGGCACTGGGCGGCATGGCCGCCGGCGCCCTGGTGCATGGACTGACCCAGGATTGACCGCGGCCTGCGCACCGGCCGCTCCTACCGCTGAAGGCCTGCACGGACAGGGGCCAGGGGTGGGCGACAATCGGGCTTTCGCCTTTTCCAACCGCCTGCCATGACCGTCCAGTGGTTTCCGGGCCACATGCACCTGACGCGCCAGGCGCTGGCTGCGCGCATCAAGCAGATCGATGTGGTCATCGAGATGCTGGACGCGCGCCTGCCCGGCTCCAGCGCCAACCCGCTGCTGGCGGAGCTGACGGCGCGCCGCCCCTGCCTGAAAGTGCTGAACAAGCAGGATCTGGCCGACCCGGCGCGCACGGCGCTGTGGCTGGCGCATTACAACGCGCAGCCCGGCACGCGCGCGATCGCGCTGGACACCACCGAAGGCCAGGCCGCCCGGCGGCTGATCTCGCCCTGCCGCGAGCTGGCGCCGGGGCGCGGCACGCTGTCTAAGCCGCTGCGGGTGCTGATCTGCGGCATCCCGAACGTGGGCAAATCCACGCTGATCAACCGGCTGGTCGGGCGCGCCGCCACCAAGGCCGCCGACGAAGCCGGGGTGACGCGCAGCGAGCAGCGCATCGTGCTGGAAGACGGCTTCTACCTCTACGACACGCCGGGGCTGTTGTGGCCGCGCATCATCGTGGCGCAAAGCGGCTACCACCTCGCGGCCAGCGGCGCCGTGGGGCGCAACGCCTTCGATGAGGAGGAAGTGGCGCTGGAACTGCTGGACAACCTGCGCCGCGCCTACCCGCAGCTGCTGGCCGCGCGCTACGGGCTGCGTGACGGGGGCGACCTGCCCAGCGAAGCGCTGCTGGAGGCCATCGGCCGCAGCTGCGGGGCGCTGGCCGCCGGCGGCCGGGTGGACCTGCACAAGGCCGCCGAACGGCTGATTCACGACTTTCGCAGCGGCGCGCTGGGCCGCATCACGCTGGAGACACCGCAGGAATACGCCCGCTGGCTGGCCGAGGGCCGGCGGCTGGACGCCGAGCGCCAGCTGCGCAAGGAAGCGCTGGCACAGGCCGGCCACATCCGCACGCCCCGCCGCAGCAGCCCGCCAGCCGCGCCCCGAGCCAGGAGAACCTCCCGATGAGCACCTTGCTGCTGCCCCAACGCCTGCGCGTGGCGCCTGACCGCCACGACCCCGACCCGCTGGTCATCTACCACGCCCGCTGCCCCGACGGCTTTGGCGCCGCGCTGGCCGCCTGGCTCTACTACGAAGGGCGCGTACAGTGCTGGCCCTGCGACCACGGCCAGGTGCGGGACGTGGCCGACCTGCCGCCGCTGCAGGACCGGGCGGTCTATATCCTGGACTTTTCCTTCCCCCCGGCAATCCTGCAGGCCATCGACGCCCAGGCGGCCAAGCTGGTGCTGCTGGACCATCACGTGAGCGCGGCCCGGCAGCTCAGCGGCTTTGCCTGCCGCTGTGGCGCGCTGCACTTCGACATGGACAAGTCCGGTGCCCGCCTGGCCTGGGACTACTTTCAGCCCGAGCGCGCCCTGCCCGACCTGATCCGCTACATCGAGGACCGCGACCTCTGGCGCTGGCAGTATCCGCAAAGCGCGGCCTTTCTCGCGGCGCTGGACATGGAGCCCTGGGACTTCGAGCGCTGGGCCGAGATCGCCTCCTTCGACAGCGAGCAGCTCGCCGCCTACCAGGCGCGCGGCCAGGCCATGGACGAAAAATTCTGCAAGCTGGCCGCCGATCTGGCCGAGCAGGCCGAACCGGTGACCCTGCTGGGCGAGCGGGGCCTGATGGTCAACGCCCCCGGCGTCTTCCACAGCCTGGTGGGCGAACTGCTGGCGCAGCGCTGCGGCACGTTCGCGCTGCTGTGGAGCGCGCAGCCCGGTGGGGTGATCAAGGTCGGGCTGCGTTCGCAGCGCCCCTACGACTGCCTGCCGCTGGCGCAGCGCATGGGCGGCGGCGGCCATGCCCAGGCCTGCGGCTTTCGCCTCGGCGCCGAGCGCCTGCCCGAACTGCTGCGCGGCCGGCTCGACGGCTGATGCGTCAGCGCCCGCTGCACGGCGGAATCACTCGATCGAATCGTTCATGATGTTGGCCGCCCAGGACATGGCATAGAGGCTTTCGGTGGTGCTGGGCGCCTCCGACAGGCCGCCAGCGCCCGGGGCCGCCACCATCGTGCGCTTGGCCGGGTCGTAGCGATAGACGCCAGCCACATGGATGGCTTCGGTCTGCGAGACGAAGCTGTAGCAGGTGTTGGCGATGATGGGCTGCTGGGGCACGGGCTGCCCCACCGCCAGCGCCGCGATGGCGCCGGCACAGACCTTGGCCTGCTGGTTGGCCATGTGGCCGGACTTGGGCGTGCCCGGGGCGCTGGCGATGGAGTCACCGAGCACGTGGATCTGCTTGTGCACGACCGACTCGTAGGTCAGGAAATCCACGCCGCACCAGCGCTGCCCCACATTGGCCAGCCCGCTGCGCAGCGCAATGGCGCCGGCGCGCTGCGGCGGAATCAGGTTGAGCACATCGACCTTGTGCCGACCCTGCACCTTCAGCTCCAGGGTCTGCGTCCGGGCGTCCACGCTCTGCACCTCGGCGTTGGGCACATATTCGATCAGGCCGGCGTATTTGCCCTTCCATACCGCCTCGAACAGCCCCTTTTTGGCCTGGATCTCCGGGTTGCTGTCGAACACCAGCAGCTTGCCCCTGGGATTGCGCTGCTGCAGGAAGTAGGCGATGAGGCTGGCGCGTTCATAGGGTCCGGGCGGGCAGCGGTAGGGGACCTTGGGAATGTGCAGCGCCACCACGCCGCCTTCGCGCATGCCGTAGAGCATGTCCTTGAGCCGCTGCGTCTGCTCGCCGGCCTTCCAGGCATGGGGCACCAGCTGCTGGGCCTCGGCACTTTGCAGTCCTGGCACCTCCTCGTACATGTAATCCACACCCGGGGCGACGATCAGCCGGTCGTAGGGAATGCGCCTGCTGCCCACCCGCACCTCGCGCCGCTCGGGATCGATTTCCTCCGCCATGCCACGCACCCACTGGATGCCATGGCGGTTGACGAAGCGCTCATAGGGCCGGGAGATGTCCCGCAGGCTCAGCCCACCGTGGATCACCCGGTTGCTCATCGGGCACATGATGAATTCGCTGTTCGGCTCGACCAGCGTGACCTGCAGCGACGGCGCAAAGCGCTTGAGATACTTGGCTGCCGTGGCTCCACCGAAACCGCCGCCGATGACGACGATGCGCGGCCCGCTCTGAGCCTGGGCGACCCAGGGCGCCGCGATCAGGGTACCGGCCGTAGCCTGCAGCAGGATGCGTCGATTCAGAGGCATGGCCGGCTCCTCACTTGAAGCGGGAAAAGAAATCAGCGATCTGGCGCAGTTCCTCGTCGCTGTAGCCCTTGACATGCTTTTGCATGATCGTGCCCTGGCGCTGTCCGCGCTTGTAGGCAATGAGCATGGCGTAGAGCTCGTCGGCCTGGCGCCCGCCGATGGTCAGCGCCACGCCTTCGGCCTTGCCCTCGGTCCCATGGCAGGCCATGCAGGCCGAAGCCCAGATCTCCGCCTGAAACTGTGCCGGCGGCGCCTTGGCCGGCTGCGCCGCCACCAGTGCCGGCAGCAAAGCGCCGGCCATCATCCACCCGCGTGGTCGCATGTGCCCTCCTCGTCCCGATCCGGATGTCGGGCTCATGCTAAGACCCGATACCGCCGGGGGCAAGCCGCTGGCACCACCGGCCTTTGATGTGCGTCAAGCACAGGCCGTGCAAATGTCACGCTTGCAGGCCGGGCAGCGGATAGACCGCCGTTTCGGGGTTCACTCGGCAGGCTGCAGCACCACGTCCGAACAGGGGTAGGCCACGCAGGGCAGCACCAGCGCAGCCGCCCGGTCTTCGGCGCTGAGGGCGGCGGGTTGGACTTCGTAGCGCACCGTCCCGGCCAGCAGCTGCGCCACGCAGGTGCGGCAATGGCCGGCCTGGCAGGAACTGGGCCAGACCAGGCCACCTTCCTCGATGGACTGCAGCAGCGGCCGGTCGGCCCAGGCGTCGAAAGTGGCGCCGTCCGGTTCGAGACGGCCGGTGTAGAAGAGGGAGGAGGTGTCGGGCTGCATCGGTGCCGGCAGTGTAGGGCGGCCGCGATGCCCCTGCCGCCGTGGGGCTACGGGCCGCCAGCGCAGGCCGAGCGGCCGCGCTGGTGCTAGCATGGCAGCCTGCCTTGCCTGATTCCCCCGCGCCTGCCGATCCCGGTCTGCCCCCCATGTCTGCCTCCCGCCTGCTCGCCGCACTGCTGCTGACTGCGGCCGTGGTGGGCCTGCTGGGCTGGTGGCTGCTGCGCCCGGACGAACCGCAGCCGACGCCCTCCCCGCCGCCTGTGGCGCGCCCTGCGACGCCACCTGCCGCCAGCGCGCCGCTTGCGGCCAGCGCACCCGAGCTCCCGGCCATCCAGCACCCGGTGCAGGCCATCGAAACGCCCGCGCCAACCGAACGCAAGCCGCTGCCCAAGCTGGACGCCTCGGACGCCCGGCTGAAAGACGAGCTCGACACTTGGCTGGGGCGCAAAAAGGTGCAGCAGTTCCTGCAGCTCGACAGCTTCGTGCGCCGCGTGGTG
Source organism: Hylemonella sp. (assembly GCA_036846225.1). Lineage (GTDB taxonomy): Bacteria > Pseudomonadota > Gammaproteobacteria > Burkholderiales > Burkholderiaceae_C > Hylemonella. The sequence continues at coordinate 13,395 of DAIUCJ010000004.1, forward strand.
GTGACGGTGGACAACCTGGCCCGCGAGCATGCGGCACCCGCGCTGTGGCCGGTGCATCCCACGCCCGGACGCCTGGCTACGTCGCGGTCCGGCTCGCGCGAATTCATCGGGCCGGACAACGCCCAGCGCTACAGCGCGCTGGTGCAGTTCATCGACGTGGTCGATGCCCGCCAGGGCGTGCAGCTGTACGCAGCGCTGTACCCCCTGTTCCAGCAGGCGTACGAGGAACTGGGCTACCCCCGCGGCTACTTCAACGACCGGCTGGTGCAGGTCATCGACACCCTGCTGGCCACCCCGGTGATCGACGAGCCGCTGGAAGTGACGCTGGTCGAGGTCAAGGGGCCGATCGCCCCCGAGCGCCCCTGGACGCGCTACGAATTCGCCGATGAGTCGCTGCAAAGCCTGGCCGCGGGCCAGAAGATGCTGCTGCGCATGGGCCCGGCCCACCATCGCCGCCTGCGCGCCAAGCTGCTCGAAATCCGTGCGCTGCTGACGCGCGCGCCGCTGCCGGCCGCGCTCGGCGGCCGCTGACCCGAACGGCCGCTCACCAGGCGGTGGGTATCTGGTCCTGCGACAGAGGCGCCGGGCGGCTGCTGCGCTCGCCGCGCAGGCCCAGGGCCTGGCGCTCGGCTTCGTTGATCACTTCCAGCGGCTTGGCCTCGGCCGGCGCCTCGACGTGGACGACCCCTACGCCCAGCTGCGGCATGTAGGCATGGCGTGCCTGGTTGGCCCCGACCACCGTCAGCGGCTGGCCGACGAACTGGCGCAGCCGCTGCACCGTCATGCCCACGCCATCGCGCCGCTGGTCCGAGGTGATCACCACCACGAAGCAGCGCGGGTGATACAGCCCAACGATGCAGCGAAAGCCTGCCGCGCGCCGAATGCGCGCAGCCATCGCCACCTGGATCTGGTGCTCCACGCCGCGCCCCGCGGCCTGGCCCAGCTCGTAGAGGTTGCGCAGATGCAGGCAGACCACGGCACACTGCCCATGCAGCCGGGCCGCGCGCCAGAAAGCATGCTCCACCTCGGACAGCAGCTGCGCCCCGGTGGGCAGGCCCGTGGCCGGATCGGCCCCGAGCTCCAGCCGCGCCAGCCGCGCGAGCTTGCGCAGCTGCCGGTTGCGCACATAGATCAGCACCGAAGCCAGCAGGTAGTAACCGACGGTGGCCAGCGCCGTCACCACCCAGGTGCCGATGCCAAAGCCCGGTATCTGCAGGCCGTTGAGGTAGTGGCCCACGGTGGTGATGGCCAGCAGCACGCAGGCCAGCAGCATCCAGCGCGCCAGGGGGTCGCCCAAGAGGCTGGCGCGCAGCGTGGCCAGCAGCGCCAGCACGACGGCCGCCAGATTGGCGGCGGCGGTCAGCCACAGCAGCCGGTGGAAGGACTGCCCGGCTTCCACCACCGCCGCGGCCATGGTCAGTCCCACGGCAGCAAAGAACAGCACGGCGCCACCCCAGGCCGTGAGCCGGTACACCAGCACATCCTCGCGCAGGCCACCGAGCCAGATGCCCAGATAGGCCAGCGCGATGGCCCCGGCCAGCGGGCCCAGGCCGGCCTTCAGCAGCATGATCAGCCTGGGCGGCAAGCCCGGAAACAGCGCTTCCGGCAGACCCGACATCAGCACGCAGGCCGCGCCGGTGACGAGCACGAAAACCAGATTGCGCCAGGAGCCAATGCTGCCGGAATAAACGGCATCGGCCGCGGCCACGGCGGCAATGGCGAGCAGACCACCCAGCATGGCCGACCAGACGGCAATTTCGGCGCTATCCATCGGGGGTATCTTAAGCGCCTGGCTTGACGGCACCCGGTAGCCCGGACAGCGGTCGCCGCTTTCAGGCTCAGCCTGCAACAGGGGGCGCCGAATCGGGCCACTGGGTTTCAGCCTGGTCGGCGCCGGCCTGCGACCTGGCCTCGAGCAAGGCGGCATGCTCGGCTTCGTCGATCACGTCCTGAGGCTGCACCTGATCGGGCAGCACCGTCAGCACGGCCATGCCGACCTGGGGCACGAAGGCGCGTCGGCGCTGGTCGCTGCCCATGACGTGCAGCGGCTGCATCAGCAGGGGCAGAAAGCGCTGGCGCAGGGCCTGGGGATCGACCGGGCGGTGCCGCTCGCCCGAGAACACGACGATGAAGCAGCGCGGGTGGTACAGCCCCACCACGCAGCGAAAACCCGCTGCGCGGCGGATGCGCGCGGCCAGCGCGGCCAGGATCTGGTTGTCGATCGAGTGGCCCATCGGATCGCTGAGCTCGTACAGATTGGCCACGTACAGCCCCAGCACCACGCATTTGCCCTGCGTGCGGCCGGTGCGCCAGAACACGTGATCGACTTCGCTGAGCAGCCGCGCCCCGGTGGACAGACCCGTGGCCGGATCGCGCCCGGTATCCAGCCGCGCCAGGCGCGCCAACTCGCGGTTGGCGCGGTTGCGCTCCAGAATGAGCATCATCACCACCAGCACGTACAGCACGCTGGCGGCAGCCACCAGCGCCCAGAAGCCCAGCGGCAGGCCCGGCACCCGCAGCACGCGCAGATAAAAGCCGGTGGCCACGAACAGCAGCACCAGGCAGGCCAGCAGCAGCCAGCGCCCCAGCGGGTCGCCTTGGCGGGTCACGCGCACGGCCACCAGCAGGCAGGCCAGCGCCGGCACCGCGTTGAGCAGGGCCACCGTCAGCAAAAAGGCCGTGGCTTTGTCCAGCGGCACCAGCGCGGCCAGACCGGCCAACAGCAGGCCGGCGGCCATCGACAGGTTGCCGCCACCGACCGTGAGCAGGCGCAGGGTGCGGTCGTCGCGCTGCGCCCCGACCCAGATGGCCAGCAGGCGCAGGCCCAGCCCCACGCCCAGCAGGCCCAGCCCGGCTTCCAGCACCAGCCACAGCCGTTGCGGCGCCTGGGGCCACAGCGACGCGGGCAGCCCCGACAGCACCACGAAGGTGGCGCTGGCCGCAGTGATCAGGGCCAGGCTGCGCAGCGCGGCCACGCTGCCGGTGACCACCGCGTCGATAGCAGTCAGCAGCACCAGCGACAGCAGCCCCCCGCTCATCAGGGCCCAGACGGTGTGTTCCGTCAGATGCATGATCGCGGCATTATCGGCCGCAGCCGGCCCTTCAGGCGGCCGCCGCGGCAGCGCGCGAAGCCGGGCGTGACGTTTTCACGCCAGCGCGCCCTGGGCCCGCTGCGGCTGCGGCACCAGCCGCTCGGGCGACACATAGTGCTGGCGGAACGCCTCGAACGGCAGGGTGTCGGCCGCTTCGATGGCCCGCTGCTGCGCCAGCGACTCGCGCGCCATGCGCTCGTAGCGCACCTGCTGCGCCGGCGTCCACGGCAGGGCCAGGATCTGCTCGCGCGCCAGCTGCGAGCGCGCCCGCACGAAGCGCAGGAACGAGCCGTCGTGCTCGCCGGTGATGGCCGCCAGCACCCGCGCCGAGGGCAGGCGCTGCGGGTCGGCCACCGCGGCGCGGGCCGCCTGCAAGGCCGCGCTGTAGGCCGTGCCCCCATGCGCGGCGTCCAGCGCGCGCGCCAGCGGCTCGCAGCCGCGCAGGATGTCCTCGGCCCAGTCGCGCAGCGCCACGGCCCGCCCGCCGCGCAGCAGCGTCAGGCCCGGCTCGCGCCCGCGCGTGGCGGTGATCTGCTGGTTGTGCGCCAGTTCGGCGATTTCCTGCGGGGTATCCGGCGGACTGTCGGTGACCAGGCAGTGCAGCAGGAAAATGTCCAGCAGGCGCAGCGTCGGCGCAGCGATGCCCACCGGCTCGAAAGGGTCGAGGTCGAGCAGGCGCACCTCCACGTACTCCACGCCGCGCTCGCGCAGCGCGTGCAGTGGCCGCTCGCCCGGACGGATGGTTCGCTTGGGCCGGATGGTGCCGTAGAACTCGTTTTCGATCTGCAGCAGGCTGGTGGCCAGCTGGATGTAGTCGCCGCCCGGGTTGCGGATGCCCAGCGCCTCATAGGCCGGCCAGGGACGGGTGAGCGCGTCGTGCAGCGAGGCGGCGTAGCTCTCCAGGCTGTTGTAGCTGACTGCCAGCGCGGCCTGCGCCTCGCTCTGGTAGCCCAGCCGCCCCATGCGCAGCGAAGTGCCATGGGGCATGTACAGCGTGCGGCCCGCCAACACCTGCAGGTCGTGCCGGCGCCCCTCGACGAAGGTCGCGCACACCGCCGGCGAAGCCCCCAGCAGGTACAGCAGCAGGAAGGCATGGCGGCGGAAATTGCGGATCAGCGCAAAGTAGCCTGCGTCGTCCACGCCCGGCAGCGACCAGTTGTAGTGGATGCCCGAAATCGTCTGCATGCGCCGGCCGTAGCGGTGGCCCAGCCCCATGCGATAGACGCTCTTGGCCCGCCCGATGTTGGAGGAGCCATAGCGGGCGATCGGTATCGTCTCGTCGGTCGGCAGGCCGCAGGGCATGCTGGCAACCCACAGCAGCTCCGGCCCGGCCTCGCGCAGCACGCGATAGACGTACTGGTGGATTTCGGTCAGCTCGGCCAGACAGGCGTCGATGTCCGCATGCACGCCAGTGATCAGCTCCAGCTGCGATTCGGAATAGTCGGTGGTGATGTGCGGATGGGTCAGCGCCGAGCCCAGCGCCGCCGGATGGGGGGTGAGCGCCAGCGTGCCGTCGGGCAACGCACGCAGGCTTTCCTTTTCGATGCCGCGGCGCATGCCCCGCAGACGCTGGGCCGACAGCAGCCCAGTGGGGGCAGCGGCTGGCTCATGCCCTGTGCTCATGGATGTATCCGGTTGTGACGAACGGACCCGGACCATAGCACGATGGCGTGTCGTTTGCCGAATCCGGGCTATCCCCGAGTCAGCCCGTCATGCCCCTTGACCATGAAGGCGTGGACAGGCCAACCGGCTGCATCGTGCCAGACCATGGGCTGTTGAAATGTCACAGCAGGAAATGCAAGATAACGCTGGGTATCGGCAGCCGGCCTGTGCGCTGCCGGACCCCGTCCCATTTCATGACTGTTCTGATCCCTGGTTCGAGGAACTGATCGATGAGACAACTGCTCGTTGGCCTGCTGATCGGATGGTGGGTTTGTGCCCATGCGCAGGAAGTCGTCACCTACGAATACCTCAACCCGCAAGGCCAGACGGAGCAGCTGCAGGCGGTCCTGCGCAAACCCACGGCCGCGCCGAACCGCAAAGCCGTCGTGCTGCTGCACCACGCTGGCGGCTGGAGCGCAAACACCACGTCACAGTACGCAGAGTTTCTGGCCGCCCAGGGGTTCACAACCCTGGAACCCCGCATGTTCCTCAACCGCCAGGGATTGCGCGCAGGCGGAGACCATCTGGCCGAAGCCATGGGCGCGCTGCGCTACCTGGCCGGTCTGCCCGATGTGGATCGCGAGCAGATCGCCGTCGTCGGTTTGTCCTTTGGAGCTTTCATCGCCAGCTATGCCGGCACGTCCTGGGCGGTGCAGAAGTACACGGACAACCAGCTGCGCTTCGCCCGCATCGCACTGTTCTATCCGGTCTGCTGGCTGCTGGAAGGTTACGCCCGGCAAAGTCTGGACAACCGATGGCAGCCGCGCAAGCTGCCGCGGGATCTGCTGCAGACATGGACCGGGGTGCCGATGCGGATCTTCGCGGCACGCGACGACGACTACAACGACCGCGACCCCGATGCCTGCCAGAAATTCGCCGACGCCATTGGGGACCCCAGGCAGCGCGCCCTCACCAGCGTGACGGTCTATCCCGCCACCCACGGATGGGACCAGCGCTCGCAGAGTTTCGAGGAACACATGGCGTGCAAGGGGCGGGGCTGCCGCAACACCAACACCCACAACCCCGAGGTGATCGAGCGCGCCAAGCGCGATCTGCTGGCTTTCTTGCTCGAGTAAGCGCCCAACCGGGGGTCAGCGCGGCCTGAGCATGGCCATGGCGCGCGCCACCTCGTGCTGGCCCTGCGCGCTGCCGCTGGCCGGCACCATCTCGCCGCTGCGCTCCAGCACCTGCGGCAGCAGCGCAGCCAGCCGCTCGTCGGCATCGTCGTCCAGGCCGATCCAGGCGCCCTGGGTCAGCGTGATGTGCGCGGCCTCGACGCTGCCGGCGCCGGCGCACAGCGTGGTGCGGGTGGGCGCCTGCTCGCTGGCCAGCACCAGCATGGCCGGCACCACGGCTTCAGGCTGGAGCGCGGCCAGCACTTCCGGCGGCATGATGTCGGCCGTCATGCGGGTGGCCGCCGTCGGCGCCAGGCAGTTGACGCGGATGTCGTGCTTGGCTCCTTCGAGCGCCAGCGTCTGCATCAGCCCGACCAGCGCCAGCTTGGCCGCGCCGTAGTTGCTCTGGCCGAAATTGCCGTACAGGCCGCTGGAGGAGGTGGTCATCACGATGCGGCCGTATTTCTGCGCGGTCATGATGGGCCAGACCGCCTTGGTGCAGTGCACCGAGCCCATCAGGTGCACTTCCAGCACGAAGCGGAAGTCCGCCAGATCCATCTTGGCGAAGGTCTTGTCGCGCAGGATGCCGGCATTGTTGACCAGGATGTCCACCCGCCCCCAGGCGTCCATCGCCTGCTGCACCATGGCCTGCACGGCCTCGAAATCGGTAACGGACGCGTGGTTGGCGATCGCCTGCCCGCCAGCGGCGCGGATTTCGTCCACCACGGCCTGCGCCGCCGTGGCCGAGCCGCCAGTGCCGTCGCGTGCGCCGCCGAAGTCGTTGACCACCACCTTGGCGCCGCGCCGCGCCAGCGCCAGCGCATGCGCGCGGCCCAGGCCCCCGCCGGCACCGGTCACGATGGCCACCCGGCCCTGGAAATCGATCATGTCACTCCTCCTCGTGCTGTAATCAAATCTTAGCCACCTGGCCTGGCCCTCTGCGTCACACAGCCGACATGGAACTGAACCGCACCCTCATCGACACCCCGCCGCGCGACGCGGCCAGCGTGGTCATGCTGCGCGATGCCGACGCCGGCCTGGAAGTCTTTCTGCTGCGACGCGCCGCCGCCTCCGACGTGCTGGCCGGCGCCTATGTGTTCCCCGGCGGCAAGGTCGATGCGGCCGACGCGAGCCTGGCCGACCGGCTGGACCGGCCCGCGGCTGCCCTGCACGCCGCTCTGGGCGAAGCCGATGCGACGGTGGCGCACGCCGTGGCCTGCCATGTGGCCGCGCTGCGCGAGGCCTTCGAGGAGTCGGGCGTGCTCTACGCCTGCGGCGCCGGCGCCGCCGAACTCGCGCAGGCCCGCGCCCTGCTGCGGCAGGGGCTGGACTTTGCCACCATCCTGCGCACGCTGGATCTGCGGCTGCAGACGGCGGCGCTGCAGCCCTGGTCGCGCTGGATCACGCCGCGCATGGCCTCGGTCAGCAGCAAGCGCTTCGACACCCGCTTCTTCGTGGCGGCAGTCCCCGCGCAGCAGACCGCCCGCCACGACGACGTGGAGGCCACGCACAGCGTGTGGCTGGCGCCCCGCGCGGCGCTGCTGCAGTACCGCGACGGCCTGATCGACCTGGCGCCGCCGCAGATCATGAGCCTGGCCCATCTGGCGCGCCACGCCAGCGTGGCCAGCGTGCTGGCCGAAGCGCGCAGCCGCTCCCCCGCGCTGATCCAGCCCGAGCCTTACGACGAAGCCGATGGCACCCGCGTGCTGTGCTACCCCGGCGATGCCCGCCACAGCGTGCCCATCCGCGCCCTGCCCGGGCCGACGCGGCTGCGCTACCACGACCGGCGCTTCGTGCCCGAGGAAGGGTTCGAGGCGCTGTGGCAGTGAACCGGCCGCACGGGCCGCGCGATCAAGCCCGGCATGCCGCCCGCCACGCGCAGCCCCGCCGCACCTGAGCTCGCGCCAGCGCTGCTGGGCACGCTGGCCGGCATCGCGCTGCAGCTGCAGCAGCCGGTGCTGTGGTCCGCTGCGGCCTATGCGGCGGCGCTGCTGGCCGGCTTGCTGGCGCTGCTGGTGCTACGGACCCTGCGCCGCCACGTCCCAATCGGCCGTAGCGGCTGGCGCGCGCTGCTGGCCGCTGCGGCGATGGCCACGCTGGGCTTCGGCCTGACCGGCTGGCGCGCGGCCGCCTACCAGGCCCAGGCCCTGCCCGAACTCCTGCAGGGGCGCGACATCGAGCTGGTGGGCCGCGTGGCCGCGATGCCGCAGTGGAACGAACAGGGGGTGCGCTTTCGCTTCGCGGTGGAGCAGGCCCGCTTGGACGGGCAGCCGGCGGCCGTGCCGCCCCAGCTGTATCTGGGCTGGTACGGCGGCCCCCGGCGCGCCGACGGCGACCGGCTGGAGCCGATGCGGCTGGCGCCCGATCTGCAGGCCGGGCAGCGCTGGCAGTTCACGGCCCGGCTGCGCGCGCCGCATGGCACGCGCAACCCGCACGGCTTCGACTTCGAGCTGTGGCTGTGGGAACAAGGCCTGCAGGCCACCGGCTATGTGCGCGCCGGCCGGCGCGACCCGCCGCCGCAGGCCCTGGGGCAGACCTGGGCGCACCCGGTGGAATGGGCGCGGCAGCAGGTGCGCGACGCCATCGTGCGCCGCGCAGCCCCCGGCACAGACGCGGACGCCGCGCGCCAGCGCGCGCTGGGCATCGTGGCCGCGCTGGTCACCGGAGACCAGCGTGCGATCGCGCGCAGCGACTGGGACGTCTTTCGTGCCACCGGCGTGGCGCACCTGATGAGCATCTCCGGCCTGCACATCACGCTGTTTGCCTGGCTGGCCGCCGCGCTGGTGCGCGCGCTGTGGCGCAGCTGGCCCCCGCTGTGCCTGCGCTGGCCGGCCCAGCACGCCGGCGCCGCCGGCGGCCTGCTGCTGGCGGCGGGCTACGCGCTGTTCAGCGGCTGGGGCATCCCGGCGCAGCGCACGGTGCTGATGCTGGCCACCGTCACGCTGCTGCGCCTGGGCGCGCGCGCCTGGCCCTGGCCCATGGTCTGGCTGCTGGTGGCGGCGGTGGTCGCGCTGGCCGACCCCTGGGCGCTGCTGCAGCCGGGCTTCTGGCTGAGCTTCGTGGCGGTGGGCATCCTGTTTGCCAGCGGCCGGCGCGAATCCGACACGGCTGCCGCCGGCGCCGCCGCGGGCTGGCTGGCGCGCGTGCGCGCGCTGCTGCGCGAGCAGCTGCTGATCACCGTGGCGCTGGCGCCGCTGACGCTGCTGTTCTTCGGCCAGGTCTCGCTGGTGGGGCTGCTGGCCAATCTGCTGGCCATCCCCTGGGTGACGCTGGTGCTCACGCCCGTGGCCCTGCTGGGCGTGCTGTGGCCGCCGCTGTGGGATGTGGCGGCAGCGGCCGCGCAGGGCCTGGCCGCGGTGCTGCAGCCGCTGGCGGCCTGGCCGCTGGCCACCTGGTCGGCCCCGCAGGCGCCGGCCTGGGCTGCGCTGGCCGCCCTGGTTGGCGGTGCGCTGATCGCCCTGCGCCTGCCTGCGCTGACGCGCGCGGCCGGCGTGCCGCTGCTGCTGCCGGCGCTGCTGTGGCAGACACCGGGGCCGCCGGCGGGCGAATTCGAGCTGCTGGCTGCCGACATCGGCCAGGGCCAGGCGGTGATCGTGCGCACACATGGCCACGCGCTGCTCTACGATGCAGGACCTCGCTACAGTATCGATAGCGATGCCGGCGAGCGCGTGCTGGTGCCGCTGCTGCGCGCGCTGGACGTGCGGCTCAGCCGCGTGCTGCTCAGCCACGCCGACGAGGACCACACGGGCGGCGCTGCCGCGGTGCTGGCCATGCAGCCGGCCGCGCAGCTGCTGGGCACGCTGCCATCCGACCACCCGCTGCTGCTGCAGCGCGAGCAGCAGCCCTGCCACGCCGGCCTGAGCTGGAGCTGGGACGGGGTGCGCTTCGAGGTGCTGCATCCGCCGCCGGCCGAACCGGCGCCACGCACGCGCCGCAGCAATGCGCTGTCGTGCGTGCTGCGCGTGAGCAACGGCCGCAGCACCGCCTTGCTGGCCGGCGACATCGAGCGGGCGCAGGAGCAGCGCCTGCTCGCCGCGGACGCGCCGCTGCGCGCCGATGTGCTGCTGGTGCCGCACCATGGCAGCAAGACCTCCAGCAGCCCGGACTTCGTGCAGGCGGTCGCGCCCCGCTGGGCGCTGGTGCAGGCCGGCTACCGCAACCGCTATGGCCATCCGGCGCCGGAGGTGGTGGCCCGCTATGCGCAGCAGGGCAGCACCGTCATCGACTCGGCCAGCTGCGGCGCGGCCCACTGGCGCTCGGCGCAGCCCCAGGCCCTGGCGTGCGAGCGCACGGTGCGGCGCCGCTACTGGCAGCATGATTCTCGAAACGGCAGCTGACCACGCCTTCTCCAGCGGACACAGCCTGGTCTGACCGAGGGAGCCTGGCCTGCTCCACTGCCGCTTTGAGGATGATGTGACATCCGACCGGAACGCACCCTGAACAGGCCGCGCGTGACAGGAAGCGGCACGATTCCTGCGGATAATCGGCCCGACCCCTTGCACCCCATGCCATGGACATCGACCGCGAACTCGATAAGGCCCGCGCCGAAGGGCCGCTGCGCGACATCGTCATTCCGCCCTGCCCCGAGCTGCTGGTGGCGCTGCAGCGTGAAATGCGCCAACCCGAGCCGGACCCAGCCGAAATCACCCGCATCGCCAGCAGCGACGTGGCCATGGCCGCCGCCCTGCTGCGCACGGCCAACAGCCCGTTTTACGCCCGCGCGCGGGCAGCGCAGACCGTCGCCGAAGCCGTCGCCCTGCTCGGGCTGGGACAGGCAGCCGCCCTGCTGACCGGCTTGCTGACCCGCCATGCCATCCCCGTGCACAGCCCCGTGCTGGAGCACTTCTGGGAAACCTCTACCCGCCGCGCGCTGGCCATGGGCTATATCGCGCGGCAGCTCTACGGGGTGGACGCCGAAGTCGCCCAGACCTGCGGGCTGTTCCTGCACGTGGGCATACCCATCCTGCTGCAGGGCCTGCGGGGCTATGCCGGCACGCTGGCCGAGGCGCTGGCGCGGCAGGACCGCAGCTTCACCCAGACCGAAAATGCCGCGCACCGCACCGACCATGCGGTCGTCGGCGCCATCGTGGCGCGCACCTGGCACCTGCCCACCGCGCTGGTGCATGCGGTGCGGCTGCATCACGACTTCCATGTGCTGAACGAATCCGGCGTGGCGGCCGAGGTGCGCACGCTGGTGGCCATCGCCGCCGTGGCCGACCACCTGGTGGCCCAGTACGAAGGGGTGCAGCAGCAGCCGGAATGGAAGCGCTACGGCCCGGTGTGCCTGCACTACCTGCAGATCGGCAGCGCCGAGGTGGACAGCTGGGTCGATGCGCTGCACCCGGCATTCGAGAGCGTGCTGCCGGCCTGAGGCGCGGCTGCCGCCTGCTGCCGCGCCGCCGCCACCGCCTCGCCCAGCTCGATGACGGCCAGCGCGTAGAAGCTGCTCCAGTTGTAGCGCGTCACGACGTAGAAATTCTGCGTGCCCAGCACGTAGCTGGGCGCGCGGCTGCCGTTTTGCAGCTGCACCAGCGCCAGCAGCCCCGGATGCTGGCGCGCCGCCTCGTCCAGCACCAGCCCCCTGTCGGCCAGCTGCGCGGCATCGAAGCTGGGCTTGATGTCCGGCGCCAGCAGCGGCGGCAGATCGACGAACTCCTCGGGGAACGACACCGCATAGTGGGTGCGCATGCCCGGCTGCCAGCCATGGGCCCTGAAATAGTGGGCCACCGAGCCGATCGCATCGGCCACCGAATCGACCAGGTCGATGCGCCCGTCGCCATCGAAGTCCACTGCATAGCGCGCCCAGCTCGATGGCATGAACTGCGGTATGCCCATGGCCCCGGCGTAGCTGCCGCGCGCCAGCGCCGGATCGCGTTCGCTGGCATGGTGCTGGCGCAGAAACTCGCCCAGCTCGCCACGGAAGAAGGCCGTGCGCGCGGCCGCACGGGGGTGCTCGGCGGGAAAGTCCAGCGCCAGCGTGGTCAGCGCGTCCAGCACGCGGTAACGCCCGAGCTGGCGTCCGTAGTAGGTTTCCACCCCCAGCACGCCGACGATGAGCTCGGCCGGCACGCCATAGATGCGGCTGGCGCGCGCCAGCGTGGCCTCGTGCGCCTGCCAGAACGCCACGCCGGCCTGCACCCGCTCGGGCTGCAGGAAGCGGGCGCGGTAGTCCTGCCAGTCGCGCGCCGCCGGGGTGGCCGGCGGCAGCACGAGCTTCAAGATCTGCGGCAGCTGCCGGGCCCGGCCCACGGTCTGGCGCACCCACTGGGCATCCAGGCCATGGCGCGCCGCGATCTCGTCGGCCAAAGCCATGGCGTCGGTGCGCTGCGCGTACAGCGGCCCGCTGCCTTCGACCAGACCCGGCGCCTGCCACTGCGCGCGCACGGCCTTGGCCTTGGGTTTGCGCAGCTGCGCCGCCTGGGCGCCATCGGGCTGCGCCACGGCGGCCAGCAGCCCGAGCGCGCACAGCAGCAGCGGCAAAGGTCGGATCATGTTGGCCAGTCCAGTCGTCGAAATTCCCGCCGCAGGGCCCTGAGCTCGGCCGCCGCCTGCGCCGGCGTGCGCCGGGCATAGCGCGCCTGCTCCAGCCGCTGCAGCCAGGCCTGCAGGGCCTGCACCCGATTGTCCGCCGGATCGCGCAGCCGCGCCAGCCGCGCGGCCAGCTCGCGCGGCGTGGCCGCTGCGGGCAGCGCGCAGTCGCCCAGGCGCTGCAGACGCCGGCGCGCCTGCTGCAGCAGGCGCTGCCACGGGTCGCGCCGCTGGCGCTGCCACCAGGCCCACAGCACGCCGGCGGCAGCGGCCAAGCCCAGCGCCGCGCCCAGCACGGCCACCAGATCCTCCCAGCGCGGGGCATCGAAGCCCAGCGCGCGCAGCAGCTCGAACTGCCGGCTCTGGGTGTAGTTGAGCACGCGCTGGTTCCAGGCGTGGTTGAGCGCGTCCCAGGCCGCGCGCAGCGTGGCGGCCACGCCCGGCCCCACCACCGTGCCCACGGCCTCGGCCAGCGCCCCGCGCGGCGCCTGCAGGCGCTGCAGGCCGCCGGTGCGCGCCGGCGCCACCGCCGCGGTCGGATCCACCCGCACCCAGCCCTGGCCGGCCAGCCAGACCTCGGTCCAGGCATGGGCGTCGCTCTGGCGCACGATCCAGTAGTCGTCCAGCGCGTTGCGCTCCCCGCCCTGGTAGCCGGTGACCACACGCGCCGGAATGCCGGCCGCACGCATCAGCACGGCGAAGGCCGAGGCAATGTGCTCGCAAAAGCCCGCCTTGCGGTCGAACCAGAACTCGTCGGCCGTGTTCAGGCCGTACTCACCCGGCTCCAGCGTATAGACGTAGCCGCCCGTGCGCAGCTGCTGCAGCGCCGCCTCCACGATGGCCTGCGGCTGCGCGCCGTGGTCCTGCCGCAGCTGCTGCGCCCATTGCAGCGTGCGCGGGTTCAGGCCCGCCGGCAGCGCCAGCTCGTCGTGCAGGGCGGCTACGGCCCGCTGCGGCCCGTGGCGGAACTGCGGGTGAGCCACCGCGCGGTAACGCAGCCGGTCCACGATGGGACCCGAGGCCACCCACTGCAGATCCTCGCCCATGCGGGCCTGCCAGCCCGGCGGCAGCTCAGGCGGCTGCGCGGTGGCATCCAGCGTCAGCAGCCAGGGCCGGGTCTGCGGCTCCAGCGTCAGCTCGTAGGCCCAAGCCGGTCCCTGCACCTGCAGCTCGGCGCGCGGCCGCAAGGCAGGCGGAAATTCGGAGCGCAGCGGCAGCCATTCCCGCCCGTCGAAGGTGGACAGCACCGGCCCGCGGAAATACAGCGCGCCCTGAGGCGGCTGCACGCCGCCGTCGAAGCGCACCCGCAGCGCCACGCTGTCATCCAGCGCCAGCTGCGCGATCTGCCCGACCTGCATGCGCGCCGACAGGCCGCTGCGGCCGCTCAGCGCATCGCCGGGCGTGCCCCACAGCGGCGCCAGCCGCGGAAAGAGCAGGAACAGCAGCACCATCAGCGGCGCGCCCAGCAGCATCATGCGCGCGGCCAGCCGCGCGGCCAGCGCCAGCGGCGGCCGCCCGCTGGGCAGGTGGCTGTTGACCAGCGCCGTCAGCAGCCCCAGCAGCCCCAGGAACATCGCCACGGCCGTCAGCAACGACTGCGAATAGAAAAAGTTCGTCAGCATCGTGAAGAAGCCGAGGAAGAACACCACGAAGGCATCGCGGCGCGCCCTGAGCTCCAGCGTCTTGAGCGCCAGCAGCACGACGATCAACGTCACGCCGGCATCGCGCCCCAGCAGCGTGCGATGGGTAGCCAGCGTGGCCGCCACCGTCAGAGCCAGCAGCGCCAGCAGCCAGCCACGCGCCGGCAGCGGCCGCTGCGCCCAGGCCAGCCAGCCGCGCCAGGCCAGCACCGCGGCGGCCAGTGCGGTGCACCACGGCGGCAGATGGGCGACGTGCGGCAGCAGCAGCCAGCCGATGACGGCCAGCAGGAACAGGGTGTCGCGGCTGTCGCGCGGCAAATGGGCCAGTGCAGTGCTCATGGAACAGCCCGACGATAACCGACAATGCCGTCCGTGTGACCCTGTGGCCGGCGCTGGCGGCGCCGCCTGCAATCACCCTTCATTCCGGAGCAAACCCATGAACCTGAACGTGTACGACCGGCTCCAGCAGCTGGGCATCACCCTGCCGCCGGTGGCCACCCCGGCGGCCGCCTATGTTCCCTACGTGCAGACCGGCAACCTGGTCTTTCTGAGTGGCCATATCGCCAAAAAAGATGGCAAGCCCTGGGTCGGCCAGCTGGGCCGCACGCTGACCACTGCCGAAGGCCAGGCCGCCGCGCGGGCCGTGGCCATCGACCTGCTGGGCACGCTGCAGGCGGCCGTGGGCGACCTCAACCGCGTGCGCCGCATCGTCAAGGTGATGTCGCTGGTCAACTCCAGCCCCGACTTCACCGAGCACCACCTGGTGACCAACGGCGCCAGCGAACTGCTGGGCGCGGTGTTCGGCGAGCGCGGCGCCCACGCGCGCAGCGCCTTCGGCGTGGCCCAGATCCCGCTGGGCGCCTGCGTGGAAATCGAGCTGATCGCCGAAATCGGCTGAGCACGCCCATCTTCGCCCCGCTGACGGCCAGCCAGCGGCCCCCCCGCGGCCAGCGACCGCAGACGGGTTGAACCGTTGAAAAACGTCGCGGGTTAGAACGTTTCCCAGTCGTCGTCGGCCGCAGCCGGCGCGGGCTTGAGCGGTGCGGGCTTGGCCGGCGTGCTGGCGGCAGGCTGGGCGGCGGGCCTGGCTGCAGCCGCGGGCGCGGCGGCCTTCGCCGACGGCAAGGCGGCAGCAGCGGGGCGGGACGGCGCGGCCGGCCTGGGAGCCGGCGCCGCGCGGCTGGGCTGGGCGGCCGCGCTGTGGCCGGCCAGCTTGAACGCGGCCACCGCCTGCGCCAGCTGGTCGGCCTGCTCGCGCAGGCTTTGCGCGGCCGCGGCGCTTTGCTCCACCAGCGCGGCGTTTTGCTGGGTCATCTGGTCCAGCGTCGCGATCGACTGGTTGACCTGCGCGATGCCGTTGCTCTGCTCGCTGGCGGCGGCCGTGATCTCGCCAATCACGTCGGCCACGCGGCGCACCGACTGCACGATCTCGTTCATCGTGTCGCCGGCCTGGCTGACCAGCTGGGCGCCGGACTCGACCTTCTGGACCGAGGTGTTGATCAGCGCCTTGATTTCCTTGGCCGCCTCGGCCGAGCGGCTGGCCAGGCTGCGCACCTCGCCGGCGACCACCGCGAAGCCACGGCCCTGCTCGCCCGCGCGGGCGGCCTCCACGGCGGCGTTGAGCGCCAGGATGTTGGTCTGGAAAGCGATGCCGTCGATGACGCCGATGATGTCGGCAATCTTCTTGCTGCTGGCGTTGATCTCGTCCATCGTAGCGACGACCTGCTGCACCACGCTGCCGCCTTTCTGGGCGACCTGCGAGGCGCTGGTGGCCAGCTGCGAAGCCTGCCGCGCGTTGTCGGCGCTGTGCTGCACGGTGCTGGTCAGCTCCTCCATGGCCGAGGCCGTGGACTGCAGGTTGCTGGAGGTCTGCTCGGTGCGCACCGACAGGTCGTGGTTGCCGGTGGCGATCTCCGCGCTGGCCGTGGCGATGCTGTCGGTGCTCTGGCGCACCTGCAGCACCATGCGCGCCAGCGCTTCGTTCATGCGCGCCAGCGACTTCATCAGGTCACCGAACTCGTCGCCACGGCTGGTGTCGATGCGTGCGGCCAGATCCCCCTGGGCGATGCGCGCGGCCAGCTCGTTGGCCTGGTCCAGCGGCTGACGGATCGAGCGGATCAGCAGCGCCGCCCCGGCCAGCGCGCCCACCACCACCACGGCCAGCACCACGCCCGAGACGGCAAACAGCATGTTGCGGGTGCCGGCCACCTCCTCGCGCAGCTGGCTACGGGAGCGCTCCTCCAGCGCCACCAGCTCGCGCAGCGCCGCCACATAGGCATTGACCGCCGGCACGTACTGCTCGTTGATGACCCGCATCGCGCGCTCGCTCTCGCCGGCGGCTTTGGCCTTCTGCGCCTCGTTGCGCACGTCGATCATGGCCTTGCGCAGGCCGCCGATTTTCTCCATCTGCGCCTTCTCGGCGGCATCCAGCTCCATGCCCTCGATGTCTTTCTGCACCACCGAGATGCGCGCCGTGGTCTCGGCAATGTCTTTCTTGAGCCGGTCTTCCACACCCGGGTCGTACACCGCCACCAGCGCCACGGTGCGCGCGGCATTGGCCTCGGTCAGGCCGGCCCAGGCGCTGGCGGCCGCCACGCGCTTGTCCAGGTCGGCCAGCCGGGCATCGGCGCTGACCTGCAGCGCGATCAACCGCCAGGCTGAAAAGCCCAGCACCACCACCAGCAGCGTGATGATGCTGCCGACGGCCAGCCACAGCTTGGTGGCCACATGCATGTTGCGCAGATTCATGGCGGTCTCCTCTATGCAATCCCAACGATGTATTTCGGGACAAATCCAAGGGCCATTCTAGTCAGCCACTGCGGTGGGCCAGTTACGTAGGTGGCAACCGTACGATGGGCTGCGAAGCCACGGCCCGCAGCTGCGCGGCCGTGACGCGCTCCGGCGCGATCTCGGCCAGCGGCACCAGCACGAAGGCGCGCTGGCCCATGCGCGGATGCGGCAGCGTCAGCTGCGCGTCGGCGAGCTGCAGCGCGCCGTACAGCAGCAGGTCCAGATCCAGCGTGCGCGGGGCGTTGCGGTAGGGGCGCTCGCGCCCGGCGGCCTGCTCGATGCGCTGCAGCGCCTGCAGCAGCGCGTGCGGCGGCAGCGTGGTCTGCAGCTCGGCCACCGCGTTGATGTAGTCCGGCCCCGTGGCGTCCACCGGGGCGCTGCGGTACAGCGCCGAGGCGCGCACCAGCCGGGTCTGCGGCAGCGCGGCCAGCGCCTGCAGGGCCGCGCGCACGGCCGTCACCGCATCGCCCAGATTGGCCCCCAGCCCCACGTAGGCCGTCACCGGCGCCGTATCCGCCCCGGCTGAGGCGCTCACGGGGACGCATCGGGCGCGGCGGCCGCGCCCCCCTCGCCTTTGCGCGCACCCCCGCGGCGACGGCGGCGGCGCTTCTTCGGCGCGCCTTCGGCGGCTGGCGGCTCTGCGGCCTCGTCCCCCGCCGGCTCGGCCGCAGGCGCCGAATCCGCAGCCGCATCCGCAGCCGCCGGCTGGGCGCGGGCGCCGCCTGCGCGGCCGGCACGCGGCGCCTTGGCGCGCTGGCGCGCCAGTTCCTCGCGCACCTGGTCCACCATGTCGCGGCGCAGCTCCTCATTGGCCAGGCTGAAGTCCTCCCACCAGTCGGCCAGCACCTCGTCGAGCTCGCCGGTTTCGGCGCGCAGGCGCATGAAGTCGAAGCCGGCGCGGAAACGCGGCTGCTCCACCAGGCCGAACGGCGCGTTGCCCACGCGCTTTTCAAAGCGCGGCTGCATCATCCAGATTTCGCGCATGTCGGCGGCCAGCTTGCCGCGGCCGGAGACGTCGCCGATGCGCGCGTCGAACACTTCGTCGATGGCCTGCTGCAAGGCCGGGTGCGCATGCATGCCCTGGGCCAGCCGGCGCTGCCAGCCGGCGCGCACGTCGGCCCACAGCACGCAGGCCAGCAGAAAGCTGGGCGCCACCGGCTTGCCTTCGGCCACGCGGCGGTCTGTGTCTTCCAGCACCGCATGCACCAGCGGCTCGTCGGCACGCTCGACCACCAGGTCCAGCAGCGGATAGATGCCGCGATCCAGCCCCAGCTTGCGCAGCTGCGCCACCGAGGCCAGCGCATGCCCGGTCTGCAGCAGCTTGAGCATTTCGTCGAACAGGCGGCTTTGCGGCACGTCGGCCAGCAGCCCTTTCATTTCCTTGAGCGGGCGGGCCGTCTTGGCCTCTAGCCTGAAGCCCAGCGCCGAGAGCTTGGCCGCGAAGCGCACCGCGCGGATGATGCGCACCGGGTCCTCGCGGTAGCGCGTGGCCGGGTCGCCGATGATGCGCAGCACGCGCTGGGCCGCGTCGCGCAGCCCCCCGTGGTAGTCCACCACGGTCTGGGTCTGCGGGTCGTAGTACATGGCGTTGACGGTGAAGTCGCGCCGCGCCGCGTCCTCGTGCTGCGGGCCCCAGACGTTGTCGCGCAGCACGCGGCCGCTGGCATCGACTGCGTGCCTGAGACCGGCCAGTTCGCTGCGGCTGGTGCGCTCGTTGCCGGCCACCTGCTCGGCGGCGGTGGCGTCCAGATAGGCGCGGAAAGTGGACACCTCGATCACCTCGTGCTCGCGCCCGCGGCCATAGACCACGTGCACGATGCGAAAGCGCCGCCCGATGATGAAGGCGCGGCGGAACAGGCTCTTGACCTGCTCGGGCGTGGCATTGGTGGCCACGTCGAAGTCCTTGGGCCGCAGACCCAGCAGCAGGTCGCGCACCGCGCCGCCGACGATGTAGGCCTCGTAGCCAGCCTGCTGCAGGGTCTGCACCACCTCGACCGCGCGGCGGTCCACCAGCGCGGGGTCGATGCGGTGCTCGGCCACGCCGATTTCACGGCGCTTGCCGAAGGCGGGCTGGGCGCCGCCCTTGCCCAGTAGTTTGTCGATGATTTTCTTGATCATGGATGTGGTCGATGCCCTGCGCTTTAAGACGCAAACAGCTCCAGCACCGGCCAGCCCCGCTCGCGGGCGATGGCGCGCAGGCGCTCGTCCGGATTGGTGGCCACCGGATGGTCTGCATTGTCCATCAGCGGCAGGTCGTTGACGGAATCGGAATAGAAGGTCACTTCGGCCTGCTCGCGGCGCAGCCCCTGCTGCGCCAGCCAGTCGAGGAAGCGCTGCACCTTGCCTTCGCGAAACGAGGGCGTACCCCGGATCTCGCCGGTGATCCAGCCCTGCGCGTCGCGCTCCAGCTCCACCGCGATCAGGTGCCGCACGCCAAAGGCATCGGCGATCGGGCGGGTGACGAACTCGTTGGTAGCGGTGATGATGAGCACCTCGTCGCCGGCGCGCTGGTGGCGGCGCACCAGCTCCAGCGCCTGCGGCCGGATGGCCGGCGCGATCACCTCGCGCATGAAGCGCTCGCGCGCGGCCAGCGCCTCCTGCGGCCCGCGCCGGCGCGCCGCCTCGGTGGCAAAGCGCACGTATTCGCGCACGTCCAGCGTGCCGGCCTGGTAATGGGCATAGAACGCGTCGTTGCGCCGCGCGAATTCGACCGGGTCGGTCCAGCCGATGGTGGTCGTGAAAGTGCCCCAGGAATAGTCCGAATCGATGGGCAGCAGCGTATGGTCCAGGTCGAACAGGGCCAGTCGGGTCTTTTGCGTCATGGCAGTGTCAGGGCGCCGCGTCGCCGGCATCGGCCGGCCTGCGGCATGGAAAGTCAGCGGTCGCCACCGTGCAGCCGGCCGGCGCCGGGCTCTGGCGTGGTGGCCCCGCGATCGGGCGGCAGCGGCCGCGCGGGGGCGCTACCCGTCATTTTCCAGCATCGACTTGATCAGCGGGATGGTGATGGCGCGCTGGGTCTGCAGCGCATAGCCGTCCAGCGCGTCCAGCAGCTGCATCAGGCTGCCCAGATCGCGGCTGAAGCGCGTGAGCATGAAGTCCATCACCTCGTCGCTCAGAAAAATGCCGCGCTCGTCGGCCGCCTGGCGCAGCACCGCGCGCCGTTGCTCCTCCGACAGCACCTGCAGCGCGTACACATGCCCCCAGCCCAGACGGGTGCGCAGATCCTCGCGCAGCGGCAGCGCCGCCGGCGCCACCGCACCGGCGGCCAGCACCCACTGATGCCCGCTTTGCGCATGCACGAACCAGTTGAAAGCCGCGTGCTGCTGCACGGCGTCATAGCGGTGCACGTCATCGAGCAGCACCGCCGCCCAGCGCTCGTCGAACGGTGGCGGCTCGGCCACCGAGGCGTCGAGCCAGCCGCACACCGCGCCCTGTTCGCGCAGGGCCTCGCGCACGGCCTTGAGCAGATGGGTCTTGCCGCTGCCGCCTTCGCCCCACAGATAGGTGGGCACCGGCGCGCGCAGGACAGCGCTGGCGCCTTCGCCGACCCACAGCCGCAGGTGACGCAGCGCCGCCTCGTTGGGGCCGGCCAGAAAATTGGCCAGCGTGGGGCCGCGTCCCAGCCCGATGTCCAGCGCCAGCTGCTTCATCCGCGATACACCTGGCTCTCGAAATAGCGCTGTCGCAGCCGCCGCACGGCCACCAGCAGCACCGCGCTGACCGGCAGCGCCACCAGCACGCCGGCAAAGCCGAACAGCTGCCCGAAGGCCAGCAGCGCAAAGATCACGGCCAGCGGATGCAGGCCGATGCGCTCGCCCAGCAGCCGCGGCGTGAGGTAGAAGCTCTCGATCAGCTGGCCCAGGCCATAGACCACCAGCAGCATCAGGCCCACGCGCAGCAGGCCGCCGTCGCCGGTGAACTCCAGCAGGCCGGCCACCAGCGCCAGCAGCAGGCCCAGCCCATAGCCCACATAGGGCACGAAGATCGCCAGTCCGGTGAAGATGCCGATGGGCAGCGCCAGATCCAGCCCGAACAGCGAGAGCATCACGCTGTAGTAGATGGCCAGGATCAGCATCACCAGCGACTGGCCGCGCAGGTACTGCCCCAGCACCGCGTCGGCCTCGGCCATGAAGCGGTCGTAGTCGCCCCGCAGCCGCGGCGGCACCAGCGCCACCACGCGCGGCACCAGCTGCTTCCAGTCCAGCAGCAGGTAAAACAGCGCCACCGGGATCAGGATCAGGTTGCCCAGCAGGGCCAGCGCATAGCTGCCGCCGATCTTGAGCGACACCAGCACCGAGCCCAGCGAATCGCCGAGGTTGGCATTGAGGTATTCGGTCAGCGCCGCCTTCAGGCTGGCCACGTCTAGGGTGAAGTCGATGCCCAGCTCGGTGAGCCAAGGCTGCAGGCCGGCCTGCAGCCGGTCCAGCAGGCCGGGCAGCTGCTGGCGCAGCCGCGGCCACTCCTGCAGCACCACCGGCACCAGCAGCAGCACCAGCCCCAGCACGGCCAGCACCAGCAGCAACTCCACCAGCAGCACGGCCAGCACCCGCGGCACGCGCCCGCGCGTCAGCGTCTCGATGCGCTCGACCAGCGGCGCCAGCACGTAGGCCAGCACCGCCGCGACGATGAAGGGCATGAGCACGGGCGCGAGCAGCCACAGCGCGAAAGCGAACGCCACGGCCACGCCGCTCCAGGCCAGCGTGCTGCGTTGGGCAGAGGTCAAAGGCATGAAGGAACGGTGCACGGGCCCCGGAGCCGGAACCCGTAAAATCGCTGCAAATTCTATCGGCAGCGCCGTCGCGCGCCGCCTTCTCCCCCTCTGCAGCCCCTTGCATCCATGAGCACCTCCCCCACTCCCCTGTCCTACAAGGACGCCGGCGTTGACATCGATGCCGGCGACGCGCTGGTCGAGCGCATCAAGCCGCTGGCCAGAAAGACGCTGCGCGAGGGCGTGCTGGCCGGCATTGGCGGCTTTGGCGCGCTGTTCGAGGTGCCCAAACGCTACAAGGAGCCGGTGCTGGTCTCCGGCACCGATGGCGTGGGCACCAAGCTCAAGCTGGCCTTCGAATGGAACATGCACGACACCGTGGGCATCGACCTGGTGGCCATGAGCGTCAACGACGTGCTGGTGCAGGGGGCCGAGCCGCTGTTCTTCCTGGACTACTTCGCCTGCGGCAAGCTCGACGTGGACACCGCCGCCGCGGTGGTCGGCGGCATCGCGCGCGGCTGCGAACTCTCGGGCTGCGCCCTGATCGGCGGGGAGACGGCCGAGATGCCGGGCATGTACCCGCCGGGCGAATACGACCTGGCGGGCTTTTGCGTCGGGGTGGTCGAGAAATCCCGCATCCTGACGGGCGAGCACGTGCGGTCGGGTGACGTGGTGCTGGGCCTGGCCTCCAGCGGCGTGCACTCCAACGGCTTTTCGCTGGTGCGCAAGTGCATCGAGCGCGCCGCCGGCCGGCTGCCGGCCACGCTGGATGGCAAGCCGTTTCGGCAGGCCGTCATGGAGCCCACCCGCCTGTACGTGAAGAACGTGCTGGCCGCGCTGCAGCAGCATCCGTGCACGGGCCCGCAACAGGGCATCAAGGCGCTGGCCCACATCACCGGCGGCGGCCTGCTGGAGAACATCCCGCGCGTGCTGCCCGAGGGCCTGGCCGCCCATCTGAAGAAAGGCAGCTGGCCGCAATCCGAACTCTTTGCCTGGCTGCAGCAGACCGCCGGCATCGACGACCATGAAATGAACCGCACCTTCAACAACGGCATCGGCATGGTGGTGGTGGTTGCCGCATCCAGCGCCGCCGCCTGCGCGCAGACCTTGCGCGGCCTGGGCGAGCAGGTGCATGAAATCGGCGTGATCGCGCCGCGCGGTGACGGCCCGGCTGTGATCGTGGCCTGACCCAGCCCGCCAGCAGGCCGGCCATGCCCCCCACCCCGCCCGCCGCGCCGCGCCTGCCCGGCAGCATCTGGGCGCTGGGCTTCGTCAGCCTGCTGATGGACGTGTCGTCCGAGTTGATCCACAGCCTGCTGCCGGTCTTTCTCGTCACCGGCCTGGGCGCCAGCATGCTGGTGGTGGGCCTGCTGGAAGGCGCCG
The DNA here is from genome assembly GCA_036846225.1 of Hylemonella sp. Taxonomy (GTDB): domain Bacteria; phylum Pseudomonadota; class Gammaproteobacteria; order Burkholderiales; family Burkholderiaceae_C; genus Hylemonella. Next base: position 36,313 of record DAIUCJ010000004.1, read on the forward strand.
CCGAAGCAACGGCGCTGATCGTCAAGGTCTTCTCCGGCGCGCTGAGCGACTGGTGGGGCCGGCGCAAGCCGCTGGCCGTGCTGGGCTACAGCCTGGGCGCCGTCACCAAGCCGCTGTTCGCGCTGGCCACCTCGGTCGAGCCGGTCGTCGTGGCCCGGCTGCTGGACCGCGTCGGCAAGGGCATCCGCGGCGCGCCACGCGACGCGCTGGTGGCCGACATCGCGCCGCCGGCGCTGCGCGGCGCCGCCTTCGGCCTGCGCCAGGCGCTGGATACGGTGGGCGCCTTTCTGGGCCCGCTGCTGGCCATGGGGCTGATGCTGCTGTGGGCCAACGACTTTCACGCCGTCTTCTGGGTCGCGGTCATTCCGGCCTTTCTGTGCGTGGCGCTGCTGGTGCTGGGCGTGCAGGAGCCGGAGCGCCCCCGCGACGCCCCGCGCACCAACCCGATCCGCCGCGACAGCCTGCGCCGCCTGCCTGCGGCCTACTGGTGGGTGGTGGGCGTGGGCGCGGTGTTCACGCTGGCGCGCTTTTCCGAAGCCTTTCTGGTGCTGCGGGCCCAGCAGGGCGGGCTGGCGCTGGCCTGGGTGCCGCTGGTGCTGATCGTGATGAACGCCGTCTATGCCCTGGCGGCCTATCCGCTGGGCCGGCTGGCCGACCGCATCGACCATCGCCGCCTGCTGGCCGCGGGCCTGGCCCTGCTGATCGCGGCCGACCTGCTGCTGGCCAGCGCCAACCACGGCTGGGCGCTGTGGGGCGGCATCGTGCTGTGGGGGCTGCACATGGCCATGACCCAGGGCCTGCTGGCCACGATGGTGGCCGACACGGCCCCGGCCGATCTGCGCGGCACGGCCTATGGGGTGTTCAACCTGGTCAGCGGCGTGGCCATGCTGGCAGCCAGCGCGCTGGCCGGCGTGCTGTGGGACCGACTGGGCGCCGTCTGGACTTTCGGCACCGGCGGCGCCATGGCCCTGGCCGCGCTGGCCCTGCTGACGCTGCATCCGCGCGGCAGCCGCGCCGGCGCCTGAGCCTAGAAACGGCAGTTGACCGCGCTCTTTCTGCCTGCAACCTTGTCGGATGGTGGCGGACCGGGCATGGGCGGGTTTCACCCAAAGGGTGAAGGCGCTACAGGGCCGATTGGGCTGCCATGGCGCGCGCTGGCGGCGTTGCTCGTCCTTGCGGGCAGCCAGCCCGCGGCGTCCTCGCGCCTGGCCAGCCCACACCCTGACAACCCACTCGGCCCTGTTCAACCGCCGTTTCTAGGCTGAACGGCGCAGGCGCAGCGGGCGTTGCGTCTCGCTACAAAAATCCTAGCTGGCAACGGCGCGGGTACTCGACATTTCGGCCATTTGGGTTCAAACTGCGGGCTTCGGTCCCGCAGCCTGGAGCACGCATGCCGGTCATCGCCGTGGTCAATCGCAAGGGGGGCAGTGGCAAAAGCACACTGGCCGCGCACCTGGCCGCCTGGTGCGCCCACCAGGGCCATGCCGTCATGCTGGGGGACGTGGACCGCCAGCAGTCCACCCGCTCGTGGCTGCGCAAGCGCAACGAGGCACTGCCGACCATCGCCCCCTGGAACGTCGATCAGAACATCCTGCGCGTGCCGCCCGGCATCACCCACGTGGTGCTGGACACGCCGGGCGGGCTGCATGGCTTCGACCTGGCCCGCATGGTCATGTTTGCCGACATCATCCTGATGCCGGTCTGCGGCTCGGCCTTCGACCGCGAGTCCGCCGCCGACTGCTACGCCGAGCTGCAGACCCTGCCGCGCGTGGCCAGCGGCCGCTGCAAGGTGGCCTGCATCGGCATGCGGCTGGATCCGCGCAGCCGCGCCCCCCAGGTGCTGCGCGGCTGGGCCGCCGGCCTGGGCCTGCACATGCTGGGCGTGCTGCGCGAAACCCAGACCTATGTGCAGTGCCTGGAACGCGGCATGACGCTCTTTGACCTGCCGCCGCAGCGCGTCGCCACCGATCTGGCCCAGTGGGAACCCATCCTCGCCTGGCTGCGGCCCCAGCTGGCCCTGGGCCCGGCTGCCGCGGCAGCGCCTGCGGCCACGCCGACCAGCAGCCGGCCACAGCCCGCAGTCCCTTCCCCTCGCCCGCCGGGCGCCGCCTGGTCGCCCCAGGGTGTCGGCGTGGCGCAGCCGGCCGCGCGCAGCGCCGCAGCGCCGCCTGCCCAGCCAGGTACGGCGTCGTTCGCTCCCGCGCACCAGCCGGCACCGGCCGCGGCGGGCACGCCGGCAGCCGCGCGTCTGCTGGCCTCGCGCCCTGTGCCCACGGTGCAGCGCATCACCAGCCCCCGCGTGCTCGACCGCGCCGCCGAGCGCCCCCTGCAGGGCCCGGCCGCGGCCGCCGCCGCCGCCCACCCCTCGGCGCCGGCCGAGCCGACACCGATCCCTTCCTTCCTCAAGCTGGTCAAGTGCTGAGGCCGCCCGCTGCCGCTAGCGCCGCAACAGCTCGCGCCAGCGCAGCCCCGCCGCCCAGACCGCCCCGAGATAGAGCGCGGCCCCGCCGGCCACCACCGCCCCCAGCAGCGCGATGCGCCGCAGCGGCTGCGCCTGCAGTTGGGGCCAGTCCCAGGCCGCGGCCGCCCACATCAGGAACACCGCCAGCAAGGCGCTGGCGGCCAGCACCTGCAGCGCAAACGTCCCCCAGCCCGGCTGGGGGCGATAGGTACCCTGGCGCAACAGGCCCAGCAGCAGCCACAGCGCATTGAGCATCGCTCCCAGGCCGATCGACAGGGCCAGCGCCGCGTGCTGCAGCCGCGGCACCAGCACCAGATTCAGCAGCTGGGTGCATACCAGCACCACGATGGCGATGCGCACCGGCGTGCGGATGTCCTGCCGCGCGTAATAGGCCGGCGCCAGCACCTTGACCGCCACCACCCCCAGCAGGCCCACGCCCCAGCCCACCAGAGCCTGGGCCGTCATCTGCACATCACGCACGCCAAAGGCGCCGTAGTGGTAGAGCACCGCCACCAGGGGCTGGGCGAAAGTCAGCAGCGCCACCGCGCTGGGCACGGCCAGCAGCACCACCAGCCGCAGGCCCCAGTCCAGCATCGCGCCGTAGCGCTGCGCGTCGCCGGCGGCCTGGGCGGCGGCCAGCTGCGGCATCAGCACCACGCCCAGCGCCACCCCCAGCAGCGCCACCGGAAACTCCATCAGCCGGTCCGCATAGCTGAGCCAGCTGACGCTGCCGGGCGCCAGGTGCGAGGCGATCTGAGTGTTGATGATCAGCGACAGCTGGGCAACGCTGACCCCCAGCAGGGCCGGTGCCATCAGCTTGAGCACGCGCTGCGTGCCCGCATCGGCCCAGGCGGCGCGCAGCGCGGACACCGTCAGCCCGATACGCGGCAGCAGCCCCAGCCGTGCCAGCGCCGGCACCTGCACCGCCAGCTGCAGCACGCCGCCCAGCAGCACCCCGCCGGCCAGCGCGTAGATCGGCGGCACCCCCAGCGTGGCGAACCAGGGCGCCCCCCACCAGGCGGCCGCGATCATTGCCACGTTGAGCAGCACCGGCGTGGCCGCCGGCACCGCAAAGCGCTTCCAGGTATTGAGCACCCCCGCCGCCAGCGCCACCAGCGACATGCAGGCGATGTACGGAAACATCCAGCGCGTCATCAGCACGCCGGCCTCGAACGGACCGCCCGCATCCATGCCACGCAGGCCCGCCGCCAGCAGCCACACCAGCGCCGGCGCGGCCAGCACGCCCAGCACGCTGACTGCCAGCAGCACCCAGGCCAGCACGGTGGCCACCCGGTCGATCAACAGCCGGGTCGCGGCCTCGCCATGCTGCGCCTTGCTGGCAGCCAGCACCGGCACGAAAGCCTGGCTGAACGCCCCTTCGGCGAACAGACGGCGAAACAGGTTGGGAATGCGGAAGGCAACGTTGAAGGCGTCGGTCAGCGCGCTGGCGCCGAAAGTGGCGGCGATCAGCAGCTCGCGCGCGAGCCCGCTCACCCGCGAGGCCAGCGTCAGCACCGAAACCGTCGAGGCGGCTTTGAAAAGACTCATGTCACGGCAGCAAAACAGCCCGCAGTGTAGCGGTCCGCCTGCGCGGCGCAGTGCCTGCTCACATCCAAAGCGGCCCCATGGTAGAATGTCGGGCTTTGCTGACATCATCCACAGACACAAGGAAACACGCACATGGCATCTGGAAAGCCGAAGAAAAAGAACCCGCGCCTGGCCTCGGGCCGCAAGCGCGCGCGTCAGGACGTCAAGCTCAACGCAGCCAATTCGTCCCTGCGCTCGAAGTACCGTACCGCCGTCAAGAACGTCGAGAAGGCCGTGGCCGCCGGTGACAAGGCCAAGGCCACCGAACTCTTTGCCAAGATGCAGTCGGTGGTAGACACCATCGCCGACAAGGGCATCTTCCACAAGAACAAGGCCGCTCGCGACAAGAGCCGCCTCTCGGCCAAGGTCAAGGCCCTGGCCGCCGCCTGAATTCCAGGCACCCCGCACGGAGCCCCGCCGGGCTCTGCCGTTTGGACCGGGTGCGCTGTCAGCAAAGCAAAAAGCCGCTCACCGAGCGGCTTTTTTGTGCCCGCCTGCGTTTCGCAGGCGGCGCAGCCACAGAGGCCGGCACATCGCGCCTGGAAACGGCCGGGGGCCATGCCGCATCCGGCCAGCCGCCCTGCCGGACCGTGGCAGCACGGGGTCCTGGCGCTCTTCCACCACGGCGAGCACACAGACCCGATGGCGCGGCCATGGCGCGCGCCGGCAGCCTGCGCGGTCGCGCGAAACGGAATTTCCCCTCAGGCGGCGACGCGGCCCGACTGCGAGCGGCCTGCCGCTCGCGCATCAGGGGAGAAGGGTGTGGGTGGGGTGGGTGGTGCGGGCGCCGGGACTCGAACCCGGGTCAACCCCTTATAAGGAGGCCGCTCTGACCCTTGAGCTACGCCCGCTTCGAGCGGGCGCAGACCGGCCCGCTCAGGTCATCGGGACCGGAGATATCAAGCGGGAAGCCGGGTGTGGGCGCATGGCCGGATGATACCTGGTCCGCTGCGGAGCCGGGCAGCAACCCGGTTCAGCGCAGCTCGATCAGTTCCAGCTCGTTGTCGCGGGCGAAGTTGATGCAGAAGTCCCAGGCCATGGGCTCGGCGTCGCGCAGGTCGCGGTGCACGATCACGCATTTGACGCCGTCGCGCGTGGTCGGAATGCACCACGGCGAATAGCCCAGATGACTGCCGGGCTGCGGCCCGCCGGGGCGGAACTGGCTCATCACCCCGGCCAGCCGCTCGGCCCAGTCGCTGGGCCGGAAAGTCTTGCCCGAGCGGGTGCGCCCGAGGATGCAGACTTCTTGGACGGTGGGAGAGACCATGGCGGGTGGCACGGCAGGGCCGGACACGGGCTGGGTACAGCGACTGGTCCGGCACGACGGGGTGGCGGTATTGTATCTTATATAAGACTTGAGGCGATTCACCTGCCCCGGGCCGGGTGCCCGGCCTGCCGCCAGCGGCGGCCGGCGGTTCTACAATCACAGTCCGACGGCCCAACCTGCGTTGGGCCGCCTTTGTTTCTGACCCACCCGGAGTGTGCCGCCATGAACGCCCCCGCCGCCCAGCCCCATGTCCCCACGTCGCCGCACGTGATGAACACCTACGGCCGCGTGCCGATCGCGCTGTCGCACGGCCAGGGCTGCCGCGTCTGGGACACCAACGGCAAGGCCTACCTGGACGCGCTGGCCGGCATCGCCGTCAACACCCTGGGCCACAACCACCCCAGGCTGGTGCCGGCCCTGCAGGACCAGATCGCCAAGATCATTCACACCTGCAACTACTACCACGTGCCGGGGCAGGAAGAGCTGGCGAAGAAGCTGGTCGAGCTCTCGGGCATGACCAATGTCTTTTTCTGTTCCACCGGGCTGGAGGCCAACGAGGCGGTGCTCAAGCTGGCGCGCAAGTTCGGCCACGACAAGGGCATCGACAACCCGCAGATCGTGGTCTATGAGCGGGCCTTCCACGGCCGCTCGATCGCCACGCTCAGCGCCACCGGCAACGAGAAGATCCAGAAAGGTTTCGGCCCGCTGGTGCCGGGCTTCATCCGCGTGCCGCTCAACGACATCGAGGCGCTGAAAAAGGCCACCGAAGGCAATCCGAACGTGGTGGCCGTGTTCTTCGAAACCATCCAGGGCGAAGGCGGCATCAACCCGATGCGCATCGAATACCTGCGCGCGGTGCGCCAGCTGTGCACCGAACGCGACTGGCTGCTGTGCATCGACGAGGTGCAGTCCGGCATGGGTCGCACCGGCAAGTGGTTCGCCCACCAATGGGCCGGCATCGTCCCCGACGTGATGGCGCTGGCCAAGGGCCTGGGCTCGGGCGTGCCGGTGGGCGCGGTGGTCGCCGGCCCCAGGGCCGCGCACATCTTCCAGCCGGGCAACCATGGCACGACCTTTGGCGGCAACCCGCTGGCCATGCGGGCCGGCATCGAAACCATCCGCATCATGGAAGAGGACCGGCTGCTGGAGCGTGCCGCCGAGCTCGGCGACTACCTGATGGAGCGGCTGCGCGCCGAACTGGGCCGCCATCCCGGCGTGCGGGAAATCCGCGGCCAGGGCCTGATGATCGGCATCGAGCTGGCCAGGCCCTGCGGCGTGCTGATCAACCGCGCCGCCGAAGCCGGCCTGCTGATCAGCGTGACGGCCGACAGCGTCATCCGCCTGCTGCCGCCGCTGATCATCACCCGCGCCGAAATCGACGAGCTGCTGGCCCTGCTGCTGCCGCTGGTGCGGCAGTTCCTGGCCGAAGAGTGAAAGAGGTACGGCGACATGACGGCCCACGCACTGAAGCATTACCTGAAGTTCACCGACCTGACGGCGGACGAGTACGCCTACCTGTTCGAGCGCACGGCGCTGATCAAGCGCAAGTTCAAGACCTACGAGAAGCACCACCCGCTGGTGGACCGCACGCTGGCGATGATCTTCGAGAAGGCCTCCACCCGCACCCGTGTGAGCTTCGAGGCCGGGATGTACCAGATGGGCGGCTCGGTGGTGCACCTGACCACCGGCGACAGCCAGCTGGGCCGCGCCGAGCCGATCGAGGACACCGCGCGGGTGATCAGCCGCATGGTGGACCTGGTGATGATCCGCACCTTCGGCCAGGACAAGATCGAGCGCTTTGCCGCGCACTCGCGCGTGCCGGTCATCAACGGGCTGACCAACGAGTTCCATCCCTGCCAGATCCTGGCCGACATCTACACCTACATCGAGCACCGCGGCTCGATCCGCGGCAAGGTCGTGGCCTGGATCGGCGACGGCAACAACATGGCCCACACCTGGCTGCAGGCGGCGGCGCTGCTGGGCTTCACGGTGCACGTGAGCACGCCGCCGGGCTATGAGATCAACCCTGCGCTGGCCGGCGTTTCCCCGTCCTGCTACCGCGTGTTCCAGGACCCGCTGCAGGCCTGCACCGGCGCCGATCTGGTGACCACCGACGTGTGGACCAGCATGGGCTATGAAGCCGAGAACGAGCAGCGTCGCCAGGCTTTCGCCAACTGGCAGGTCAACGCGGCCCTGATGCGCGCCGCCCGGCCCGATGCCCTGTTCATGCACTGCCTGCCCGCGCACCGCGGCGAGGAAGTCAGCGCCGAAGTCATCGACGGTCCGCAATCGGTGGTCTGGGACGAAGCCGAGAACCGTCTGCACGTGCAAAAGGCCCTGATGGAATACCTGCTTCTGGGCCGCCAGAGCGGCTGACGCCCGGGGTGCCGATGAGTGCCTGCACGCGCTGCGGTGCCTGCTGCGCCTGGTGGCGCGTCGATTTCTCGGTCTATGAGCTCGAAGGCCAGGGGGGCCAGGTCCCCATCGGACTGACGGTGGAAGTCAACGGCAACACCGCGCGCATGCGCGGCACCGACCACTGGCCGCCGCGCTGCGCGGCGCTGACCGGCACCGTCGGCGAGCGGGTGGCCTGCGGCATCTACGAGTGGCGCCCTTCGCCCTGCCGTGAATTCGAGGAAGGCAGCGAGGCCTGCCAGCGCGCCCGCAGCAAGCTGGGCCTGCCGCCACTGCCCGAGCCGGGCTGAGCCGGCCAGGCCCGGCGCCCGCTTACCGCGGACCGCCGCCGTACAGCCAGGGCAGATCCAGCAGGCGCTCGCCGCCGAAGCGCAGCGCGGCGTCCCGCGCCCAGGCCGCGGCGCCGTCGAGATGGAAAATCCGGCCGTTGCGGATGGAACGCGCCTGCACCCGCGCCACGCGCTCGCAGCGGTTGAGCGCGTAGCGCTGCAGCAGCGTGGGCACGTCCAGCACGCGGTCGGCCTGTGCGAGCTGGCGGCCCAGCTCGGCCGCATCCTCGATGGCCATGCCCGCGCCCTGGGCCAAGTAGGGGCGCATCGGGTGCGCAGCATCGCCCAGCAACGCCACGCGCCCGCGCGCCAGCTCCCGGGCCGAGCTCAACGGCGGACGGTCGCACAGAACCCACAGCCGCCAGGCCGGCACCGATTCGATGCGCGCACGCAGGTCCGCGCAGACGCCGCCCAGCCGCGCCTGCAGATCGGCCGCATGGGCGGCGTGGTCCCAGTCCTGCAGGCCGCCCTGCACATGGCCCTGCACGATGGCCACCACATTGAGCCAGTCGCCGCCGCGCACCGGGTAATGCACCACGTGCAGACGCGGCCCCAGCCACAGCGTGACCTGCTGGCTGCGCAGCGGCGGCGGCAGCTCGCTCTGGCGCACCAGAGCGCGGTAGGCCAGATGCCCGCTCACGCGCGGCGGCCCATCGGCCAGCAGCTGCGCGCGCACGCCGCTCCAGATGCCATCGGCCCCGAGCAGCAGATCGCCCTCGACCTGCAGGCCATCGTCCAGCTCCAGCGCCACGGCCCCGCCCCGGTCGGCGTGCCGCTGCACGCTGCGCCCCGGGTACAGCCGCACCCCCTCCAGGCCCTGCACGGCCGCCAACAGCAACTGCTGCAGGTCGGCGCGGTGGATCGTGGCATAGGGCGCGCCATAACGCCGCAGGGCCTCAGCGCCCAGGCGCAGCGCGCCCAGTTCGCCCCCGTGCAGGGCGTGGCGCACCTGCAGGCGGTCCGGATAGGCCGCAACGGCGCGCAGCGCCTCTTCCAGCCCCCAGCCGTGCAGCAACCGGGTGACATTGGGACCGATCTGGATGCCGGCGCCCACCTCGCTGAAGACCGGCGTGCGTTCGTACAGCCGCACCGTGCAGCCAGCCCGTGCGCAGGCCAGCGCGGCGGCCAGCCCGCCGATGCCGCCCCCTGCGATCAAGACCTGCTGCATCACAGCCGCCGATTGTGGCAGAGCGCGCGCCTCACTCCAGCCGGATGACGGCCGTGGGCTTGAAGCCCAGATCGGCCCGCTTGCCCTTGCGGCCACGCGCGGCGCGGGCGTTGTTCAGCGCCCGCAGGTCCAGCACTTCCTCCCGGGGCTTGCCGCCGCGGCCCAGCCCTTCGATGCGCACGCTGCGGGTATAGGCTGCCGCCCCGGCCAGCGTGTCCTTGGGATCCAGATCGATCAGCATCAGCCCGCGCCCGCCGTTGGGCATGGGTTTGAGCTCGGCGATGCCAAAGCTCAGGATGCGCCCGCCGCTGGAAGCGCAGACCACATCGGTCGCCGGGGTGTACAGCGCGCTGTCCATCCCCGCCGCAGGCGCCGGCACGTTGGCCGGCGAAGGGCGGCAGAGCGTGTCGCCGGCGGCGCAGCTGATGAACGCCTTGCCCCCCTTCTGGCGGGAAATCATGTGCTCCACCTGGGCCAGGAAACCATAGCCCGCGGAGGTGGCCAGCAGCAGCCAGGCCGACGCGGGGCCAGCGTAGTAATGCACCAGCTGGGTGCCGGGCTCCAGCTCGATCAGGGTGGTCAGCGGCTGGCCGTCGCCGCGCGCGCCGGGCAGGCTGGCCACCGGCACCGAATAGACCCGCCCGTTGCTGCCAAAGGCCAGCAGCGTGTCCACGGTGCGGCATTCGAAGGTGCCGTACAGGCCGTCGCCGGCCTTGAAGGCGAAGCCGGCCGGATCGTGCCCATGGCCCTGGCGGGCCCGCACCCAGCCCTTTTGCGAGACGACCACGGTGACCGGCTCGTCGATCACCCGGACCTCGGCCACCGCGCGACGGTCGGCCTGGATCAGGGTGCGGCGCGCGTCGCCGAAGGTCTTGGCGTCGGCCTCGATCTCGCGGACCATGAGCCGGCGCAGCGCCGCCGGGCTGCCGAGGATTTCCTCCAGCTTTTGCCGCTCCCCGCGCAGCTCCTGCAGTTCCTGCTCGATGCGAATCGCCTCCAGCCGCGCCAGCTGACGCAGACGGATTTCCAGGATGTCCTCGGCCTGCCGCTCGGTCAGGTTGAAACGCGCGATCAGCGCCGGCTTCGGTTCGTCGGACTGGCGGATGATGCGGATGACCTCATCGATGTGCAGCAGCACCGTCTGCCGCCCTTCCAGGATGTGGATGCGGTCCAGCACCTTGTCCAGGCGGTGGCGGCTGCGCCGCTCGATCGTGGTCTGGCGAAACGCGATCCACTCCAGCAGGATCTGCCGCAGGTTTTTCTGCGTCGGCCGCCCGTCCAGCCCGACCACGGTCAGGTTCACCGGCACCGAGGTCTCCAGGCTGGTGTGCGCCAGCAGCGTGGTGATCAGCTCCTGCTGCTCAATACGGCTGGTCTTGGGCTCGCAGACCAGGCGCACCGGCGCGTCCTTGCTCGATTCGTCGCGCACCTCGTCCAGCACGGCCAGCAGCGCCGCCTTGAGCTGGGTCTGCTCGGGGGTGAGCGCCTTCTTGCCGGCCTTGACCTTGGGGTTGGTCAGCTCCTCGATCTCTTCCAGCACCTTCTGGGTGCTGACACCGGGCGGCAGCTCGGTGACGACCAGCTGCCACTGGCCCCGCGCCAGCTCCTCGATCTTCCAGCGCGCGCGCACCTTCAGCGAGCCGCGCCCGCTGCGGTAGGCCTCGGCGATCTCGGCCGCCGGGCTGATGATCTGCCCGCCACCCGGATAGTCCGGCCCCGGCAGCAGCTGCAGCAGGTCTGCATCGTCCAGCTGCGGGTTTTTGATGAGCGCCACGCAGGCCGCGGCCACTTCGGCGAGGTTGTGGCTGGGGATTTCGGTGGCCAGACCGACGGCGATGCCGGAGGCGCCGTTGAGCAGCGTGAACGGCAGGCGCGCGGGCAGCTGGCGCGGCTCCTCGGTGGAGCCGTCGTAATTGGGCATGTAGTCCACCGTGCCCTCGTCGATCTCGTCCAGCAGCAGGCTGGCGATGCGGGCCAGGCGGGCCTCGGTGTAGCGCATGGCCGCGGCGCCGTCGCCGTCGCGGCTGCCGAAGTTGCCCTGCCCGTCGATCAGCGGGTAGCGCTGGGCGAAGTCCTGCGCCATGCGCACCAGCGCCTCGTAGGCGGCCTGGTCGCCGTGCGGATGGAAGCGCCCCAGCACGTCGCCGACCACGCGCGCGCTCTTGACCGGCTTGGCCGGGGTGTTGAGGTTGGCGCCGCCATAGCCCAGCCCCATGCGGGCCATCGCATAGAGGATGCGCCGCTGCACCGGCTTTTGCCCATCGGTCACGTCCGGCAGGGCACGCCCCTTGACCACCGACAGCGCATATTCCAGGTAGGCGCGCTGCGCGTAATGCGCCAGCGTCAGGGCGTCGTCACCGGCCGCATCCCCGGCGGCCAGATCCAGCGTCATTGCATTCATCGTTGCGTATCCGTCGTGGCGGCGTCAGGGCGGCTCGCCCGTGGCCGCGCGTTGGGTTCAAATGTCCACTTCCACCGCGTCACCGTGCAGCTCCATGAGCTCACGCCGCGCGGCGGCCTCGCCCTTGCCCATGAGCTTGGTGATCTCGGCCTCGGTCTGGCGCGCATCCAGCGCGCCCAGGCGGACCTGCAGCAGCCGGCGCGTGTCCGGGTTCAGCGTGGTTTCCCACAGCTGCTCGGCGCTCATCTCGCCCAGGCCCTTGAAGCGGCTGATCTGGCAGCGCTCGCGCGGCACGCCTTCCTTGGCGCACTTGTCCAGAATGGCGGTGAGCTCGCCCTCGTCCAGCGCATAGGCCTTGGAAGCCGGCTTCTTGCCCCGTGCCGGAATGTCCACCCGAAAGAGCGGCGGCCGCGCCACGTAGACGTGGCCGGCCTCCACAAGCCGGGGAAAGTGGCGGAAAAAGAGCGTCAGCAGCAGCACCTGGATGTGCGAGCCGTCCACATCGGCGTCCGACAGGATGCAGATCTTGCCGTAGCGCAGGCCCGAGAGGTCCGGCTGATCGTCCGGCCCGTGCGGATCGACGCCGATGGCCACCGCGATGTCGTGCACCTCGGTGTTGGCAAACAGCCGCTCGCGCTCGACTTCCCAGGTGTTGAGCACCTTGCCGCGCAGCGGCAGGATGGCCTGGCACTCCTTGTCGCGGCCCATCTTGGCGCTGCCGCCGGCCGAATCGCCCTCGACCAGAAACAGCTCGTTGTGGCGGATGTCACGGCTCTCGCAGTCGGTCAGCTTGCCCGGCAGCACGGCCACGCCCGAGCCCTTGCGCTTTTCCACCTTCTGGCCGGCCTTCTGTCGGGTCTGCGCGGCACGGATGGCCAGTTCCGCCAGCTTCTTGCCGTATTCCACGTGCTGGTTGAGCCACAGCTCCAGCGCCGGGCGCACGAAGCTGGAGACCAGGCGCACGGCATCGCGCGAGTTCAGCCGCTCCTTGATCTGGCCCTGGAACTGCGGATCCAGCACCTTGGCCGACAGCACATAGCTGGCGCGGGCGTACACGTCCTCGGGCAGCAGCTTGACGCCTTTGGGCAACAGACCGTGCAGTTCGATGAAGCCCTTGACGGCCTGGAACAGCCCGTCGCGCAGGCCGCTGTCGTGGGTGCCGCCGGCGCTGGTGGGTATGAGGTTGACGTAGCTCTCGCGCACCGGCGCGCCCTCTTCGGTGAAGGCCACCGCCCAGGCCGCGCCCTCGCCTTCGGCGAAGGTGTCGTTGTTCTCGGCGTAGCCCTCGCCCTCGAACAGCGGGATCACCGGATCGGCCGGCAGCGTCTGCAGCAGGTAGTCGCGCAGGCCGCCCTTGTAGAGCCAGGTCTGCGTCTCCCTGCTTTTTTCCAGCGTGAGGGTCACGCTCACGCCGGGCATCAGCACGGCCTTGCTGCGCAGCAGGTGGGTGAGCTCGCCCATGGGCAGGGCGGCGGATTCGAAATATTTCGGATCGGGCCAGACGCGCACCGTGGTGCCCTGTCTGCGGTCGCCGGCGCCCTGGGGCCGCACCTGCAGCGGCTCGACCACCTCGCCGCCGGCAAAGGCGATGCGGGCCACCTGGCCCTCGCGGTAGGTGGTGACCTCCAGGCGCCTGGCCAGCGCGTTGGTCACCGACACGCCCACGCCGTGCAAGCCGCCCGAGAAGCTGTAGGCGCCGCCCTGGCCCTTGTCGAACTTGCCGCCGGCATGCAGCCGGGTATAGACCAGCTCGATCACCGGGGCCTTTTCCTCCGGATGCAGGCCGAAGGGAATGCCGCGCCCGTCGTCCTCCACGCTGACCGAGCCATCGGCGTGCAGCGTCACAGCGATCTTCCTGCCGTAGCCGGCCAGCGCCTCGTCGGCGGCGTTGTCCAGCACCTCCTGGATGATGTGCAGGGGGTTGTCGGTGCGGGTGTACATGCCCGGCCGCTGCTTGACGGGCTCCAGCCCCTTGAGCACGCGGATCGAGCCTTCGGAATAGTCACTCGGGGGTTTGACTGCCATGGCGCGCGATTGTAGAACGCCCGCAGTCCAAAATCTGGATACACATACAGTTACCAGGACGCCTGGTTCGTGGCCTGCGGCGAAACCGCTACAGTTGGCCCATGCGATCCGACTCCAAGAAACTCCCGCTGGCCCAGATGCTGATCTGCGGCGCCCTGATCGTGACCCTGTCCATGGGCGTGCGCCATGGCTTCGGCCTGTGGCTGCAGCCCATCACCCAGACCCAGGGCTGGACACGCGAGACCTTCGCGCTGGCCATGGCCATCCAGAACCTGACCTGGGGCCTGGCGGGCATCTTTGCCGGCATGCTGGCCGACCGCTACGGCGCCTTGCGCGTGCTCATCGGCGGCACCGTGCTCTACGCGGCCGGTCTGGCCGGCATGGCGCACGCGGCCACGCCGCTGCTTTTCGCGCTGAGCTGCGGGGTGCTGATCGGCATGGCCCAGGCCGGCACGACCTATGCGGTGGTCTATGGCGTGATCGGGCGCAACGTGAGCCTGGAACGCCGCTCCTGGGCCATGGGCGTGGCTGCGGCGGCCGGCTCCTTTGGCCAGTTCCTGATGGTGCCGGTGGAGGGCTGGCTGATCGCCAGCCTGGGCTGGCAGCAGGCCCTGGTGGCGCTGAGCCTGGCCGCGCTGCTCATCATCCCGCTGGCCTGGGGCCTGCACGAACCCCACTTCGCCGGCGGCGGCGCGCCCGCGCGCGAGCAGACCATCGCGCAGGCCGTGCGCGAGGCCTTTGCCTACCGCAGCTTCCAGCTGCTGATGGCCGGTTACTTCGTCTGCGGCTTCCAGGTCGTGTTCATCGGCGTGCACATGCCCAGCTACCTCAAGGACCATGGCCTGTCGCCGCAGGTGGCCAGCTTCGCGCTGGCGCTGATCGGGCTGTTCAACGTTTTCGGCACCTACGCGGCCGGCGCGCTCGGGCAACGCTGGGCCAAGCGCAAGATCCTGGCCTTCATCTACCTGGCCCGCTCGGTGGCCATCACGCTCTTTCTGCTGGCGCCGCTGACGCCGGCCAGCGTCTATGTGTTCGCCGCCGTCATGGGCCTGCTGTGGCTCTCTACAGTGCCGCCGACCAACGCCATCGTGGCGCAGATCTTCGGCGTGGCCCATCTGTCGATGCTGGGCGGCTTCGTGTTCTTCAGCCACCAGGTCGGCTCCTTCCTGGGCGTATGGCTGGGCGGCTATCTGTACGACCGCACCGGCAGCTACGACATCGTCTGGCTGATCGCCATCGCCCTGGGCGTGGCCGCGGCCCTGGTCAATCTGCCGGTGCGCGAAAGCGCGATCCGCCGCCGTGCCGCGGAGGCGCACGCATGAAGCAGCAGCAGCCGCGCCGCGGCCTGCGCGTGGCGGCCTGGGCCACGGCGGTGGCGGCGCTGCTGGCCGTGTTCGCGCTGTACCTGCGGCCGGATTTCCTGCTGACGCTGGCCAACCAGCTCTGGGGCTGCTTCTGAGCCCCCGAACGTGGCACACTGCCGCGCATGAAAACCTATGTCCTCACCGGCGCCTCCGACGGCATCGGCGCCGAACTGGCCCGCCAGCTCGCGCAGCGCCATGGCAGCGCCGTGGGCCTGACGCTGGCGGCGCGCCGCGCCGACGCGCTCGAGCAGGTCGCCGCCGACTGCCGCGCGCAGGGCAGCGCCGTGCTCACCGTGCCCACCGACGTGCGCGAGGCCGCGCAGTGCCGCGCGCTGATCGAGCGCAGCGTCGGCCAGTTCGGCCGCATCGACGCATTGATCAACAACGCCGGCGTCTCGGCCCACGCGCTGTTCGAGCAGGTGCAGCCCGAGCATCTGGGCTGGTACGAGGACCTGATGCGCGTCAACCTCTGGGGCGCGGTCTGGTGCACGCACGCGGCGCTGCCGCACCTGAAAGCCAGCCGTGGCCAGATCGTGGCTGTGTCCTCGCTGGCCGGGCTGGTGGGCGTGCCCGGGCGCACCGCCTACAGCGCCAGCAAGTTCGCGATGGCCGGCTTCTTCGAGGCGCTGCGCGCCGAGCTCAAGCCCGCCGGCGTCGGCGTCACCGTGGCCTATCCCGGCGTCGTGGCCACCCAGATCCGCTACCGCGGCTACAACGCCGCCGGCCAGCCGGCCGGCCATAGCGGCCTGAAGGAAGACCGGGCCATGCCGGTGCAGCAGTGCGCCCGCCTGATCCTGGAAGGCATGGCGCGGCGGCGGCGCGAAGTCATCATGGAGCCGCGCGCCCATCTGGGGCGCTGGCTCAAGCTGCTGGCACCGGGCGTGGTCGAGAACATGGCGCTGGCCGCGCTCAAGGACGAGGTCAAGCCGCGATGACGGTCTCGCACCATGGCGCGCTGCCGCCTTCGCCCTGGGTGCAGCGCTGGAGCCACCTGGTCCGCGCAGGCGGCACGGTGCTGGACGTGGCTTGCGGCTCGGGGCGGCACCTGCGCTGGTTCGCGCAGCGCGGCCACGCCGTCACCGGCATCGACCGCGACGCCGAGGCGCTGGCCGCAGCCGCTGGCGTGGGCACGCTGGTGCAGGCCGACATCGAAAACGGCCCCTGGCCGCTGCGGCACGGCGATGGCCGCATCCACACCTACGACGCGGTGATCGTCACCAACTACCTCTGGCGCGCGCTGTTTCCCACGCTGCTGCACAGCCTGGCCCCCGGTGGCGTGCTGATCTACGAAACCTTTGCCGCCGGCAACGAAACCGTGGGCAAGCCCTCGCGGCCCGACTTCCTGCTGCAGCCGGGCGAGCTGCTGCGCCTGTGCGCCCCTTTGCGCGTCGTGGCCTATGAGGACGGCTTTCTGGAGGGACCAGCGCGCTTCGTGCAGCGCATCGCCGCGGTCCACGAAGCCGGCACCGGCGCAGCGCCGGCGCGCTACCCCTTGTGAAGCACCCGGCCCGCTAGAATGGCCCTTTGATCCGAACCCAACCTGATCCTGCGGACATGACCTCCTCCTTCCGCCGCATCCGCGGCAGCATCGTGGCCCTCGTGACGCCTTTGCACGAGGACGGCAGCGTGGACTACCCGGCGCTGCGCCGGCTGATCGACTGGCACATCGCCGAAGGCACGGACTGCATCGGCGTGGTCGGCACCACCGGCGAATCGCCCACCGTCAGCGTCGATGAGCACTGCGAAATCATCCGCGTGGCGGTCGAACAGGCCAAAGGGCGCGTGCCCGTCATGGCCGGCTGCGGCGCCAATTCCACCGCCGAGGCCATCGAACTGGCCCGCTACGCCAAGAAAGTCGGGGCCGACTGCCAGCTGCAGGTCGTGCCCTATTACAACAAGCCCACCCAGGAAGGGCAGTACCAGCATTTCAAGGCCATCGCCGAGGCCGTGGGCGACCTGCCGATGGTGCTGTACAACGTGCCCGGCCGCACCGTGGCCGATCTGCTGCCCGAGACCGTGCTGCGGCTGGCGCAGGTGCCGGGCATCGTCGGCATCAAGGAAGCCACCGGCAACATCGAGCGCGCCCAGTGGCTGATCCGCGAGGCGCCGCAGGACTTCGCCATCTACTCGGGCGACGACCCGACCGCCGTGGCGCTGATGCTGTGCGGCGGCCACGGCAACGTCAGCGTCACCGCCAACGTGGCCCCGCGCCTGATGCACGAGCTGTGCGTGGCCGCGATGGCGGGCGACGTCAGGCGCGCGATGGACATCCAGCTGCGGCTGCTGCCGCTGCACAAACAGCTCTTTGTCGAACCCAACCCCATTCCGGTCAAATGGGCGCTGCAGCGCATGGGCCTATGCGGCGGCACGCTGCGCCTGCCGATGACCCCGCTGTCGGCCGTCCACCAGCCTGCCGTCGAAGCCGCGCTGCGCAGCGCGGGCCTGTTGTGAGCGGCGCGCGCCCAACCCGAGGAATCCACCGGTGAAGCCTGTTTCCAAAGTCGCCCTGCTGGGGCTGCCGCTGCTGCTGGCGGCCTGCTCCGCGCTCGAAACCGACCCCGTGGACTACAAGTCCACCGTCAAGACCACCCCGCTGTCGGTGCCGCCCGACCTCAGCCAGCTCGCGCGCGACACCCGCTACGCCACGCCGGGCGCCACGGTCAGCGCCACGGGCTTTCAGGCGGCCGGCCAGCAAAGCGCGCAGAACCTGGTGGCCAGCAGCTTCGCCGGCATGCGCGTCGAAGGCCAGGGCCTGCACCGCTGGCTGGTGGTCGATCAGCCCCCGGAAAAGCTCTGGCCGCTGATCCGCACCTTCTGGGAGGAGACCGGTTTCAAGCTCACGCTGGACGACGCCCAGCTCGGCATCATGGAAACCGACTGGAACGAAAACCGCGGCAAGCTGCCGCAGGATTTCATCCGCCGCACGCTGGGCAAGCTGCTGGACACGCTGTATTCGACCGGCGAGTTGGACAAGTACCGCACCCGCATCGAACGCACCGCTTCCGGCGGCAGCGAGATTTACATCACGCACCGCGGGCTGGTAGAAGTGTTCAAGGACGACCAGCGCATCAAGACCACCTGGCAACCGCGCCCGGTGGAGCCGGAGCTGGAGTACGAGATGCTGCGCCGGCTGATGGTCAAGCTGGGCGCGCCGGCCGCCACGGCCGGCAGCCTGCTGAACCAGGCCCAGGTGCGCCCCCCGATGGCCCGCTTGGACAGCCGCGACGGCCAGTTGCAGGTCGTGCTGGCCGAGGGCTTCGACCGTGCCTGGCGCCGCGTCGGGCTGACGCTGGATCGCACCGGCTTCACGGTCGAAGACCGCGACCGCAGCCAGGGCACCTATTTCGTGCGCTACGTCGAGCCCACCCCGCCGGGCCAGGCCGAGCCCGGTTTCTTCGCCCGGCTCTTCAGCGGCACGCCCAAGGACAAGGCACCGCAGAAATACCGCATCGTCGTGCGCGCCCAGGGCGAACAGAGCGTGGTGCAGGTGCAGGGCGTCGAAGGGCAGGAGGTGTCGCCCGCCCAGGCCGAGCGCGTGCTCAAGGTCCTGGCCGAGGATCTGCGCTGACCGGCGGCAGCGGCGCTGCCGCTGCGGCCATGAAAAAAGCCACCCCCCGGGGTGGCTTTTTCGTGTGCGGCAAAAAAACCGCTTACTGCTTGGCCGGCTCGGAAGCAGCGGCAGCGGGCGCAGCGGCCGGAGCGGAAGCCGGCTCGGAAGCAGCGGGCGCGGCAGCCGGGGCCGGAGCCGGAGCAGCGGCGGGAGCGGGAGCAGCGGCCGGGGCGGCGGCTTCTTCTTTCTTGCCGCAGGCGGCCAGGGCAGCAGCGGCGATGACGGCAGCCAGAACGAAAGACTTGTTCATGTTGGTGTCAGAGTAGGTGAGGGTTGAGACAATTTCCGGAAATTGCCGGCGCCGGGCGCCGACCCGGCCGACGACCTGCATCGTTGGCCGAGCTGGAAATTATAGCCATGGCCACGTACGCCAGCTGAAATCCATGGGGGCTTACCCTTAAGGCTTTCCACGATCAGGGAGCCTGAGCGGTGGCCGACGGCCCAGCCGCTCACAGCCCCAGCACACTGGCCGGGAATCCGGGCACGCTGTCGCGCTGCCACTCGGCCAACTGCTCGCGCAGGCTGATGCGGCGCTCGGCCCCGCCGTCGCAGAGCACGACGTCGCGCTCCACGTCGATGCGCTGCAGGACCCATTGCGGCGACCACAGCACACTGGGAAAGGACAGCACATCGCGGCTGCGGCACAGCCGGCACGTGATCAGGTGGTCCCAGGTCTGGCGCCAGCGCACGAAGCGCGGGTGCAGCTGCTGCACGGCGCGGTAGTCCAGCGCCAGCATCGTGAAGCGCCGCCCCGCCCGGGCCCAGTCTTCCAAAGCCTGCACGCTCTCGCGCTCCCCCAGGGGCCAGGCGGCGAAGTCGGCATCGCACAGCAGCAGCTCGGCCCAACCCCGCTGCGCAGCGGCCTGCAGGGCCTGCCGCACGGTCTGCTGGAAAGCCGCGCGGCCCTGCAGCCGGCCCTGCGGCAGCGGTTCAGGCGTCCCGTTCATGGGCCCAGCCGTCCTCGCACCAGTCCTGCAGCAGCGCGCGTGCCGCCGCGCTGGCGCCGCGCAGCTGCGCGGCCGTGAGCGCACGCTGGTCGGCCAGGCGGCGCATCAGCGCGGCATCGCGCCCGCTGGCGCGGTAGCTCTCGCCGTTGATGTAGATGTGCGCGTCGTCGTAGAGCATGCGGGTGCGCCGATCGAGCACGATGCCCGCGCCCGCACGCGGCCGCCGCCCCGGCTCGAACCAGACCTGGGGCTTGGGCTCGCTGAGCGTCTCGCCCAGCGCGCGGGCCAACGCCTGCGGGTCCCGCAGCGCCTCGCGCACGGCCTGACGGGCAAAGCGCTGCAGCGCCGCCGGTATCGCCCCGGGCGCCGGCACGGCTGGCTGCGCCGCGTCGCGGTAGAACGCGTCGCCCACCGCCTCGGGCGCCGCATCGGCCAGTCGCTGCAGCAGCTCCTGCGCCAGCTCGCCCGCCTTGGGCGAGCGAAAGCCGATGGAGTAGGTCATGCAGTCGCCGCCTTCGGCCACGCCGTCGTGGGCATAGTGCGGCGGCAGGTAGAGCATGTCGCCGGGCTCCAGCACGAACTCTTCCTCGGGCTCGAAACGCGCCAGGATCTTGACCGGCAGGTCGGGCCGCAGCCGCAGATCGGTTTGGCGCCCGATGCGCCAGCGCCGCCGGCCCGCGGCCTGCAGCAGAAAGACGTCGTAATTGTCGAAGTGCGGCCCCACCCCGCCGCCGTCGCTGGCGTAGCTGATCATCAGATCGTCCAGCCGGGCATCGGGCACGAACCGGAAGCGGTTCAGCAGCGCGTGCGCGGCCTCGCTGTGCAGGTCCACGCCCTGCACCAGCAGCGTCCAGTTCGGCGTCTGCAGCGTCGGCAGGGCGCGCCGGGCGAACGGCCCGCGCTGCAAGCTCCACTGCGGGCGCCCGCGCCCCGGCTGCTGCCGCACCAGGCGCGACTCCACGTCCTCACGCTGCGCCAGCGCGAACAGCTCCGCCCGGCCAAGCAGCGGCTTAAAGCCCGGCAGGGCCTGGCGCACCAGCAGGGGACGCTTGTGCCAGTGGCGGCGCATGAAGGCCGCGGGGCTGAGTCCTCCCAGCAGCGGCAGGGCCTGGTTCACATCCATGTCGTTTTCCCGTTTGCTGCGACAATTCTGCCCCATGAACATCACCCCGCAATGCGTCGTCGCCCTGACCTGGACGCTCACTGACACCCTGGGCGAAGAACTGGACGTGCTGGACGAGCCGGTGGAATTCCTCGTCGGCGGGCACGATCTGTTCAAGAAGATCGAAGACGCCCTGCAGGGCCATGGTCCGGGCGCGACCGTCTATCTGCAGCTGGAGCCGCAAGACGCCTTCGGCGACTACGACGAGCAGCTGGTGTTCCTGGAAGACCGCAAGCTCTTTCCGCCCGAGCTGCAGGAAGGCATGACCATCGAGGGCTCGGCCCTGCCGGCCGGCTGCAACCCGGCCGCCCCCAAAGATGCGCTGTACATCGTGACCGACATCTACCCCGAGCACGTGGTGCTTGATGGCAACCACCCGCTGGCCGGCATGGCCCTGCGGCTCAAGCTCAAGGTCGAGGGCGTGCGCGAAGCCACCGCCGAGGAGGTGGGGCGTGGCTCGGCCGGCACCGGTTTCTTCCGCATCGCGCCGGTGCAGGCGCCGGCACCGGGCAGCCAACGCCTGCACTGAGCCCAGAGTTCAACCGCCGTTTCCGGGCTAAGCGTTGCCCATGGGCACGCCGGCGCTCAAGGCTTGCAGCGGAAGATTTCGAAGGTGCGCTTGCCGTATTCCATCGAGCTGCCGCGCACGATGGTGTCCCCGCCCTTGCTGACGGCTTCGTTACGCGCCATCAGGGTCAGGTTGTCTTCCACCGCCTCGGCGCTGCGGGTGATGGGTCCCACCGAAGCCAGCACGCTGAAGGTGGTCTTGCCCAGCGATTTGCACTGGGTCACTTGGGCAGGCTCGGCCACGACGATTTCCTCGGCCCCGATGCGCTCGCCTATCAGCGTGCGCGCGCAGCCTCCGAGAGCCAGGGACACGGCAGCTAGCACCAGCAGGGACGGTTTGAACGGAATCGGCGACATAGACACTCCGGATGCATGTGAATCACAGGTTGGGGCCGCCAGTCTAGCGCCCTGCCCTGTTTCCAGATGCAAACGGCCTTTTACAGGCCGGTGAAAAACGTCGCGAGGATGGCCAGATGCAAGGCGCACGGCGCGCAGCGACCGAGACATATCGACCGGATAGACGAGGGAGCGAGCACCGCGCAACGCCGCAGATGGCCTACCGCAGCAGTTTTGCACCGGCCTGTTACAGGCCGGTGAGGCGGCGGTAGGCCTCGCGCGTGGCCGGGGTCACGGCCGCCAGGATCTGCGCGTGGCTGGTCTGGTGATGGGCCACCACGCGCGCGTCGGCAACGGCCCTGGAGCGGCAGAACCAGTGGCAGCTGTGCTGCATCAGCAGCAGCTCGGCCGTCATCGTGTAGGCCTTGTCGCGCAGCGACAGGCCCGGCTCGTTGCGCGCGACCGCGGCGATCCCTTCGGCATGGATCTGCATCAGGGCCCGGGCATCGAAGGTCTGCCGCGGAAACAGCCGGTCCGCGTAGGGAAAGGCCAGCGGCAGCGTGCTGATGAGCGCCTGATCGCCCCAGACCCGGGCGAAATCGGCGGCGAAGCGGCTGAACTGCTCGCTCAGTTCCTGCTCGGCCGGCTCCAGCGCTCGCCAGACGGCTTCGCGCTGGGCCGCGTCGTCATGCTCCAGCGCGCGCTGGTAGCCCTGCATGACCCGCTGCATGTGCTGCTCGACCTGATGGCGGCTCAGATGGGTGCCCAGCAGAATGATGCGCCGGCGCTGCTCCTGCACCTTCAGGAACTGCCAGCCCAACACCAGCACCAGCGGAATGAAAACGAGGATGTCCATGCCCTGCGCGCGCGCCTGCACAAAAAGCGCCGAGTGTAGGGCAAGCCGCCGCTGGCGGCAGGCCCCGGCCGCGGAGGGCGCGCCTCAAAGGGGCGCGCCGTAGCCACCCCCACCCGGCGTGTGGATTTCGAACACGTCGCCGGGCTGCATCTGCACCTGAGCGATATGGCCCAACTCCTCCACGCGGCCATCGGCGCGACGCACCCGGTTCAGCCCCGGCTGGCCGGGCTGACCGCCGGCCATGCCGAAAGCCCCGCGCGTGCGGCCGTTGGAGAGGATGCTGGCCGTCATCGCCTGCAGGAACTGGATGCGGCGCACCCCGCCGTCGCCGCCCCGCCAGCGCCCTGCCCCGCCCGAGCCGTGGCGGATCTCGTAGCCCAGCAGGCGCACAGGGTAGCGGAACTCCAGTACTTCGGGATCGGTCAGGCGCGAGTTGGTCATGTGGGTCTGCACCACGCTGGTGCCGTCGAAGCCGCCTACCACCCGCCCCTGCGCGTCCAGCACCGCCCCGGCGCCGCTGCCGCCGGAGATGGTCTCGTAATACTGGTAGCGCTCGTTGCCAAAGGTGAAGTTGTTCATCGTGCACTGGCTGGCCGCCATCACGCCCAGCGCCCCATAGAGCGCGTTGGTGATGCAGCTGGAAGTCTCCACATTGCCGGCCACCACGGCCGCCGGCGGCTCGGGGTTGAGCATCGAGCCCGGCGGAATGATCACCTTCAGCGGCTTGAGGCACCCGGCATTGAGCGGAATGTCGTCCTCCACCAGCGTGCGGAACACGTACAGCACCGCGGCCATGCACACGGCCCTGGGCGCGTTGAAATTGTTGGCCTGCTGGGCGCTGGTGCCGGTGAAATCGATCTCGGCGCTGCGCTGCGCCGCATCGACGCGGATGGCCACTCGGATCTGTGCGCCGTTGTCCAGCGGCAGCGTGAATTCGCCGTCCCTGAGCCGGGTGATGACGCGGCGCACCGATTCCTCGGCGTTGTCCTGCACATGGCGCATGTAGGCCTGCACCACGTCCAGCCCGAACTGCGCCACCATCTTGCGCAGTTCCTGGGCGCCCTTTTCATTGGCGGCAATCTGTGCCTTCAGGTCGGCCAGGTTCTGCTGCGGATTGCGGGCCGGATACGGGCCTGCGGACAGCAGGGCCAGCAGCTCGGCCTCGCGCAGGCGGCCGCCTTCGACCAGCTTGAAGTTGCGGATCTGCACACCCTCCTCGTCGATGCGGGTCGAAAACGGGGGCATCGAACCGGGCGTGCTGCCGCCGATGTCGGCATGGTGGCCACGCGAGCCCACGTAGAACAGCGGCCGCGCATGGCCTTCCAGATAGACCGGCGTGATCACCGTCACGTCCGGCAGATGCGTGCCGCCGTGGTAGGGATCGTTGAGCACATACACGTCGCCCGGCTGCATCGTGGCGGCGTTGTCGTGGATCACGGTCTTGATGCTCTCGCCCATCGAGCCCAGGTGCACGGGCATGTGCGGCGCATTGGCGATCAGGTTGCCCGCGGCGTCGAACAGGGCGCAGGAGAAGTCCAGCCGCTCCTTGATGTTGACCGAATACGCCGTGTTCTGCAGTTGCAGGCCCATCTGCTCGGCGATGTTCATGAACAGGTTGTTGAACACCTCCAGCAGCACCGGGTCGGCCGTGGTGCCGGCCGCGTAGGTCTGCGCGCGCGGCTCGCGGCGCGTCAGCACCAGATGGTCCAGTTCGGTCAGCCCGGCTTCCCAGCCGGGCTCGACCACGGTCGTGGCATTGTGCTCGGCGATGACCGCCGGACCGGCGATGCGGTCGCCCGGCCGCAGATCGGCGCGCAGCAGCAACACGGCCTCGTGCCAGCGCCCGCCGGAATACAGGCGCACCGTCTCGCGCACGGGCAGCGGCCGCGGCGGCTGCAGCGGCAGCCGCGGCTCGGCGGGGGCGGCTCCGGGCGCCACGGCCTCCACCGACACGGCCTCGACGACCAGCCGCCTGCCCGGCATCAGGAAGGCAAAGCGCTGGCGGTAGGCCTGCTCGAACGCGGCCTGCACCTCGGCCGGGCTGCCATGCGGTACCACCAGCGCGGTGTCGGTCCCCTCGTAGCGCAGATGCACGCGCTGGCGCACCTGCACGGCCCCGACGCCCACGTGCTGACGCTGCAACTCCTCCCGCGCGGCCTGCGCCAGCGATTCGAGCCGCTGCGCCACCAGCGGCCAGGCCGCTTCCTCCAGCGGCAGCTCCACGGCCTGCTCGCGCATGATGCTCTGGTCGGCCAGCCCCATGCCGTAAGCCGACAGCACCCCGGCCAGCGGATGCACCAGCACCCGGCCCATGCCCAGCGCATCGGCCACCAGGCAGGCATGCTGGCCGCCGGCGCCGCCAAAGCACTGCAGGGCGTAGCGGGTCACGTCGTAGCCGCGCGCCACCGAAATCTTCTTGATGGCGTTGGCCATCTGCTGCACGGCGATGCGGATGCAGCCCTCGGCCACTTCTTCGGCGCTGCGGCCGGTCTGCGCCGCCAGCGCGGCAAAGCGCTCGCGCACCACCTGCGCGTCCAGCGGTTCGTTGGCCGCCGGACCGAATACCTGCGGGAAGTAGCGCGGCTGGATCTTGCCCAGCAGCACGTTGGCATCGGTCACGGTCAGCGGCCCGCCCCGCCGGTAACAGGCCGGACCCGGATTGGCACCGGCGCTGTGCGGGCCGACGCGCAGGCGCGCGCCGTCGAACTGCACGATGGAGCCGCCGCCGGCGGCCACGGTGTGGATGCTCATCATCGGCGCGCGCATGCGCACGCCAGCCACCTGGGTCTCGAACTCGCGCTCGAACTCGCCGGCATAGTGGCTCACGTCGGTGGAAGTCCCCCCCATGTCAAAGCCGATCACCCGCTCCATGCCGGCCAGCTCGGCCGTACGCGCCATGCCCACGATGCCGCCGGCCGGTCCGCTGAGGATGGCGTCCTTGCCTTGGAAGGCGTGCGCCTCGGTCAGCCCGCCGGAAGACTGCATGAAGTACAGCGGCACGCCCGGCATCTCGGCGGCCACCTGTTCGACGTAGCGCCGCAGGATCGGCGACAGATAGGCATCGACCACCGTGGTGTCGCCCCGGCTGACGAACTTCATCAGCGGGCTGGTGGCGTGCGAGGTGCTGACCTGCGTGAAGCCGACCGCACGCGCGATGGCCGCGGCCGCCGCCTCGTGGGCGGTGTAGCGCCAGCCGTGCAGAAAGACGATGGCCACGCTGCGCAGGCCGGCGTCGTACTGCGCCTGCAGCTCGCGCCGCAGCGCCGGCTCGTCCAGCGGCGCAACCACCTCGCCCTGCGCGCCGATGCGCTCGTCGGCCTCGACCACCGCGCAATAAAGCAGCTCGGGCAGCACGATGTGGCGGTCGAACAGACGGGGCCGGTTCTGGTAGGCGATGCGCAGCGCGTCGCGCAAACCCCGCGTGGTCACCAGCAGCGTGGGCTCGCCCTTGCGCTCCAGCAGCGCGTTGGTGGCCACGGTCGTGCCCATCTTCACGCACTCCACCCGCTCGGGCGTGATGGGTTCGTGCGGTGCCAGCCCCAGCAGCCGCCGCATGCCGGCCACCGCGGCGTCGCGGTACTGCTCGGGGTTGTCCGACAGCAGCTTGAGGGTGGTCAGGCCACCGTCCGGGCGGCGGCCCACGATGTCGGTAAAGGTGCCGCCGCGGTCGATCCAGAACTGCCAACGGCCCGGTGCTTGCGTCGCAATGTGCTCCATGGCCGCATGGTAGTACGGCGCGGCATCGGGGTATGCCCGAGTTGGGGCCGGGCGAGGCCGGGCGTATGCTCGGACGTCCGTCCATTCACCCGGAGCCCTTCCATGAAGTTCAAGCTCTCCCTGGCCCTGGCCGCGCTGACCATGGCCGCTTCTGCCCTGGCGCAGACCAAATGGGATCTGGCCGCTGCCTACCCGGCCACCAACTTCCACAGCGAAAACCTGGTGCAGTTCGCCAACGACGTGGACAAGGCCAGCGGCGGCCGGCTCAAGATCACCGTGCACGCCAACGCTTCGCTGTTCAAGGCGCCCGAGATCAAGCGCGCCGTGCAGGGCGGACAGGCCCAGATGGGCGAGATCCTGCTGGCCAATTTCCAGAACGAGTGGGCCATTTATGGAGCCGACGGCCTGCCCTTCCTGGCCGACAGCTATGCCGAATCCGTCAAGCTGTACCAGGCGCAGCGCCCGCTGCTGGAGAAAAAGCTGGCCGAACAGGGCATGCTGCTGCTGTATGCCGTGCCCTGGCCGCCGCAGGGCATCTACACCAAGAAGCCGCTGGCCAGCGTGGCCGACCTCAAGGGCGTGAAATGGCGCGCCTACAGTCCGGCCACGGCCCGCATCGCCGAGCTGGTGGGCGCGCAGCCGGTGACGGTGCAGGCTGCCGAGCTGTCGCAGGCGCTGGCCACCGGCGTGGTCGAAGCCACGATGACTTCCGGCGCCACCGGCGTGGACAGCAAGCTCTACGAGCACCTGAAGTACTACTACGACACCCAGGCCTGGCTGCCGAAGAACGCGGTCATCGTCAACAAGCGCGCCTTCGACGCGCTGGACAAGGCCACGCAGGACGCCGTGCTCAAGGCCGCTGCGGCGGCCGAGGCGCGCGGCCTGGCAGCCAGCCAGCGGGTCAATGACGAAACCCTGGCCAAGCTCAAGGCCAACGGCATGCAGGTCGTCACGCCCTCGCCCGCGCTCAAGGCCGAGCTGCACAAGATCGGCGAAACCATGCTCAAGGAGTGGCTGGAGAAGGCGGGCGCCGACGGACAGGCGCTGCTGAGCGCCTACCGCCGCTGACAGCCGCCCGCGCATGCGGCGCCTGCTCGATGCCCTGTACGACGGCGCGGCCGTGCTGGCGGCGCTGTGCCTGCTGGGCCTGCTGGCCATGGTGCTGCTGTCCATCCTGGGGCGGCAGTGGGGCTTTCACGTGCGTGGCACCGATGCCTATGCCGGCTATCTCACCGCCGCGGCCGGCTTTCTGGCGCTGGCGCACACGCTCAAGCGCGGCGAGCACATCCGCGTCACGCTGCTGCTGACGCGCCTGGGCCCGCGCGCGCGCCGTGCGCTGCAGCGCATCAGCCTGGCGCTGGGCAGCGCGCTGGGGCTGCTGCTGGCCTGGTACAGCGCACGGCTGGCCTGGCAATCGCACGCCTTCAACGACATATCGACCGGCAACGACGCCACGCCACTGTGGATTCCGCAGCTGGCGATGGCGCTGGGCACGGCGCTGTTCGCGCTGGCGCTGCTAGACGAGCTGGTGCTGGAGCTGCGCAACCGGCCCACCCCGGCGGCCGACGGCGAGGCGCTGCGCAATGAATGAGATCCTGATCACCGCGCTGCTGATCGGCGCGCTGTTTCTCATCCTGGCCAGCGGGGTGTGGATCGGTCTGGCGCTCAGCGGCGTGGCCTGGATCGCGGTGCAGATCTTCTCGGCCCGCCCGGCCGGCGACGCGATGGCCGTGACCATCTGGGGCGCGGCCTCGGGCTGGACGCTGACGGCCCTGCCGCTTTTCATCTGGATGGGCGAAATCCTCTTTCGCACCCGGTTGAGCGAGGACATGTTCCGTGGACTCGCGCCATGGCTGCAGGCCCTGCCTGGGCGGCTGCTGCACACCAACGTGGCCGGCTGCGCCATCTTTGCCGCCGTCTCCGGCTCCAGCGCGGCCACCTGCGCCACCATCGGCAAGATGACGCTGCCCGAACTCCAGCGCCGCGGCTACCCCGACGACATCGCCATCGGCTCGCTGGCCGGCGCGGGCACGCTAGGGCTGCTGATTCCGCCCTCGATCATCATGATCGTCTATGGCGTTGCGGCCGACGTCTCGATCGCGCAGCTCTTCATCGCCGGGATCGTGCCGGGCCTGCTGCTGGCCCTGCTGTTTTCGGGCTATCTGGTGTGGTGGGCGCTGCGCCATCCGCAGCGGATCCCGCCGCGTGATCCGCCGGTGGCGCTGTGGCAGAAGCTGCAAGCCTCGCGCAGCCTCCTTCCGGTGCTGCTGCTGATCGCCGCCGTGCTGGGCTCGATCTACGGCGGCATCGCCACTGCCACCGAAGCGGCCGCGCTGGGCGTGGTGGGCGCGCTGGTGCTGTCGGCGCTGCAGGGCGCGCTGAACTGGCACACGTTCTGGGAAGCGCTGCTGGGCGCGACCCGTCTCTATTGCATGATCGCGCTGATCCTGGCCGGCGCGGCCTTTCTCACGCTGGCCATGGGCTACATCGGCCTGCCCCGGCATCTGGCCGAATGGATCGCCTCGCTGCAGTTGCCCCCGCTGGGGCTGGTGGCGGCGCTGACGGCCTTTTTCATCGTGCTGGGCTGCTTTCTGGATGGCATCTCCATCGTCGTGCTGACGATGGGCGTGCTCATGCCCACGGTGCAGCAGGCCGGCATCGATCCGCTGTGGTTCGGCATTTTCGTGGTCCTGGTGGTGGAGATGGCCCAGATCACGCCGCCGGTGGGCTTCAACCTCTTCGTGCTGCAGGGCATGACGGGGCGGCAGCTGCCCTGGATCGCCCGGGCCGCGCTGCCGATGTTCGGGCTGATGCTGCTGGCCGTGCTGCTGATCTGGTTCTTCCCGGAGCTGGTCACCTGGCTGCCGCGGCAGATGCGTCTTTGATTGGCCAGTCACAGCGGCCCGCTACACTAGCGCCCATGGTTTCCGTGTTCGCCATCTGTGCCGGCGCCTGCGTGGGCGCACTGCTGCGCTGGCGCCTCGGCCTGTGGCTGACGACGCCCGGCTCGCTGCTGCCCTGGGGCACGCTGGCGGCCAACCTGATCGGGGGCTACCTGGTGGGTGTGGCCGTGGCGGTGTTCCAGGCCAACCCGCATTTCGATCCGGTCTGGCGGCTGGCCCTGATCACCGGTCTGCTGGGCGCGCTGACCACTTTCTCCAGCTTCTCGGCCGAGATCGTGGCCATGCTGCAGCAGGCCCGGTACGCCCTGGCGCTGGGCACAGGGGCGCTGCATCTGTTCGGCTCGCTGCTGCTGACCTGGGTAGGCCTGAAAACCGTCGAGCTGGCCCTACACTGAGCGCCTGGCCCGGCACAATCAGCCTGCCCGTCCCGCTTCGTCCTGCTGTCAGCCGCCGCGCTGGCGCAAGGCTTCGTACAAGCACACCCCGCTGGCCACCGAGACGTTGAGGCTTTCCACCGCTCCTTTCATCGGGATGCGTACCAACTCGTCGCAGGTCTTGCGGGTCAGCTGGCGCAGCCCCGAGCCTTCGGCCCCCAGCACCAGCGCCACCGGGCTTTTCAGATCGGCTTCGTACAGCACCTTGGGCGCATCCCCGCTGGTGCCGATGCACCAGATGTGGCGCTCCTCCTTCAGCTCGGTGAGCGTGCGCGCCAGATTCGTCACCATGAAATAGGGCACCGTCTCGGCCGCCCCACTGGCCACCTTGGCAACGGTGGCGTTAAGACCCACGGCATGGTCTTTCGGCGCGATGACCGCATGCGCCCCGGCGCCGTCGGCCACGCGCAGGCAGGCCCCCAGGTTGTGCGGATCGGTCACACCGTCGAGCACCAGCAGCAGGGCCGGCTCCTGCAGGCCGTCGAGCAGATCGTCCAGCGTACGGGCCTGGGCCATCGGCTCGACGCGGGCGCACACCCCCTGGTGGCCGTGGCTGCCGGCCAGCCGGGACAGGCGCAGCCCATCGGCTTCGATGAGGCGCACCCCCGCCTCGCGCGCCTTGTCCAGAAACTGGCGCATGCGGGCGTCGCGCCGGCTGGCGTCGAAATAAATCTCGAGGATGGACTGGGGCGCCGTCTTCAGGCGCACGCCCACGGCGTGAAAGCCGTACAGCACTTTGGGAGCGGACATGGGGTCCGATTATGCGGCGCGCCGGCCTCCGGCAAGGCCGCTCTTGAAACCGCACCGTTTACCCCCATCTCGCAGCCCACAACGAGGAGATCTCCGATGCAGACCTATGACCCGGCCGAAGTGGGGCGGGCCATGGCCGTTCATGAGGTGGACAGCCTGGACCCGCAGGACAAGTTCAAGCTCAGCCTGCGCGAGAAATTCGCGGTCTATGAGGCTTACCACGCCAACACCATCGAAGGCGCCGATCTGGAGTTCTACATGGCGCTGGCCAAGGCCCGGCGCCGGCTGGTGATGTACGTGGAAAACAATGGCGAGCGCGTACTCGCCGACATCGAGCAACTGGCCGAAACGGCCCGCCGCCTCGGCAACCTGGAAGCGGCGCTGCGCCACCTCTGGGCCTGCCTGCGCCCTGACCATGAGCTGCAAGGGCCGCTGCGCTACGACTTCGCCACCGCCCACTGGGCCGAAGGGCCGCTGCAGGACTGAGGCTTGAAGATAGAAGGAGCCCACAAGACCTGCTGGCGACCAGCGCCGCACAGCGGCACCGCCCGAAAAAAACGCCACCGCAGGAAACTGCGGCGGCGCGGTGTCGGTTTGGTCGGTGTGAAAGGATTCGAACCTTCGACCCCTTGCACCCCATGCAAGTGCGCTACCAGGCTGCGCCACACACCGATCGAGCCTGAGATTATAGCCGAGCCGGCCGGCACGCTGCCGGTCTCAGACGCTGCCAGTCAGCAGGTCACGGATTTCGGCCAGCTCGCGCCGGATCAGATGCAGCTTGTCCTGCACGGCCGGGTCATCCTCCTCGGCCAGCAACTGGCTCTCGCTGAAGTCCTCCAGATCGGACGGCGTGTTCATTTCCAGCACTTCGACGCCATCGAGCATGACTTCGCCGGCACGCTTTTTCTCGCGCTCGGCGGCCATGATTTCCTGGATCTTGTTGCGTGCGCCGCTGATCGTGAAACCCTGTTCGTAGAGCAGATCGCGGATGCGGCGGATCATCAGCACCTCGTGGTGCTGGTAGTAGCGTCGGTTGCCACGGCGCTTCATCGGCCGCAGCTGCGTGAATTCCTGCTCCCAATACCGTAGCACGTGCGGCTTCACGCCGCACAGCTCGCCGACCTCACCGATGGTGAAGTAGCGTTTGGCCGGAATGGGCGGAAGCGCTTTCTCCATAGAAATCAATGCGATACAGGGGAAAGCTGCAAGGTTACTCTAAGTCAGCGGGGCTGCAAAGAGGCCTCGCCCTGCCAGCCAAGAGCCGGCGGTCGGCCGCCGCGCCGCGGGCCGGCCCCGGGCCCAGCCGCCGCATCAGAGGGGCGCGGAGGGAGTCGCCGTGGACGCGCCGGCCTGCTGCTGGATCTGCTCCTTGAGCTTGTGGCTGGCATGGAAGGTGACGACCCGCCGCGCCTGGATGGGTATGGCCTCGCCGGTGCGTGGGTTGCGTCCCGGGCGCGGGGCCTTGGTGCGGATCTGGAAGTTGCCGAAACCGGAGATCTTGACGTCCTCGCCGTTGACCAGGCTCTGGGCGATCAGATCGAAAAAGGCGTCGATCATGTCCTTGGATTCGCGCTTGTTCAAGCCGATCTGCTCGAACAGCAGTTCGGCCAGCGCAGCCTTGGTCAGCGCCGGCGTCTCCAGGCTCTCCACCGTGATTTCCATGTCCATATCGCCTTCCTTCCTGTGCTTCACGCCTTCCTGAGTGCGACGACTCAGCCGCGCAGCCGCGCGCCCAGTTCCCGCTCGAGGCTGCGCAGCACGGCCTGCACCACCGCGTCGATCTGCTCGTCGGTCAGGGTGGCCGCCTCGCTGTGCAGCGTCAGCCGCACGGCCAGGCTCTTCTCACTGTCAGCCAGCCCCGCAGCCGGCTGGCCGGGCCGCGGGCGGTAGACGTCGAACAATACCGCATCGCGCAGCAGGCCCTGATGGGGCGCCGCCCAGACCGCCTGCATCAGCGCGGCGTGGCTCACGCCTTCGGCCACGATGACGGCCAGGTCGCGCTCGACCGGCTGGAATTTGCTCATCGTCTGCGCGCGGGGCAGCTCGCGTGCCAGCACGGCATCGAGCTCCAGCTCGAACAGCACCGGCGCGCCCGCCAGCTCATAGGCCTGGCGCCAGCGCGGGTGCAGCTCACCGACGAAACCGATGGCCCGCCCACCCAGCAGCACGCGGGCGCAGCGTCCGGGATGCAACGCGGGGTGCTCGGCCGGCTCAAACACCGGCTGCCGCGGCGCCAGCAGGGTCTGCACGTCGCCCTTGACGTCGTAGAAATCCACCGGACGCTCCCTCGTGGCCCATTGCAGGGCATCCACCGGCCCGGCGGCCAGCCCTGCCACGCGCATGGGCTGGGCATAGCCGGCCACCGACTGGACGCTGTCGGGCACCTGTGGGTCGCGCAGGAACACGCGCCCCAACTCGAACACGCGCACGCGGTGGGTCCGGCGGTCCTGGTTGTACTTGAGCACCTGCAGCAGCGAGCCCAGCAGCGTGGAGCGCATCACCCCCATCTGGCTGGCGATGGGGTTGAGCAGCTTGATGGGATTGGCGTTGCCGGCGAGCTCACGCTCCCAGCGTTCGTCCACGAAGCTGTAGTTGATCGTTTCCTGGTAGCCCAGCGCAGCCAGCAGCCGGCGCACCGCATGCGGGCTGCGCTGCGTCTCGGGGCGGCTGCGCGGCACCACCGGCGCCAGCGGCGGGGTGTGCGGCAGGCGGTCGTAGCCGATCAGCCGCGCCACTTCCTCGATCAGGTCTTCCTCGATCTGCAGGTCGAAGCGGTACGACGGTGGCGTCACGGTCAGCGTGCCCTCGCCCTGCACCAGCGGCAGGCCCAGCCGCTGCAGCGCATCGGCGCACTGGGTCTGCGACAGCGGCATGCCGATGACCTTGGCCGCCCGCGCCACGCGCAGCGTCACGGGCTTGCTGACGGGCATGTTGACCTGCTGGTCGTCGATCGGTCCGCAAACGGTCTCGGGCGTGCCACAGATCTCGACGATGAGGCGGGTGATGCGCTCGATGTGCGCCACGGTCAGCGCCGGATCGACCCCCCGCTCGAAGCGGTGGCCCGCATCGGTGGCAAAGTTGTAGCGGCGCGAGCGCCCGGCAACGGCCCGGGGCCACCAGAAGGCGGCTTCGACATAGATGTTGCGGGTGTCGTCGGACACGGCGGTGGCATCCCCGCCCATGATGCCGGCCAGCGATTCGACCTGGCGGTCATCGGCAATGACGCCGACTTCGCCATCGACCTCGACGGTCTGGCCGTTGAGCAGCTTGAGCTGCTCGCCCGCCCGCCCCCAGCGCACCTGCAGGC
Source organism: Hylemonella sp. (assembly GCA_036846225.1). GTDB lineage: Bacteria > Pseudomonadota > Gammaproteobacteria > Burkholderiales > Burkholderiaceae_C > Hylemonella. The sequence continues at coordinate 69,919 of DAIUCJ010000004.1, forward strand.
CGCCGTGGATCTTGTCCAGATCGAAAATGTGGCTGGGCCGGCCGTACTCGAACATCACGTAGTTGGAGATGTCCACCAGGGCGTTGACGCTGCGCTGGCCGCAGCGCGCCAGCCGCTCCACCATCCACTGCGGGGTACGGGCCCGTGGGTTGACATGGCGCACGATACGGCCGGAAAAGCGGCCGCACAAATCGGGCGCCTGCACCGCCACCGGCAGGGTGTCGGCAATGCCGGCTGCGACCGCCTCGATGGCCGGGGTGTGCAGGGGCGCACCGGTCAGCGCGGCAACCTCGCGCGCCACCCCATAGACCGAGAGACAGTGCGCCAGATTGGGCGTGAGCTTGAGCGTGAACAGCATGTCGTCCAGCTGCAGGTACTGGCGGATGTCCTGCCCGAGCGGCGCGTCCGGGGGCAGCTCCAGCAGCCCGCCGTGGTCGTCGGAGAGCTGTAGCTCGCGCGCCGAGCACAGCATGCCCTGGCTTTCCACGCCGCGCAGCTTGCCCAGCCTGATGCGCACGGGTTTGCCGTCCTCGCCGGGCGGCAACTCGGCGCCGACCAGCGCGCAGGCAACCTTGATCCCCGCGCGAGCGTTGGGCGCACCGCAGACGATGTTCAGCCATGTGCCCTGACCGACGTCGACCTGACACACCCGAAGGCGGTCGGCATTCGGATGCGGCTCGGCCTGCCTGATTTCACCGACGACGACCTGGGTAAACGGGGGCGCCACCGGGCGCAGCTCCTCCACCTCCAGTCCGGCCATGGTCAGCACATCGGCCAGTTGCTGGGTGGACAGCGGCGGGTTGCAGAATTCGCGCAGCCAGGATTCGGGAAATTGCATGGGTGAAGTTCCGTGTGGGGCGTGGGCGTGAGAGGCGGGACCTAAAGAGCAGAAAGCAGCGAGAGCCACGGGCTGGCAGCCGGGCGTGCGGCCGCCGGCCGGCTCATCTGAACTGACTCAGAAAACGCAGATCGCCGTCGAAAAACTGGCGCAGATCGTTGACGCCGTAGCGCAGCATCGTGAAGCGATCCAACCCCATGCCGAAAGCAAAGCCGATGTACTGCTCCGGGTCCAGCCCCATGTGGCGCACCACGTTCGGGTGAACCTGGCCAGAGCCGGCTACCTCCAGCCAGCGGCCGGCCAGCGGCCCCTGCTGGAACTGGATGTCGATCTCGGCGCTGGGCTCGGTGAAGGGAAAGAAGCTCGGGCGAAAGCGCAGCACCAGATCCTCGCGCTCGAAGAAGGTGCGGCAGAACTCGGTGAAGACGTACTTCAGGTCCTTGAAGCTGACGTTCTCCCCGATCCACAGCCCCTCGCACTGATGGAACATCGGCGAATGGGTCGCGTCGCTGTCAACGCGGTAGGTGCGGCCCGGGGCGATGACGCGGATCTCCGGCATCGGCTCGCCGCGCTCCAGTGCCGCCCGATGGGCTTGCACGTGCTGCAGCGCATGCCGCACCTGCACCGGGCTGGTATGGGTGCGCAGCAGATTGGGCGCGCGGGCCGAGCCGCCTTCGACGTAGAAGGTGTCGTGCATCGAGCGCGCCGGGTGATCCTCCGGTGTGTTGAGCGCGGTGAAGTTGTACCAGTCGGCCTCGATCTCCGGCCCCTGGGCCACCTCGAAGCCCATCGAGGCAAAGATGGCCTCGATGCGCTCCATCGTCAGGCTCACCGGATGCAGGCCGCCCAGGCCGCGCGCGCGTCCGGGCAGGGTCACATCGAGCGCCTCGGCCTGCAGCTGCTGGCGCAGCTCCGCATCGAGCAAAGCCTGACGGCGCGCGCCCAGCGCGGCCTCGATGGCCTGCTTGGCTTCGTTGATGGCCGCGCCGCGGGTTTTCTTTTCCTCCACCGGCAGCTGGCCCAGTCCCTTCATCAGCTCGGTGATACGCCCCGCCTTGCCCAGATAACGCGCCTTGGCGTTCTCCAGCTCGGCCGGCGTGCCGGCGCGGGCAAAGTCCGCCCGGGCGCTTTCGACGATGGCATCCAACTCGTTCATGTCCACGGATCCGCGCATTGCAAAAATGATGGGCACAGGGCAGGCACGCTGCACTCTGCCGATCACGCTTGCGCCAAACGAAAGGGCCAAAGCTTGCAGCAAGCCTTGGCCCTTGCGGTCTTGCGACTCGGGGCAGCCCGCAATGGACGCCCCGGCGTGACGATCACGCAGCCAGCTTGGCCTTGACCTGCTCCACGATACCGGCAAACGCCGCCATGTCGTTGACGGCGATGTCGGCCAGCACCTTGCGGTCGATACCGATCTGGGCCTTCTTCAGCCCGTTGGTGAACTGGCTGTAGGTCAGGCCGCACTGGCGGGCCGCCGCGTTGATGCGGGCGATCCACAGCTGGCGGAATACGCGCTTCTTGGCGCGACGGTCACGGTAGGCATATTGCCCGGCCTTCATCACCGCCTGTTTGGCGACGCGGAAGACATTGCCGCGGCGGCCGCGGAAGCCCTTGGCCAGGGCGAGAACTTTCTTGTGGCGGGCGCGGGCCGTGACACCACGTTTGACGCGAGGCATGTGTTACTCCTTCCGTACGTCGTTGATCAAATACCCTGGCCGGGCAGCATCTGTGCCATGTGACCCATATTGGTCGGATGCACATTCACCGCACCCCGCAGCTGGCGTTTGTTCTTGGTGGTCTTCTTCGTCAGGATGTGACGCTTGAAAGCCTGGCCGCGCTTGACGGTACCACCGGGACGGACGCGGAAGCGCTTCTTGGCCGCGCTCTTGGTCTTCATCTTGGGCATTGCAATGCTCCTGTACTTTGTGCTCGCGAGGCGTCGCAGCACCTGCTGCAAACTTGATGGCCCCGAGCCACTTATGGGCGGCGGATCGCTCCGCCGCAACGGATGAAGGCTGTGGCAGTCTTCATCCGGCAGCGGGCGGGAAGAACCCACCCACTGCGCGGCAAGGCGGCCGCAGCCACCCTGCCCGATCCTGCCGGACAGCCGTCCGGCAGAAAAACCTCAGCTCCCCTGCGCCGGCTCGGCGGCCGGCTTGGCGGCGGACGTGCCGCCGCCCTTCTTTTTGCCCGGGGCGATCATCATCACCATCTGCCGCCCCTCCAGCTTGGGGTACTGCTCGACCACGATGGAGTCCCCCAGATCGGCACGCATGCGGTCCAGCATCGCCATGCCCAGCTCCTGGTGCGTGATCTCGCGCCCGCGGAAACGCAGGGTGATCTTGCACTTGTCGCCTTCTTCCAGAAAGCGCCGGATGTTGCGCAGCTTGATGTTGTAATCGCCGTCGTCGGTACCGGGCCGCAGCTTGATCTCCTTGACCTCGATCACCTTCTGCTTGGCCTTCGCTTCCGCCGCCTTCTTCTGCTCCTGGTACTTGAACTTGCCATAGTCCACCAGGCGACAGACCGGGGGGCTGGCCGTGGGGGCGATTTCGACCAGATCCACATCCATCTCGCCAGCGAGCCGCAGGGCTTCGGCCAGGCTCATCACCCCCATCGGTTCGTTGTCGGGACCCGACACCCGGACCTCGGGGGCCGTGATCTCGCGGTTGAGGCGATGCTTGCGCTCTTCGCGCTGGCGGCGGTCACGAAATTCAGTAGCGATGGTGCTGTTCCTCAAAAAATGAGCCGCCTGCGGCGGCGCTCTCCGCCCAGCGCGCGCCAGCAGCCAGCCTCACTGCCCCTGCGAGGGGCGCTCGACGTGCTTGTGAGCGATGTCCGCCGCGATGTGTTCGATGAACGCTTCGACGGCCATCACACCGAGGTCTTTGTTGCCCCGGGCGCGCACTGCGACGGTACCGGCTGCCTTTTCCTTGTCGCCGACGACCAGGATGTAAGGCAGCTTCTGCATCGAGTGCTCGCGTATTTTATACGTAATTTTCTCGTTGCGCAGGTCGGTTATCACCCTAAGTTCTTGATTTGGCAACGATTTCTGCAGTTTCTGGGCGATTGCGCGGCAGTAATCCGCCTGCGCGTCGGTGATGTTGAGCACCGCCACCTGCACCGGCGCCAGCCAGGTGGGCAGGGCGCCGGCATGCTCCTCGATCAGGATGCCGATGAAGCGCTCCAGGCTGCCCAGAATGGCCCGGTGCAGCATGACCGGGCGGTGGCGGTTGCCGTCTTCGCCCACATACTCGGCGTCGAGCCGCTCGGGCATGGAGAAATCCACCTGGATGGTGCCGCACTGCCAGTGGCGGCCGATCGCGTCCTTGAGCGTGTACTCGATCTTGGGGCCGTAGAAGGCGCCATCGCCGGCCGCGATGTCGTAGTGGCAGCCGGCGGCCTTGAGGCTTTCCATCAGCGCGGCCTCGGCCTTGTCCCACAGCGCGTCCGAGCCGATGCGCTTTTCCGGCCGGGTGGCGACCTTGTAGATGATGTCGGTGAAGCCGAAATCCTTGTAGACCTTCTGCAACAGGGCGGTGAAATCGACGCATTCCTGCAGGATCTGGTCCTCGGTGCAGAAAATGTGGCCGTCGTCCTGGGTGAAGCCGCGCACGCGCATGATGCCGTGCAGGCCACCGGTGGGCTCGTTGCGGTGGCACTGACCGAACTCGCCGTAGCGCAGCGGCAGGTCGCGATAGCTCTTGACGCCCTGCTTGTAGATCAGGATGTGACCCGGGCAGTTCATCGGCTTGAGCGCGTAGTCGCGCTTTTCGCTCTCGGTCACGAACATGTTTTCGCGGTACTTGTCCCAGTGGCCGGTCTTCTCCCACAGCGCCTTGTCCAGGATCTGCGGACCCTTGACCTCCTGGTAGCCGTTGTCGCGATAGACCCGGCGCATGTACTGCTCCACCTGCTGCCACACCGTCCAGCCCTTCGGGTGCCAGAACACGGTGCCGGGGGAGTGCTCGTCCAGATGGAACAGGTCGAGTTCGCGCCCCAGGCGGCGGTGGTCGCGTTTTTCGGCCTCTTCCAGCAGCGTCAGGTACTGCTGCAGTTCCTCCTTGGTGGCCCAGGCGGTGCCGTAGATGCGCTGCAGCATCTCGTTGCGGTGGTCGCCGCGCCAGTAAGCGCCGGCCACCTTCATCAGCTTGAAGTGCTTGAGCTTGCCGGTGCTGGGCACGTGCGGGCCGCGGCACAGGTCTTCGAAACCGCCCTCGCGATACAGACTGACCTCCTCGCCCTCGGGAATGCTCGCGATGATCTCGGCCTTGTAATGCTCGCCCATGCCCTTGAAATAGGACACCGCCTCATCACGCGGCAACACACGGCGCACCACCGGCTCGTCCTTGGCGGCGAGCTCGGTCATCTTCTTCTCGATCAGGGCCAGGTCTTCGGGCGTGAACGGACGCTTGTAAGAGAAGTCGTAATAGAAGCCGTGCTCGATGACCGGACCGATCGTGACCTGGGCCTCCGGGAACAGCTCCTTGACGGCGTAGGCCAGCAGATGGGCGGTGGAGTGACGGATCATCTCCAGCCCTTCGGGATCCTTGGGCGTCACGATGGCCACCGCCGCATCCCGCTCGATGCGGAAGCTCAGGTCCACCAGCCGGCCATCGACCTTGCCGCCCAGCGCCGCCTTGGCCAGGCCCGGGCCGATGGAGGCGGCCACTTCGGCCATCGTCACCGGGCCGGGGAATTGACGTTGCGAACCATCGGGTAGCGTGATCTGAACCATCTTGTCTGTGTTCCCGGAAACGAACAAGGCGCGGTCTGCGCCGCGCCTTGCTCCCTACCAAACCTGTTGCCCCAAGGGCGCGCGGAACTAGCCCTGAGCAAGCGTCTCCTTGGCCGCAGCGGTCGTTCGCGGTGTCATAACCAGGATGCCTTTCTCGCTCTTGCCGGTTGTGGACGGGCTGTGTCGTGCGATGCATTCTAACCGGCCGGGCCATGAAAAAAGCGCCCGGGGCCTACAGACCCCGGACGCCCTGTGGTGTTCGACCCGCCGCGATCAGGCCACCACCGCCTCAGCCGCCTTTTTTGCGGCAGCGGCCTTGCGGTTGCGATCCAGCCAGCTGTTGACGAGCTTGACGGTTTCGTTGACCGACTCATTGCTCAGCCCCTGCTGCTCGGCCACCAGCTTGACCAGCAGATCGATGCGTTCGATGTCGGTGGCACCGGCCGCCAGCGCCCGCGCGGCCGACGAAGGCTTGAGCAGCCCCTGCCCGGCCGCCGCGTATTTGTCGAACGGCACCATGTCCTCGGGCGAAGCACCCAGGCGCACGCACAGATCGACCACCCACTGGTAAATCTGGCGCGACTGCTCCAGATCGCCGTGCACGGCCTCCTTGATGGAGCGCATGCCATCGGCGCCGATGCAGCGGTAGTTGCCGGTCAGCAGCATGGCCCATTTGGCCAGCGGCACGAAGATGGAGTCGTGCACCTTGAGCTTGACCGGAATGTCCAGCAGCTCGCCATCGACCGGCAGCCGCGCGGCGGCAATGTCCGCCTCCAGCTGCTGCAGCATCGCGGTGTGCGCGGGGTTCTCGAATGCCGCCACCTTGAAGTTGGTCGGCAGCCCGACCTGCAGCACGTTGGGCTTTTCCTCCGGCGGGCGGAAAGCCTGCGGATCCGGGCTGCACAGCGTCATCAAACCGGGCTGAAAATGCTCCCAGACACTGGCGTCGTGAAAGCACGGCCGCAGGCCGCTGACATCGAGCCCCGGAATGCGCGCCAGATAGGGCAGCGGGGGCATGTTCATGATGGACATGCACGGCACCTGGGCCCGGGCCGTGGCTTCCATCACTTCGCGCATGCCGGGCGAGCTGTACTGCGGCTCCTGCATGGCCAGCACGACCAGGTCATAGCGCTCGGGCCGCGCCCCGCTGGGCGAGACGGCATCCAGCCGCCCCGGCAGGCTGCGCGAGTCGATTTCCAGCAGACCCTCGCGCCCCTTGATGGGCATGCGCACGCGGGTGCCCTCGGCGTTGATCAGCTCCGCGGTTTCGCGCCGGCACACCAGCGTGACCGCATGACCGCCCATCAGCAGCTTGGTCGCCAGCAGGGACCCATAAGAAGCCCCGAGGATCAGGATGTTGAACTTCTTGGACATGTTGATCGATTCCTTTCGGATCTCCGTAGTTTTGAAACCGTGGCTCTGGCGCTTGCCGCCTTTCAGTGGGCCTGATCCAGAGGGCGCAGACCGCAATATAAGCAGAGCAACAAATAAGAAAAATTAAAAAATAAAGTCAGACAAGAAAATTGATTTTTATAAATTTTCATGAATGACTTGATTCGCAAATATGATCAAACGGACCCTCCAATGCAGGACGGCGCCACCGCGACGCCGATTGCGTCTGCAGTGGCGCCGCCAGCGCCGGTTCAGGTGCGACGATCAGGCCCGCATCAGTGGAACTGCTCCTCCTCGGTGGAGCCGGTCAGCGCCGTGACGCTGGACTTGCCGCCCTGGATCACCGTGGTCACGTCGTCGAAGTAGCCAGTGCCCACCTCCTGCTGGTGCGACACGAAGGTGTAGCCCCGGGCGCGGGCCGCGAACTCGGGCTCCTGCACGCGCTCGACGTAGGCCGTCATGCCACGCTGCACGTAGTCCTGCGCCAGATCGAACATGTTGAACCACATGCTGTGGATGCCCGCCAGCGTGATGAACTGGTACTTGTAGCCCATGGCGCCCAGCTCGCGCTGGAACTTGGCGATGGTGGCGTCGTCCAGGTTCTTCTTCCAGTTGAACGAGGGCGAGCAGTTGTAGGCCAGCATCTTGCCCGGGTGCACCTTGTGCACGGCCTCGGCGAATTTCTTGGCGAACTCCAGATCCGGCGTGCCGGTCTCGCACCAGACCAGGTCGGCGTAGCGAGCGTAGGCATTGGCGCGCGCCACGGCCTGCTCCAGCCCCTTGCGGGTTTTGTAGAAGCCCTCGACGGTGCGCTCGCCGGTCAGGAAGGGCTTGTCCGTCTCGTCGTAGTCGGAGGTCACCAGGTCGGCCGCCTCGGCATCGGTGCGGGCGATCACCAGCGTGGGCACGCCCAGCACGTCAGCTGCCAGGCGCGCGGCGATCAGCCGCTGGCAGGACTCGCGAGTTGGCAGCAGCACCTTGCCGCCCATGTGGCCGCACTTCTTGACCGAAGCCAACTGGTCTTCCCAGTGCACGCCGGCGGCCCCAGCATGGATCATGGCCTTCATCAGCTCGAAGGCGTTGAGCACGCCGCCAAAGCCGGCCTCGGCATCGGCCACGATGGGCGCAAAGTAGTCGATGTAGTCCTTGTCACCAGGGTTGATGCCACGGGCATGCTGAATCTCGTCGGCACGGCGGAAGGTGTTGTTGATGCTCTGCACCACGCGCGGCACCGAATCGACCGGATACAGCGACTGGTCCGGGTACATCGAGGTGTAGGTGTTGTTGTCGGCAGCGACCTGCCAGCCCGACAGGTAAATGGCCTTGACGCCGGCCTTGACCTGCTGCATGGCCTGGCCACCGGTCAGTGCCCCCAGACAGTTCACATAGGGCTCGGTATGCAGCAGGTCCCACAGCTTCTCGGCCGTGCGGCGGGCGATCGTGTACTCGATCGGGAAGGAGCCGCGCAGGCGCACCACGTCGGCCGCGGTGTAGCCACGCTCGATGCCTTTCCAGCGCGGGTTGGTGGCCCAGTCCTTTTCCAGGGCGGCAATCTGTTGCTCACGGCTGAGCTGCTCGGTCAGGGTTTGCGGCATGTCGAACTCCTTTGCGTGATGAAGAGAACCTGACGGACCGCAGCACGAAGAACATTGTGCGATCCGATGGCTGTACTTTAAGTCTTCTATAAGAGTTCGAAAAGCTCTTGTGTCTTATACAAGACAAATTTTATTTCATTGAAAATCAACAAGTTACACACATCTTTCCTCAATATGGAAATGAATATCTCATATCGAGAAAATATGCTGCGCCGCGTCAGCTTGTCTTTTCGCATAGAGAAACAGGATTGGCGAGCATGAAATCCCGCGCGACGCGACCGCTTGTCGCCAGCAGCGGCGTGACCGACCGCCCGGAACCCCGACGCGCATAAAGCCCGCAGGAAAGCCCGAACGGGCATTCAGCGCCGACGCCAGTCGCCGCCGGGAATGCGCGGCGCATCACGCACGCGCTGGGGATCGATTTCGTAGACCAAGCAACTCAACCGGCGCCCTTGCAGTTCCAGTTCCACTACCACTTCGCGCCGGTGGTATTCGCCGCTGGGCACGGGCGCGACCTCCTCGATGCAGTCGAGTTGGTGTTCCAGTTCCGGCTCGATGGCATACACCTCGCCCTGGACCCAGCCGTCGCCGCCCAGCAGCATCCCCGGATAGGCACCCAGGTCGTACAGCGTGCCGCGCACCCGCGCCCACCCCAGCCAGCGCGGCGCCGGACGCAGCCGGGTGATGTCGTTGCACTCGCCACGGCGCAGCGTGCCATAGACGAAGACGTGACGCTCGATCCCGGCCGGCTCGGACATTGCCCCTGCCTCGCTGATCGGATCCGGCTGCAACGCCCCCAGGCCTTGGGTACAGACGGTGCCCGCCCTCAGGCCAGGCGACGCGCCGCCACAACGATGCCATCGGCATCCGCGTACAGCCAGTCGCCTGGCCGTACCCAGACGCCCTGGATCTGCACCGACAGATCGCGCACGCCCTGGCCTTGCCGGTCGGTGGGCAGGGGCACGCTGCCCAGCGCGCGGATGCCGACGGCATGGGCAGCCAGCTCGGCGACGTCGCGCACGCAACCGTCGATCACCACGCCGGCCCAGCCATTGCGCGCCGCCGCCGCGCCCAGATTGCCGCCCAGCAGGGCGCGCCGCAGCGAGCCACCCCCGTCGACGACCAGCACCCGGGCCTGCCCCGGGCTTTCGACCGCTGCCTTGACCAGCGAGTTGTCTTCGTAGCACTTGACGGTAACCACCGGCCCACCGAAGGCCGGCACCCCGCCAAAGCTGCGCAGCAGCGGCGACAGCACGCGCAGGTCGGCCGTGGCGTCGTGCCGGTGGGCATCGCAGAGGTCACAGGTGGAAAAGGAAGGGACTGGGGCCGAGGTCATACCGATGCTTTCGTGGTCAGCGCAGGGGGCACGGGCTGCCGCCCCGGGCGGGAATCGCAGCAGGAGAACTGCCGCTTGCGCGTGAATGTACCGTCTGGCAGCGGCACGGCCGCCGTGGCGCATTGAAAAAACAACATCGCCGAGGGAAAGCGGCCACATTCCGCTTGGAGTTGGATTTTTTCTCCGATAGCATCCGTAGTGCCGTCGCACGCCCTGTGCGGGCGGCGGTGGATCCATCAACTTCTAGAAGAGGACATTCAACCATGGCAACTGCAAAGAAAGCGCCGGCCAAGAAGGCCGCTGCGAAGAAGGCCCCCGCCAAGAAGGCGGCAGCCAAGAAAGCCCCGGCCAAGAAGGCCGCTGCGAAGAAGGCCCCCGCCAAGAAGGCGGCAGCCAAGA